>JBCDAJ010000048.1:0-39213 GCA_039185935.1 Cyanobacteria bacterium P01_F01_bin.56 | reverse complement strand
TTCTCCCCCTGTCGAAGCGATCCTGGCGGAGCGGGGCGTTGTGGCCAAAGGGAGCGGCTTGAGTGTCGAAGGTGTAGACCGTGATTCTGGACGCGTCGGTTGTGGCTGTGTTTTCCCAAGCTCGGTAGAGGGAGTTGCCGATGCGAGGCTGGAAGGCCGTGAGGATGCGAGCAGGAATATCAGACTGGCATTTGAAGGTTCTTTGGGGAGAGCGATCGAGCTGTTGACGATTGGCCGGGGGCCGAGAGGGTTTGCGGGTTAAGTTCTCCAGTTTGGGACTGAGCTCCTCAAATGCACAGTCGTTCTTCACTGGTTCATCGCCATCATCCCTTGTCTCATTTATCTCAAACGTTAAAGACTCCGACAATAACACCACACGTCCTGCGGCTAGAGATGCCGCTCTCGCTCGCGATGTCGCAGCTTCAACTGCAGTAACGATGCCGCCATCGGGCGCTGAAATCTCACTGCGGGCGGCAGCAATGGAGGTATCTGTGGCGTCTGCTTGCAACGTGACTTTTGTTTGGTTAGCCACGTTATCTATCACCACTGCTTTGACATAGCGAACCACCCGATCGCCCCGAGATTCATCCACAAACAGCAGCGGCGCGTTGGCCTTGAGATTCGTTAAGGCACCCTCGAAGTAAAGGGCATCTTGATTAATTGCGAGGCTGCCATCCGCCCGTGTCGAGATGGCAATGTCTTGGGGCTTAGTTAGACGGGGCTTCAGTTCATTCCACTCAACCCGGGCGTCGATGCGCTCGGACGTTTCAAAGAACTGGGGCATCTCGCCGGGGGCGGGCATACTTTGTATTCGGGTCCCCTGGGGCACTTCTGAGCCCTTGCCGTAGCCTTGCTCCATCATAAAGGCGGGATAGACGGTGGCGGAGACGCCGGGGCGGGGTTTGTAGCCCACCAAGCGCCCCAGTTCCACCAGCGATCGCCGTTCTGTAGCCGTGCGCAGATAGCCTTCGTTAGCGATGCGCTCTTGGTAGAAGGTCAGCACATCGGCCACCAGCGCCCAAGCGTCTAGGAGGGCGATCGTAAAATCGTCGCTGTCTCGGGTTTTCAATGCCTGAAGAGGCCGCCGCGCTGATACCGTTGATGCCGCTGGTGCCACTGATGTGTCAGTATTCTCATCGCTGCTGTCATCGCCAAGCTCTACGATCGCCGCCTCGTCCTCTGTCGAAAACTCATGCAGAGACAGGCGTGCCTTCATGGTCTCTAGAAAGACGGCATGGGTGCCAATGCGATAGCGCAGTTGATCGAGTCCAGGGCGATTCGCCGTGGATTGGGGGGTTAACGGTTCGAGTCCTGCACAGCAACCGCAGGGATTGATCATCGTCCACCTCGCATGTTGAGGACTAATTGCCCCCGTTCAGGAAAATTGGGATCGTTATCTAGTCGGGCGATTTCGAGCGCCCTGAGGGAGAGGAGGCCTTGCGCCAGTGCTCCATTGGCGGGTTCGGCAAACCTTTGCAGTTTGGTCACGGTGACGCTTTCGACCCCCGGCACCCTTTGGGCCACTGCCACCAGCTTGCTCAGGGCAATGCCCGTGCCAAAGGTGAGATTATCGGGATGGAAGAAGCCCCGTTGACCACCGGGCAGAGGGCGATCGCTCAGCACCTCTAGCAGGGCCGCTGCGACCTGTCCGCGCCGATAATCTGGCTTTACGCACACGGTCATGGCGATATCCACAAAGACGTAGGTGGCAGATTTCACCACCACATCGTGGCCCATGCGCCGATAGCGCTCCAGGTGGGTGGCGATTGCCGCTAGCAGCGACGGATCGCTCTCTGCCGTTCCTTTGGGGTCGATGACCACCAGCATTTCGTACCAGCTACCTGTCCAGCGCCGGGTGGCGGCAGCCCGCTGCACTTGGGTGCCAAAGTCTCGCAGGACGATCGCGGCATAGTCCTGCGGCGTGACTGCCCGCTGGAGTTCCTTCCGAAAAGCTGTAGGGGCAAACAGTTTAACTTCGCTCAGGGGTTCCGGCAGAGTGCCGCCGCTGGCCGGAAAGGGATTATGGGGCGTGATCGACAGCCCACTGATCGACGCTGGCACCACAACATGGGCTAAGGTTTCGGCACCCAAATTTCCCGCAGGGCCACTGCCCACTCGATAGGTGGCAGTAAATTGGGTGGCGATCGCGGGCTGTTGTCCCAATTCGCCATCTCCGAAACGCAGATGCGCCTGTCCCTCGTTGTCCATTTCCACCACAAAGTGCTGCTGGTGCGGCTGACTGCCGAGAAGATCGGGACGGGGCACCCAGCGATCGCCCGCCCGGCCGGCAGGAGTTGCGGATAAGGTGATCTGAGGGGTCGCCTGACGTGGATCTTGCGGCTGAAGCTGTGCGGCCGGCGCTGTCAGTAGTGCCGAGTTTGATAAGGGCTGGCTAAAGGTCAGGTCAGCCGCTGGCAGTCGCGGGGTAAACCGCTGGGGACGAGCGATCGCCTCTGCCGGCTGATTTTCCCCTACACAGACCACTTGCAGATCTTGGGCTTCCACCGTCCCGAGAGCCTCATCGCGGATCGTGCGACCGTGGTCTGCTAGCAGCACATTGCCTCTAGCCACGCTGATATTTTCCACCAGGGCACAGTTGGGGGCCGGACCAATGGCCGAAATACACAGGGCGAAAGGCAGCGCATCTGCCACTGCCCATTCGATATGGACAATCGGTAAGGGCAGTTCGATCAAAGGCGGTTCGACCAAAGGCGGTTCGACGTTTCTCCCCTCGGCAGACTCAGTCTCTGCCTCCGAGGAGGGCGCAGCTGGTACCTGAACGGTGTACAGCGGCTCCTCAAGCAACTCCACCTTGGTCAGACGAACAACATGGCGATGGGAAAAATCGGCATCGGCTACGCTACCCGTTTTGGCCCCTTTGATTTCTTCAAACAGAAGTAGGTCACCGGGTTTTAAGTTGCGGAGCGCGCGGGGCGGGCGCGGCGGGGCAGGCGGCTCGGGGTCATCGCAGTCTTGTTCGTTGGCAGGAGGGGTTCCAAGGACATCAGCGGCAGGTATAGAGAACGGTGCCCAGGTATCGCGTAGGGTGGCTGTGGTGGTCCCTGGCGGCAGGCAGCACTGGCGATCGCCCCAGGTATAAAATTCAATGCAATTATGGGCCCAATATAGTCTCCATGCGGCCGCCTGAGTGTCCGCTACTAAGGGCTCAAACACTTCATATTGGTCAGTCGGAACCATGCGCGCGAGCTCACCCGCCGACAAAACCGTGCCCTTGGCGGGAGCCCCAGGGTAAGCCGTGATAAAAAATGCCTGATTCAGATTCAGTGTGGTGTCCTGACTTGTTTCCAGCCAGAGCCAGGTGCGGGCATTACACCCCTCATGCATGACATAGTCCACCAAGCGAACATGCCGCCGGACCGAGATGCGCTGCCGCGCCGTTTCGAGATAGGCTTCCGTCGCCACCGCGTCCTGGTAATAGCTCAAGTAGTCACCGACGTAGGCCAAAATTTCCACCAGCGTAATGCCCAAATCAGGCACATGGCGTTCCTGCCAGTCCGGCATGATCAGCGCCAATCGGTCTAGAATCAACTGGCGAAAGCTGGCATAGTCCTTAGCGAGATAGCTAATCTCTGGCTCCGCCCCAAACTCGGGGGGACAAACGGGCGGCGGCGCTTTGCAGTCCAGATCGCTAGGGCAACCCGCTCGAAAGAAAAATTGCAGGCAGGCATAGCGGGAATCAAGCTGCAGGCCACCCGGTTCAGCGATCGCGGCCAAATTCACGAAACGCAAAATGTAGGGTGAAAAGTCGCCCAGCTTGTCCACTTCAATCCGCAGACAACCATCAATCGAGGGGTCCTCCGGGATATGGAGCTGCAGGGCCACGGCCCGAATATCGCGAATGCGCTCCCCGCCTTCAATCCGGATATTTTCAAGCCGCACCTGCTCAGGGGCGGGCACGGGACCTAAAAAATGCACGCAGAGGAAAACGCGCTGCCGCCCGCCCACTTCAATCATTTCGACTTCGAGGTAGTCCAGACCATTGAGGCGATCGCTGGCGCGCACGGCATAACGGCGCTGCTCGTCCTGACAGGTCAAGGGGCCAGTGCTGCTCATAATGCCCCCCCTTGCTCAAACTGCTCGACCCGCTGCTCTCCGGTACGGCGAAGGCGATAGCTCAAAATAATTTTTAGCCGGGAATCGGTGCTGATAACCTCTAAATCTTGGACTTCAATGACATCGCTTAACCAGGTTTGCAAGGCCGCCTGCATGGTGAATTGTAGAGTCGCCGCCAGCTCTGGACTATTGGGCGCAAACACCAACTGCAAGAGCCCACTACCAAACTCTGGGCGGTTTACCCGCTCACCCGGATTGGTAAACAAAAGCTGCTCGATCATGTCGCGAATATGATCAACATCCGAGGTTGTCGCCGTGCGCCCCCGCTGGTTAAATCTGAAAGGGAAGTCGATATTCATAACGCTTTCCTCAGGTGCCAATGACGCGAGTTTGCGACACTCCGGGAATGAGCGGCGTACCCGTTGGCGCGCAGACCGCTTGGCTACTGAGCAAAACAACCGGAACGCCATTGGCCAAAACGCGAGTTGAGCCCGTTGTCCACTGCGCGCTCACACAGGGGCCATTGGCTCCGGGCGGTGGCGGTAGCGGACATCCCGCGACCACGTAAGGCGCGGACTGAGTGACAATCGGCTGACCGCTGACCAACACCCGAGGATAGGGCACTGTGGGCTGCGCCTGCCCGCCATGGGAGCACAGTACCGTCGCACCAACATGAAGTAATGGACCAGGCATAGTAGCATCTCCGTAGATCAGGTGATTGTGAGGGCTCCGTTATTGCAAGTGATACTTGGCCCGACCAGGTTGAGGGACGCGCCTTTCCCGTTTTGAATATAGATACCTGTATCGTTGACGATAATGCTGGCCCCTGTGGTGCTCTTCAGCATGATGCCACCAGTGGGACCAGGCAAATCACTGATAACCAGACTGTGTTGCCCCACCGATTGCAAGACAATGTTAGGGGCAACTGGTAGTCCCGCATGGGCCAGTGGCGGAACATCAGATGGGCTGCCCCAGCGGCAACCCACCCAAATCGGACGATTTAAGTCTCCATGGGCAAACTCGACCCAAACGCCCGTCCCGATTGGAGGAACGAGATAGACCCCCATCGGAGGACCCGTAGGCCCCGCTAAAGGAACACAAGGCTCAGCCCACGTTGACGGCACAAGTGACAAAACATCAGGAACTGTAATGAGCAGTCGCCCTCGTTGTTCTGGATCAATGTTTTGAACAACTGTTCCAGGGTATTTCCCATAATACTTTTGGTCTCCATCCGACTCATTCATACCAGAACCTTAGCTGTATTGGATATCAAGCCATCCCTAGAAAGAGTGAAATTCTGTTTATATTCCCCCCGCTTGATGGTGTGAGTAATGCTGTTGACGTAATACATGCCGTCATAGGCTAACCCGGCCCCTCGTACTCCCACTAATTGCCGTGAACGCAAAATTCCACCGTATCTCAAGACGTCTAATGAACCATTGGAACTGATCGCATCTGAGGAACGTAATAATACTCCCAAAATCTTTTGAGCCGCATCATCAGGGTCATCGTTGGCAACATCATTGGCAAATTCAACCTTTGCTGGAGGCGTGGGACGAGCACCCAGCGGTGGCCGAAAAACACTAAAGTTTGGGACGGGCAGAGGGATCGGAATCTTTCTGGTCGCGGGATCAAACACGTTGACAACTAAAATTCGCTTGGCTAATCCATCTAAGCTAAAGCTCAGCGACTCTACATTTGTATGCGCATCCATATTGATGGTCAGGGCAGGCTGTGGGTTCGGAATTCGGATATCCGGCCCAAAATACGCAATGCTGGTTGCGGGTGCTGGGCCTGGTTCGACGTAAAATACATAGCCAACTATATTGGCTAACCGCCGCAAATAAGCCAAGTCGGTTGAGTTTTGGTTGTAGTAACGTTGCGTTGGCGATCGCACAATCGGAATGATTGGTGGAATGACCACAGGCACAACTCCAAAGGCTGCATAGGGCGCGAGAATGGTATAAATTTGGGCAACCTCTGGCATCGCGGGGAACGATCGCTGGACCTGGATGACATCCATCAAGACACTTAGATCTTCGCCTGTAATAGTGAGCGTGGTTTTTCCAGCCTCATTACTCGGCGCAAGTTGCTGACGGGTCACCATGCCATCCATCAAAACATTGGGTATTCCTGCCACCGTTACGATGATGATGACTCGCGTAACCATAGGATCAAAGTAGCCAGCAGGCAACATCGTGGTTAGTAAAGGCGAGTTCTTGCCCATCGTGAACGTAAGCTGAAATCCCGTACGTTGATTGGAAACATTAACCTGTACATCAGTCAGGGCATCAATGACAGTCGGCGGCGCTGGCACAGGCACCGCAGGCCCAATCATCAGTGTCAGGTGCATCCCCTCAAGCATTGGTCGCTCCTGGAATACCTTCAGGGAGGGTGATGCGTAGGCGACGACCGGTTTCAGCCGTGAGTTCTTCGGGATGCATGGCTCGGTTCGCATCACAAAGGCGCCAAAACTGCTCGGGATCGCCCAGGTGCTGATAGGTGATGTTATCTAACCGCTCGCCCTGTTTCACGACATGCTCTTGCAGCAATTCAAAGCGTTCGGGCTGGGGAACGAACCGCCTGCGAAGGTAGGGAATTTGGGTGCCATCACCCGCTTCTAATTGGGCCACCCCAATCCCGTGATACCGGCTGGTTAGGGGGAAGAACGTGGGTCCTAGGGCGGCTAACCCCTGAATAGCTTGAAGCGGATCAGCGATGGGGTTCATCATTAGGGAATGCCTCCAATGCCTAGATTGCTAAGGGTTCCAGGCCGACTTCTGCCGGAGAGTCGTTCCTTTCGCTGCAAGTTAATCATGAAGAGGTTGCCGCCTTTATGATCAAACCCTAAATCCATCACGCTGAGTACGCGCATGCCTAAGTTGACTTTGGCTCGAATCGGATTGAGGCCAGCGTCAAAGGCTTCTTCAGTCACACTAAATTCCGTCAAGCGGACGGGCAGCACTCGATTTTCGCTCCAGACAAATAGGCTCAAGGGCGCTTCCATGGGCGCAATTTCCAAGGTGCCCGATCGCGCCTGCCGATCATGTTCTAATAGCTGATTACTAGACGGATAAATCAGGGTTTCTAACGCGGCTAATTGCGGATGAATGCCCAATTCTGCTGTAGCCGCATTTCGGTCAGGAAACTCTAGCTGATCGGTTGCATCAATTTCCGCTTCTAGCGAGAGCGTTTCAATGGGAGGTCCCGTTAAGCGTAAAGCTTCTGAGCGATCGCCGCCTTCCCCTTCGACCCCTTGCACCTGCAACGTCCGACTGAGGTTATCGGGGTTGTACTGCAATGCAATGATTCGCAGCACCTCCGAGGTGCCGGAATTAATCAGAACAATACCCCCTCGAATTAAGCGGGGTGAGCCGGGAAAGGTGGTCATAGGCAATAGCAGCGTTATAGCAGAATGCGGCATTCTGAATGCGGAGTGCGGAATTAGAACGCCGATGGTGTCGACGTTTCAGAACTTAAAGCTGTCCTGACCTAATTGCGGATTGCTATGCTTGCGAAAACAGTGACGATTCTACGAATGACTTTTCCTGATTTCAAAATATCCGCTTCTGTGTGATTCCTCGGAGATTGTTAAGGTTTTGCTGAACTACTTAAAAAGTTGTATTAACGGCTTAAATTACACGCCGTTTATTCTTCTTCTGGCGTCTCACAGCGTGGTATCAAACTGGCCACTGGGGCAACGGCCGAGAGGGTCATCCGTCCACCGGTTTGCTGCTCTAACCTGGCGATCGCCGCATCGAGTTCTTCGTCATTCAGCCCCATTTCCTGACGCAGGGTGCGTCGGATGTTCCGAATGGAGCGTCGGGTTCTGGCACTGAAGGTTTCGCCATCGTCGGGTTGACGCCCGGCGGTTTTGAAATCACCGACCCACTCTCGTTGTAAGGGTGGGTAATGACAGTACGGTCGAGCTAATCCCTTGATTTCCACGGTTGTGGGGCTCACCCGCAGTCTGCGGGCGCTTCTGGGCTCAACCGAATGATCATAAATGAGCTGAGCCATGGGTCGATTTAGCCGGACGCAGCCATGGGAGAGGGGGGTGCCATCAACTGGGCGGTACTCATGGAGGGCAATGTCCCGATCATCCATAAATTCTGTCCACAGCTCTACGCCCCCACCGGTTTCGGGTATTTTCTTGGCCACCGTGTGGGTGCCAACAGGGGTGCAGTTCGACCCGCTGACCCGTGATCCAGCCTCAGAGCAGGCCGCCGCATCCCCCTGGGTCGCATCCACACAGCAATGTCCTTTACCCGTTGAACAGATGTCTCGGTCGGTGCGGCCACTTTCCCAGTATGCAGTTACCGTTTGGGTCGTTTCTTGGTCAACCACAATGCGCTGAATATAGTCCTCATCCGCTGTCGCCTCCGATCGCTCGGCATCCCCCTCGGGCTGGGTATTGCCTGCCGGTTCGGGGTCGCCTTCGCTTTCGTAGCCCATCCGTCGCCGCCAACTCGCGAGGAAACGGTCAAGCTCATCTTGCTGCTGGTAATGAAAGTTGCGGTTGAGTCGTGCCACGCTAATCGTGCGAACAATGATCTCGATTTCGATGTCTTTTGACCCCCGCAAGAGCGCTAAGATCGCATCCTCATCGTCATTCCCCGTGAAACCGGACAGCATTTCTTGAATCAACAACACCTTCCGTTTAATGGGAAGAACGTAGCGACGATCGCCTGATTGCCAAAGCTTTACAATGGCCCGCGCCTTATTGTCACTATCAAAGGCATCTTCGATGCGGTTATTAATGTCTAAAAAATCCAAATAGGCCAATAATTCCTCATCTTCGAAGGTGCCTTCAAAGCCAATGAAGCGCAGAAATTCTTCTCCGAAGGAGACCCGCTGCAGCCGCAGGGCTGGTAGCCCCGCCCCGACACTCGGCAGCCTCTGGTGGGACTGCACCGCCTGGGCATGCCGCTCGGCTTGTTGCTCGCAGCGATCATTTGCGGCCCCGATTTCAATGCTTGTGGGAGAGACATCAGTCACACCACGCTGTTGCATCACATGGGTTAACTCATGGCCCAACAAATACTGACCTTGGGGGGAGTGAGGGGTGTATTGCCCTGGGCCAAAGACCACATGACGGCCGACCGTATAAGCATGGGCGTTGACGACATTGGCAGACGCCGCCGCTTGCTGATCGGTATGTAAGCGCACCCGGCTAAAGTCGTGGCCAAAATGGGTGGCCATAACCGCACCCGTAGCTGGATCGAGGGGCTGACCCGGCGATCGCAATACCTGGTGGACAATCGGTGGCACCTCAGCGGGGGCAAACTGATGGGCCGATTGGCGCTGTAACAGCCCTTTGGAGCGCTGGCATTCAGAGCAATCAGCCTGGACACCAGGATGATGTCCGCAGGCATCACCCAAACGGCGTTGGACAAGACCATGCTGAACTGGGAGCGAGGCAGTTTTGTTGTCCGCATGCGTAGACATTTCCTTGACCATGAGCTGACCCTCCGTTCAACGATCTTCCGTCACTCTGACCTCAAGGTTGGATCGGTTCCGACAGTGGAAACAAGCCAAAAACCGCTTGGATTTCGTTATACAGTAGGCGCTTGGCCGCCTCAGCGATGCGCGGATCAGTCATGACTCGGTAATAAAGGCGTAGCGCTATTTGCCGCCCCACGTCTGGGCCAAACGCTTTTTTGATGCGATTCAATTGCTTGTTAACATCCCCTTTATCTTGGTCAGATGTCCGCTCAGGCCTGTCGCCCCCACTGGTTTCAATCCGAAACGGTAATTCACGCAACTCGGCATAAATTTCCGTTTCCAGATATCCATAAGCGCTGAAAAGAGAATTGGCACTGCCCAGCGCCTCTTGTCGCTCTTGCGGTGTCAAGCGCTGTAAAGTCGCTCGCATAATCTCCCAAGACCAGGTGCTGCCAAATTCTTCATGACCACCCAACTCATGGGCAATACTTTGCCAAACGTTGACCGGGTTGTCTTCAGCATTACGCACCCAACTCCGGCCAAAGAAAAGGGCGTTTTCACCGGAGACGTAAGCATAGGCATTGAGCCTTTCCGTTTCTTCTGGCTTGAACACGAGACGGGCCCGCGCCAAAATCGCCTCTAACTCGGTGCCGCGCACGCTGGCGATGACATTGGCAATGGCGATCGCGGCCCGTTCTCGCCAGTCGCGTTGCTGTTCTGGGGTGAGGTCTGACCAAGTAGAACGCGACCCCCCGTACCCCGTTTTCTGGGTTGTCCGGCGAACGGTACGGCCAGCCCCCCCCGGTTGCGATCGCAGGTGTTCGGTATGGGCCGTAACTAACGCCGTAAATTCGTCTCGAATCCGCCGCAATCTCTCAATAAACGCAGCAAAGCGACGATGATCTTCAGCCGGTAATTCATCCAGCAACTTGTCAAACAGGTCCTTATTGACCAGATGAGCCACAAGGGTTCGTAATTGCTGTGGGTCAAGCCCCATCAAAGCTTGTAAAGCCTCCTGCGCATCTCGATCGGTCACCGCCCAATCAAAAAAGCCCGTGCTGAGTCGATCAATAATCCGTTCAGCCGAATGGGACACCGAGCGATAGCGATTGATCTGGCCGAGGAGCACCGCATGCTGCTCTTTGTCAGCCGCCGAAACATTGTTGAGTAAGCGCTCAAGGAGGCCATCCCGATCCATCGCGGTCACGGTATCGGCCAAATCGCGATCAGATAAACCGCTGAGCATCCCCAAAACCTCTCGGGCTTCCCGATCAGTAATGACCCAATCCAAAAAGACGCGATACGTCAATCGCCTCTCAATTTCGGCATAGTTATCAGCAACCCGGCGTTGAATGCGCGGCATGGTTGTGGCAGCGGCTCCCTGCTGCACAACATGAGCCAACTCATGAGCTAATAAACTCTTTTCTCGCTTCTTTTCCGGTGCATATTGCCCTGCCCCAAAAACGACATTGTGTCCCAATGTGTAGGCCTGGGCATTGAGCGCCCCTGCCGATTTCGCCGCTTTTGCATCCGTATGTATTCGTACATGGCTGAAGTCCTGATCAAAGCGGGATTCCATAAATGCACGAGTTGTTGGCTCTAGCGGTTTGCCAGGCGATCGCAACACTTCGTTCACTACAGGAGGTACGCCGGTACTGCCTGCTGCGATAGAGGTTTTTCGCTGCACCAGAGGTTGAGTGGGAATATCCGTTTTGCCAATGCCCACTGCTTCGGTCTGATGCTGAAGCTGCGGCTCAGGCATTCGCATCACTTGTTCAGCCACGCGATCGGCCTCTTGTTCATGCGGGTCATGCGGTTGGCCCATCTTCAGGTGGCTCGGCAGCGTTGAGGCAGCCCCCCAGTAGGCGGGAATTTGGCTCATGTCTTGGTTTAAGCGTGAGGCGCTCATGCCCACCGACTGTGAAGTTGGGGTTTGGGCACATTTATCGCAGGTCCCTTCTACCGCTCCATGCTGACGACAAGAAGCACACTTGCGCTGCAAAAAGCCCGTCTGGAAAGGAGTGAAGGATGATTTAGCTTGATTTTGGATATGCGATCGCTGATTCATTTACCCATCCCCTCATCCGATGCGTGACAGGTTAAGGACAAAACGCTTTTGTCAAGGGCATTTCACCAATGCCAAGTTGACGGCTATATCAGTCTTTCAGTCTCAATGAGTATATTTACTCATTGAGCAGGTATTTTGGCCTGAATCCATATCTAGTGCTTATTCTTCTAAGAAGCCCTTGTATATGGGACTTGACTATTTCAAGAAATGCTTAACCTGTCAAGCATCCCCTCATCCTTAAAGTTGAACTTGGAAAATACTCTCCCTGAGTAAGTCACTCCCATCGTAGACCACCCCTCTCATGTCACGGGCACTTCCAAAATAGTCATACTGCCAAGGAAATTGTGAAATCAGGAAAGTTCGACCCCTCTCACTCAAGGTGATCAAATGGTCAAGGTCGGCAGCGCTGCCTGAATGATCTCCATAACTCTTTGTTGAATCTGCTGGCGCGTCATGATGTCTTCATTAGGGACATGCAAATGACCCACAGGTAAGTTCATTACATTCCCACCGATGTTGACTTGAAGTAACCGCACTCGGTAAAAAATTTCATTGGATAAAAAGCCGCCCCCCGACCCCCTGACTGCTGGCCCGGCACCACTTGTAGGAACTCTGGAGGCATCTAAGTGCGTGCCTGCTACGGTGGTCATTGCCTGATGGGGGAGTTGGGTTTCTAAAAACTCGCTGCCCGCAGCGATGCCAGGCGGCTCGACCGGTGCCGAAGGCGTACCACCGCCCCATGCCCCCTCGTTATCGAGAAATGCGCTATCGGTTGAGCGTCGTCGTCCGGCCCACCGCTCTATTTCGAAGGTGTTGCCCCCTTGGCTGATGGTCATGATCATGCTGACAGGGGGCGTAGCCCTCAAGAAAGGACCAAAAAAGGCTTCAATGGCACCAGCATCAAAGTCTCGATAGCGCACCGGAAAAATCACTCCCTGAATCATTGCTGACGGCCCCGAGCCCGGTGCAGGAACTGGTTGACCATCTAGAGCTAACACGGCAGCTGCCGAAGGATTAGAATCTTGGATGGTCATGTCGGTTTGTCCTCCGCTAGGAGCACCCGTTAGGCCAAATGGATCAAACCCACTAATCAAAATTCGGCGTTGGGTGGCCGTGGCACCTGTAAATGTAGCCGTCGTTTGCCCTCTTGAAGCTTGCTCAAAGCGATCGATTAATCGCCGTCGAAGCCCCCTTCTTAACCGTCGCCTACTGGCAAACTCTTGAATTTCCTCAATCATTCTCAATCGGGTCCAGTAAAGGGGGCGATCGTCCAAATTCCCCTGGATTTGGGCGCGGTCTAGCGCAGCTTGCCAAAGAGATTCTCCTGCGCGGCCAACGATAGCCGCAGCACGCCGAGGGCTTGACACCCGCGCTAAACGTCTATCCAAGTCCTCAACATGGGAAACAAAAGGGGTAATGAATTGACCGACCTCAGAACTCTCTTCATAAAGTCTGCGACTTTCCGTTGTTGACGTTGACGGTATCGCCGCTACCCTGAAGGCGGCCTTAAAGGCTTCGAATAGGGGAGTGACCGCAGCGATATCATTAGCGTCATCTCGCAGGGCATCCATCACCGCGATAAACTCATCTCGCTTTTGCAGGAGCTGCCCCACGTCCCGCCTTTCCAGTAAAGTTCTTAATCGCTCTCCCAGCCGTTGTCCTAGCGTACGCATATCTGCGTCAGCAACGGGATTACCGCCTTCGATGAGGCTGCGGGCCTCTTGTAGCAGTGATTCTAAAACGCCTGCAATGCTTCGTCGGTGAGCTCTGGCGATCGCCCGTCGCCAGTCTAAAATACTTCGCCTGCGCCCCCTCCTCGCTGAAGGACGTCTTGCGGCTCTTGGTGGGCCAGCCGCTACGATAAAGGTAAAAACATTCCCGCCATCATCGCGCCCCCAGACATCCTGCTGGGTAGAAGGATGAGCAATATTTTCAATGCTGATAGCTTGACTGGCTTCGATCCGTCTCCCAGGTAAGTATCTTAAGTGTCGGCCAGCGGCACTATCGGCATCCGTCGTGGCTGCCCCCTGATGCTGAAGGATGGCCGTAGCCGCATCCGAGAAAATGGGTTGATTACCTTGTATGACATTAATTGCCGTGATTTGACCACTGCTGCTTCTCGCAATATCGGTAATGGTTTGGGTGTGACCGCCTGTTCGACGAGATGAGGTGACTCGGCCTTGGGCGTCAAAATTGAATCGACGATGCTCCCACACCAAAACATCGCCAGGGTGTAAACGGTCTGCTAAGCGATCAAAGTCTCTGATGGGTGTCCCTTGATCGTCAGCATAAGGGTTCAGCATGCGGTCAACATTGCCGCTATAAACCTCACGAATAAGCCGCAAAGCCCGACCCTGATTGGCTTGCCCAGCAATATCACCGACTTGCCAACCGCTATAGGTTTCTGAGCGATGATGTGCCGCCAGCCAAACATGTCTCAAAATCACGGCAATGTCGGCGCAATCAGCCGGTAATTGATAAGCCGTTGCTCTTAAATTCGCTGGTAAACAATTAATGACCCATTGATTAGTGGGATGGTCAATAAATTCTTCTCCTGAGCGAGCTGAGCCGCGAGTGGGGACAGGTTCTGTTTCAGGTGTTGAAGTGGTGCTGCCGTAACGGCTGGCAGGATGCCCCTCGGCTCCTAAGACTCGGAACCGATTACGAGCTGTTGCTCCTGGTGCAGTATCGTTGGCGCGAAAGGTGGTCAGCCCGGTGAAAGAGTGTAACCATCGTTCATAGGTAGGATGCTCTTCGGGCCGACTCGCTGGAGGATCGGGCTGAGGAATTGCGTCATCGTAGCAAACCTGGTTAGCCTGCGAAATTCCTGGGGCGATATCACGCTGAATCGTGTTGGCGATCGCTGATTGGTAGCGACCCTGGGATTGCTGTACTACATGAGTTAACTCATGGGCTAATAGACGCCTTCCGGTCGGGGTATGCGGGGTAAATTGTCCAGTCCTAAATACAATGTCACGTCCGATGGTGTAAGCGTTGGCATTCAGAGATCGGGCTGACTGAGCGGCAACAGAATCTGTATGCACTCGCACTTTAGAAAAGTCATATCCAAACTGCTGTCCCATTTCTTGCTGGAGATGGGTATCAAGCGGTGTACCCGGATTTGCCAGGGCACGGTCAACGCTAGTGGGAGCAATCTTAGCGTCGACTGTGGCTGACTGTGCTGAACGCTGAACCCTCAGAGGCGCAGCATTCGGAGTGGCGGTAGTTGATCTAGACATCAGCTGGTCAGCAATGCGGTCGGCCTCCCGTTCTAGGGGATCATGGCTCGCGGCCAACCGCATCGATCGTTGTCCTAACAACTGTGACTGATGACAATTTGGGCAAGGCTGACTGGCGATCGCCTGCTGACCGCAGGCAGTACATTTGCGCTGCAGTAAACCAGACTGGTCAGGTGTAAAAGATGAATTTGCTGGGGTAGGGGTAAGCGATCGCTGTTTCATCAGTACGGTTATCCAAATTGAGAATCTCTGCAGCCGTTAAATATTGTTATGTACTGCGAATTATGACCAACTCAAGGACGGTTACCAATACTTGGCCCCAATAGGAAACCGGCTGTGAATAGAACACTGGTGGGAACCCTGGTTCGAACCAGGGTATCTTGGAACTCATTTTCCCCAGTGGCAATGGGGAGCCGACGGCTTTCGGGAATATTTCCTGCACCGAGGTTCACCTGTCCACCTAGGAAAAAGCGATCAACTTGAGTTCGTGCTTGCAGGCCAGTGAGTAGAGGCGAATTGGGATTCCACCAGTCTAGGCGGTTCACCGAGGCAGAAAGGTCTAGCTTGAATGCTGGGAATTGCCCTTCGGCGCGATCGCCCATGTACGTGTAAGAAAAATCTCCCCGAAAATCAGAGACATCGAAGTCCTCTTGAGACCCAGTCACAAACCCTAGAGCCGCACCGACCGAAAATTGATGTAGCTCATTTCCTCCAAACTGCAGTCGTGTAAACGGGGTAATTCTAAGCGACTGGCCTGCGACCCCTTCACCCCCTTCAGCGCGACCGGGTGCCAAGATATCTTGCTCAGTCCAATCGGTATAGGTGGCCGTGAAGCCAATACGCTGGAGATTATCACCAATGGCTCCGTTGTAACCAAAGCCGCCATTGAGGAACCAGGCAGTTAGCTGTCGACCAGCTTCGCTATCCGTGGTGTATCGTGCGCCGCCCTCAAGTAATCCCAGGAAACCACCCCCGCCAAAAATCGAGCCCGTTCGGAACTGGCTTGACGGCAGTAACCCCATCTCTTTTTGCAGCTGAGTGGGATTAGTTGATTCATAGTTAAACCACAGGGAGCCCTGCCAGGCCCGTAAATCAGCAGGGTCGTTGCCACTGTCATCTCCCGAAGCAAGTCGAATAATCTGGGGGAGATTGAGGGCTAGTCCCAACCTGAGCCGTTCACCGCCTTGTCCCTCACCTGCACCTCTAGCATATTCAATGGTTAATTCCTCTGGCGGACTGCCTACACTTACTGATGTCGCCGCAAAAACAGGATGAGTCTTTAGCTTTATGGGGCCTACATTGAAGAACTCAGGTGCCTTAATTTGCTTTGAGAGAATGGTATTGAATAGAAAACGGATCAACGCAAGTTGTTCCACATTGTGAGGATTTAGCTGGCGAGGCTGGCGAGGATCGAAATCGCCAATTTCTGCATCTGAAGGCATTATCGCCAACGTAGAGACCAGTCCTTGGGCAAGGAGCAGTATCGTAACCAAGCTAGGGGTATGCTGCTCAAGCAGACGAGTGCGAAAGAGTTCAGATCCTAGATAGCTTTCAATGTTAACGCCAAAAAAGGTGCTCGCTAAATCGAGGAAAAAATTACTGCCGCCAGCGAGACGGTGTAGCTCTTCTGCATTTTCAGCCCAACCACTTAAGAAGTCGATAAAACTTGCATCAGAGGGGATAGTTGCGCCTGCAAATGGCAATGCTAGAGCGGCATTCCAGAGCGCCGCATCTTCTGGACCCTTAAGCCGAATCTCATTGAGTATCTCAGGACTCACGCGATGCCTGGCAATATCGTTCCAGATATCGATAAAGAGGGGGTAAAGTAGCAAATCTAGGAGTTTATCCTCTCCCTTCCCTGATGGTTGATTTGCTTTCTCTGCTCGTGTGTCGTCGTCTTCATTCCGTTGAATAGTCGGTGACGCACCATTTTGCTGGACGGTATGCGCCAGCTCGTGCGCCAGCAGTTTGCGGCCAGCTGGTGTGCTGGGTTGATACTGATTCCCGGCAAAACCAATGTGTGAGCCATAGGTAAACGCATGGGCAGAAATTGCAGCGGCAGTTTCATTGACCTCTGGGCTGTGGTGAATGCGTATATTGCTCAAATCGCGGCCTAGACGAGGAGTAAAAAATTCTAGGTCAGCATGTCGGAGAGGTTCTCCTCTAGAGCCAGCAAATAAACTTTTGGGTGGAGATAGAAACCTTACCTTCTGGATTCTGGCCTGAGGAAGATGTCTCAGCTGGGCAACGCTGATAGGGTCAAAGCCCCCCGTATTACCCATCTGACTTCTCTGTAAATTATCTTTTTCTGTTGGATTTTGACTGAGCAAAGGCGCTGAAATAACTGCCCCGGTAACCTGGTCGGCAATCCGATCGGCTTCTTCTTCATACTTATCGTTGGATGGCCCTGTCCTAAATTTTGTTTGAACGCTTGTCTCCTTCAAGCCACCTGAAATGTGTTGCCGCTCCCAAATTCCCGTATTTGTTGACGGATGATATGCCAATGATTGCTGCGGCAACTGTGTCGCGGCTCGTTGAGTCATGTTTTGATACTCCCTTCATGGCACTGCTTTAGAAGTTATAAATTCCCGAAAACTTTGGGTTAAAACGAGACTCCAACACATGCTAAATGGGCTCATATGCCGGTTTTTTTAATGTCGGTTTTTCATCATCTGCTCATGATTCAATTCAGGATATGAGCATAGTGAAAAATGCGGAGATAAGGTTCATCAAAACCTGAAGGAAGCCCCTGCCTGACCTGAGCCAAAAAATGGCAAAGAGTCCTCTCCAAATCCTCTACCTGCAGAGAGTAATAGCTGCAACTCTAAGTTACTTAGGATTCTATATCCGACCATCCCTTCTATTTCAGAAAACAAGACTGCTTGCGAAGGTGATCCGCTGTTTGGAACACCCTCAGGCAGAAACGCGACGCCCAGTCCAATCCCGGCCTGTATCGTTAGCGGATCAAAATTTAGCCCAGCTAAAAAGCTCCCTCCTAAACGCCCAGAGCCAAGCGTGTCAACCCCACCCCGAACACCCAGCCCTCCATAAACTAAGGGCAGGTTGGTGTTATAAAATAACGGGAAATCAGCTCCAAATGTAGAGATGAAATTAGTATCTCCACCAAAGTTTGAGATTCCGCCGGTGGCAAAAATACGGGGATTAGGCGTCAGAATCCAGTGGTCGTTAGGTAACTCTCTCTGCGTATCGGCTACGTTTTCTCGTCTCGTCACTGAGGACAGTGTCAAGGTTAGAGCTACTCCATTAGGCACGGAAGGGTGCGTCAAGAGAATCCCTTCTTGACTGGTACTCTTGCTTGCTGCTTCCGGTTCTGTCAGGATCACGGTGATGTCACTCAGCAACCTAACACCACTAATCCACCGGAAAGTATATTCCTCAAATTCAAAGTCAAAACTTCGAGGCTCGTCATTTGGGAATAGCTGTTGTCGGATCATCGCTGCCATACGGTTGTCTTCAGTGGGAGGAGCAACCATTATCACGACAGTTCGATCTGCGGCAGTTGCAACCACATCAACATCAGCTGACGCCGAGCCCCCTAAGCTACCTGCTAAAGCTCCAATACCTTCGGTCAATTGCAGGTTCAAATTAGCTCTGAACTGTAGAGTGACATCTCGGAGAGGCGCGGAAGGATCATGAGTAATACTAACCTGCGAGTCACTCTCTTTTTCTTCAGCCTCTGAGTCATCTTGTTGCTGAATGATAGGTTTATAGGCGATCGCCCCATCAGCCTCTGGTTGCTGCTGCAACGTATGAACAAGTTCATGAGTCAGCAGATGTTTCCCAGCCTGGGTATAGGGATTGTATTGTCCTTTGTTGAAGTAGATATCGGCTCCATAGGTAAATGCTTTAGCCCTTAGACCTTGGCTCATTAGGACAGCGCTATCGTCAGTATGGATGCGAATCTGACTAAAGTCCTGACCTAGGCGAGACTCCATAAAGCTCCGAGTGCTTTGGTCTAGAGGGTAGCCGCTGCCTTTACTCTGATATAGCCGACTAGTCAGCGCTAAGTTAGCTGTTCCCCCTCGGAATTCACCTTCTGTTTTTCTGTGAATTAAATTCCTTTTCTGAGAGGTTGGGTGATGCGGATACTCCAGTGTCGTTGGCATCCGCATCACCTTTTCCGCTACCCGATCCGCTTCCTGCTCATACTGATCATTCGGTTGCCCAATCGTCAGTTTTGGCTGGAGGATAGGGAAATGATGCGAAAAAGCAGGAATCTGGCTGAAATCTCGGTTTAAGCTTGAAATCCTCGTAGTTGACGGTTCAACAGCGACTTCCTCAGAACACTTGGCACAGGTCTCGGCTCCAAACTGGTGCTGCCCGCAAGACATACACTGCCGCTGCAAAATCCCCCCACTGCTCAACGGGTGAGATGTGACCGGCTGTTGCTGGGCTTGGTTCGTACTCTGGCGGGTCATGGGCTAATCCCTTGATAAACCGCATGGGCAATCTGATGTCCCCATTGAGTGGGAGTCCCCTTCGGAGAGAGCTGAATCTGGGGTGCAGTCACACTCGGCACCGCTCCGCCCAACTGCCACGCTGCTCCTACTCCGCCTTCTGCTAACAGTCGACCTAAT
This sequence comes from Cyanobacteria bacterium P01_F01_bin.56, assembly GCA_039185935.1. Classification (GTDB taxonomy): domain Bacteria; phylum Cyanobacteriota; class Cyanobacteriia; order Phormidesmidales; family Phormidesmidaceae; genus Halomicronema. Next base: position 19,789 of record JBCDAJ010000048.1, on the reverse strand, counting down.
TCAGCCTGCATCGCCGCCTGTAGCACCGGGCGCTGAGAAGGCGATAGAGAAATGTCGTGGAGGATAAGGCGATCGATATGTAGGGAGATGGGCATGGGGATAAGGAGAGTGAGGGGGACAAAGGAAAGGGAAAGGGGGAAAGGGAAAGGGGGACAAAGGAAAGGGAAAGGGGATAAGGGAAAGGGGATAAGGGAAAGGGGATAAGGGAAAGGGGATAAGGGAGAGGGGATAAGGGAGAGGGGATAAGGGAGAGGGGATAAGGGAGAGGGGATAAGGGAAAGGGGGAAAGGGAGAAAGATTACGTTGGGGGTGGGAGGTTTTTGAGGGTGCGGATTTGGGTGGCAAGCATGCGGCTTAGATCGAGCGCTTGCTTGTGGAGTGTGTGGTGTTGGGTAGCGTTGATGTAGTCAATTTCGAGGGCGACTCTGAGTAAGCTGCGAACTTCTCCAGTGGAGCCTTTGGCAATGTTGAGAAAGTGGACGTATTCTTTGCGGGAAGAACGCTCGAAGCCTTCGGCGATATTAGTTGGAATTGAGACGGACGCCCGTTGCAACTGATCCCGTAACCCAAAATCCTTGCTAAGTGCTCCTTCTCGCGTCAGCCGATAAATCTGCTTGACTAGCTCAATTCCCTGTTGCCATACCCGCAAATCCTCAAACCGCTCAACCCGTGCCATGCTGAGTACTGCCTAATATTCTTTAAGTCATCACTCCCTCCTCTGTTAATCCACAATCCTCACTTAACAAATTGTCTCAAAACACAACATGTTGCTTTTCCTTTTCCCCCTTTCCCCTTCTCCTTCTCAAAGCCTAAAATCCTCCTCATTGATGGGACGACCCAGCTTGCGATACTCCGTGCGAGCAGCGGCTAACGCCACCGGCATGGTGACCGGGGTTTTAGCTTGGGCGGCGAGAAAGGCAGCATTGATCGCCACATTGTGAATATTCCCCCCCGTCAGATTGAGGCGCGCTAGACGCCGCCAGTCCAAGGCTTCCACAGGCGTCTCTGGGGGGAAGACCCGTTGCCAGATCACCTCGCGTTCTTTGCGGCCTGGGAAGGAAAAGTTGACGATAAATCGTAAGCGACGCACAAAGGCATGATCAAGGGAGCCTTTCATGTTCGTAGCTAAAATCGCCAGTCCCCGAAACGCTTCCATGCGCTGAAGTAAATAGTTGATTTCAATATTGGCGTAGCGATCGTGGGAGTCTTTGACTTCGCTGCGCTTACCAAACAGGGCATCCGCTTCATCAAAAAATAGGATGGCACCCCCATCTTCTGCCGCATCGAATAGCCGCCGCAGGTTCTTTTCCGTCTCACCGATGTATTTGCTAACCACCGCTGAAAGGTCAATCCGATACAGATTCAGTGCCAAATCATTGGCAATTACCTCTGCTGCCATCGTTTTGCCAGTGCCACTTTCCCCCGCAAATAAGGCGCTGATGCCCATGCCCCGGTTCATCCGGTTATGAAAACCCCAGTCTTCATAGACAACGCTACGCTGCCTGATCTGATCGGCAATCTGGCGAAGCAGCTTGGCTTCTTCCTGTGGTAAGACAATATCGTCCCAGGTCGCTTTCGTATCCAGGCGCTGGGCTAGCAGATCCATTTGAGGGCGGGTAGTGGCAAGGCAAGCCTCCCAGAGGCGATCGCGCAACGGCTTATCGTTGGGCGCTTTTTCTATCTGCACTCGCCGGAGAACTTGCTGCATCGTAATCATGTCGAGATCAAATTGACCGGCTAGTTGAGCCGGCAGGTCTGCAGCTTTATCACTTAGTACTTTCTCCCATAGCGATCGCTGCTCCAGGGCCGTCGGTTTATGAATATCCAATGGAATGTTGGCTCGATGCAGCTGCGACTGAATTTCACGGCTACTCAGAAACAGGAGGCCATGACAGCGGTCTAGAAACTGGTACAACGCTTTGGCAGTAGTATCATTCGAGCCACTATCTACCTCATGGGCATCAAGATAGAGCAAGATAGGCAAGAGCAGACTTTCGCGCTGCCACAGTCGAGCAAACTGTTCCACTTCACTGGTTTGCTGGGGGAGTGATTCGGCCGCTAGGCGGTAGAGTACTAGATCTAGCTGGGCCGCCGCTTGTTGAGCCACTAACTGCTTACTTTGAGAGTCCGTGCCGATGAGCTGAATGACCGGAGTCTGAGTCTGGTGTAAGGTCTGCTGCAGATAATTCGTAACCGCCTCTACGGATTGCTGCTGTGAAGGGGGAAGACGCACCTTACGGTTGACCACCTCTAGGGGGGTGAGCAAAGGAGCTAGGCGATCGTCTAGATAATTCAACCCTTTGATGTAGTTGACCACCCGCTCATCGGCGCGTAAAGCGCTAGTCGTTAGGGGCTGAGCCCCCGGCTGGTTAATCTCAAGCAAGCGCCAGTAGCGCAAGGGGCGCTCAGGCGATAGCGCATCCCAAATCGGGTCAGCAAAAATAGACAGCGCCAAGGCAAAGGTGGGATAGGGATGATTAGTATTGTCCTGGGCTTGAGCACAGAGCCTGGCGATGCGAGTATCAAGCTCCATCGCCGCACATAACAGCAGCACCTGCTGCTCAAATCGAGAGAGTCCTAGTCGTTGGCCAAGGACAGTAAGCGCGGGCGGCGGCTCTGCCGTCTCGGCGGCTGCCATCCGTTCTTGGGCTTGGGTTAAGTCAGCGGCACTGACCGGCGGAGTCGGCTCTGGCGGCGGCGGCTTGCGTTTAGCAAAGAGTCCATCCAAGGGGCCGCTGGTATCAGGATCAGGCTTCGTATCAGTGACCGTGTGAATCTGATATAGCAACCGCAAACGTAGCCAGGCCAGCGCTTTGGCGAGATAATCCTCGTTGGTTCTATGCCATTGTTCCAAAGGGCTAATGGCGGAGTCACTCATTAATCGTCACCTTCTGGTTATTGGTGAACTGAGGGGGACGGGTCGCAAAATCAATCGGCAAGCTGTCCACACCATCTACCCGAAGCCGCAGCACATAGGTACCGGGCAGCGCATCTTCGACCACAAAGGTCAGGGTCGAAGGTGCCGTGGGGTTGACTGGAGGCGTCAGTGTTTCTGGGGGAATTTGGCGATCGCCAAATAGCAGCATGACCCGCTGATCGACCCGGACTTGAGGAATGCAGGTCAGCGTAATGGAGACTGTGCCTTGAGGCGCTGTGGGAATAGCCCCTGGGCTAGCGGCAGTAGGCGTCGTGACCGTAATTTGGGGCGCAATTCTAATGGGTATTTCGTTGGTGGTCCAGCTTGGCAGGTTAGGACTCTCGACCAGCAGCGATAGGGTCAAGAAGCCCGCTAGCCACTCACTCGCGATCGCCGGAACATTGGCTGGATTGGGCAGCTCTACCTGGAGTTCTGTGGCCTGGCGTTCGGGTAAAGGGGCAAGGGTAAGGGGAGCAGTCAATAGCGGATGGCGTAACTGTACGGTGAGCGTCTCGCCACTGGTGAGATAGTCGCCAACAATCGTGATGCGATCGCCCAACTCAACTGCGGGTTTCGGGACCTCAGTCCGGATTTCTCTTAGCACAGGCGAGGCCGATGTGGTTGTATCCACACCTTGATCGGCTCGACCACGCTGCAACACTGGTAAAGGCGAACGGGTGGGGCGCTTACTCTCAATCAGGACCACCGCGACCTCATAACTGGTTGAGGTCCGATACTGAGTCTGAAACGTTGTCCACAGCTTGGACAAATCTTCCATTGACATGGAGTAAGGGGTAATTCGCACGCGCTCGATCTGCTGATGGAGATCGCCATCGGTTAAGGCAGCCTCAATCTGGTCACGCCCCAAGATGGGATTATCGTGCAAAATGCTCATGGCTCGGCCCAGCAGTTGATGGGCAATCAGATCCACATCTTCATCAGGACCATAGGCCGTCAACAAATAATGGAGATTTAATGGTAAGGGCGCAAATCCCGTCTCACCGGGGGTCACCTGCCCCGGCAGATCACAGTTGCGCCAGGCAGCATTGATTTGCGTTTGATACAGAAACAGGTTGACCTGGTTATTCTGCGGATTGTTATCGTCTCGGGCTTTATCCAGGGGTCGGGTGGTGACGCTCACGTTGTCGCCAAAGCCATCGTCACTAAAGCCACGGATCAGGAGGTTTCTCAGGGTAGCGGTGACCGCCGCGATCGCCAGCGGATTACTCATTTGCCACCGCCTCGCTGTTGCAGATAATCATTCAGGCTCAAAGTAGATGGGGCCGGGCGCGATTTTCGCTGTTTGGGCGCTGTGGTCGTGGCTCTCACCTCAATGCGACCAATCGTGACTTGAATGGTGGGGGCTGGCGCTGGCCAGGGTGGGGCCATGGGCTGCGTTGCTGATAGCTCTGGTAAGGGGGAGCTTGTCGTCATCGCCGGACGCAGGTGGGTAGGGTTTTCCGTTGAGGTGGGTGTCAGGTGGGGAAAGGGCTGATGACGTTTGATGACCTCAGGCGAAGAGGGATTTTCAATGTGGCTGATCGTCTTGCTCGCTGGCGAAACAGTTGGGTTAGGAACAGGCATGGCGGGCGTCATGGTTTCGATGCGACGCTCAATGATGATGGGCGGCGACGGCGGCGATGAAGCAGGGACGACAGGTTGCGTCTGAGTTGAGGGCATTTCCGGGAAGGCAGCGGGTTGTCCATCGCCCTGGGCATCGATTCGCTGAGGCGAGACCGATGGCGAAGATACCGGTCGGGGACTTGGCGCAGCGGTATTGGAGACTTGATCAGCAACCGGTGAGGAGAACGTCGTCGTTTCACCCGCATCCCCCCTCTGTGCCGGATGAAGCACGGAACGCTGTGGTACCTGAGAGTTGGAACCGGGGCTTAAGGGCAAAGGTCGTAGGGCAGGGGATGGTGTAGAGCCTGCAGGCGTTTGCGAAGACTCACCAGGCGTATGGGCGATCGCCTGCGTCAACGCTAGTCCAGAGTCAGTCTGAGGCCGATCGGTCATAGCGGCCATCGCTGCCGAGCTTAAGCCTCCGCCCTCCGAAGCCGGTTCAAATAGCGAGGGCACCCGGGGCCGCACTCGATTACCGTGATCAAGACTTCTATGGACTAAGTGACCGAGATAGCTATTCATCGACCCACCATCTCTAGATATAACTGCCGTCGATAGGGATGCATCGCTAAAATGTCAGCTTCTCGCCAACCGTAGGCAGAGGCTAAGATATGCACTTCTCGCAGTAGCCGCAAGGCCCAAACGTTCAACTCCTCCCAGAAATAGGCCACAATATCAAAGACCGATTTCCAGGCATGACCGCAGCCAGGGCAGGTGACCGCCAGCTTAATCTCCGCCTGCGGATCGGCTAACGCCATTTGCGCCACAACATCATTCAGCACTGTTTCTGGTAATTGGTCGAAGGGCGGGGTTGATTTTTGCGCGGTGGTTTCTAGCAAACACCGCTTCAGCAGTAACTGAGGAGCCGTTTGGGGATCCTGTGTGGCGATCGCCGTCAGATCTTCACTGTTAGGCAGTCGAAATTTCACCCTGTACCCTTCAACTTCGAGCGAGTGCTCAGTCGCGACGTCAGGACTCGACGGCACGCGAATATCAGCAATCGTGAAATCTAGCTCTAGGCGATCGCCACAGTTAGGACAATCCACAATGCTCACGAGCTGAGAGCCAAAAGCCCATTCTCGTAGCGTGAGTAGGCGATCGTCCCGCTGACCAATACTCAGCTTGGCCAGTTCCTGAACTGACAAGTCTGGACAGGCAGTCGCTAACATCAGCAATGCCCGCTCAGTGGGAGACTGGGCGAGTCCTCGTTCCCATACGGCCAACAAATCCGGCACCGACAGTGCACGCATAAGCAAAGTCCCGATTAGTCCCGTGGCAACAGGCAGAAGGATAATCGCTAGAAGCTCTCCTCCTGGGGTTCCTTCACCTCTTCATCGCGCTCCCAACCTTCGTTTTCGAGCTTGATCGATTGAATCGCGATCGCATTCGCATTCGCATCCAACTCAGGAATCGCCTGATACTCTGATACCCAACAACGATAGATTTTGTACGAGATGGCCTTCTGCCCGGCTTCGTTGAAGATATCCAGAATGATGTCTTTGCGAAAGTCTTGCAGGGACGCCTCACGCGTCCGATTCTCAGGTCCGGCTTGAGCGTTGCGGTAATTCCAAACCTTGTTGGCCCAAAGCTCAAACTCAGCATCGTGAGTAACGCCGCGCTCTAGCATAATCGCCTCATACTCAGAGCGTCCTGGTGACTTGCGAGAGCTACTTTGGTCACCCCCATCCCGGTGGGAAACCACCTCTGTCGTTCGCTTGAGGGCACCGACCTTGCTAATGCCCGCCACGTACCGACCATCCCATTTAATCCGAAACTTGAAGTTCTTGTAGGGATCTAACCGTCCAGCATTAACCACAAACTCCGCCATAATGTCTCTCCCTAGACTGCGATTTGACCCGCGATTTGTTGAATCTTGATGACGACGAATTCCGCTGGCTTGAGGGGGGCAAATCCCACAACCACGTTGACGATACCTAAATTGATATCGTTCTGAGTTGTCGTCTCAGCATCACACTTCACGAAGTAAGCCTCTTGGGGCGTCCGTCCCTGAAACGTGCCCTGTCGAAACAGGGAGTTCATAAACGCGCCAATGTTGAGACGAAGTTGTGCCCACAGGGGTTCATCATTGGGTTCAAATACAGCCCACTTGGTGCCTCGATACAGAGTTTCTTCGATAAACAAGGTGATGCGTCTAACCGGAACGTATTTCCATTCCGAACCAATTTCGTTGTTACCCCGCAAAGTGCGGGCGCCCCAAATCACCGTGCCGTAAATTGGGAAATTGCGAATGCAATTGATGGCCTGAGGATTCAAAACGCCGTTTTGGGCATCCGTCAAAGGAACGCTCACGCCAATCACGCCCGCTAGGCTGGCATCCGTTCCGGCAGGGGCCTTGAAGACGCCTCGACTAGCGTCCGTTTTGGCATACAGCCCAGCCACAAATCCACAGGGGGGAAATGACCGGGGACGATTCTCCTGCATGGGGTCGGGGGCGTCAATCCACGGGAAGTAGAACGCCGCGTTAATCGCATCGTTACCGGTCAAGGAGCCGTTTGGTCCGCCTTGCAGCGAGTTAAAGGTGGCCGTTTCCTCACAGTCGGCGATCAAAAAGGCTCTTTTTTGGCGACAGTAAGCCTGTAGTGAAGACAAGGTCGTCACATCTGTTTCGCCCGGTACGCAGAGCAGGTTGAACAAGTCCACATAATCCAGCAGTTTGACCCCTGTATCGCTACTGTCAAGCCCCAAAGCATTCGTGAAAGCTGCATCCCCAGGACTTAAGATGGTACCTTCAGCCCCGCCTGCGAGAGGGGTCCCCCCCGCATCTGCGATCGCGTTCGTCTCGGTTGTGGCTCCAGTCGTGCCGGTGCCCGTTGAACCGGTGCCCATTGAACCAGTGCCCGTTGACCCAGTACCCGTTCCGGCTGAACCAGTGTCAGTCGTGCCAGTGCCCGTTGAGCCAGTGCTGGTTGACCCAGTGCCTGTCCCCCCCGACGCCGCTCCAACGGAGTCCACTTTAATGAACATGGATTCAGCATTGATGACCGTTTCGACATAGCGGCGATCGCCCATGGTGGCCGACAAATTCTCGAACGATTCGACGACAACAGCCGGTGCGTCTGATGGCGCAAACATCACCTCAATGCGAAAACGGTCCGGATCATCATCGCGCACTTTCAGCTTGACACCATAGTCATCGCCCCATGTCCCCGGATTTTTGGCCTCAATGCTGAGGGAGGTCTCGCCCAAAGGCAAAGATGCCGTAGAGGCTACCGCATCGTCTGCCGCCAACCGAATCACATAAGCATCTTGCCCACCGTTTTGGAAAAACTGATAAACGGCATAGCCTAAATAACTGCGGAAATCTAACCCCCCAAAGTAACGTTCGAAGTCACTCCAGCTTTGGACTCGTTGGGCATGGTCAGTCGGCCCTTGCTTACTCCAACCAATAAAGGCCGCGATCGACGTAGCCACACCCGAAATCGTGCGAACACCACTCGGGATCTCTTCTATATAAACACCCGGATAAGTAACTTGAGTCGGCATGTAAGAACTCCATCAGAAGGGTCTGAAATCTTTACTGAGTCGCCTACTGGAAACAAACTATCTTTAATCCAAATTATTTTTTGGCAAGGCTTCACTTATATTTATTTAGCTTCATCTAGGACAACAAATTTACGACGATATCATCAATGACTTGAAAACCTCTGGCCGCCCAAAATAATCGGTAACGGAGCCAATAGGCTGATGCCAGAAACACAACTACATCACAGAATGTAAAAAGTGTCAGATGCCGTTTCCGGATACAAATCTAGCCTCCTTTATAGAAGGAAATAAGATTTATTCATTCGGGCCCGCTCTAATTAAGCTTGTTAAAACAGCCAATTTAACAATTAGCTCCTGTACTTATGGCCTTTACCTGACTTGCAGTTGAGTTAAACACTGGACTAACTGCTCGGAAAATTTGGCACAGCTGATCATAGATTAGTTGCGCAGGCTTTGAAATCCTCACTGGACTCAGTTCTGAGACTCTCTAGAAAATAATGAGCTAAAGTCTGCGCTATTTGATTACGTAGTCTTGCCCAGTTTTGTGTATCCATACGATATTCGCCAAAATCCCTTACAAAACGCGCCATCGAGTTCCTGAAAGTCTTTGATACCAAGGTTTCTATGCTTCTGAAAGCTTCACAAAGGCTTCTCCCAAGAGAATAGTAAATCTGAACTAAAGGCGCTTAAAGATTACTCGTGTAAGGATACGAATGTGGTTTTATGCCCCAAAACCACTTCTCGCAAAGAGACTAACCGACAAACTGTCGATCGCCATACGCGACATAAGCCGAATCGACGACTGCGCCCATCAGGGCTACCGGTGTATTGGCGGATGAATAGTATTTGATGTCCTCAGGAAAGTTGGTAGTAAGCTGATCGATCGCCCCAATTCGCCCCATCCCAGGGCGGACATAGACGATGAGAATCGGACGGCCAATGCGCAGTTCCACTAATTCTTGGATGACCTCATTGACGAGCTGATCGCGCTTTTGATACCCGACTTTGCGCACGTCATCCTCAGGAGAAGCAATCTCAGAGAGCGTCAAAAAGTCGCAGTTAACAAAATCGACAACCAAAACGCTGCCCCAACGTCCTTGGGTTTACCTTCAGGATGCCAGAAGCGCACATCGAGAAAGCCGCGCCCCTGTAGTAGCGAATACTCTAGCGGTGACTGCGCGATCGCAGCGGGCACATAATAATCCACCACGGTGTTGCTGATAATTTGTTCGGTGCGTAGCGATCGCCGAATATTACTGGCTTCTGCCTTGATCAACGGCTCAATAGGCTCTGACAACTGTTGATGTACCATCTGCCCCGCCATCTTGCGGGCATCGTCAAGGTTGCTTTTAAAGAACCAGGTGAGGATACCGCCTAGAAACGCCAGAAAGCCCAAAAAGACCGTATTCAGTCGCAGGATAAACTCCAACTGATTTTTAAGCAGTTCGACTTCGGCAGTTGGGCTCGGGGGCGCGGGTGTCCCTTGGGCAAGGAGGTGCAGGAGCTGGCTAGCAGATGGCAACACGGAATTTTAGCTGAGATTAGATGGATCAGCCTCAGGACTTTTCTGCACCACTAAGCTTTGAACACTCTGTCAGTCTGCCGTTTCTGCCTTTTGCCTTCTGATTTCTAACTTCTGCCTTCTGCTATAACAAAAGCACTTATAGTGATGAATTCTGCCTATTAGGAGTCTTGTCATGGTCCAAACTCCTGCTAAGTCTCTGACGTTAGAAGACTTCCTCAACCTGCCCGAGACTGAACCGGCCAGCGAGTACATCGACGGGCAAATTATTCAGAAGCCAATGCCCCAGGGAGAACATAGCGCGATTCAGACAGAGCTGGCTCCAGCGATTAATCAGGTTGTCAAGTCTGCGCAAATCGCCCGAGCTTTTACTGAGTTACGCTGCACATTTGGTGGACGCTCTATTGTGCCTGACATTGCCGTGTTTCAATGGGCCAGAATACCTCGTCAGGAAAATGGCAGAGTGGCAAATGTGTTTGCCATTGCTCCAGATTGGACGATTGAAATTCTCTCCCCTGATCAGAGCCAAACCAAAGTGACGAAAAATATTCTCCATTGTCTGAGTTACGGCACTCAAATGGGGTGGCTCATTGACCCGGATGATCAATCGGTTTTTGTCTATCTACCGGATCAACCGACTGCCGTTTACGATGCCCCTGAGCGTTTATTACCAACGCCAGCATTCGCCCAAGCGTTCAAACTCTCCATTGCCAATTTGTTTAGCTGGTTAATGCAGTAAAGCCGCTCTTCTGCCTTCTGATTTCTACCTTTCGCTAAGCTAGAGTCATCCGGGAGTACGTAGCTATGACTGCCTTCACCATTGACCTCAGCCCGATCGCGCGCCTCAATCACAGTCAGTTTGAGCAACTTTGTGCGGCCAACCCCGATATCAAATTTGAACGCACCGCCACTGGAGCCCTCGTCATCATGTCCCCCACGGGCGGCGAAACTGGCCGCAGCAATGCCGAACTATCGGCTGACTTTGTTACTTGGAATCGCCGCATCCAACTAGGTGTCGTTTTTGATTCCTCCACCTGCTTCAAACTGCCGGGTGGCGGAGACCGATCGCCCGATGTGGCCTGGGTCGAGGCGTCTCGCTGGGCAGCGCTCAGTCCAGAACAACGCCGCAAGTTTCCACCCCTATGTCCCGACTTTGTACTGGAGCTGGTTTCCCCCAGTGACAACGTCAACACCGTGCGGGCCAAAATGCAGGAATATCTCGACAGTGGACTGCGCTTGGGCTGGCTCATTGATCCGCAAACCCAGCAAGTGGAAATCTATCGGCCTGACCAGCCCGTTGACGTGTTGACGGCACCAGATAACCTGAAGGGTGATCCGGTCTTACCCGATTTAAACTTGTCAGTCGCCTGGTTGTGGCGATCGCTCGGCTAACCAGCTAAGGAATGTGCAAAACAAATAACCTCCCAGCCCCCACTACCCTGCTACCCAACTACCCAGCCCCCCTGATACCAATCAGGTACTTTATTTCCCCACAAAGCCTAACCACAATTTTTTCTGCCTTCTGCCTTTCCCCGCCTTCTGCCTTCCCTCATAAAGGCGGAAACTTACTGCAGGCCAGCAGCCACGAGAGCCGCTGCCAACTCAGCTTGGAGATCAAGCTCAATCGCCCAATGGTGCATATAGGTCAAATTCAAAGCTTGAGCCTGTACCTTCAACACACCCAAAACATCTCGCCATTGCTTTTCCGATTGCGAACTGCGCTGCCACTGCAACTTGCTGAGCACTAAATCTTCTGGCGAAATAAACGGCAATTCTCCCCGTCCTGAAATCTGCTCCAGTCGTCGTCGGGCAAGCTTGGCAATTTCAAACTCATCTGTGCCGGCGATGGTTAAATCGGCTTTGCCAAGTGATTGCTGATGAATTGCCTGAAACGTGTTGAGGCGACTGCTAACGACATTGTCTATCCCGGATATATAAAAGCCTAAGCCTTCCAAAGCGGCTGTCAAAGTAGGAACGGCATGAGTCGCGATGTTAATCACTAAGTCAGCATCTTGAGTCGTGCGATACTCACCATAGAAAATAGCCGCTACGCCGCCTGAGATGTAGTAAGCCACCTGTAATTCTTTGAATACTGAATGCAAACTGAGGGTCAGGTCGATTGGGTCTTGTATCCAGGTCATTTCATCGCCACCAGGTTCAAACCCTTGGGGAAAAGCATCTTTTTAAAAAGCTTGGGCGACCTTGTCTGCGGTTAGCTGCCCAAAGCGCCGCTTTAAACCCGTCAGAAACAAGTGACGGGCTCCCCTATTTTGTTGCATCGCCATCTGCAAGCGATCGCCATTACTACGCTGCCGCAACAGGGCAAACAGTAAGCGATCAGCTTCTGCGGAAGTATCGATGGCCTGAGGTTGGTAGCCCATTTGCCTCGTTCTACATCTTGCCTGGATTTTAGCGCTAGAGCGAGTCGTCACTGGCTCATCTCTGATTAAATCGTACCGCTCGCCGATCAGGTATCTTTCAAAGCGCGTCGCGCCAGCTTGCTGTAGGTTTTCACCGTTTCATAGGGCATATCCATATCAGCAGCAATGTCGAGCAACGAGGCCCCCAACTCTCGCCGTGCCAACACCGTCGCCCATTTCTCCGCCGTCGCTTGAGCGCGATCGCCCCCTTGTCGCTTGCGCTGCGCCTTAAACAGGGTCGTCAACTCATCAATCCGTTCCGCTAACACCATTTGGATTGACGGCATCTCGACCGTCGCTTGCTTCAGGTGCCAACCCGCCACGGTTTCGCCTAACCCAAAGGTGGTCTTATGCCCCGTGCTACAATAGGGCGCTAACCGTCCGAGGGTAAAAAACAAGCGATAAAAATCCTCGTTGGCCTGGGCTTTGCGGTCTAGCGCGTAGGCGATCGCTCCGGTAAAGCCCGTCACCGAGCCGCGTTTACCCGCCGCCACCTTCACCGACTGCAGCTGATGCCGCTGAATGATGACATGCTCCTCAAGCCAGTCCAAAAACTCATCCTGAGGCACCGCTTGCCCCGCAAACAAATTCCACCGCCGCAGATAGCTGTGAAACACATTGCGCGGCCAGGGCATCGGCAAATGATGCCCCCGCCGCCGAAAGCTAGTCGGGCTGGCAAACGTCAGGGTCAATGAATTCCCAGTGGGGTCGTCTGCGGCTAGGGCGCGATACGTCGTTGCTGGCAAAGCGAGGCGAATCTCCTGGACGGTGAGGGGCGTATCCTTAAGCACCAGTTCCTGAGGAGGGTGCTTCAGCCAGGTTGCCAACCCCGCCACCATCATTTTCGAAAATCCCTGCACGCGCCAGCGATAGGTCTTGCCCGCTTGCAGTTGTAAATGACGACTTTGGGCCACAAATTGCCCGTCTAACCCTGTCATCGCAAACGGCTTTTCGGTCTGCTCATCATGCAGCGAGGCCGAGAGGTCCGCATCCAATGCCTGAATCTGCTGCAAAAACCAGGCGTGCAGTCCAATGGTGTACTGCGGATAGAGTTCCGAGTCGGCGGCGGCCTGCAACGCCAATTCCAAACCCACCAATTCCGTGCTTTTAGGCCAGGTCAATTTTTGCGGGCGCGATCGCGGTGCCATGGTAGCTAAACTCGCTGGGAAACCTCTCCCTAAGATTAGCTTGCATCCCCCCAAGGGGAATTAAAGACGTTAACCCTCGTTGCGAGCCCTGGCAATCTGCAATACAACGCAACAGTTGGAGGCTCGTTAAGGATCGGGAATTTAATAATGTGCCGGTTTTCCCCTCTCGGGAGGGGTGCCGTAGGCGGGGTGGGTTCGAACCCTCGCACTCAGAGGCAACCCACCCCGCTGTCCCTTCCAGGAGGGGAAATGTTATCCGGCTTGGCCTCAGTAATTTATTGAATCCTCATCCCCAAGCGTCAAAGGCCTGACGCAGTGGCATCGAATGTGGGGTGCGATCGGCTTAGAACGTGGCTTCAGCAACGGTTCAAGACCTGGGGAAATATTTCACCAACATTTTCATCGACTCTCCCGACTGACATTGCCAGGGTCGCTCAGGAGATTCTCAAAAAGCCTTGAAATCAATGGCTTACAAGGACGGGACTGGCGCGATTCGAACGCGCGACCTACCGCTTAGGAGGCGGTTGCTCTATCCAGCTGAGCTACAGCCCCAGAACCGTCATAACTATATCCTGACACCTGAATGGAATCAAAGGCAGCGTTTAATGGCGACAACATGACTCTACATTCGAGCCGAACCGCGATAAATACGTTCGGCCTGTTGCCGAGATAATCGAGTGGCACCGGGTAGATAGCTCGGTGATGCCTCATGGGTGGCCTGCTCATGATCATGATCTTGAGCCGAGTGGCTGCGAGAAGAGGGAGCGGCGTGAGTCGACGCTGCGTAAGCTAACATTTCACTCATTGTGATTCCTTGGGCTTCTGATAGTTTGGTCTGCGGGGGCATAAAGGCGTGGGTTTCGGCGTCGTAACTTAAGACTTCTCCCGTTTCAATCTGATAAATCCACCCGTGAATGGACAAATCACCGGCATAAAGTTTGGAGCGAATAACCGGATAAGTGCGCAAGTTATCAATCTGAGTTAAGACATTTTCTGCCACGAGGGCATTCAGCATTTCTTTTTTCTCAAGATGGCTGTAGTTGTCGCTCACGAGTTTGCGAGTCGCTTCTGCATGGTGCAACCACTCGTAAACCAACGGCATTTTTTCCTCTAATTCCCCTAATTGCAAAAGGCCTTTCATCGCGCCACACTGGCTATGGCCACAAATGATGACCTGTTTGATATCTAGCGCATCGATCGCGTACTCAATGGTGGCGCCTTCTCCCCCATTAGTCGCCTCAAAAGGGGGCACAATATTCCCCGCGTTGCGAATGATAAAGAGGTCACCAATTTCAGATTGGGTAATGATTTCTGGGCTCACTCGCGAGTCAGAGCAGCCAATGAACAATACTCGCGGGTGCTGTCCCTTGCTAAGCTCTTTCATCAAGGATTGATGGGAAGGAACGTAATTGCTTTGGAACTGCCGGATGCCTTCGATCAGTTTTTGCATGGGTGCCCTTCCTTGCCGTCAGAAATTTAGCCTATCTATCACTCTCCCATATCTGATGAACCGATGCTTCAAAGCTTTGCTTATTGCTTTAATTGCTATAGCTTCTTGATAAGGTGTTGTATTTCGTCATTGAGGCGGCTTGGGTAAAAGTGGGGCCTATACCAACATTCTCAGCAGCCTGGCGGCAGACGGGAGTTTTACGCTGACGCTAGAGCAGCTTAGAGAGCTCAATGGCGGCAGTCTACCGACCAATGGCTATGCTGTCGATGTCGTCGCTAAGAACAGCAGCGGGGCGATCGATTTCAGTACCCTCTTTTTCCACCATGACGTGCCTCCTGGTGCAGGCGGTCCAGTGAGCCGTTAGAACTCTCGCTAGCCCTCAGCAATGATACGGGCACTAGCGACAGCGGCGGCTTAACGGCTGCCCCCAGTGTCTCAGGTCAATTGAACAATGCCGCCAATATCGACTCTCTACAGGCGCAGATTGGCGGTGGGCAGTACGTTGACATTGCCGATACGCTGCCAGCGGATGGCACCTTCACGCTTGATACCGCTCGGTTAACTGAACTTAATGGTGGCACGCTCCCAGAAGGGCAATACGTCGTTGAGATTCAGGCACAAACGGCAGCGGGTGCAGTTGGCACAACCACGCTTGACTTTACCTACACACCGCCCAATGCTGCGCCCGATGCCTTATTCCTGACGACAGATACGGTTCTGACCAGCTCCGAACAAGCCGTCAGCGATCGCCTCTCAGATTTAGGCTTCACGGTTATTACAGAACTTGCCAGTAACTTTGAGCGGCAGGATGCAGACTATGCCGAACTGTTGGTAACTGCGGCGTGGTTGGAGCTGGATGCCAGTGCAGTGGAGGACCTAGCAGTGCCAGTGGTAGCTCTGGGTCGCGGCTTTTACGATGAGTTTAACCTGGTGCCTGATGAAGAGGGTGTCTGGCTCGAAGACGATGCTACGGTCACTATCGACGCCGCTAGCCATGCCATTGCAACCGGCATCGACGGCGAGGTGACGCTCTTCAATGCTGCTCAGCAGCGACGGGATGCTCGACCCTACGCCAGTGCGACTCAGATTATCTCGGGAGCCGATGGCTACTCCTCACTCTTTGCCTATGATGTCGGTGATGCGCTGGCGGGCGATGATGTAACGGATGCCCGTATGGTCGCTTTCCTCGGCAGTATTAAAAGTTTATTCGACCTTTCCGACGTCGGCTGGCAGCTCTTTGACAATGCGGTTAATTGGGCCGTCGGGGGCTTCGATGAATCTTTGGAACTCCTGCTAGCGCTAAGTAACGATACCGGTCGCAGTGACGAGGATGGTTTGACGGCAGACCCAACGGTCTCAGGACAATTGAGTGGTGCGGACACGATCACAGTGCTGCAGGCCCGCATTGGCAGCGGCAGCTACGTTGACATTTCCAGTACATTACAAGCCGATGGCTCTTTTGAGCTGGATTTAGAACAGCTCAGTGATCTCAACAGCGGTGGTCTGGCCTATGGCGACTACACGGTTGAGATTCTGGCCCGGGCGGCGAGCGGCGCGGTGGACTCTACCACGTTGGACTTCAGCTATGAATTTCAGCAGGCGGCGCTGCCTTACAGTGAAGGTGAGTTTATCCCTCTGGAACTGGACTCGGGTTCCACCACTTTCCAATTTGGCCTGCCCGAAAATATTGACAACAACGCTCAACTGTTGGTCTATCTCCTCAATGAGAATGATCTGAGCGATACGCTCCTTGCCAATGGCGAGGAGGGGAATCCCCTCTTACATGGCACTCCTGACTACTTAGCCTATGACCCCGGCATTGTCAGTGTGGCGGGGACGGAGGTAACTGTGGATGTTTCCTCGCTCACCCCCGCTGAGCTTGAGACCGCTCGGGTGTATTTCCTCGCGTATTCTGAGGACGAGCCAAGGGCCGATGGCTCGGGCGGCACCAGCGAAGTTCTCAGCTCTGTGCGCAGGAGTCGCGGTTTCGGCAGTCGCTTTAGCGGGAGTGGCTTCGGCGGCTTCGGCAGTGGCGGCAGTGGCGGTGGTGGCGGGGTCCGTTTTGGCAGCAGTGGCAGCTTTGGCGGTGGCGGCAGTGGCGGTGGGTATACATTGCCCCCCAATCACTGTGGAGGCGCCTCGTCGAGTGGCGATGGCGATTCGACGCCAGATGATGCGGGCTCGGGCGGCTCAGGCAGCTCAGGCAGTTCGGGTAGCTCAGGCGGTTCTCACACTTGTGAGCCCGAGCCGCCTGAGCGGCAGTTTTTGACTCAGTTGGGTAGTGGGGACTATGCCATCTCCTATGGATTGCTGAATGAAGAAGATACGTTTACCAAGCCGACGGAAATCAAGTTTGGCAGCAATGTGCTGACGCTGAATTACTCAGCCACCGGGGTGTTTGAGGGCAGCAGCAATGATGAACTGTTAGATGTGGTACTGGCGTCGGTGGGGCTAGACAGTTTGGATTCGTTGACAGCGGCGGAGATCACGGCGAATGACTCGCAGTCGTTATTACCCCCAGTACAAACGCTGGAGCTGCAGGATGTCTGGTCCCGCATTGGCGAGATTGCTTTGAAGCCGAATAAGGATTTTGACCAGCTTACGCAGAATAAGCAGCTCAAGTTACTCGATTTTCAGGAGGATCTCATTGCAGAGATTGAGCTGCTTGATGAATTCGTCAACCATAAGAATAGTGAGGACCTATTGGCGACCACGAATCAAATCGCGGTTGACTTGCTCACCAATGAGAACAGCCTGTTGAGTTTTTCTGACCTTTATAGTGCTGAGGGAATTGATTTCGATTTCTTCAGCGCCAAAGCAACAAGCAAAGTGCTCGCAAAAGCTGGAACGATTGATCCTGATTCCGAACTCGCCTGGTTGGCAGCCATTGCTTATTCGGAAGCCAAGATAGCAAAGAATAATGGTGAGAGCTTGGACAAATATCAATCTATTGAAAAAGTATTGAGTCAGTCTAGATTCACTGAATCTGGGCAGGATGATGACTTTTCTGCTAAGTTCGGCCACCCATTTGAGGGCAGTACTATAAAGGGATTAATTTCTAGCTTTAACGCTGAGACACAATCCTATCAATCGTATAATGGATTTGCCTTCAACGAGTTCATGCTAGGTCTGAGCCAGGGTTTCGACATCATCAGTGAAGGAGAAGCCACAGAAGCATTAGATGCTGCCTTAGTTGCCGTATTAAACGGCAATTCAGGTACCGTAATTTATCACCATGAATCCTGGCCAGGACATATGTCTATTGATGTTGATGGCACCGTGTTTACATATGGCATGTATGGAGATCAACCGAATGCTACATACAGCGGTGCAAGTGGAGATGGTCTTCTTTACATGATTCCTAGGGAATTATATTTGCTACCAAATGATGTATTTAGAGGAAGTGATGTTTCGGTAGCAAGGTGGTACTTGGATTTTACAGAAGAAGAAGAAGAGCAGATAAAATCTTTCTTCAGAGGCCTATATCACGCTGGAACGCCTACAAGGTTTGCGGAACTTGATAACGGAACAACATATGTGGGAATGAGAGTCGATGAATATAACTTGCTGAATCACAATTGTACTACGGTGACACTAGATTCCTTGCCTGAAGGAGCAATAAAAGATCGAATTTTTGAAGTGTACGATACTCTATTCTCTATAATTTTATCTGGAGCCATACCTATAGCATCTCCAGCAAATGTTGCTGAAGCGCTAGACGTAACAGCTGCAATTATGGATGAAGTATGGGAACTCTCGACTTTACCTGCTCCTTAGTTATTTTTTTTGAACACATTGAGGAAAAATGCAAAACAACACGATGTTTCTTCTCTTGACTATTTTATTTTTAGGATTACTCTTGCCTGGATGTGAAATTAAAAATATGCTTAAGTCGAGAGAAACGCGTACCGCATGGCTGCCAGTTCGTGGTCTTTCTGCTGAACAAGCCATTTTACTTCAAGTCAAAAATTTGAGTCGAGATCTTGAACGGTGCTTAGAGAGAACAGGTCAATCTTCTTTTTCTGATGAAAATTTTCTAGGGCTTGTAAATAAAGCTGGTAAAATTTCTCAAATGGAAACAGAAACCTATTCAATAAATTTTTGCAACAAAACCTTGTCGTATTTAATGGAAAAAATAAACTCAGCTCTGGAATCTGGAAATTCAGAAAAAGAAGTGTTCGAGGCTCTTTTGGAAGGGCAATCTGAAGTTGTCTTGGAACACGATATCACTGTTCCATAGGAACCCTTAGGAGCAGCTTGAACAACTACCTTCTAGTCGGAGCTAAGAGGGTGCTTTAAAAGCCAGAGAAAGAGTAAAAAAGCTTTCTCAGTGTAGGCTGCGAATAGCAAACTCCGTAGCCCCGAGAAAGCTCATGAGTAAAGACTATCCCAGTCACCTGACCCGCGACCAGTGCGATCGCCCCTCGCCGTAGGTTGGGTTACGGCGATAGCAAAACCCAACACCCAACTGTTCAATGTTGAGGCTATTGTCGTTTTGCCTGACCACCTGCACTGCATCTGGACATTGCCTGCTGGTGACGCTGACTTTTCCACCCGCTGGCGGTTAGTCAAATCGCATTTCACCCGCCATTGCCCCGAGCAATACAAGCAAGCCCGGTCATTATCCCGTCGCCACAAGCAAGAGCAAGCGGTGTGGCAGCGGCGCTTTTGGGAACACCAGATTCGCGATGAGCCAGATTTTGCGCGTCATGTTGATTACATCCACATCAATCCGGTCAGTCATGGCTTGGTGAGGGCTCCGATTGAGTGGCCGTATTCCAGTTTCCATCGCTTTGTTGAGCAGGGTTTTTATTCACTCGATTGGGGTAAAAGCGAAGAGATTGAGTTGATTAAGGCATGGGAATAATGAGTCTCAATTATATTGTTGGGTGTCGCTAGCGCTCGACCCAACCTACGGCGATATGAGATCGCGCTGAAGCAATGTGTGATCAAGGGTGCAAGGTCGTTTGTCTTTCTTAAGGTGACTCGAACTTTGTACGCTAACCTACTTGCTCGGAAAATTTTAGTGTTCCATGAAATGTCTAGATATTCATAGTTAAAGCAACTTATAGCGGTTCTCACTCTGATGAGGTACAGTAGCAGCAATTTGTGAACCAGTTTTCGATATCTTTCAAAGAAACAGATTCGAAGGCTTCTTCTATGGCTTTGGCTAAGTCTGGGTAGGTTCTCGCTTCCAGTGAGCGC
>JBCDAJ010000047.1:0-39370 GCA_039185935.1 Cyanobacteria bacterium P01_F01_bin.56 | reverse complement strand
GCACTAGATATGGATTCAGGCCAAAATGCCTGTTCAATGAGTATATTTACTTATTGAGGCTGAAAGACTGATATAGCCGTCAACTTGGCATTGGTGAAATGCCCTTGACAAAAGCGTTTTGTCCTTAACCTGTCACGCATCGATCTGGCTATTGCCTAACCATCGTCTGACACATCTTTGCTTACCTTGGAGATAGTGCCCTCGACAGGGAATGTAGGCGACCCATCGGGTGAAGTCAACTTCACCCGTTTGCATCAGAGCTGCCACCATCCAAACACAGGTCGCCAAGTGACCCAGATGGACGCAGCCAGCATCTTGACCGAGTCAGGCTCTTAGGGCATCGTGGAGGCGGGATCTTCCACAGCATTCTGGAGTTTTGAGTGGGATCTAATTCTAGAATGCTAACTTCCTATTCATGCGTTCTATTTATCTACTGGCAAGTATCTCAGCAATACAGGATACGTCTTTTATCAGTCAAGCAGGAGGGTGGCTTCAACCATTTCCTGGTAGTGTAATTGGCCTGGGTCAATCAACGCTTTGATGCCCTCTTTCCCTCGGTGCCAACCTCATATTCATACCCTCGTAATAGCTATATGCGCCCTTCCCCAAAAAACTCAAAATTGGTTCACACACTGCCATCAGCGCCCCTTACCAGACTGAAAAGTGCCGTAAAAGGGGAAACTACCTTTGTGAACTTAAGATGAAGTAGCCTCAGGATATATCTTGGAGGAGTCCTATTTCATAGGCAGAGTGGCAATTACAACCTTCATTCACTTCTTTTAAAAAATGGATGGGACTAAAAAACCGTGTCTCACGATACCTGAAATGGTAATTCTATAGCTTCGGTAACCGGAGTCCTTGGCTTATTAAAATGGCTCTAGGTGATTTCTCGGGGTTTATATGAAGTTGGAATGAATTATCTATCTAGTGGTTGATCAAATGGGATTGTAGACCGAATATATGACTAACTTTATTTGATTTTTTTATCGGTCTAAAGTTAAACCGAGATGTTAGCCTAAGGCTTTGTTCAGGGTTTTGAGTTTTAATCAGGTGTAGCTGGCTATTTTTATAAGGAATTGAGAGATCGCTCTTCGTTGGATTCTTGAAGTGTGGCTGATTTTAAATTCATTGTGGTCTTTTTGACGTAGCTGCCTTCGTAAGCTTTCCTGTTCTAAGTTGTGCGCCCAGGTACAAGTGTTTGTAGGGTTGACCCGGTGGACGTAGATGTTATAAGGAGAACTCTAAAAGATGGACTTACCAAAGATTTATGTAACCGGCACTGCAGTTACAGCCCTTCCGTTTAGGGAGCAAGTTGATACCATGCTTGACTGGGCTAAGCAGCGCTCTAGTCGCATTGTATGTGTAGCAAATGTCCATATGCTTATGGAGTCACGCTGGAATGAAAGTCTTCGAGGAGTGCTCGAGAAAGCTGATTTGATTACACCGGATGGTATGCCAATAGTTTGGGTAATGCGGACTCTTGGCATGAGAAGTCAGGACCGGGTAGCTGGCTTGGACATTTTTATGGCTGTTTGTCATCAGGCCGTTAAGAATAACGTTTCGATTTATCTACTGGGCTCAACTAAAGATGTTCTGGATAAGATGAAGAACCGTCTTGAGCGCGAGTTTCCAGAACTGCAGATTGCGGGGATCGAGTCTCCTCCCTTTCGACCTTTAACCGAAGTTGAGGATGTTGAGTTAGTGGAACGAATTAATAAAAGTGGGGCCGGATTTACCTTTGTTTCGCTGGGATGCCCCAAACAAGAATGCTGGATGCAAGAACATTTCGGCAAAATTAGTTCCGTCATGATTGGTGTTGGAGCTGCTTTTCCTGTATACGCAGGTATTAAAAGTCGGGCTCCCATGTGGGTTCGGGCGAGCGGCTTGGAATGGCTGTATCGGTTGCTGCAAGAACCTCGCCGCTTGTTTGGCCGTTACTTTAAAACAATTCCACCCTTCATTTGGTTAGCTCTACAGCAAATCGGGGCTCAAGTGAGACAGCAGCGATCGCTAAGATTTTGATTAGGAATATAGAGCCTGTTTGAGATCCCTAAGCAGGAGCTGCTAGGCGCTTAAACATGAGTCTAATGAAGCCTTGGTCGAGGTGAACTTTGGCATGGTCAAGGGTGCCCTCAAAATTCTTCGTTAAACGCTTACACCTTTCCATCCAAGCATTCGAGCGCTCCCCTACCCACTGTGCCTTGACGGGGACGAACCCCGCTTTACCGACTGCCGCTTTCTCCACTTTGGCGGGCTTCGGAGGAAGCTCAAATTGAATTTTACCCGTGATTGGCGGATACCCCTGCTCCAGGGCTGATGGCAACGGGCCTAGATGGTCGCCATGGTCTCGCAGCCTCTAAACTGTGTCGCTATAGTTTTTATGGCCCAAAAGTCTGACGCGCAGTCATTTATTTCAGTGGAAGACTTTTTGGGAAAAATACTTATAGGTTTTTGGGTCGGATACACGGGAACCTCTTCTTTCAGCAATTAACGGGCTTTAGTCTGGATATAGAAGCGATTCCAGAAAGTTCTTTGACTATCCCAGCAAACCCGATTCAAGAATAGTTATTAATACTGTCGACTATGCGCAAATATTTCTGAGTGGAAGTCTGGATACAGATCGCTGTGGTCACCTTCATGGTTGGCCATGCTGGGTTTCGTGAGGGTACCTTTGGGCGTGATGTAGCTGTCGATGCGGCGGCGTGGCTGTTCGTGCCAGGTGATGTTGAAGGCACACAGCTTCGGGAAGAAGTAAAGGTCGCTATAGGGTAGATGATCGTGAATCCACCAGGCTAGAGCTTGCCAGTTGCCGGTTTTCTCATAATGCTGAATATAACTGTTCACCACGATACAGGCGGTGGCTCCCATGTGGCCGTTGGCGTCGCGTCGATCCCAGATGTGGTGGGCGTAGTTCTTGTCATTGGTGGCGCAGTTGTGGCCTTTTTCGTTGCAGAGCTGATTGACTTTGCAGGAGCGGAAGCCGGAGCGAATAGTGATGCGGCCAAAGGTAGCTTGCAGAGGTTCGATGAGGTGAGTGCAAAGCTGGCTGCCTGCTTCTATCGCTAAATCGGGATCGTCGGGAATATTTGGCACACCGTAGAAATTGGCCACTTCGCTGTAGAGAAAGTCGCGCAAGAAGAAGTTTTTTGATAGCCGTACCCGCCCTAATGCTTCCAGCGATTTGACTGAACCAGGTTTACGCATGGTGAGTATTTCTGAACGGCTAATGCCAGGGTAGCTTTACTGGGTTGAATCGTCTGCGAGTTGGGGGAGTTGCCACAGTTCGACTAATCCGACAGTGCCCACGAAGAAGGTATAAATGCCGTATCTCAGGGCCGATCGCTGCCGTGATGGGGCATAGGCAGCCGCGATTGCCCCTTCCACCGCATGAATCACCAGAGCGCTGCGACCGATCCAGAAGGCGATCGCGACATTGGCGAAGGGGTCGATGCCGAAGAAATGAGCAGTAATATTCCCGAGCTCTAATCCCAGGGCGGCGGTAATCAGCCCGGTAGAGAGCACTTTAATCGTGCGGTTGAGGTTGCCATCCGGCGACAAAGACTTCAGCATAAAAAGCAGGTTTCTCCAGCCCTCTGTTTTGGCTCACTTTTGTACCTTACGCGCCTGATGAACAACTGGCTACTACAGCACCTGCTCCGCCTCTGGATTGGCAGCGATCGCTTAGCTTGGTTTCAACAATTGGATTGGGAACAGGCGATCGCGACCTGGCAAACCCCTGAGGTGGCCTGTCCTGAGTACCATCGGAGCCAAGATTTCCATGGCATTGCGGGGGGCTACCACAACGCGATCGCGGCCATCACTTACGACCCAGTAACAAAACTGGCGTCACCGCCCCACGAGGGCTGGTTGCGCCGCCAACTCTTGTCGCAAGTGCAGGGACAGCCACAAGCCATTCTGGATTTGGGCTGTGGAACTGGCTCTACGACGTTGTTGCTAAAGCAACAGTTTCCTCAGGCGACAGTGACGGGCCTCGATCTGTCTCCTCATATGCTGGTGATGGCCGATTACAAAGCGCAGCAGGCGGGATTGGCGATCGCTTGGCAGCATGGCTTGGCCGAGCAGTCCCCGTGGGCCTCAGAACACTTTGACGTGATCACGGTCTCGTTTCTGTTTCATGAAATGCCGCCCGCCGCGACGCAAGCAGTCTTGCAAGAAAGCTGGCGACTTCTTAAACCCGGCGGACAAATCCTCATTTTGGATGGCAGCCAGCGAGCCTTGCGGCATTTGGGGTGGGCGATTGACCTGTTTCGGGAACCGTATTCCCGGGTCTATGCAGCGGGATGTTTGACCGATTGGTTGACCATGGCGGGGTTTGAAGCGGTGCAGGCTCGTCATGTGGGCCTGATTCACGCCCTCACGGTGGGGCGGCGATCGCTATCCGGCTGATTTACCGATCGATACAGATTAGGCACCCCGGATGCCATCGCGGACTCTAAGGGTGTTCGACTGTCCTCGACGGCCTGTGAAAGCGACTTCCGATATTGTGCCAAAGCGATGAAATCTGTGCCATGTCCTGCGGGATGACGGCATCAGCTACCGGCAATACATCACTGAGCTAACCGACTGGCTGTTTCTCAATCTGAAAATTATTCTATGGAGCGTACCAGGTGAAGTTTGACGGGTTCGACGCTAGCAGTCTCAACATAGGCTGAGGTCAAGTAGGGCAGGTAAGACTCATCGTCTCGCAAATACACATTGCTATGGGCGATCGCCAGCGTGATCACAAGTTCGGTAAATAAATCCTGAGTGGCGTTAAAGCCCTCAATGACCTCGGTATTGGGATTGGCAACTTCTAAAGCGACCCGAGTGAGTTCTGGGGTGTGGGCTAGATTTTGCGCCAGATAAAGGTATTTTTGCTCAGTCGTTAACCCCTGAAATGTAGATAGCTGCTCCAATGCCACAGGACTCGCAATATCCAGCGCCCCCCCCAAAATGACTGTGGGCACCTGAATGTTACTCACGCCTGCTTCGCCAAATAAGCTACTGACTGGAGATAAGGTAAATACCAGCCCAATACGGTCATCGGCTAAACTGCCGTCGGTTAATCGTTGCAGGGTATCCGGTGACGCTTTAAGTTCTAAGGCTCGACACTGCAGGGCGAGGGCAATATTCACCTGATCAAAGGTGACATCTTTATCCAGCGCACACTGCTCCTCTAAGTGTGGAATATCGACTGTGGCTCCGGCGGCGACGAGAGCAGTGTAACCACCAAAAGAGTGGGCGAGAACCCCGACGCGATCAAGCTGTAAGCGTCCTTGAAATTCTCGGACGTTCTGCTGTTCCAAGGTATCCAACAGAAAGCGAATATCGAGGGGCCGATTGATAAATTCCATCACGTCAAAGGATTCTTGATTGAGCCCTCTGGCTAAATCGATTTGATATTGCTGATTGCTACCAACATGCTCTGGCAACACCACCATGTATCCATTAGCGGCCATATCCCTTGCCGCTAATGTTGCTTGGGGATTTTTTCGCGTGTCGCCATAGCCGTGGGAAAAAATTATTACTGGCATGGAACCTGGCCCGGCGTCAAGATTGGCTGGGAAGAAAAGGTCAACCGGGAAGGTGCGATCGCGTTCCGGATCCGTGAGCACCAGCGATCGCTGCTCAACGGCATAAGCACCGGCGGTGGCTAGCACCGGTAAAGCTCCATAGTCGAGGGGCAGCTCACTGGCGGCGGCTTCAGCAGAGCTTGCAGCCACTGAGGTAATGATGGTTTCAGTGATTTCTCGATTAGTGTTGATGGCATTGATCAAGGTGACCACATTTTGCAGATTTAATCGCATGCCGCCTGTGGGGAAAGCGCGAATCAGATTCAGTAGCGAGAGCCCATCGGGTTCAGCCGCCGCCAGAATAATGGCAGACCGAATCGCGGATTGGCCATTTTGGCGTCCTGTCGTTTGAACCAATTCCCCCAAGCGGGCTAACGTGCTTTCGCCAATGGGGGTATAGAGCCATTGCGACAACACAAAGGGATCGGTGAACTCTGGTGGAATATTTGAATTGAGCTCTACGATGGGCGTTGTCAACGTCTGTTGAAACTGCTGCTGCCGATCCGGGGAAATCAAGCGGAGGTAAGGTTTAAGTTCGTCATCGACAAGGCCCGTTTCCGCAAAGGTTTCGAGGGATGAAACGGGCAGGGTGCGACCAAAAGGACCGTAGTCAAAGTAGATCTCATCTGCGGATTTGGCGGGTAAGGTGGCGATGATGCCAGCACAAAAGCTGATGGCGGTAGCTTGAAAAATCTGTCGTATGGACTTTGGGGTAGGTACTTGCAGAGACATGGTCAACAAGGGGGTGAACTGCATAGATGAACAAAGTCATGGGTGGTTTGATTTAGACTCAGGCTTGATTGAGGCAGATGGGGCTGGAGATTCTCGGTGGGCCAGATAGCTACTCACCAGCAAGGCCATAAACACTGCCGGATACACTTGCCCAATCAGAGCTTCGAGGACAGTCAGAATCGAGGCCACTTCGCTAGCCGGGGTGATGTCGCCAAATCCCAGAGTGGTGAGGGTGACAAAGCTGAAATACAACACTCTTAAGCGTGATGTTTCGGTTACGAGAGCGCTGGAAAAAGCATTGTTATCGAGGGTGTACACAATGCTGTAGAGCAGTCCCCAGAAATATCCCAGCAATAAATAGACGCAGACGCCGCCCTTAACCGTGTCCCCAGTCACCCGTGAAACCTGGAGAATACTCCGCAAGATTAGAAAAACCGCAGAGCCAAAGAAGCAGCTGTAGATACCTTGGGTCGTGACCAGAAAAAGAGTACTGGTAGGGATTTTGCCTAAGGTCAGGAGGATTTCTAATAGAAAGCCCAGAGAGGCGATCGCCACCAGCAAGCCAAAGAGCGATCGCTTGAGGCGATAGGACCGAATAATTAAAAACGAGATGTGAAATAGCAAAAAAGAGGCCAGCAGCTCCCCCCAGCCACCATCGGCAAAGGGAATGATCAACAGTCTCAGCAGCGTTACGGCTAAGAGCTGATTGTATTGGGGCGGAACGTATTTTTTGCTAGCGATAGTCATGGCTCACTTTACGACCGGAACAAGCAGATGAGAATCAAAGTCGCCACCGTAGTGAACGACATGAATCCCTCGGTTAAACGAAACGTCTTTTAGGTAAGGTGGCGAAGGAATCATTGCCTGAGCACTGATAATCAGGTCGATCGCTTCACCAGCGGCAAAAAAGGTACTGCTGGGATACAGCGCCATCTCCAAAGGCACAATTTCACCCGGTTTCAGCTTTTCGTCTCTGGCCGCTTTGAGAACAGGATGCCACTCGGTAGATTCCCGCGGATCGAGTTCGCGGCGAGCGGCTCGGCCCCACCCCCGCGTGACCATATCCTGTTGATTCCCGACGGAACCGTAAAAGGAGACTGATTGCTGGCCGCGATCGCGCTTATTGATCGCCACAAAGATCCCCATATCGTCGGGACTGTCTCGTGGGTTCCGTCCGGGCCGCGCTTCCACCCATAGTCGCAGTTTCATGTAGCCCGTTAGTTCAGTTTCCTCAGCGAACACATATCGGAACGTTACCTGCCCCTGGGTGGCAGAGTAGGTCATTTCGCCAGCCGCTGAGGGCAGGTTGGGAGACAAGGACGACTGCTCCGTGAGGTAAAGCGTTTGGTAGTTGGTGCGGGCGAGCGGCCATTCGCGCTCAGCCCGAACTGCGTGAATTTCATCTTGGCTGGTGCGCACTTCTAATCGCACAGGAGGCGTATCCAGAAAACCATTGGACGTCTCCCCCTTGAGAAAACAATCCATAAAGCGTCGAGTCAGTGCTTGGACTTCAGGTGAATAGAAGGCATCCCACTTGCCCGTGCGATGAGTGTACAGCCATTTATGCTGCGATCGCGCCTTCATGAATGCCCGAAAGCTGCCCATCGTGTGCAGTCCATGATCGGAGAAGGAGCCACACACCAGCATCGGCAAGGTAATTTCGTCGAGCTTCGCCGCCTTCTCTTTCCAGAAATCATCGTAAAAAGGGTGCTTTTCGACAAAATCAGTGGGCATGGCCCCTTCCGCTTCGACAAAATCTGCTGGAGTCCCGTTAATCGCGGTCTTCACTTCAGTGGCCCACCAAAAGGCTGGAAACCCTAATTCAGTCAATCCACTACGCGTAAACGTATCGTGATACGGATCGGTGAGCCCTTCCCAAGGCGAAATGCCGCACAGAGACGGCGGCGGCCCGCCATAGGCTTGGCAGGCGGCCACATGATACTGAGTAATCGCTAAAAAGCTGACCCCATTTAGCCCCACTTTGCCTGTGCACCAAGGCTGTTGGGCAACCCACTCGATCGCCTCGTAATAGCATTTGCCCTGATGCTCAGAAAATACGGAGGGATGCCCACCGCTGTTGGCATAGCCTGGCAGGTTCATATTCACCACGGCATAGCCAGCCGGAACCCAAAAGTTGGGGTCAGGCGACTCCCAACTGGTCAGCTTAGAAAATTTAGGTTTTCCCGCTTGGGGAATCAGGCGATATTGCTGCGGCGCACCGCCGAGCGGGGTTTTGCCAAGAGCGGGGGTGATGTGATTGTCGTAAGGATGGGCACACATCACCACGGGGACAGGTTCGTTCTGCTCAGCCGCCTGCTGCGAACGGTAGATGTTGGCTGTCAAGCAAAACCCCTCACTCATGGGAATTTCCACATCGTACTCACAAAAAATGTCTGGGTCGGCGTCAGTCAGTTCACATTGGGGGTTGAACAACTGGCCGCTTTTGATCGCATTGGCGACAATCGGAGCCAGTGCCTTGATAGTGTTTGAGAGATCAGTGGCTTGCTGGTTCAGCTTCATTGCTCGAATCCCGTTGTGGAGTTGTCAGGCAAATTGGGCGGTTTAACACTAAAATTGAGCGCGGTTTTGATTTTTTTTAGCACCGCTGCTTCTTCCAGACCAACCCGCTGGTGATCGAATAGTCGGTTCCCTGCCGCTTGAGCGACACGATCGCAACAGGCATAGAGCAGTTCTTTGTATTCGTGGATTTCCTGTTCGTTTGCTTGTTTGGGTAAAAGCGCGATCGCTTGGTTGATTTTGGCCGTGGCTGCTGCCATCAGCTCATCAAGATTTTGTTTACGCGCAGTTTGAACAAACTCCATGGCTCGCTTACGCTTAGCCTGATGGCCAAATAGCGCATGAATCACCCGATTGGTCGGGTATTTGCTGGTCGCTCCCGCTAGCTCCTGTCGGAGCGCGGTGGATTCCATCCAGTCAGATAAAGAGCCGGTTTCAGCAGCGGCGACCGCAGCCGCACTCAAGATGACGGCGGAGCTGAGGACAATGATTTCTTCGACTTCGTAGTCTGCCGTATAGTCAATGTCGTGATACTCGCTGGCATGGGCTTTAAAGACGTCGTCTTTAATCCAATTCAGAGTCGTTTTGGCATTGTGAGACGGGGTTGGCATCAGCCCTAAATACATGACCTGGCGAATGGTTTGGGCGACTGGCCCAACAATCTCGTAGCGATTAAATACATTGGCCACACTGGTGCCAAGGCCCAGCTTCATCATGGTGCCGCGAAGGCCGACGTGGCAGATGGGCAATGTCCCCTGCTGCTTTGCCTGGGCGATGAGTGCCCGCGCGATTGCCCCTCCTTGCTGATAAGCCACTTGAGCAGTGGCCGGTAGTGGCGTCTCCCCTGGATCGCCCGTATCGATCACGGCACAGTCTCCCGCCGCAAACACGTTGGGGTGCTCAAGCAACTGTAAGGTCGGCTTGACCAGCAGTTGCCCTCGCCGCGCCCGCTGACTATCGGGTATAGGTAACGACTGGATAAGGGGATGCACCTTGGTGCCTGCCGTCCAGACAATGGTGCCTGCCGCCAGATGTTGAGCCTCATGCTCACGGGTAAATTCCACCGCCTCTGGGCGCACTGCAGTTACAGAAGCCCCCAAAATCATCTCGGGGCGGACTGTGCGATGTCCCATCGCCTGTTTAGCTACATGACGCAGACGGCTATTGACATCGCCGCTGAGAATGTCGCCGCGATTCAGTAAAACGATGCGCATCTCCGCTGGGTTACCGGCCATCGCTTCGTACCATTGGGGCAGCAGGTCTCCCAAGGTTAGCGCCAGTTCCACCCCGACGGGGCCACCCCCGACGATCGCAACGGTCAACAGTGATCGCCGCTCATTAGCCGCCGGTAGTTGTACCGCCTGTTGCAAGCGTGACCTCAGATGCTGTTTCAAAACATCCGCATCCATCTTGGTTTGAAATGTCAAGGCATGGTCAGCAGCGCCCTCAGCAAAAAATGCGGGAACGCTACCGATGGCCAGGACCAAGTTGTCATAGTCCAAGGTCGTACCTTGTGAAAAATGGACGCGGCGAGCATCCATATCAATTTGAGCAACGGTGCCTTTAGTGAAGGTGATATCGCGGCTGTGGAGTAACTCAACATAAAGAGGGTGGATTTGATAAGACTCCATTTCACCGCTCATATAGTCGTATAGCAGCGGTTTAAAGCAAAAGCGATCAGTGCGATCTATTAAGGTGACGGAATATGGATAGCCCTGATTAGTGAGATGCAGCGCTGTAAATAGTCCGGCAAAACCAGCACCCATAATGACAGTCGAAGCGTTGGATGAATTCATGGCAATTTTGGGAGTTCTGGATGTTTAAAGCAGAACCATATGGCACATAGGGAAAGCAGTTGTCATGGATTAATGCTGATTATTCTCATTTAGAAAAGATGGGTTGCATAAGTTGAGCTGCTATACCGTTGCTGATGGCCCCTTCAGTAACCAGCTTTTCGACCGCCTCATTTTGGAATGTGCGCGCAATGCGATCGCTGACTTCAATTTGGTGGGCAATGACTGCCTCGGGAAATTTTTGGGCAATTTTATCAAGCTCTTTTGCCGCCTCAACTCGTTCTTGGGCATAAAGATCCCGACAGGATTGAACAACCTCAATAAAGCTGGCTCCACCCTGCTCGCTAAATACTTTGAGTTTTAATGAGACCAGGTCACTCACCCGAACCAAAATGGCCCAATATTCATAGCGCGCGATCGTCATTTGAGATTGCTGATGCAACAGCCAGGGATTGTCCGGGGCAACCCATTGAACAATTACCTGTAGATAGCGGCTCCAGATACTTTCTAAGGGCATAAATTTAAATCGCTCAAACGAAAAATCTCCGCCGAGAACCCCATCTTGAAGCAGCGCTAACCGGGTATTGAACTGGTCGAGCACCAACTCAGACATCAAGCCTTGGCCGTAGAGCGTTCGGTAACTCTTCTGCTCTACCGATAATGCGGTGAGCAACAGGAGGGATTGGAGATTTTCTGGACACTGGTCAACCTGTTCTATGAACTGGCCCAAAGCCTGTTCAGCGTCAGTCACCGCTTGCTGATAGCGTTGGTGGAATCCATCAATAACCGTCTGAAACTGCGGCTGAAAGCTCTGAACTAACTCGACCTGCTTAAGGGCGTTACGTTTAACTGCAACTTGGGCCATTAGCTGTTCCCACTGTTCAATCAGGGCTGGGCGATCTAACTTTAATCGGCGAATCAATCGACCCATCGTTGTCCCTGGGATGAGCAAGGTAAACAGAACAACCCCCAAGGTCAGCATCACAATCAAATCGCGGTTGAGCAAGTCAGCTTCTAAACTTAGGGCCAAAGCTAAACACACGGCTCCCCGCAAGCCCCCCCAAAAGCTCACGACCTGATAGCGGCGCTCAATTGGGGTAGCACTGATGAGATTGAGCAAAGGCAACAAGCCAAATACCACCAAAGCCCGCGCCACTAAGATGGCCAGAATCGTCAAACTGAGAGGCCCCAGCAGTGAGCCCGTTTGCGAGATCTGTTCGAATAAAGCGGACTCGGCAATGGTCAAACCGACGAGTAAGAAAATCAGGCTGTTGGCCAGGAATGCCGAATATTCCCAAAACTCGCCGAGAGCCTCCTGGGCGGCAGGCGGCAGTCGATTGGATGCGTACCACCCAGCGGTCAATCCTGCACTCACTAACGCGATCACGCCTGACACCTGTACCACTTCCTCCGCCAATAGGAAGACGCCATAGGCCAACACAGCGGTGACGGTGAATAGAAGCAGCAGGTTATTTTTGACCAAAGCCATAAGGTATCGAGCGAGATAGCCGATCGCGCCGCCGACTAACATGCCGCCGATAAAAGAGACTGAGAATTGCCCTAGTCCCTGACTAAGAGGGTTTGCGCCAACCCCCATTTCTGTCGCCGAACTAGCCAAAATAAGATTGAAGACGACGATCGCGGTGGCATCATTAAAGAGGCTTTCACCCTCAACTAAAACAGCGAGTTGCTTCGGGGTACCGAGTTCCTTAAATAGGGCGATGACGGCAACCGGATCAGTCGCAGAAATCAAACTGCCAAATAGCAGTGCCTGGGAAAATGTTAGGGGTGTACCGGAGCTTAAAATCCCTCCCACAACGACCGTAGAAATCAACAGGCCAGGAACCGCCAGCAATAAAATTGGAGCAAGATTTCTGAAGAGTAGACGGCCATCTAGATTCAGCGCTGAATCGAAGATTAACGGCGGTACAAAAACAAACAAGATCAGATCGTGGGAGAGGGAGAGGGTCTGTAGAATCTCAAACGCCTCCACATGTAGAGCTAGCCATCCCAGAGCTAAACCCACAACTACGAGGCCAATTGTGTAGGGAAATTGCAGCCGCTTGAGGGCGATCGCCGCAAAACAAGCCACCAATAAAAGGAGCAGAATATCAATCTCTGTGGTGAGAAGCAGATTATCCATCACGCACACCAGGAGTTAAAGAACATCAGATTCAGTTGAAATTCCAGTCCAGGGGTGGAAACTCATCTCCCATGAGAGCTTGCATCGTTTCATGGACGGTTCTGAGTTCTTCATAGGTGACTTTGCCGTCAGCCCAAATGATTGATTTAATGTGAGCAATCTCGCTCTCATTGAGCATCCCATCAGCGAGCGCCGTTTCCACGACAGCTTTTAATTTTTCCAGGTGCTGAATTTCTTCAGTAGTCAGTGCTTTAGCATCTGCGCGTTCAATATCCATAGATAACTCCTATTGTGAAAGGCAGAAGGCAGAAGTTTAAAGGTAAAAGGTAGACTTCTTCGTAATTGCAATCGAACGAATGACATATTTCCTGTAAGGAAGATTTGGCTTTCCCGATAGCTCAATCAAAATAGCGATGGCTAGGCAATCTTCGGGGCATCTTTGTGGGCATTAAAGAAAATCACTGGAATTACCGACTAGACAATCAGCCTCAAAACTCAAGCTGATGCAGATTTCTTAGGCTGAAAATAGGCGTAGAAACTAAGTACGATCGCTGTCGCTGAGATGATGGTCATTACGGTTCCGGGCACAAAATGGTTGTAGCCGCCGAGGTCAATGAAAATGAAATAACCGAGATCTAGCAGACCGCCTACCAGGGCTGTGACAAATATGGCAATAACGCTTTTTCGCCAGATAAATATGCCGCCGATGATCGTCACGACGCCAGCCCAAAGTAAGTTAAAGCCGTGCTGATTGATGATGGCGCCAACTGCATCTGGATAATCCATCGCCAAGGTGGCAGGATCGACAGCATCCGCAATGCCTGCGGTAGCAGTTGCCGTGTCACCAGAGATGGTCATCACCCCAGCAAAGGCATGAACTAAACCCCAAATCACCCAAAGGATGGCAGATGTTTTCAGCAGCATAGATATCGTTCTTCGCGTAGAGTTTGTCATCGTAATCGTTTTATTCTGGACTGCATTCCATCCTCTGAGATCGGCCTTAAAAAGCCAAATAAATCAGAATTTACGGGTCAGACAACACTAGTTTTGATTCAGAATTGAATAAACAGATGGGAATAATTGACCAGATAATCAAAATTGCAAAGTAGCCTATTTCAGGAATGAGATTAAACCAGTTAGCGGCTAACAAGCCAACCACCATAATGGCGTGGGCGAGAACTGCCCAAATAACACTGACAATCACTTGGACTTTTATATCAGCAGTCTTTGTGAGTACAGCTCGATAGAAAGCGATCGCGAGCGGCAGAAAGACAACAACTGCCGTTAGCAGTCCCGGATTATAAGCTTGCTTAGCGATGCCCAAACCGATATGGCTCATGCCATTGATAAGGGTAATTCCCGCCATCGCCAGCGATGAAAATAAATGGTCAGGACTGCGCCAAATCGCCAGCACTCCCACCAGCCAAACCAGAGACGTGTTGATCACATAAATAGATTCAGGACTCAAGGGCATGATGCTTGCATCCTGGGCATTGAGCACCCCTAAAAGCAGTTGATTAACATCACTGTAAAAGGCATATTGCTCACCCAACAGATCCACCCAATGCTCTTCAAATTGGTGAATGATATAGGCCACCAAAAAGAGTACAGACATCAGCTTAATGTCCGTCAAAATTGACGTGGTTTTTTCAGTCCTAGCGGCAAAGAAGACGAAGAGCAGCAAGGGGGCAGCATAGGTGCCAAGCTTCATCCAGTTTTCGACTAAAAACTCGGATGGCCCCAGCGGTGCCCAGAGCATCAAGAACAGCAGGAGAATGGCCGCAAACGCCAGCTTTGAATGGTTCATAGATGAGGTCACCCCTCCTCAACGACTGGAGTCTTAGGCGTGAGTTGCAGATATAGCCCTGGCACGACCAGCAAGGCAATAAAGGTGGCCGCCATCAAGCCAAAAATGATGGCCATACACAGGGGAAACCACTTGACTTCACTGAAGGCTAGGGGCAGCAGGCCCACCACCGTGGTCGTACTCGTGGTCAAAATGGGACGGAGGCGCTCGCTCGCTCCGTGGGCGGCGGCATGACGCACATCCATGCCTTCTTTTAAGCGGCTGTTCATGGTGTCTACCATCACGATGGCGTCGTTCACCACGATGCCGGTGAGAGAAATCACGCCAATAGCGGCAGGAAACGAGAAGGGCATGCGTAGCAAAAAGAAGCCGATGAACGTGCCAATCATGGCAAAGAGAATCGACAAGATAATGATGAGCGGCTGAGTGTAAGACCCAAACTGCAGCACCAGCAGCGAGAAAATCAGGAAGACCGCCACAATCAACATCTGCCCAGCGGACGAGAAGGTTTCACCACTGGTTTCAGCATCACCGCCAAAATTATATTGATAGCCTCGCGGCCAGTGGCCGGCGGCAGCATTCTCCTCATCTGTGAGAGCCGGGTCGTATAGCAGTTCATCCAATGCCGGTGCTAGGCCAGCCAAAATCTCGGTGTCGTAATACTCGCCCGTGGGAATGGTCTTGGCGAGCACCGTGACGCTGCGCTGAGTGTCGCGATGGGTGATCGATAAAGGTACTGACCCCTCAACCCGCGCCAGCAGAGAATTAGCCGCGATCGCCTCTCCCTGGTCATTGATAAAGCGAATGGTGGCAAACTCATCCAGACGTGACGGGCCACCGATGTCCCCATTTTGGGATGGCCAGCGAGTACTGAGGCGAATTTCCAAATCTTCTTCCCCACTACCGACGGGATAATCGCCAATGTCGTTATCAATCATCAGGTAGCGTCCCTGCTGGCTGAGGTCATCCTGACTGATGCCGTAGAAATCCAGCGCTTCGCGACGGGGCACGAGTTTGTAATCGGTGCGCAAATTACCTAAATCATCTCGCACGTCCATCGTGCCAGGAACGTTACGCAGCAGCTCTTGCACCTGCGCCGAAATCTGCCGCAGCGTCTGCATATCATCACCAAAGAGCTCCAGCTGAATCGGGTCCTCATTCCCCCCGGCTCGGGTGTATTGTACGGCCAACACCGCACCGGGGTAGGCTCGCAAAATCTCGGTTTCAATGTTTGTTTGTAGCTCTGGAACGTAGAAATAGGAATCTTCCTGCCGCTGCGATCGCGCCACCATCACTGCCGATAGGCCGACAAAATAGTCCGATGTTGAGGGTTTGATTTCACTGGAAGAAACCAGACCGCTGCGCTGCCCGACCAGCTTCGTAATGTTGTCAAAGACCAGACCGTCATCCGTATCGGGATAGGCGCGGAGATATTCCCCCACCCGATCCGCCACCTCCTGCGAGACCGCTAACGTGGCGGTCGGCGGTAACTCGATGTTGACGCTGAGCTTGATGCCATCTTGCTGCGGAAACAGCGTAAAAGGCAGCGTGGTAAACAACACCATGGAGAAGACAAAGAGGGCGATCGCCCCCAGTGTCCATAGGCGGGCGATCCGGCGATTTCGCACGGTATATCTCAGACTCCAGTCAGTAAATCGCTCTGACACGGTCTCCGTCAGCCGATCAATAAAGGTTTGACTATGGCCCCCTTGAGCCCGCCCCAGCAAAAATTTTGACAGCGGCACGACTGCAAACAAGGCCAGCAGGTAGCTCAACACCAAGCAGACAATGGCGCTAATCGGAATGAGCCGCGTAAACTTGCCCATCGTGCCAGAAATCGCCATCAAGGGTATCAACGCCAAAATGGTGGTTAACTGCCCCGCAAAAGAAGACCCCGCATAGGTTTGAATGGTGGTAATGGCCGCATCCGGAAAGGATAGCCCCTTTACAAAAATGCCGTCGTGCATCCCCTCCAGCATGAGGATAAAGACATCCACTAGCAGGCCTAGCGCTAGAATCATGCCGATCATGACCATGGTGTTGAGGGTATAGCCCATCAGCCACAACACAAAGATGGCCCCCGCAAAGGTAACGGGAATCGCCAAGCCGGCAATCAACGCCTCCCGCCAGGTAAGCGCCACTAAGAGAATTAAAAAGACACAAGCAGAGGCCTGCAAGACATTGCTGCCTAAATCAAACAGATCCTCTTGAATGGTTTCGGCGTCATTGGTGAGGACATCATAGGCCATACCAACGGGCCAAAAATCTGGCTCCTGACGCGCTGCCTCCATCTCTGCCAGGGCCGCATTCACCACCTCAATGGTGTCGCTACCGTTGACTTTCACCACTTCCACGGTGACCGTGGGGACAAACGTCTCCCCCCGCAAACTCACAAACGCCCGCGATTCTTCTCGCTCTAACCCCTGGTAAATGTCAGCCACTTCGTCTAGGCGGACGACCCGATTATCATCCAGCCGCGCCACCGGCACTCGCCGGAGATCCGCCAGACTGCGGGGGCGACCATAGAGACGGACTTGAGCGCCAATATCTTCATCCCGCAGCAGATCCCAAGAGCCATCAATGTTGTTGCCTTGAATGGCATTACTGACCTGAGTGGCAGAAATTCCCAAGCTGGTGAGGCGACTAGGCTGCATTTGGACGTGAATCACCTCATCTCGCGAACCCAGCAGATCCACCTCACGAATATTAGAAATCGCTTCTAGCCGCTCCTGTAAATCCTCCGCGATCTGGCTGAGCACAGCCACATCTAGCCCCTCGCCGGTGAGCGCCAGGGTCAGGACCGGATCGTCTTGCTGTGAGAGTTGTTCAAAGTCAGGCTCTTCGACCCCTGCCGATTCCGCCGGCAGTTCCGAATCAGCATCGTCAACTTTGGCGCGTAAATCTTGAATTGCCGCATCGACCGGCTCTTCGGCCTTGAACTCCACATTGATAATAGAGAAGGAGTTGAAGGTGGCGCTGGTAAAGTCATCCAACCCTGTCAGGCTTTTGATCTCCTCTTCAATTTTGTCGGTCACCTGGGTTTCCAGCGTTTCCGCATCGGTACCCGGCCATTCCGTCGTGATATTGGCGCGGGCAATATTGATGTCGGGGTCACCCTCTTTCACCATCGACAGGTACCCCATGAATCCCCCCATTAAGAGCAGGAAACACAGCAGCGTCCCAAAAATTTGTTGGGTAAAAAAGAAGCGGGCCAGGGGCGACGCGGCTTGAGCAGGGCTAAGAGGTGCGGCTGCGGATGAAGTTTCTATCGAGACAGGGCGGTCTTCCGTCTTCATAACGCTGCCTCCTCGGACACAATCTCGACTCGCGTGCCATCCACGAGTCGATTGATGCCCTCGGTGACGACCAGTTCACCGGGGGCAATACCACTGAGAATTTCAATGCCGTCGAGTGCTTCAATGCCCACTTCCACCTGGCGGCGCTCTACGGTACCGGTCGCTTCGTCCACCACGAAAGCATAGGTTCCGGCCTCTCCTGGCTGCAAAGATCCTAACGGGAGGATGATCGCATCAGGGTTACTGGCAGCCTCAATCCAGACGTAGACTCGTCCGCCCACCTGTAAATTTCGCACTACTTGAAAGTCGCGAATACTGACTTCAACCCCTCGTCCACCGGGGGTTTGGGTCGGGCTAACGGCAAATACTTGTCCCTGGGTCCCCTGCTGTCTGGCGATGTCCAGGAGGGTGAGATTGGTGGCTCCAGCCGCTTCGGCTTCACTCACATCTTGCTCTAGCACCACGTAGGCCCGCTGACCAGAGCGCACGGCTTGGGCCTCATCGGCCTGTAGTTCGATCTCGACTTCTAAAGACTGGGGCTCAACGACTACGATAGGTGCCGTCTCGGCGACGTCGTCGAGATCACCCCCGGCGCTATTGAGTCGTTGCGCATCCCAGTACTCCCCTTCGCGAATATTGATGTAGGCCACGATGCCATCAATTGGCGATACGAGTTGAGTATCTTCCCGATCAACTTGCGCTTCTCGCAGTCGCGCTTGGGCGGCTTCGATGGCGGCCTCAGCGGAACGGATTCCATCTGCGGCGGCCCGAATGTCCTGTTCGGCCACCCTGAGTTCCGCCCGCGCCAGCTCGGCATCATTCCGCTCAACATCTCGCTCAGTTTCTGAAACTGCGCCCCCGGCCAGGAGTCTTTCCATCCGCACGAGTTCAGTCTCTTGTAAGCTCAGGTCAGATTGCGCCTTGTCAAAATTAGCCTGGGCCTGCAGCAGTTCCGCCTCGGCCTGATCGCGCTGCTCGATCGCCACATTCAAGTCGGCTTCAGCCGTATCAATAGCGACGATTTGGGTGCGATCGTCGATAGTGGCGACGACTTCGCCCTGGGCGATCGGGTCACCCTCTCGCAAGTCGCGGCCATCGACCTGCTTAATGAACTCGATGTTGCCATTGTCTTGAAAGGTCAGCACTCGTCGTCGCACTGAGGAGACCAGCCCCTCATCAAAGACCCAGGCTTGAGCGAGTCCAGTAGCGGCCGGAGTCACCCGTACCGGAATGCGAGAGGGAGCGGCCTCGGCCTGCGTATCGACAGGTTCTGATTGCCAGCTCCGGTAAACACTTGACCCAATGCCAACCAAACCCAAAAGCACTGCCCCACAGGCGAGGGGAAGCAGGTATCGACGTTTGTTCGTCAAAGAACGACGATTAACCGCTTCAGATTCATCCACTTGACGGGAATCTGTCGGGTCGGATTCTTGAGAATCTGGGGCTGGGGAAGAAAAACCTGAATCGTTGGTCTTCATAATGAAAGATGTCAAGGATATCTTCAAGGATTGACTTTTGAATGAAATTTTCGTCTTAAGTTTCTTGCCTTTCTAATCACAAATCAATGCAAGCATGCCGAACTCTAATACTTTCACGTCGGAATTATCAGCGACCTTGCTTAATCTTGAATAGGACAATCAACGCATCAATTCGGACACTTTGCGACAAAATTTGCAGTCACTGATAATTAATAAAAATTCTTTGAGATCGTGATTTTTGATACCGTCTGGCTTTAATTGATCGGATTGATACAATATTCACTAAATTATTATATTTTCCTTAAAAGAAAGAGCTGCCAGCAAGCGTTTGTGCAATAAAGAGTTTGTTTCAGATTTTTGATGAATTAAAAACTAAATCTCACGGCATGGGATAAGTTTCTAATGAGAGATTGACCTTGCAAGCTCTGGGAACGGGCTTTGTGTCGGCTATTTCCTGCTAGCTAAATGTTGAATGAGTGTCCCCAAAAATCAAGTCAATCGTCCTTGCCTCAGCCTGGTGCAGAACTTTTAAGTATGGGATCGAAACTGTTCTCAGGAATTTAGAGCAAAGTCGTTTGTGCTTGAAAAAGAGTGAATAATGTTGAGTTTTCGATCTCGATTCGGTTTTCGTCGGGTACTTCGGTTCCTCAGCTTGAGTTGCTTGGCTAGTGTATTTGTTTTAATACAAGGCCCCCCGGTATCTGGGCAGGATCTGTCACTCTTTAACCAGCAGACAGGTACCATTCCGCCAGAGGGCGTGATACGCCATGGCAGCATTGAGGCCACTTGGGTGCGATCGCCCTTAGATGGTGAAGGGCTCTTTCAAATCGCCTCGCCAACCGTGACCGACCGTCAAAATCTCGGGCCAGATGATATTCCTGTTGAAGTCAGGGCCCAAAGTGTGGAAGCGCTGCTGAGAATAGAGCAGGATCGATTTCAGAATAATGTCATTAGACGGCTAGCTCGACGGTTGCGGCTGTGGAACACTGGTTGGTCGGCACCGCGATCGGCTGAGGTGATCACTTCAACCCTCAATAATCGCCCAGTCATTCAAATTAAAAGTTCCGATCGCTCGCGGCCGCTCACCATCATTACGATTACCCAGACTGATATCGACTTCTACAGTGAAACCTCAGAAGTGCTGTTAGAAGAGTGGCGGGCCATATTGCAGAGCGAGATTGACAAAATTCAGCGGCTTGCCTCTGTCGAGACTGCCCGTCAAGGGCTACAACAGTCCTTGACAATTGTGGCGGGCCTCACGATCGTGCTGGCAATCTTTGGTCTATTGTATTGGCTAGCAAAGCGCCAGCACCGTGCTCTACGACGCCGAAGTGAACATACAGCTGCGGCAGAAGACAATCCATTCATCTCAGTGACTGCGAATGCAACTAGCGCTCAGTCAGATAACGATAATCTACTTATGGATCCTTCTCATAGCGGCGCGACTGCCCTGTCTGACGAGGCCCACGCTTCCAGAAAACGATTGGGTTTACTTGCCGAGCGGTCTCGGCTGCTTCAGGTGCTCAAAAAAGAACCTTCTTTGGAGCGTAAGCTCAATACGCTCAACTTTTTGCAATGGCTTTTAGTCTGGCTGGCGATTTTAGCCGTGTATGGGAGCTTAATCAGACTGACCTACACGTTACCGCTGATTACGTCGTGGAGAACGGCTTTATACCGTGAGCCTTTTAGGCTGCTGGCAATTTGGTTTTTTGTGGGTTTAGCCCTGCGAATTAATCTAGCCTTAGCCTACCGTCGGACCCAAGCCAATCAAAATATTGCCGCGACTCAATCTAGGGAAGCCCAGCGCAAATCACTGCGAATGAATACCGTTGGCGGTGCCTTAGAAGGCTTAATTTCTGTTCTGATCGTATTAACGGGGCTGGTTTTGACACTTTCAACATTTGGCCTATCGGCACAGTCATTGCTGGCTTGGGGGGCCATCTTGGGTTTGGCCATCTCTTTTGGCACTCAAAGCTTAATCAAGGATGTGGTGAATGGTTGCTTGATTTTATTTGAGGATCAATTTGCGGTTGGCGACGTGATTGCGATTGGTTCGATGTCGGGTCTGGTGGAAGAAATGACTTTGCGGAGCACTCGTTTGCGCAACCCAGAGGGACAACTCATCACGATTCCCAATGGCAATATTGCTGAGGTGAGAAATCTCACTCGATTATGGTCACGGGTTGATTTCACGATTGAAGTGGCCTATGACAATGACCCTGATAAAGTCTTAACTCTGCTGCATAGCATTGCTCAGGAAATGTATCGGTTGCCTGAATGGCGAGAAAAGATGGCTGATCCACCCGAAGTATTGGGTATTGATCGACTCTCTCACTCTGGCATATTGATTCGCGTTTGGTTGAAGACAGCCCCCTTGCAGCAATGGGCCGTCGGACGTGAATATCGGCTGCGGGTAAGAAGGTCATTTGAAGCCCACGGCGTTGCGATCGGGAAACCGCAATGGGTCAACATTATTCAGTCTTCTTTAATCGAGGAGCAATTCACAACTGATTTGTCTCAGAAGCAGACTAACTCTCAAATTCAATAAATAGATTTGCATTCAAATCAAGAGATCTCTTATCTTCGAACCGTTATTACCGAGGACATAAACCATGTATAGACCTCGATTTAGGTTTAAAAAAAGCAAATCCGCTTCTAGAAAAAATTCGATATCCAGCACCTCAAGCTCTAAACTTTTGCTGCAAATTTTAGAGCCAGGACAATCACCAGATGATGTCCGTCAGCGACCTCGGGACTTAGCACTTAAAGGGCAAGATGATGTGTATATTTCTCGTGCCGAAATTGATTTAAGAAAAGCAATTCAGTCTATGGCTTTTATAACTCATGGACAGATTAATTCATTACCCACATTAGCCGCATTATCGCTACCGAGTTCCGCTGCAGCGTTATTTTGGGCGATCCATGCACTCTTGAAAAATCAGTATCCAACGCCCAATTTGGGCAACCCGATTCATCATCGCAACCATGATGCCAGGTTGCTATTTCAGCAACTTGCCAGACTTGATATTGATCAGTGGTATATCCATTCGGTGAATGTGGTATCCCTTGAGGCCTTACCGATGGGAACTCAATTCCCTGCTGGACATCCTGTGCCTGGGCATATATATCGCCAACACCCTTGCCAAGAAAAACATTATTGCTATTATCCCGTGACAAGTTATTTCTCACTCTTGTTTGACGAACGAGAAACAGCTCTTTTAGAGCTGCTTAAAAGTCTCGGTGCAGCCAAGGTTATTATTGCTGATCGCAACAATTCATCGTCTTATAGAGATGCCAGCACTCAAAAAGTGTTTGAATATACTACTCAAAGCAGAAAAATGATGACATCAATTGATGTCCAAAAGCATCCTTGGTTGCCGTATGAAGCTGTCTGGCAAACCGTTGTCAATCAACGACTTGAAACAGGTATACTATCCACTCAATTTGAATTAAATCTGGACATAATGGAACTGTTGAAAACTCAGATTCAGACAATTGCTCAGTTAATGCCTGAATTTAGCTCTATGACAATTCCAACTAATTTGGAGGAAAGACTCTCAGCCGAGTTGCTTCAGGCAAAGACTGTTCAAGTTGAATTTAAGTAGGCAGGCGTTAATGTAGTCGAAATCTAAAAATCATATAAAATGTCTGATTAAAATCACCGAATTTAGGCTTTGTCAATACTTTATTCCTGCATGCCTAATATTCTCTCAATAAGCTCCTGAGCATCGCTATTCTCAAGTATTAAAGAGGTAAAGTTATCGATGAGTTGAGCTCGTTGATCTCGGAAATCTACATCAATAACTCTCCACCCATCTAAAGTTTCAAGTAAGATAAATCTTGCATAATGGGACCACCCTTTACCGGAAAAATTTGAATATACTAGCTGAAGTTGCAACTGGGTTTCAGAGTTCTCTAAGTTGATTGTGCCCAGGAGCTCATAGGAGTTTAATCCGCCAAGTGATTCAGCCGCCGTGGCAAGAGCTGGCAGCATATTTAGAGCGTAGATTGCTTCAGCCATTTCCCGTGGCATAAAGCCAATCCAATATTCAAAGGCTGGTGTAAGCGCACCAGCATCCAACGCTAAATCAAATCCTTGTTCAACAATTCTCTCAGGCGTCAGGTGTCGATTTTCAGAATTGATAGAAACGGCAGGATCAGCGATCGCCTGTTCGAACTGGCCAGTTAAATTTGATTCTGCAGTTGCTCGGCCGTAAACATCAAAATAACCGAAATAAATGAATACTGAGATGCATGCAATTAGGCTAATTACCCAGTAACTAAGGAGTTTCATCTATAGATATTATCCAGAAAGATACTACATAAACGAATCGATAATCGCAATAAGTGCCACCTAGATCTAGGACATCTAATGAAATAGATAGGACTTTTTAGGACAGAATTTAAAGATAATTAAAAGACAAGCTTGCTAAGCTTCCCTAATTCAGTACGAGTGAATAAGCGCCTGAATCTCAGAACTTAAAAATATAAGGCATAGGAATAGACGGAGGAGAATCATCGATCTATCTCTCTTAGACCTTATTGAATTCTAAAAGCTCATAGATCTGCAACTCGAACAAACGTCTTCTGAACCTTAGATGAAGTTCTGACAATGATTCCATGAGAGAGC
The DNA here is from genome assembly GCA_039185935.1 of Cyanobacteria bacterium P01_F01_bin.56. Lineage (GTDB taxonomy): Bacteria > Cyanobacteriota > Cyanobacteriia > Phormidesmidales > Phormidesmidaceae > Halomicronema. The sequence continues at coordinate 15,401 of JBCDAJ010000047.1, read as the reverse complement.
AAAGGGTGTGGTAACAAGTCAGCAAAAAAGAAGGTAATGATGACAATGATCACAAGTCTACTGAATTTCAAAGATGTGATTTCAGAGATAAATATCTGCATGAGTGAGCACCTGCTTGAGTGATCTTTAAACACATGCCATGCAGGCATATATCCTGCAACTTAGACAGTATTACTGAATCCGTTATGAATAATTTTCAGGATGATAGGAACGCCATCTGCGGCGTTCGAGCTGCCAACAGCGCTGGAGCAGCCAGATAGGATCTTCTTCTAGGGGAGTGCGATCGCAAAAAGCTTGGTAGCGAGTGACAAATTCTGCATAGTTGACTCGCCAGCATTGCTCTAAAAAAGTGATGTGAAGACAACGGTTAAGATATTCTGTCTGATAGTGCAACCAAAATCGGCAGGGGTTTAAAATCAGTTGTGGAGTGTTACCTCCGAAGGATTGCTTAAGATATTTCCAAAGTGGGAAATCCATATCTACCTCCAAACTTCTAGATAGCTCAGTTTGTCTGTTTTTGAGAAGCTTTACGAGGACAATGCGCGAACCAGTTTGGACAATGAGCGACAAATTTCATGGTCCTCGGACATGTGCAAGCGTTATCGCCAACACGTTTAATTACGCTGTCGGTTGCGGCCTGGACGAAAGGCAAATTACGTTCGAAACGGGACTGACGCGAGCCGACCTCAGTGACCCGAGGACTCGTTTGCCCGAAGAAACGAGCCCGATCATCTGGAAGCTGTTGGACGACGTTTATCCCGGCCAGGCTCTAGCGCTCCATATGGCCAGTGCCGCACCCTTTTCGTTTTTTGGTCCGTTGGCCCAGGGTGTGCAGTATGCCAAAGATCTGCGATCAGCGTTGCACGTTTTAGCGCAACATGGGCCGGTGCTATCTGACCAAGTCCATACAGGCCTAATTGAGTCAGATTCAGAAGTGATTTTTTACTCTCATCATCCGGTCGATGTGATTGATGGCGGTTATGGTGCTGAGGTCGCTTTAGCTTTAGCGAACCGTTTATTGAAAGCATCCATTAGCGGCAGGAACTTCCTGGTCAGGGTCGAGTTTACTCATCGCCCCCTAGGACTCTACAAAGTCTATGAAGACTTTTTTCAGGTGCCAGTCTGCTTTCACCAAGCCCAAAATGCCCTTGTATTTAGTCGAGAGGCATTGGCGTTGCCAACCAAACAGTATGATGCCGAGCTATTTCACTATATTCAAGAAGGGTTGAATTCCTTAGAACATGGCCCTGCTTGGGTTGCCGGTCTAAAAGGTTTGCAATACGGTGGGCCGCTTCAGCGCTATGACAGGCGGCGATAATGTTGATGTCCTTACTTAAGGATCGATAAGGTGATAAGGAGTCCTACAGTTAGACCTCCGATGCAGTTACAAACTTAGCTGCACAAAGCCCAGGTTTTTTCTTAAACTTGGAAAATAGTTGCGAGTGAGCCCTCACTCATTATTGAATTTTCTTGCCAATGAAAATTTTGTGGGGAAATGAGCGAAATGGTGCGTCAGTCGGGGAGTCGTCTGAGTCAACCTAAAACGCTGGCAAGCATTGTTGCCAATACCTATACTTATGCCGTTAGCCGTGGTGTCAGTTCATCCAGAATTCATGCCCTGACCGGCTTGTTACGGACCAGTTTGCTGGATCCCGACGCACGTCTGCCTGAAGAGATTGTGCCCATGATGTGGACGTTGTTGCGCGAGGCCCATCCGGCACAGGTTCTTACCCTGCATATGGCGGAGGGCACTCCTTTGTCATATTTTGGCCTGCTGGCCCAATGCCTTCAATACGCTGACACATTAGATGCGGCATTGGAGACCTTTATCCGCTACGGTCCGATGCTATCTGATCGGCTGTGTCTCAACTGGAGGGAATCTGATAGTGAGGCCATCTTACGCTTGTATCACCCTACCGATGAAATTGATGGAGGGTGCAGTAGTGAAGTCACCTTAGCCATGCTGAAGCAACTAATACAAAGCATTATTGGTGTCGACGACTTTCTAGTTAGAGTTGAGCTTGTCCGATCGCCTCATCAGGGGTCGCAGACTGACCATGATTTTTGGGGCACCTCAGTTTGCTTTCAGCAACCTGGCAATGCGCTGGTATTTCATCGAGCAGCTTTAGACTGGCCAGTGCTTCAACCAGATTCGCATCTATTCAAATACATTCAGAACAACCTGGAGCTTCAACTCAAAGCCTGCGAACCCATCAGCCATGTTTCTCCTTTATCAGAACTCCAGGCGGCGATCGCTCGCAATGCTGAATCTGGTGATTACACTGCGGAGGCCTTAGCGAGGGCGATGAATATGAGCTTACGGGCACTTCAGCGGTTAGCCAAAGCGCAGGGCTTTACAATTCGACAGCTTATAGACAATGCTCGCGAAGAGCGAGCACGGCAGCTACTCGTTGATTCAACCCTCGGCGTTGAAGTCATCTCCTCTGAATTAGGCTATTCCGACGATCGCGCTTTCCGCAGGGCCTTTAAACGATGGGCTGGACAAACACCGGCAGAATTTCGACGCCAGCCAGATAAATGTGAAAAAATATAAATCATCGATCTAGTGCACTGCATCGAGCAACCAGACATTTCATGACATTTGTAGGGTTTCTCCGTCGCTATAAATTGCGGTATGGCTAGTTTTAGCGGACATTTCGCGACAGGTTAATCCCGGTAAAACGCTTGGTTTCATCATTACGGGCAATTCTCTATTAGGTAGAGTTTTCAGTAAGGGGAATGCGTGAAAGATATTAGCGCTTCTGCCTTCCACGGCCCTGAATTCTCTGAATACCCACGATGATGCCAGCTAAATCAAAGCAGACATCGAGTAATACGGCTCAGACCGCTACGTTTGCTATTGCCAATATCTTTAATTACGCAATCCGTCGAGGCGTCAGCGAACAGCAGTTGAGGGCGGAAACAGGACTGGTGCGAACTGATTTGATCAACCATGAAACCTGCTTGCCAGCAGAACTCTTTCCGGTTATCTGGAATCTGGTTGCTCAAGCCTGCCCAGGGCAACCCGTGGGAATACAGAACGCCAGTGAAGCTCCTTTATCTGCGATCGGAGTCTTTCCCAACGCCATGAAATATGCTGAAAATCTACATTCAGTCTTGCAAACCCTAGTTTGCTATAGGTCAGTACTCTCCAATCAACTCTCGATGGAGTTGGTTGAGTCTGATGGTGAAGCCTGCCTACAAATTTATCATCCGCTCGATGTACTCGATGGCGGCTTAGCCGCCGAAGCTCTCATGGGATTGATCAAACGCTCGATCAATCAAGTCATGGGGCAAGGGGACTATTTAGTGCGGGTAGAGTTTGCCCAGCGCCCCTATGGCTTATCTCGATTTTATGAAACCTTTTTCGGCGTTCCGGTCTATTTTCGGCAACCCTACAATGCCTTGGTGTTTCATCGAGATGCCTTGGCAAGGCCAACTATGCACCGAGATGACGACCTATTTAAGTACATGCAGGGAAATCTAGACCTCTTGCAAGATCGATGGGGACTGTTTGATACCCCTTCTCCATTAGCTGAGGTTCGTAGCACCATCACTCATCAGGCCGAGTTCTATCAATATAGTGCTGAGGAAATTGCCCGTGAAATGAACATGAGTTTGCGATCGCTTCAGCGTTTGGTCAGTCAGCATGGCTCTACGGTTCGTCAGCTTTTAGAGCAAGCCCGCAGAGAGCAGGCGCAACAGTTACTGATTGACCCAACGCTGAGTCTCGAAACCATTACGACTCGCTTAGGTTATTCAAATGATCGCGCCTTTCGTAGAGCCTTCAAACGTTGGACTGGGCAAAGTCCTGCAGCGTTTCGGCAGCAATCCAGGTAGCCATTGATTTAGTTATCCCTTTATAGCCAGTAGTTCTGGCTATGTAAAAATCGGGCGGTAAGAGCCAGAATGCCGGACTCGATCGATTTCAGGGCTTTGACTGCTGTCGGGGTTAGGCAAAAGCCCTCTCAACTCTTCGAATATGGGAAATGTTGAATCCGATTTTCCCAGTATTGGGCATTCAAGGGCCAAAATCGCATTCAACTGCGTAAGTCCAGTTTTAGATTCTGTGGCTGCCGGTGCTTTTGAGACAGGGGGGACAGCAATTGGAAAGCGTTATTCGCGGCCTGGGGGCGATCGCCCCCAGGTCATTTCAATGCGGCCATAGCAAATTCATCAATCTCCCAAAAAATGAGGAACGTTGTTTAACAATCCAGCACCGAAAGGTGAATCCATGAAGATCCTTATACTCATTTATATCGAGACATAAACTCTCTTGAGGAGTTTACAAATACACCTATCGTGAATACGTTTAGCAATATTTTAGAGTTGCATATATTGGCATAAAATGCCCTATTTAGTTCACCTAATGTCCTTATTTAAGCTTTGCTAACTGAGGCTGTTAAACCTGAAATAAGTTCACTGATTGATGCGCTTAATGTCCTCTTTGAATGGTTTTATCTTACACAAAATCCATTTATTCTCAAGTCTAGCAAGACATAAGTTGGCATAATATGTCCCATTTAATTCGCTTGATGTCCTCGTTAATTTGTTTCGAGGCATGCAAATTTTAGATAGCAAAAAGATGAACGGCAGGCACATTTTGCCCAGTTAGATATTTGCTGATTTGAGCAGTCAAAGCTTAGGAGGCACCCTGTATAAATGCGAATTACAGGCTTTTGAACGGGCATCTTGGCCCGCGTCAAAGCGCACCATTATCTTGAAGATGTGAGCTTTATGATGATCAGAGCAACCCTCACAACGGCCTTTCTTCTGGCCATTGCGTCTGGCACTACGGCCCATGCCCAGGCAGTCCAAACTCTCTTCAGTGACGGGCCTTATGCCCTCGCTCAGGCAGTCCGAACTCCTGACGATTACGAGCCCTACCCCCTGGCGCAAATCACCGATAAGATGCGCCAGGGGGTAGCCGAACCGCCGGTAGGCACTGTCAACCGCCACGGTGAGGTCGAGTATCTTGGCCATAATGTCTTCGGCCTTCATTGGTATATCGAAGCGAATGATGCGGTCTGGCATTTCGTGACTGCAGGCGACCCTGGCAATGAGGCCATCCGGCTCGTACACGGTCACCCAGATACTTGGTGGTCGTGGCACGAGGTGATGGTGCTACTGGCTGACGATTTCTACGTGATTGCTGTCGATACCCTCGGCTATGGCCAATCCGACAAGCGACTAGAGCTAGATCTGACCTACGCTGGCGTCGCCGCGCTCGGCCCATGACGCAATGGCCGACGTGAAGTTCCACTCCGACGAAAACATCATCCGCGGCCTCTACGCCAGCAATTACTTCTCTGTGGAGATGCCCGAAGACCATATCGACCGTGCCCATTGGGAGTATTTCTTTCCCGGTACGGCCGAGGCGGCAGCAGTGCGCTATTCCGATGCGAGCTTCGACAAAGAACTCGCACATCGCATGGCCAAGGTCTTCCCGCGCATGACGATGCCCGTCCTCTTTATGCAAGGTGCCCATGATCCGGGCCAACACCCCGAAGAGGATTGGCGCACTGCAGAGAGGTTACCAAACGGTCAAGTGCTGATCGTGGATACCAATCATTTCATCCAGGCCGAAAACCCGGCACTGGTGGCAGAGACCGCACGGAACTTCTTTGACTGACCAGAGAGGGTGAGCCGAAGAGGTTTTGCTGCCCAGGACCAAGCCGCCTGGTAGCACAACATTCCGGGACGGCGACTCATCACGTCAACCCTTCAATGAGGACATCATGCCCCTAAAAGTACTCAGACTAATAGTCATAACGTTGCTGACGCTCACGGTACTGGTGGCTGGCGTCAAAGCCCAAGAGAAAGACCCCTTTGCCGCACCTACACGAGCCTGGGAACAGGGCGCGATCTATCAAAACACCATCCCCAGAGATTTTAAGACCCATATCATCGTGAATAACGAAACGGACCGCGCAAGGGCAGAGCGGATTATTGAGCTCTACCGACTGTTCGAAACCAATCCCACAGACGAAACTCTCCGTGAATTCATCTCCGACCGCTATATCCAGCACAGCGTCATGTTGCCCAACGGACGGCAACCGCTGGCCGAGTTGTTTGGTGGATCGGTCGAGGAGTACCCGGTCGCGATTGACATTCACAAAGTGATCGTAGTGGGCGACTGGGCCATGGCGCACGTCAATTTCCGAAATTTGGACAACGACAGCCCCGCAGATAAGGGGATGGCTGCTGTCGACATGTATCTTTTCAACGCCGACGGCCAGGTCGCCGAGCATTGGGATTCCCTGCAAGTTGTGCCGAGTCATTCCCCAAATCCGAATGGCATGTTCGTGACCCTCTTTGAAGGAGAATGACCCGATGAAACTCAAAACACTTTTAGCGAGCACTGCACTCATCACCACCACCCTGCTGTCCCCGCAGGCCCTCGCAGAAGCCCCGCCGGTGCCAGTGGCAGACCAGGAGAGGCCCTTTTACGACCGCCACAAGATCGACATCAGCAACCTGTTTGATTTCTACGAGGGCCTGTTGCTCGCCGACGCGATGATCCATGCAGACGCGATGTTTGACGCTGAAACTAAGTGGCGGCTGACCCTGCGCCAGATGGTTCTCGCAGAAAGCGGCCACCATACCGCGCGCAGCGCCTACCAACTCTCACTGATGGGTGTACCGTTGGCAGAGATCCACGCAATTTTCGCCTCCGATTACGTGGAGAGTTTAGAAGACCCACGCCTGCAGGCCGCGTTCACCTATATCGACGTGATGGGCAGCTATCCGATCACGTCCTCTGCTGATATTCATGCGCTCCTGCGCACCCATTACCCGGACCGGCAAATTGCCGAGCTGATGCAGCTCGGGGCGATCAATAACGCTAAGGCCACCCATGATGCCGTGTTGCCGATCGCAACCGATCAAGAAACCCTCGATTGGGCAGTGGAGAACCTTTCTGCGGTGGGCTGGCTCCCAGGTCCGAATGCCAGCAGCTCACCGGAAGAACAGCGCACCAACCCCTTTGTCGGCAATGCCCTGACGCAAGCGGTGGCGGAGATTGACGCCGGTTGGGTCCGCGATGATTTGGGCGCGGTTGAGCCGGTCTTTGCGACGGATTGGATCAATTACATCACCGGGTATGACGTCCCCACCATCACCTTCGACGGCGATCAAGACGGAATTGAGGAGCCTTTCGACGCTTTTCCAGTCACACTCCTTGAATGGGAAGCACCGGGGCTACGCGAGGCCAACCTGCCGCCAGAAGGTACGCCGCCCTTTAATGTGGCCGCCTATGACTATGACTTCTATGACGGTCCCCATGGTACCGAAGCGAGCGTGCCCTATAGCGATCGGAATCGGTTTGACACCTACTGGGCACGGCAAGCTGCATTCGGCACTTTGACCATGGACGAATACATCTTGCAAACTGAGCGCACGATGGAATTCGCCGAGATTTGGTCGATGTTTTTCGTCTATCAGCTCGCCAGTGGCTGCGTTCATTGCCAGGCCCACGGGGCCTTTGGCATTTATGACTACACAGAAGACGATTACTTCCAAGCCGAGATTCCGCCAGAAGAGCGGCCAGAACTCATCGCATACATCCAATCCCTGATGGATTTCGAACGGTCCCGGTTCGTCGGGCCAGCTCAGAGGGCGGCCCTGCGGCTCGCGCGCGATGCCGGTCGGCTGCCAACACGGGTGACGGCGGCCCACATCGAGGAGCTGCGTCGGCACTTCACCGACCGGGAAATCCAAGAAATCCTGGCAATTCCGGTGGTCACGGCCTGGCTCTCTGGCAGCATACAGTCGATGGCGGCAGTGACCGATCAGCTCAGCATGGGCTGGGCGATGCGTAATCTCGGCCCCATGGGCTGGCAGCCTGGCGTGCACATTGGTTTGCCCAACGAGCAGCGGCCCCACCATATGAGCCAGCTCTTTGATTTGCTTGTGGCTGACATGAATACAGGTAAAGTGCCAAACGCGGCGACGGAGTGGACTGGTCTGCCGGTGCCTTTAGCCGTGGATGCTGATAAGGATGGGGTTGAGGATGCCTTTGACGGCTTCTCCAACGATCCAAGCCGCTGGGCCGATACCGATCGCGATGGCATTGAAGACTCGCTGGACGATGACATTGACGGCGATGGCATTGCCAACACCGAAGAAGTCGCATTAGGGATCTACCCCTACAAGGCTGATTCGGACGGGGATGGCATTGACGATCCAACCGAAATCCAAGCCGGAACTGACCCTGTCGATCCTCGCAGTCTTTGAGATCAAACGCATTTACCTCTAAATCCCCCAAGTCTGGGGGATTTAGAGAATTTGCTCTCCATTAGCTAATTAACCAAGTGGACCAGGCAAAGCTAACGATTCTTTCTTTGCGACTGATCAATGCCCACCAACGTACAGCAAGGAGTAGCTAAGGATCGGGAATTTAATCATGTGCCGGTTTCCCCCTCTCGGGAGGGGTGCCGTAGGCGGGGTGGGTTCGCACCCTCGCACTCAGAGGCAACCCACCCCGCTGCCCCTCCCAGGAGGGGAAATGTTATCCGGCTTGGCCTCAGTAATTTATTTAATCCTCATCCCTAAGGAGTCAGACATGTTGGGTAATGCTGACTAAGCTGCCTGATTGCTGATATTTTCCTGCCGTCACAGAAAAGCCAGATATTTCTCATGAAAATTTCTAAAGATTTTATAAAGAACCTGTGCAGAATGTAGTGGACATTTTACGACGGGCGGATGGCCCAACCCCTGTAACAAGCTGGTGTTCGATCCATCTGTTGTGTGTAGCGTTAACTTATGCACGAATCCAGAGACTAACTGAATCGCAACCAGGACGCTTTTATCTTTAACAACAGTCCGGACAGTTTTGCTAACGAAGCCACAAGGCTTACAGGACAATCATTCCAGTAACTGCCTAGTTAAATCAAAGTTGGCTTTCAGGCTGACATTGATTTAACTACTCCTAGCAACGAAGGCTCTACATTACAGGCGATGTGAAGAGCAGATTTCTGTCCGGAGTATTGCTTTAACTTAAGTTCATTTAAAGCATTGATAGTCCAGGAGGACACTTTACGCCAAGTTGAATCGTGAAACATGCCCTGAGGCAAAATCATCTTCGATTCTCCATTTAGTAGAGTTCTCAATGAAGCACATGGAAGTGATTGACGGAGTGTTGGCTTCCTAAAACTTGAACTCTTGGAACACTGGAAATGATTTCAGTCAGGCCTGTTTACACATTGAGCAACAGATCTCAGACAAGCACAGCCGCAGTTGCTAATGTATTCAATTACACCGTGCGGAGGGGGATTAGTGAGCACCAGCTTAGTGCTGCGACAGGGTTGGTCCGAACCGACTTCATCAATCCTGAAACCCGTTTGCCTGTAGAGCTGATTGGCTGCATGTTGAAGATCTTAGGCAATGCTTACCCAGGACAAGCGGTTGCGCTCCAAATGGCGAGTGTTGCTCCCCTGTCTGTTATCGGCCCAGTATCTCAAATCATGAAATACGCGGAGAATCTGCGCTCAGCCTTACAGGCATTTGTACGCTACGGGTTTGTATTGTCAGAGCAACTTCAGATAGACCTGATTGAATCTCATGATGAAGCTTTGCTGCAAATGCATCATCCCCTCGACGAACTTGAAAGTGGTCGTGGTGCCGAATCAGCCATCGCCTTGATCAGACGCCTGGTCCAACAGGCCATTGGTCAAGAGGATGCTTTGGTCAGGGTGGAGTTTGGGCATCGGCCACATAGTTTATCGAGGGTTTATGAGACCTTTTTCGATGTTCCAGTCCTTTTTCAACAGCCCTGCAATGCGCTCGTATTTCGTCGAGAGGCGTTGGATATCCCCACTAAACATCGAGATGACGACTTGTTTAGGTACGTTCAGGGAAATTTAGACCTTCTGCAAGATCGGTTAGGACTATCGGATAACCCTTCGCCTCTTGCTGACATTCATCACCTCATTAACCGTAAGGCCGAGTTCTATCAGTACAGTGCTGAGAGCCTTGCCCACGATATGAACATGACCTTGCGATCGCTGCAGCGTTTGGTTCGCAACCACAACTTAACGCTGCGTCAGCTGTTAGAAAATGCTCGCCAAGAAAGGGCACAGCAGTTGCTGTGTGATCCGACTTTCAGTATTGAAGCGATCGCGACACGACTGGGATATTCCGACGCTCGCGCTTTTCGCCGCGCCTTCAAACGCTGGACCGGAAAGACACCGACCGCGTTTCGGAAACAGCTTACCTAGTACTGCACTTCTAGCATCCACTTAACAAAATTCTATTCTGAAGATCTAGGATGATACCGCTCAATGCCAGTCAGCGATCAAATCGTGCCTCTCAGACCGTTACCTCTTCTGGTACATCTACCTTTGCAGACGTATTTAGTTATGCCATCCATCGAGGCGTCAGCGAGCAACAGCTCCGCGCTGAGACAGGGCTGGTGCGAACCGATTTAATCAATCCAGAAATCCGCTTACCAGGAGAACTTTTTCACTCAATCTGGAAGCTCATAGCCGAGGCTTGCCCAGGACAAGCGGTTGGCATACAGAATGGGAGCGTGGCTCCCTTATCAGCGTTGGGGTTGTTGCCTCAGTCTATGAAATACGCTGAGACTCTACGCTCAGCGTTACAGGCCTTGGTCAGCTATGGCCCCTTGCTGTCAGCTCAAATCTGCTTGGAGCTGGTGGAATCTGAGGGTGAAGCCTTGCTGCAGACATATCATCCCCTCGATGCGCTCGATGGGGGGATCGTTACCGAATATTTTATGAGTATGACCTGGCGCTCAATACAGCAGGCAATTGGGAAGGAAGATTCTTTAGTGCGAGTTGAGTTTGTCCATCAGCCCCACAGCTTACTTCGCTTTTACGAGGCATTTTTCGATGTTCCAGTCCGCTTTAAACAGCCCCGTAACGCCCTTGTGTTTCGTCGAGCGGCCTTGGATATTCCAGCCAAACAAAGTGATATTTACCTGTTCAAGTATGTTCAGGGAAATTTAGATCTCCTGCGCGATCGTTGGGGCCTATCTAGCCACAGGTCTCCGCTAGCTGAAATTCACGACACCATTGCCCGTAATGCTGAGGGCTGCGAATACAGGGTTGAGGAAATTGCCCGTAGCATGAACATGAGCCGGCGATCGCTACAGCGCATGGTTAACGACCACGGCTTCACGCTGCGCCAGCTGTTGGAGAACGCTCGCAGAGCAAAGGCACAACAGTTGCTGCGTGATCCGACAATCAGTATTGCAGCGATCGCCACACAGCTAGGATATTCCGACGCTCGCGCCTTTCGCCGCGCTTTCAAACGCTGGACCGGAGAAACACCGACCCAATTTCGAGGGGGTCTCATAGGCTAAACCGAACATTGAGAGTATTATTGATTTTGGGATGAATTAAATCGTCACCAAAACCGATAAGTAGGCAAGCGTTCTTAAATTGTCAATGATGTAGGTTGCGGTTGAGAAACGAAACCCAACACTCGCAAGGATTTCGTCACCATAAGTTCGTTCTACAAAAGATTCAACCCACCTACTTAACGAGCTATCAACAGCCAAGAGTGCGCATCTTGTCCGCAGTCTCAGATACCCGATTCAGCAACGCCACATTGAGCTTCCTAATCAGTTTTGGGCTAAAACCATCAGAGATTAAACTCGCCCCTTATTGCCAGGAAAAAGTTGGTTAGGAAACGATTCTGATTGATTTGGGAGCCATAGAGCAGGGGAGCCATGGAGCAAGAGAACAGCGATTCGAACACCCTCAATCCATTGATGCCCTAATCTTCTTTTCGAACGCTATGGTTAGAGCATTTATCTTCTTCCTATTAGACCAGAGTTGAGAGTGCTAATTTTAGCTTTACCTGTAACTCAGCATCGATTAGCTGGCCAGCGCCAGGATCAAAGCTGTGATTAAAACTCGGAATGGCAAGGCTAGCCTTAACTTCACCACTGAAAAAGGGAGCTGATTGTACGGCGATATCCAGAACATTACTCCCCCCTCTACGACCAGGTGAAGTTGCCAAAATCACCATGGGCTTGTTTTGATAGACTGCTTTCTCAATGCGAGAAACCCAGTCGAAAATATTTTTGTAGGCCGCTGTATAAAGCCCGTTGTGCTCAGCAAAAGAAATCAACAAGGCATCTGCTGCACCAATTTTCTTGAAAAATTGGTGCGCCTGTTCTGGAATGCCGTTCTCTGTTTCGCGATCAATACTGTAGAGGGGCATTTCAAAATTGTTGAGATCGATGATTTCAATCTCAGCATTAGGAAGGATATCTGATTTCAGAACCCTTACAGCGTGACTAACCAACTGCTTATTGATTGACTGCTTACTATTGCTGGCGGCAAATGCTAGTATTCTCATCTTCTTCAGGATTAGGTTACTTCAAGTTGAACAAAAACATTAGAAATCATAAAGGCATCCAAACAGACGAATTTCTATAAGTATCTAGCTATTCCATTACCTTTCGCTAATTCATATCATTAAGACTAAGAATGACATCAGCACGCTATGGCAAGCGTTCTCAACCTTGACTGTCTCTACTCTATAGCTATTCTCTGGAGAGGAAAGTGCCAGATTAAATCAGAGCTGCTACATCATATTTCATTATTTAGGAAATATCTGTAAACTCACCCAATAACTATCCGAGTAGGATGGTAAAATCAGAAGGGCTCTAGACGCCAAAAAGGGAACTATATACGCCAATTCCATCAAGTTGGAATGCCAAAATTTTACGATATCCTTTCAGAATCGTCGTTGAAAGTCCGTTTTTTGGCATATAAAGTCCTTTTAACTCAGTATTCTTTCCAACATAATTGGCGACGAAAGCAATGTTGAGTTAAATCCTCAATCAACTTTCTCAAGGAAGAAATAAGATATTTTCTACTTCAAGAATCCTGCTGAAAGCGTGAAGGTTGAAGATAGCTCAATAAGCAACTTCCTCAATACATCCATTAACCTGAGTTGACTTAATAGTGGCTCGTTGTCTCCTTAGGAGTGTTTCTCTATGAAGCTGATTAAAGCTGCTGCTTCAATCTTTATATTCTCTTCTCTGCTGTCTATAGAAGTTTTGTCGTTAGCCTGGGCAAGCTTTCAGATGCCAAAAGAGTATCCTGTTGCCCAAGTGAATTTAGAAACTGTAGATAACTCATCTGCGATAACCGTTGATGAGATTCAGGCAATCAACCGTGAAGTTGAAGCCGTCACTGCTCAAGGAGATGTCGAAGGGCTTTTACAATACATGGCTCCTTTTATTATCTCAGAGACGATCACAGAGTCTTCTCATGGTTTTGAGTCAGTCTACATCGAAGGTATCGAACAGCATCGGGAAGTATTAACTAGTTTTTTCAATAAAGCTGAGACTGAAGAAACTCTAAATATTCAAGAGCTCTCAAAAAAAGAAACTATCCGAGTGACCCCTGATGGCCAAATGGCAACTGCCGTGATCAGCACTGTTAGTGAAGTTTTTACCAGTGATGAGCTCCGCTTAGTCACCACAACGGATACGATTCGGTTTGCCCGGCTACAGGACCAAATCAAAGTCATTTTCTACACGACTGATAGTCAAATAACTAGCCATGATCATCAAAATTAGCCCCCCACGTACCTGATAAGACTCAAGCGGAGCGCTTAAATCATGAACTATCGCTTAATCCTCATGTTATGGATATGCGCCTCTAGCCTAGGAACTTGTCCTCTTTTAACCGGTGAAGTGCTTGCTGCGCCTAGCCGCAGTGCGCTCCAAGACAACCATCACAAAGCCTCTGACACCAAGCAGTTTAGTCCTGATTTAAGTGTTTCAAAGGCCGCTGTTCTGGAGATTGTGAATCTTGACCGAGCGCTTGTGAAACCTTTTTTATCTGAAGTTAACTTGATTCAGCCTTTCAGTTCTAGAATTGCTTCAAGGACAAAGGCTTCGCCTCATGCTCATCTTGCCCAGGATGACCTTTCTGCTCAGAGCTTCTTAGCTAATCGTCCACCTCATGGACCGCCACCGCCACCACCGCCGCCACCACCGGGTCGTCCCCCACATCGAGCCCCGCCGCCGCCACCGCCACCACCGCCACCTTTCTGAAGTTGAAGAATCATTTTCATAGCGTTTTGGAGTGCATGAGCGAGCCATTAAAAACCTGGCATTTTTGCTTGTCAAAGCCTATGTTTATGCGTGATGCTCCTAATTAAAGGTGTTGGGGCAGGAGGGGCATGGACGCCGATAAGGAAACGACTGAGGCCAACTTTGTTCAGTCAGAGACGCTTGGCAGCATCGTTACAACGATTCTTGACTTTGCTGTCTCCCATGGCATGACACTTGAAGCGATAGCTCAAGTGACTGACCTCTCGGCAGTTGACTATGCTCGCTTAGACAGCCGCATAGCCGATGACGCCGTAGGAGAATTGATGCGCCTCGTAGCAAATCAGTGGCCGGACACAGCGATTTCGATGGAAATTGCGCGTTCTGCCCCGTTTGCGATGCTGGGAAATCTAGCCAAAGGCGCTCAGTTTGCCAATGATATTGAGGCTATCCTTGAATGGTTTTTAACCAATCAAACGATTATTTCTAACCAGTCGGCGGTGCATCTTGCGCGGGCAGATTCAGAAGTTGCGATTGTCATTGCTCATCCTAATGAGCATAGAGATCAAGGGACGTTGCTAGAAGCCATCGCAGGCTTAATCTGGCGGGTGTTAAAAGCGAGCACTGATTTAGAGATTTCGCTGTTAAGGGTAGAATTCGCGAGCACTAAGCCTGTACCAATAGAGTCCTACGAGGCATTTTTTCAAGCCCCCGTTTCATTTCAGACTGGCCGCAATGCGCTGGTCTTCTCACAAGACAGTCTCAGTGCGCCTGTTCGCGATGCGAATCCTCAAATGTTTAGTTTTGTCGAGCACCATTTTGCTGAGCTGCGCCAACAACTGGGGAGCGATCGCTACCCGATCGCTCTGGCTGAAATCCGCCGAGGCATTATGGAAAACGCCACACAGGGCGAGTATGGAGCCGCAGCGGCGGCCGCAAGCGCCAATATTAGTCTCCGTAAGGCGCAGCGTTTGGCTAAGCAGTACGGAACATCCCTCAACACACTCATTGACGAAATTCGCTTAGCCTATGCCAAGAGCTTTTTGAGGGACCCTGAAATTGACATCGCTACGGTTGGAAAACTGGTCGGATATACCGATCCGCGTGCGTTTCGGCGAGCCTTCAAACGATGGACTGGCCTCTCTCCTAAAGAATACCGAAGAGGTCTCTTGAGGAGGAAAGACTAGAGAAGTCGTTTTGGTCTATGACTTCATAAGTACCTGTGGATGCGTGACAGGTTAAGGACAAAACGCTTTTGTCAAGGGCATTTCACCAATGCCAAGTTGACGGCTATATCAGTCTTTCAGCCTCAATAAGTAAATATACTCATTGAACAGGCATTTTGGCCTGAATCCATATCTAGTGC
>JBCDAJ010000046.1:0-40080 GCA_039185935.1 Cyanobacteria bacterium P01_F01_bin.56 | reverse complement strand
TGGGTCAAAGATGTCACTTTCCAGGAAGACGAGCCGCCGCGAAAAGGCGGTCATGCTCCAGTGACCTGGGGCATTTTAAACTCCTTTGCCATTACCTTGGCACGACGGCAAGGCTGGCGAACCGTCCCCCAGGCCTTGAGAGTCTGGGCGAACCAATTCTCAATGGTTTTTTCTTTCTTAGTATGAAACCACCCTGGCTTCGATAATCCAGCTAGGGGCTGAGATCATCTCTGAGCCAAGAGTCTGACTCTAATTGATAACTGCCCCCTGTATTTGGGATGAGCCACGACAATGGTGTTGAAAGTGGGCTCTAGACGGTCCCTTAAGCTCTGTTGAGTGAGCTTGTTCGTTTAGATAAAGAGCCTTCTCGTCGTTGCCCACCCCATCGGGACAGCAGACTGGATAGGCTCGGAAATTTAATAATGTGCCGGTTTTCCTCTCTCGGGAGGGGTGCCGTAGGCGGGGTGGGTCGAACCCTCGCACTCAGGGGCAACCCACCCCGCTGCCCCTCTCAGGAGGAGAAAGGTTATCCGGCTTGGCCTCAGTCATTTATTTAGCCTCATCCCATAGTATGAATAGGCTGCTTTTCGGAGCGCCACCCAGAATTGACAAGGCTCGCGCCGAGAGTGCTTATAGCGGTGTGCAGGCTAATCAAGTACAAGCAAAATCTGCCAATCCTTACGCAGAGAGATATTGAGCATTGAAACTGTACTTAATCAGAACGGGCACCGCTATAACTCTTAGAAATCAAGACAGTATCCAGTACTCGGTGGCAGCAGTCGCTCTACCGTTTCAGTCTCTAGCGCCCTTGGCCCTATTGCTCCCCCACTCTAGAGAACGGTAGGCAAATTTACGCTATACGAGGCTAATTTTCTGTCGATGGTAAGCCCACCTCAGTCAATAAGTTAAGTGGCCCGATTTGCGTGAGTTGTTCAAATTCTGCTGGGGTCTTGACTAGCAAGCAGCCAGCATAGCCCAGGCTGTTGACGCCAATGTTCTCGTAGCTAGGCTGCGATCGCCCAACCACCATCATCCAATCACGAGTGACGAGCAAGTTGTAAGGCTGGGTGGGCGTAGGCTCTGCAAGATTTATCCCCAGATCTGTTAATAGGCCGCGATAGGTCTGGAGTAACTCGGTGCCGATGCGATCGTAATCTGGCAACCACGCGGTTGTCAGAGACTGCCAACGATGTTGAAAGGGCAGGGTCGGTAAAGATTGCGGCTCAGAGATCGCGGCGAACCCTTCAGGAATGGCCGTGGTAATCGGTAAATTCCTTGCCCTTTCGTCCTGCGGCAAGGGAATCAGTTGCAGATGCTTGTGATGCTGACTGGCTCCCGCAGCTGGCCCACTGTTGTAAAAACCCAACCCCTCAATCTCGTGAAGACAGCGGGCTAAGGCAACGAAGTCTTCGAGGGTCAACCAGGTTTGCTGAGAGACATAGTCCCGCGTGATCATCAGCAGATGATGGTCAACTACATTGAATTTGTTGAGCAAACACGCGTGAGTCGACGACAAATTAGCCACAAATAAGGCCTCTTCATAGGGCAAAAACGGATTTTCAATCTGTTTTTGAGCGCGATCGCGCGGTTTTTCCTGAGCTTTTGCTTTGCGGGCGAGACTATCCACCAACCGTACCCTAAAGGGAATTCCGGCATCCTCCAAGATCCGTGTGTGGGTTGTGATCGATTGCAAAGCGCCACTGGCTAGGGCTTCATGAGTAGTCCGCTGGACTAATGGCCATAAGGCATCAGGTGCCACTGCAGAATGTTCAGTCATGAATGCTGGTTGTCGTGAGGTTCACTGCTAACAACCTACCGGGCAGACATCGACGTCGTAAAGTTTGGCCAGCAAAGGTTGTTGACTCTGCGATCGGCAATATGGCTCAAGAATCTACACAACATACACATCTGGTTTGTTTCCTCAAAATACTGCATGCGCGCCCCTTATGCCCCTCAGGATTGATAGCCGACCTGACATACACAAGTTGTGTGACTTATAGCGATGCCTAGATCAATTAAGTACACCAGGTATCCGTTGCAGAGCTGTCTTGATTACGAATCTGTACTTAACCTAAGTGGGCACCGCTATAGTTTGTCGGTATGGGTTGGTCGACAATACAGCCAGCCGCTGTCAGGTTCGAATGCCCGGAAAAGCCAGAGACTTTATCCTGCAGTGGCTTCACTTATGAACTTTGAATTTTGAATTTTGAATTTTGCACCTGGCTATATCAATTAGGGAGTTGCGCTTAAATAACATCCCACCGACCCTGCTACCCATCCACCCGGCCACAGTCTTGTCCGGGTACTTTATTTTCAAGCCGATCCCTATAGTTGTAAGCTGGCAGTGCCCTTTTTGCAGTGCTGTTTTGCGACGGTGCTCGAACGCCAACTTTGAGATGGCTTCTGGAGCAATTTGTTCATTACACACTCAAATACGGTGGGCAACTGCTCGATGCGGGTGAGCCACCAGTCGCCCGTTCAGAGCGATTAGGACTCCTTGCTCAATTGCTGTAACCGCTGTTCTGCCTGCCAATCAGACATCGATAGATTTCTGATTGAAGCGTGAAGTTGCATGTTAAGATCCATAGCAATTATGAGAACTGTGTTAAAGAGGTTATCGCGCCGATGGAAGCTGCTCTGCTGTTAGCCAAATTGCCTGAAGCTTATTCTTTGTTTGATCCCCTGGTGGATGTGTTGCCCGTGATTCCAGTTTTCTTTTTGTTGCTGGCCTTTGTCTGGCAGGCAGCGGTGGGTTTCAGATAAGTTCTCTGCGCTCGTCTAGTCAGAGAGTTTTCTAATTAATTCATCAATTAGAAAGCAGCATGCCTGTTTACGGCAGGCGTGCTGCTTTTGTAGCCGTTTGGGGTATGTCAACTCCGTTGGGGCAAAGCTTACGCCTCATGAGAGGGTAGAATCGGCTGCAGACTGCGAGAAATAACGCGCGGCAATTTGTTCAACGACTGTGTCAGAAGCGATCGCGACTGTTTTTGACCACGACTGCCTCCGACAGTTCCTAACCAAAGTCGAGAGCTGCAGCTTCAATGAGATATCCCGTCATGGCTTTAGGAAAAGCGTCTTGCAAAATTTGGCGGCCTGTTGCGATCGCCCGCTTTTAGCGAACGTCAAACAATTTGGAGCTGGGATTGGGCAACCGTTCGAGTTCGTTACCAGGAACTGCGTATGCATTCGTATGTAATTGGTGTGTTCCCCAATAAGCACAGTTGTTTGACTTGATTATTTTAGGTGGTTCAGCTAAAGCGCATCATCAATTAATTCTAGGAACCTTGTGGGATGTACACTAGCTCGCCCGCATCACTGGCATTTGCGATGGGGCATGGCAGAACAGCATGCTGTAATGTGCCGAAGCGATTCATTTTTTGAAAACTTTTTGGCATATTTTTTGATAAGCGCGCTGCAGTTTCAGCTTCATAATGCGTTGCGACGACAGCCCTGAAATATCGGATGGCTGCTGGCCGACATGGTCAAAGAAATGATTTACTGCGGTCAAAACGTGCTGCAGTCTCAGAACAATTTTGTCTTCTCGATAGAGATCCAAAAAGCCATCCGGCAGAGTGGCCGTCGCTGGTGTTTGAATGGCCGTCAAAATGCGATCAACGTCATAGTTCGTGGAATAGATACCAATTGACTGACAGTTAAACCCTGGATCGAGATAGTCAGCGAGCGCTCCATTCACGCTTGAAAATACCTGGCAGCCACAGGCCATGGCCTCCATCGGCGGCAGGCCAAACCCCTCAGTCACTTTGTACTGTGCCCAATATTCTGCCGTGTCGTATAGATACACTTTGCTGCGGTTAAAGAGTCCCGCTAAATCTTCAACAAAGCGATCTAATAGCACCACATGGCAATGGGGCTGCAGCGCGGGCACTAATTGTTTGAGCAAATATTCTGAAGACTTGCGCACCTGGACGAGCACATCGATATCTCTCGGTTCGCCGCGATCGCTAAATTCAGGTGAAATCTGATTGGGCAAAAAGAAAATTGGCGAAGTGGGACACAGCTGTCCCCAATAGCCCATGGTGTTGCGACTAACGGCCAAAATCGGCACGCTGCTCGGTAAGCGAAAACCATAGCCGGCACTATGAGCATGGTAAATCACAGCTTTGCCCCGCAAGCGCCGAATGAGTTTAGGCACATGAAAGCCCCAACTCACCACAAAAACAATGTCGTCGGTGTCTTGTTGCAGCACGTCATCGAGAAACAGTGTGTTGGGCTCTCGTTGTTGATAGGTAACCACGGCCACGTCACACACCTGCCGTGCCAGCTCTACTGTTTTAAGCTCAGCAAAGAGCCCCCCGCAAGCAAACTTGCCGTCTGTACCCGGCAGCAAAAAGTAGAGCGATCGCACTGCCCGTTTCCTCGTGACGCTATCTCCGGATTTTACGGTAATTCAGCAATCAGGCAACAACGGTTAAGCCGCTATCCAGCATGCGCATTGGCAAATGTCCCAATACCTTGCAAAGCATCTAAAAAGGCGTAGACTGCAGGACTATGCAGGGCATCTTTTAACAGCGTTGCCCCAATGGGTCGAAATAGAGGAAAGGGTAATCGACAGACCCTGACCCCATCGGGAATCGGTTTGGCGGCCAGTTCGGTCATCAGGGCAATGCCGAGTCCCTGTTGCACCATGCCAGCCATCGAAGAGTCATGACGAATGCGATAAGTCAGCTCTAGCTTGGGCTCTAAAGAAGCGAGAAGATTTCGTAACCGTATAGAACAACTGTCATGACTAGAAGAAATCAACGGATATTTGTATAAATCTTCGATGGTGAGTTGGGCGTCGCGCACTCCAAATTGTGGTGGGAGTAGGGCAATATACTCGTCATCCAAAACATGAATGGTTTCAAATTCTTCGCCTTCCAGCATTTCAGCAAAGCAGAGATCGACCTGGCCTTGTCTCAGCGCTTGTCTCAGCTGATATAGTTCATCCATTTCAATAATTGAGATCTGCACCGATCCATAAACTTGATGCAGTCGGGCGATGTTCTCGGGTAGGAGATGCGTCGCAATGCTGCGAAACGTGCCAATGCGCACGGTTCCCCCCTTGAGGCCGCGTTCCTGCTCTGCAGCGCTCATCATGTTTTCTAGCAGCCCTTGAACCTTTTGAGCATCATGCAGAATCCGCTCACCCACTGGTGTCAGGTGAGCGCCATGGCGACCACGGTGAAATACTACTACCCCAAGCTCATTTTCTAATGTCGCGATCGCATGACTCACCGTCGATTGAGTAACTTCTAATTGGAGAGCAGCTTCACTAAAATTGCCATATTCAGCGACAGCGAGCAGTGCTCTGATTTGCGACAGCTTCAGCTTCCAAGGATTCATGGGCCAGTCCAGTCGACATCAGTAGCCCAACCCTATCGCAATCATCCGTAGAACACATATCGATTTTCTGCATAGATGCTATGCACACGATGCGTGGGTATTATCCATCTCCCTCGCTAGATTAGGACTAAAGCGAATGACTCATATCCACTTCATATGAGATCACACATTTCAGTTTTGAGAGGTCAGCTTAATGAACACGTACACCAAAAATTCCGCCTTGTTCCACCCGTCTCGTCATGGGCTAAGTGCGATTGTTAATCGCTGGCAACATACGACGGCTTATCATCCGGGCCAATTGGGACAATTGCTAAACCGCATCGGCCAGGGTGTAATGAACTGGCTCACGACCGGTTCATTGCCACGGGTTTCTAAAACCATACAAGGCGATACAGAAGTCTGGAAAGTTTACGATCCGGTCTCGAACTCCACGCGATATTTCGAGCAAGAACTGGCTTTACGAGTCTGGATGGAAGAACGCTACTATCAGTAATCCTGCTGATAGGGCATAGCCTTGATGGAGGTTAATCAGCTTGAAATCAAGGGGCACGATAGCGTTACCGTGCCCCCGATTGCCTAGGGCTAGTTGTTAACCACGCTGAACCATCAGATTAATCATGGTGATCTGCGGTCTCTAGAGTTTGCCAAACGCGAGCGATCGCCGCTTCCAGTATCTCCGTATCGGCAATCCAGCGATAGCGTTTGAGGTCGAGTTTGCCCGCTGAGTTAAACTCGATGCCCTCAGCTTCTAACAAAGACTGTTGATAATCGTCAGAGCCATTGCGGTGGGGCGATCGCGAGACCTCTCCCTTAGCGTTGATGACCCGATGCCAAGGAATCTCATCCGCATCAGTCACCCGGTAGAGGGCGTACCCCACGACTCGCGGTTTGCCGATCAAACCCGCCAGTTCGGCCACCTGTCCGTAAGTGGCTATTTGTCCATGGGGAATTTGACGTACTACAGCGTAAATCAAATCATAGGAGTTGGCCATCTTTACCTCAACTGCAATATTAGTCAATCGACCTAGTCGCGGTACTCTCCGAAGATTCACAAACCTCTTAACAGTTGATTAAGTTCTCGCTAACCCGAACCTTAATCAACCTGATCCATAAGAGTTATCACTTATGTTGAAACTATTATTTCCTCAACTATGGCGAATCTTTAAAGCTGCTGTCACTTCCGTTTGGCTGATCAGACTCATGCAGTCATGGGCTTTTAGAACCGAGCGGCGATAATGCCGCGATCGCTGATGATGGGGATTTATGCTAACTCACTTAACTCAGCACCTGTGGCAGCCCATGATCAACCATACTCTGCGCGACATACTGACAGCTTTTGCACAAGGGCAAACCAAATTTGATAATGCGTTGATTAAAAATGCCAATTTGCAGGCGCGATTACTACCCCTCATCCGTTTTCGCAAAGCCTGTCTGCCCGCAGCTGACTTTCGCCATGCCATCCTCCCTGGAGCTGACTTCGAAGGGGCCATGCTTGAAGGCAGCAATTTAGAACATGCCAACTTACTTGCATCTAATTTAGCTTGGGCCAATCTCGCCCAGGCCAACTTGGGGCACACACTCTTATCTAGCTCCACTCTCATTGGTGCTAACTTAGCCAACGCAAATCTCTCTGGGGCGGCGATGCTGGGAGTTGACTTGACTTCGGCAAACTTGCGAAATGCTAATCTCTCAGGTGTTAACCTCAAGGGTGCCAACTTAAGCAAAGCTAACTTATTTGGCGCTCGGATTGATGTCAAAGCCCTGTCAGAAGCTTTTTTAGAATTCACCATTATGCCTAGTGGAGACTGCATATCGTCAAACCAAGCGCAGCCGCCGACGCCACCTCCTGCGACTAATCTAACGAGCTACACTCACCTTGCTCCCGTGTCCGATCAACAGCGCCAAGCCAGTGACACCAATAACCATCCGCCAGCTACTGCCCCAAAAACAGCCCCAGCACCCTCAGCGCCAGTGCCAGATCGGCCCTCAACAAAATCTCAGCCTCATAAGCACATCTGGTTTCAATTCACAGAAAATTCTGCCGATTTAGACCTTAGAGTGACTACGCCTCAAGAGTGCTAACAGCTGCCTGGACGATACTAAATCAAGTCTAAGTTGAAAGCTAAAGTTATGCTTGCATGCCAAACCTGTCCTCTCCTTGAGAAGGCTGCTAGCCATCGTAAAGTTTCAGCTAGCCCCTAGTTTAGTTTTATGAAGCAGGCGCGGTTATGCCGGTACCACAAGGCTTTTGAGCTTAATTGATGACGCCCCCTAAGCAGTAAGGGTCGGCACAAACACTTTCTCAAAGGGCTTGGTGCATTCAGCTTGAATCGTTCAGGCTTGAAGTATCCAGTTAGTTGGGCCATATTTGCTGCGATATCATTCAGACATCAACACAATCATCAGCGTCAACGCCACTTGATTGCGGTGAATATTGAGAAGCTACCAACTCAGGCTGATGCCGCAAAGCTCTTGCTAAAAGCCTGTTTCAGACATCCTTAGGGAGTCGCGCTTAAATAACATCCCAACTCCCCTGCTACCCATCCCCCCTGCCACAGTCTTGCCCGGGTACTTTATTTTCAAGCCGCTCCCTTACTTGTCTAGCACTACCTGCATCTTTCTTGGACCGTAATTTCTAGTTGCGATCGCCCCCATCCCCATTTCACTGTCCAAAGTCTCGGTAGGCTTCTCCAGTTCTTCCCGATCGCGGCCTAAGGTGTTGCTCAACCGCTGAAGAAGCGCTCCCGATGTGTTGGAAATTCCTTCTTCACGGGAAATCTCCCGATGAGGCACCCACCATGAGCAACCGCTACAGCAACATTTTGGCAACCATTGGCCGCACCCCCATTGTCAAATTGAACAAGCTGGCGCCAGCAGGCGTGAATGTGTACGTCAAAGTGGAATCCTTTAACCCCATGGGTTCGGTGAAGGATCGTTTAGCACTGAGCGTGATTGAAACCGCTGAACGCGAGGGGCAGCTCACGCCTGGACAAACCGTCATCGAGGCCACCAGTGGCAACACGGGCATTGGATTAGCCATGGTCTGTGCTCAAAAGGGTTACCCTCTCGTGGTGGTAATGCCAGAGAACTGTAGTGTTGAGCGCCGCAAAATCATGCGCTTTTTAGGGGCTAACGTGATCCTTACTCCCGCGTCGCTAAAGGCGATCGGGGCGGTAGAAAAAGCGGCAGAATTGACCACCACCTATGGCTGGTTCCTCTGTCACCAGTTTGAAAGCGAAGCGAACGCCAACGCCCATTCTCAAACGACGGCTCAGGAAATTTTGGCTGACTTTGATGATGTCTCCCTCGATTACTGGGTGACTGGATTTGGTACGGGCGGCACGTTGAAAGGGGTGGCCCGCGTACTAAAGGCCGAAAGTCCCAATACCCAAGTGGTCGTTTGCGAACCCGATAATTCTCAACTGATGGCCAGCGGCATTCGCCAAACTCGCGACGAGCAAGGTGCCCCGGCGGGTAGCCATCCCAATTTCCGCCCTCACCTGGTGCAGGGCTGGACGCCTGACTTTATCCCCAAATTGGCGGAAGATGCCGCGATCGCTGACCTCATCGATCAGTTTATGCCCATCGACGGGGCAGAATCGGTGCGGCTCGCTCGTGAACTGGCCCAAAAAGAAGGCATTTTTGTCGGTATCTCTGCTGGAGCTACGCTGGCCGGGGCATTGACCGTTGCAGCCACCGCGCCCCAAGGTGCCAACATTCTCTGTATGCTGCCCGACACTGGCGAACGCTACCTGACCACCCCGCTCTTCGCTGATATCTCAGAAGAGATGACCCCTGCCGAGTTGCAGATTTCCCAATCTTCCCCCAGTGCGCGGTTTGATGCACCACCCCCACCGGCACCCGCTGCCGCTCAGGCCGCACCGAGCATCACCCCCGAGGCCGAAGCCTTTGTGCAAGCCGTACTGACGGAAAAAGAGCAGCCCGTGGTGATGTTTGCCCTGCAGTGGTGCGAGTTTTGCTGGTCCGTCCGCAAACTGTTTGATAAGTGCGGCATCGCTTATCGCTCCGTGGATTTGGACTCGGTGCAGTATCAGGAAGATGACTGGGGCGGTAAGATTCGCGCGGCGTTGAATGACCAGACTGGCTGCAAAACGATTCCACAAATCTTTGTGGGCGGCGAATTTATCGGTGGCTGCACCGAAACCTTTGACGCCTTTAAGTCGGGCAAACTGCAGGAATTGCTCTCGCAGCATGAAGCCGCCTTTGACGCCAGCGTGCAGCTCGACCCGTACAGCCTCCTGCCCGGTTGGTTGCAACCTCGATAGACCTAACCGATCTAGCTCCCCTCGACAGCGATCGCCCGAATCACCCAATCACAGGTGATCGCTGTCGGCAACCGGGAGACTGCCCCATCATTCCTTGAAGGAGAAAACTAATGCGATTAGGCCCCCAATCCAACCTGAAGACTGTCGAATCCGAAGGCGATCGCCTGCCTTTGCCCCAACCACTCACAGCGCCGACAGCATCCTTGGCTGAGCAACCCAAACCCACACAGCCCGACCCCGCTGCGATCGCCCCATCCCCTGTCTTAGATGACTCCGAGTTTTCACCAGAGCGCCCTGGCCCCGCCTGGATGTGGGAATTTGGCATCATGGGTTAACAACTTAAGGGGCTGAAGGCAGCTGTAGCTCGATGTCGACTTTGTTACACGACTTGGTATGTTCTGAAAAAAGAATATTTCCAACAACGCAATCACGTTGCCAAAAGCTTGGAATTCCATAACCAGTCGAGACGTGAAACCCTTATAAATCAGGGCTTATATTTTTCTCTGCTCGTAACTTGCCAAGTCGTGTTTGTTACCCAGTTCAGTTGCTTGATCCACGATTTCATTCGCGATCGTCAACCTCGATAATCAGGTCTTCCTGGGTTTCAGAAGGGAATTGGGCCACCGACTGACGCATACTCGCCACGAGTTGCAGCAGCTCTGCCCCACTGACGCCACTGTTTTGGGTAAAGTTGCTGGCGCTCACCTGAGCCTGATCTTTGGCTTCGTTGACGACGTTACCAATGTTGGCATCCGAGATTTGGGTGTCGATTTTGTTACCCATGACGTTGTCGCCCGCCACGTTGTCGCCTTGGCCGTGTTGATGAATTGTGTGATTTATGGTGAATGGGGGGGATGTAACCGCGATCGATGAATAGTAAAGCTTGAGTAGATTATCGGTGTGGATCGGCAACATCACGTAGGTTTGCCCTGCTTCGTCGCTAAAGTCCACTGCATAAACGCTGGGGGATAGATGCTCAACAAGGGTGCCAACTTGCCCGGCGGTAAGTCCCTGGTTAGGGAGATCGTGCTTGAGAGCGACTACATCCAGAAGTTGAAACTGAGTGATAGTGCTGACCATGGCATCACCTCACGATGTAACAGCTAACAAGTCTGGGAACATTTTCGCCGGAACGGATAATCCAGCTAGTCCGGATAATGGCGATGTTTCCATTGCGGCTGAGGGAAAAGTCCACTTGTTAACGGTGGCCATATTCGTCAATCTCCCCACAAATCGCTTCGTTTTGCTGAATGGCTTGCAAAATAAAGGACTTAGGAAGCGGCTTGAAAATATAGCGGTATGCCCTTTGATTCAGTACATTGGCAATTTTCCAAAGAGCTGGCGGCGACTGCTTTTACCGTGCTTAATTAGTCTGCACACCGCTATAAAGTGCCCGAATAAGACTGTGGCAGGGTGGATGGGTAGCAGGGTCGGTGGGATGTTATTTAAGCGCAACGCCTTAGCTACGCCTTCTCGCCTAGACCACCAATGCTTTGCAGCAAACGTTCGGCCTGAGCCGGATCAGATTGTTTGTACAGCGCGATCGCCTGTTGGAATGCCTCAATGCTTTCAGGAACCAGGCTTAGTTTGAAGAGCACGACACCCAGGTTTTGATAGGCCGCCGCGTACTCCGGATCGAGTGCGATCGCTTGTTTATAAGACGAGACGGCCCCCGGCAAGTCTCCCAAAATGCGCCTCACAATTCCTAGGTTGAAGTGGGCCAGGGCAAAGTCAGGGGCCGCCGCGATCGCTTTAGAGAACAGAGCCTGTGCCTCGGTAAAGTTGTTGTGGCCCTGGTAAAGGCTACCCAGGTTCAGATAGGCGCCCACCTTTAATACCTCAGGAACATTTTGAGCCAGGGCTTTTTGATAATGGTCGATCGCGATCGCGGTCAATCCCGTTGGGCGATAGGCCAGTCCCAGATGGTAATGCAGTTCGTAGAGGGTTGCGGCATCCGTTGGTTCTGCGGCTAAACCTCGTTCCAGCAGCGCTCGACCCTGTTCAACCTGTTCAACACTGAGATACAGCGCCCCCAACTTATTGCAGATGTAAGCGTCCTGGGGATGTTGAGCCAAATACGCCGCCATAATCGTCTCTGCCCGGTCAAACTTTTGCCGCTGAGCGATCGCCTCAGCGGCGTAGCCCGTATGGGCGATCGTCATCTCCGGCCAGAACAAAATTTGCCACTGAGACTCCGTTTGCATTAATTTCGCCACACTGTCATCAATGGTCTCGTGATAGGGCCGATTAAACCGGAGATCATCCCGATTGCGAAAGAGCCGCGACACTTCTGAATAGGGCGCTTGGGCAGTATTCACCTCATGGCGTAGCAAGGTGATCGCCAAAACGGCTGCCAGCGATGTGTCTGTCAGGGCTTCCCCAGCTCTGATCCGGTGCAGTAACTCACGCCCGGCTGCCGTCAACGATTCGTCTGCATCCAACACCAAGATCCACTCGCCAGTCGCCGCCTCCAGAGATTGATTACGGGCTGCAGCAAAGTCTTGCGTCCACTCAGCCGACGTGACGATGGCTCCATAGGATGCAGCGATCGCGATCGTGTCGTCCTGCGACCCCGTATCGAGAATCCGCATTTCGTCAACGCAATCTTTGACGCTCTCTAAACAACGCGGCAGATTTTCGGCCTCGTCTTTAACGATCATGCAGAGAGAAATAGTCATAGGAATTCGGAGTTCGGAGTTCGGAGTTCGGAGTTCGGAGTTCGGAGTTCGGAGTTCGGAGTTCGGAGTTCGGAGTTCGAAAAGAAAGGTATCGGTAATGGGCCACAGGGAATAGGGGACAGGCAATAGCGATTAGTTCTTTGGTAATGGGTATCGGTAATGGCGTTGGGGAGCTACACACGATGCGGCGCTGCGTTGACGGTAGCCGACCTCGCCACCCCCAAGCCCTCTAAGCAGGCTCCGCCAACACTCCACTACTCCCACTCTGCCACCTCACACCTCCAGCAGCCGCTGCTTTGCCTCACTTAAAGCCAAGCGCACTTGTTCAAATCCTGTACCGCCAAAGCTATTACGGGCAGCCACGACTTGTTGCGGGGCGATCGCCGCATAAATATCGGCCTCAAAGGCCGGATGGAGCGCTTGCCATTCTTCTAAGCTGAGGTCTTTCAGCAACTTTTGGCTGGTGAGACATTGCCGCACCACCTTGCCCACCAGATTGTACGCCTCACGGAAAGGGACCCCTTTAGCGGCCAGATAATCAGCCACATCCGTCGCGTTGGAAAAGTCTGTCGTGACCGTCGTCGCTAAACGTTCCGTTTGAAATTCCAGCCCTGCTTGCAGCAAAATCGTCATGGCTTGTAGGCACCCCTGCACCGTTTTTACCGTGTCAAACAGGGGCTCTTTATCTTCTTGGAGGTCTTTGTTGTAGGCCATGGGCAACCCTTTCATCATGACCAGCAAGCCTTGCAGGTGCCCAAACACCCGACCCGTCTTGCCCCGCACTAGTTCGGGGACATCAGGATTTTTCTTTTGGGGCATGATGCTGGAGCCAGTCGAACAGGTGTCGGTCAGTTTGACGAACCCAAATTCGGCCGAAGCCCAGAGAATGATTTCTTCGGCCAAACGCGAGAGATGAACACAGATCAAGCTAGCCGCAGCAGTAAATTCGATCGCAAAGTCGCGATCGCTCACCCCATCTAGACTGTTGCGGTAAACATCTTCAAAGCCCAAAAGTTCAGCTGAGTAGGCCCGATCAATCGGAAATGGCGTCCCTGCCAAGGCCCCACACCCCAGCGGCGAAACGTTCACCCGCTGCCGGATATCGCCCAACCGTTCCCAATCTCGCTGAGTCATTTCGACATAGGCCAACAGATGATGGGCGAGACTCAGGGGCTGAGCGCGTTGTAAATGGGTATACCCCGGAATAATCGTTTCCACATGCCGCTCAGCTTGGTCGATCAAGGCTTGTTGAAAGGTCCGTAGCTGCTCGCGAATGCGATCTACCTGAGCGCGTAGATACAATCGAATGTCAGTGCCGACCTGATCGTTACGCGATCGCGCCGTGTGCAATTTTTTCCCGACATCCCCGACAATTTCGATCAGGCGGTGTTCGACGGCAAAATGGACGTCTTCGTCATCTACCGTCGGATTGAAGTTACCTTCACGATACTCCCGACGAATCTGTTCTAGCCCCTCTACCAACTGTTGAGCTTCGGCAACGGTGATGACACCAGTTTTGGCCAACATCTTGGCATGGGCCTCAGACCCGGTCAGGTCATAGTCAAGCAGCTCAATATCAAAAGCAATGCTGGCATTAAAAGTCGCGATCGCCGGGTGCAAAGCCGACTCAAATCTTTGGCTCCAGGCTTTTTGAGGAACGGGGGGACTCACAAAAATACACCTTGTCTGTCGTTGAGAATTTCCTCAGCATGCCATGTCTAGCGATATGTTGTAACCCCGCGCAAGACATATCCCAAGACAAATCCAATGATGAGCGCCCACACCTGACCAGATTCAATAAAGTTGCTCACAACATTCCCTAAGTCAGCAAGAATATCTTGTTCAAATTGTTCTGCCAAGACTGGGGTTGGATGCTGTCGTAAGACATCTCCGATCCCGAAATTTAATTCCGCTGATGGCGTAGGGGGTCGCCAACCTTCTTCACTAACTGCGACCCATAAAGACTCTGAATACATCAAATTACCTCACATCTCTTGATGGTATGAATTGAAGCACACCCAGCCGAAAAAATGCCTTTCCCAAAACAGGATTTTATAGAAATGCTCATCTAGCGATCGCGAGTGACCGTATCAGTAGTTGTCAGCAATAAATCATACTTGAGTGAGCCACTTGATGGAGCCCCAACAATCGGCATGCCCAGGAGCCAGACACTAAACCCACCAGCACCGGAGCAGAAGTCTCTCAAGCTTTCTAATGTCGGCTCCTCTAGCTCCATGCCCCCTGGCGCTGGAACCCGATAGCAGAAGCTGCCCTATCCTTCTGGTGCCCGGTCCTCCCGGATCTAAGGGATGAGGATCAAATAAATGACTGAGGCCAAGCCGGATAACATTTCCCCTCCTGAGAGGGGCAGCGGGGTGGGTTGCCCCTGAGTGCAAGGGTTCGAACCCACCCCGCCTACGGCACCCCTCCCGAGAGGGGAAAACCGGCACATGATTAAATTCCCGATCCTAAGGAAGGAACAGTCGGCAAATCCACGCTACAGGATATTCGTTCGCGCCTAACTCGCTGAGTCTGCACTAAAGAGATTAAGCTGCAATTCGGGTTTGAGACGCATGACCACCAACGTGACATCATCTTCAGTGTGGCGACCGTGCCCGACAAATCGCTGCAGCATTTCGAATAAATAAGCCAAAATTTCCTGGGCAGATTGGCGATTATGACAGGCCCATTTCAGCGCATTAATCAAGTTATCTTCATCCATGCGCTCCCCTTTAGAGTTAGCCGCATCCGTAAACCCATCCGTGTAATAAAGGATGGTATCACCAGGCTGGAGCTTAACTTGCTCCTCGTAGTAATGGGTATCAATGTCTAGGCCCAGCAACATCCCCACAGTGTCTAAGCGGGTCACAGTATTGGTGGCCGCTCGCCACAACAAAGGGGGATGGTGAGCCGCATTACTGTAAGACAACGTGCGGGTCGTCGGATCGTATTCACCGTAGAACAACGTGACAAACCGACTGGAATTTTCCAAATCGGTGTGCATCACGTGATTCAAATGATGCAGAATTTTGGCGGGCGAAAAGCTGTGTAGCACTTCAGCTCGCAACATCCCCCGCAACATCGTCATAATGAGGCCAGCAGGTACCCCTTTGCCCATCACATCTCCCACTGCAAAGCTCCAAGGGGCGAGTGCTGACGGTTGAGCATCAGGATGGCGAATTTGATCGTAAGTAGTCGGAATAAAGTCGTAATAGTCGCCCCCCACTTTATTGGCGGTGCGGCACTGAGCCGCGAGGTCAATGCCGTCGATTGTGGGAAAGGTGCGCGGCAGTAGCTGTAGCTGAATTTCTGCCCCAATTTCTAACTCGCGCCCCATGCGCTCTTTTTTCCGCAGGGCAACCGTCAGTTCTTCGTTTTCGATCGCGACTGCAGTCTGATCAGCAACCAAGCGCACCAGCTTTTGCCGAGTTTCAGTCCAGGCGTAATCAACCTCGCGGCTGAACACATATAACCGCCCCCGCTCGACATTTTTCACAATGATGGCAGTGCCGAATATTTGGAAGTTGGCTCCCAGATAGCGATGAACGTGCCGATCAAGCGACAGCATGGCGGTGCGGGCAATTTCAATCGCACTCCCAGCCGGCGAAAAAGAGGCGGTGACTTGACGAGTAGCAGCCTCTAGGGCCATCTTGACGTCTTGGCAGTGGTCGTCACTTTGACAATGCAAGCGCTCTAACCGCACTTGGCCATCAGGACGAAATAGCACCAACGCCCCGCCGCTAGCATCGGTTACTCGACTGGCAATCATCGGAATCAGTTCCAAAAACTGATTGAGGTTATTGAGACTGCGCAGAGCAAACCCTAAAGAGCTGAGGAGATCTTGAATTTTGAACTGCTCGCGCTGCAAACGATTGACCAGCTCCTTCATGGCAAAGGCCGGTGTGGCCTCTGGTGATGCATTGGCACCAGAGGCGTCTGAAGATGAACCGGATGGCCGAGGCAGAGCTGTCATAAAAACTCCGGAAGTACAGCGACTTCGTACCCACTCTATTCCTACAGGTGAGCTTGTTGGGGATTAAGCATAGCACTCCTTGTGAAAAGCGATCACCTGAATCTTTGGCGGCGTCATCACGACGGCTAGTCTTCCCCATCAGCTCATCATAACCGGACGCCAAAATCGTTCTGGGGCCGCACACATAGCAAATTGCCACGCTCTGCGTTTAAGAATTCTCGCGCCAGGCAGCACTACTCGCTCACACTAATGGCTACAGTAACGCACTGCAAATTGCAGTGCCGTATCGAGATCATCAGTTTGGTTGGGGTAAGTAATTTTGGGGCGCATAATTTGGAGCAATCGCACGCCCTCAGTGGCCGCTAGGGCCTGCTTTTGATCCTGCCCGCCTGGCGTACCAGAAGCCTTCGTGACAATTTGCGTAATTTGCCACTGTCGCCACAGTGCAGTTTCAAGTTCAGCACTGATGGGTGGTCGCAAAGCTATCAACCGATCAGGTGTAAATCCAGCTTGTAGTGCGGTTTTCAACGCCATCGGTGAGGGCAAGATGCGCGCAAATAAGGTGGCGCGAGATTGCCAGGAAGCAAATAACGACAACTGCCGATACCCCAGGGTCAGTAAGGTGCGATCGCGCTCCAAGTAAGCCTCAGTCAAGAGGTCTTGAAGTTGAGGAAGGCAGACGAGTCCTGCGCGGTCGCGGCGATCGCGCCAGGGCGTAGACGGTGCCGCGACTGTAGGTCGCTCATATCGTAAATAGGAGAGTTGGTAGCGCTGGGCGATCGCGATCGCCCTCTGAGAAATCGCGATCGCAAACGGATGTGATAAGTCCAAAATGGCTCGGACATCGCTTTGAATCACGAGATCAAGCGCTAGCCCCGCCGTCAATTGCCCGATCTGAACCTGCAGATGGGGTGACTGCGGATAGAGTGCACGGGCCGCCGTGGTCGTGACCGTTACTAAGCAGGCCGGAGACGGTACCGTATGACTGGATTGAGAGAGCCGTGAAACCAACTGCTGAACCAACTCGCGGCTTTCTTGGGTGCCCCCAATCAGCCATAACCGCGCCATTAACTCAGCACCACCTTAAATAGATGAAACAGTTCTCCTTCCTGTTGCTTTTTGATGCTGACACCGGCGGCCTTGAGGCGCTGCCGCCAATCAGCGACGGACATTAGTTCAACCTCAGCCCCTAGGTACATTTCTAAAATGGCCCAGTCT
The DNA here is from genome assembly GCA_039185935.1 of Cyanobacteria bacterium P01_F01_bin.56. GTDB lineage: Bacteria > Cyanobacteriota > Cyanobacteriia > Phormidesmidales > Phormidesmidaceae > Halomicronema. Next base: position 22,582 of record JBCDAJ010000046.1, on the reverse strand, counting down.
TCTGCCAAGGGTTGTTCGACATCGATGACATCAAAAATGAAAGGACAGCCTGGTTTCAACACTTTTTTAACCGCAAACAACACGGTTTCCCAATAATCCCACTCGTAATAGCAACTCACCCCCGTCGCGATCGCGAGATCAAACTGATTAACCTCATAGGCATCTAGTTGATGCGCGGCCATTTGCCGCATTCCTTTAAAGAGCTTGGAGTTGAGTTGAGAGCCGCGAGCATTCACTAAATCGCAAATGGCCCCACTAATGTCTTGCCCATAAAATCGCGCATCCCACTCACGCCAGCAGGGATAAAACAAGAAACTGCCGCCGGCTCCCAAATCGAGACAGTTTTGCAGCTTCTTCGGCTTCGCCAAGTCCCAAAAAGGGGACGCCAACCGCGCTGACAGCTTGCCTGTCACCCAATCTTGAAAAATGGGTAAAGCTTCTACTGATTCTGGCACCTCTATCGACTCGCCACGATACTCGCGGTCATAGCGTTGGGCTACGGCATCTAGACGTTCGGGTAAACCAGTCGCGACCATAAAAATGAAACAAAGGAAGGACAAAATACAGAATGTCGCGCTATTTCATCCCCCTTTCAACTGCGGTGAAAGGGATGCTTCAACACTGACATTAGATGCTCCCAGACTCACACGATTCGCGTAAGCCCCATTCGCGCCCCAATATCCTAGCCCTTGAGGGCCTTATTGAAGTTCTCTCGGTAAGACTTGTTTGCAATGAAATAGATCGGCCAAAGCAACGTTAGGTTCACCTTATTCTGACTAAAGTTGGTTTTTTGAAAGCCCCGCCAAAACCGCCAAGCGCCCGTGCCATAAACGCCCGCCAGCACCAATACCACCAGTGTTTCCATCGCTTTAGCTCACCTTAATTAGGGGAGATGTAACCTCACCCTTTAAAATAACAACGATAGGATAACTGTTATCAAGAGCGGTTTGCCGTAAGCAATACCCAACTTACGGATACTGGCGGTTCTGCCATCGCTAAGTTGTCTGGGTTGTAAACTAAGCACTCTGCGCGATATCGCTCTTGCCGTCGTCATGACAACGGTGGGCAGCCGTCATTTATGCTATTCGGTAAATGAGGACTTACAGACTAAGGTGGATGATACGGCAGAGGATGCTGTGAAGTCGTTATGTTGGCGGATGCCCCACCGTGAACCGATGAGCGGTTCAGATTTGATATTCGATGACATGTTTAAGTCGTTGTCGACAATTCCTTTTAAGTACCAGGAGGATCTATGCGTGCAGTTTTAATGGCCGGCGGTTCTGGAACTCGCTTGCGACCGCTCACCTGTGATCTGCCCAAGCCAATGGTGCCGGTCATGAATCGCCCCATTGCCGAGCACATTATCAACCTCCTCAAGCGAAATGGGGTAGATGAAGTCATTGCGACGCTTTACTACTTACCCGACGTCATGCGGGACTACTTTCAAGATGGCAGTGACTTTGGCGTGCGCATGACCTACGCAGTCGAAGAAGATCAACCCCTAGGCACGGCGGGTTGTGTCAAAAATATTGCCGAACTGTTAGACGATACCTTCATCGTAATTAGCGGTGACGGCATCACTGACTTCGACTTACAAGAAGCCGTCCGCTTTCACAAAGCTAAGGGGTCAAAAGCCACGCTGGTCTTGGCCCACGTCCCGAACCCGGTGGAGTTTGGCGTCGTCATTACCGATTCCGAAGACCGAATTCAGCGCTTCTTAGAGAAACCCTCAACCAGCGAAATCTTTTCCGATACGGTGAACACGGGCACCTATATTCTCGAACCTGAGGTTTTAGAGTACTTGCCGGCCAATCAAGAAACTGACTTTTCTAAAGACCTCTTTCCCCTACTGCTCGACAAGGGTGAGCCGATGTTTGGTTACGTGGCCGATGGCTATTGGTGTGATGTGGGCCACCTTGATGCCTATCGAGATGCTCAATATGATGCGTTAAACAGCAAAGTTGATGTTTATCTCGATTACTACCCCGAGCAATCGCCCGAGGTGCGGATAGGGCAAAATACGGAAATTGACCCCACAGTCAACATTACTCCGCCGGTCATGATTGGTGATAACTGCCGTATTGGCGCGCGAGTCAAGCTGAAACCGGGCACCATCATTGGCGACAACGTCACCATTGGGAATGATGCTCAGTTGGAACGATCAGTGGTGTGGAATGGGGCCATTATTGGCGAAGAAGCATTTTTACAGGCCTGTGTCATTTCACGCGGTACGCGAGTTGATCGCCGTGCCCAAGTCCTAGAAGGCGCGGTGATTGGAGCACTTACCACCGTGGGTGAAGAAGCGCAAATTAGTCCCCGAGTGCGGGTCTGGCCCAATAAGCAAATCGAGTCAGGTGCTACTCTAAATATCAACTTAATCTGGGGTAACATGGCGCAGCGTAATTTGTTTGGTCAGCGAGGTGTAGCTGGTTTAGCCAATATTGACATTACCCCTGAGTTTGCGGTGAAGCTGGGTGCGGCTTATGGTTCAACGCTGAAATCGGGGTCTCACGTGACGGTATCGCGCGACCAGCGCAGCATATCGCGGATGGTTTCGCGATCGCTGATTTCTGGGCTGATGTCTGTTGGCATTAACATTCAAAATCTAGAAGCGACTGCCATTCCGCTTGCCCGAGCCATCATGCCGACCTTGGGCGTCCTCGGAGGGATTCACGTTCGTTTACATCCCGATCGCCCAGACCACATCCTTATTGAATTCTTTGACGAAAACGGTATCGATATTCCTAAAGGCAAAGAGAAAAAGATCGAAGGTGCCTACTTTAAAGAAGATCTGCGGCGATCGCCGATCCATGAAATTGGCACGGTCACCTACCCCAGCCGCATCATCGAAGCCTACAGTACCGCCTTTGAGCAACATCTCAACTTTGAAGCCGTCCGCAGCAGCAATTCCAAAGTGGTGATCGACTACGCGTACGCGGTGTCCGGTGCAGTGCTGCCTCGATTGCTGGCCAAATGCGACTGTGACGCTGTGGTCTTGAACGCTAGTTTGAGCCAGAGTGCGCCGACTGCCGCTGATCGAGAAGCGATGTTAGGGCAGTTAGGACAGGTGGTACAGGCCTTGCAGGCGACCTTTGGTGTTCAAGTCTATGCCAACGGGGAGCAGTTTGTCTTAGTTGATGAGGTGGGCACGCCAATTCGGGGGGAAACCTTAACGGCCCTCGTGACTCATATGGTGCTCACGGCCAATCCTCGCGGTACGGTGGTGGTGCCTGTGCATGCCACTGGCGCAATTGAACACATCGCCCGCCGCCATGATGGCAACGTGATTCGTACCAAGGTCAATCCGACGGCTCTGATGGAAGCCTGCCAGGAAAATGACAACGTCGTCTTGGGCGGCAGCAGCGACATGGGCTTCATCTTCCCGCAGATGCACCCAGGCTTTGACGCTATGTTTTGCATTGCCAAACTTATTGAAATGTTGACCATTCAGGAACACACCCTGGGACAGATTTGGGCTGAATTACCCCGCATCTCGCACCGTTCGCAAACGCTACGCTGTCCCTGGACTTCTAAAGGGGCACTGATGCGCTACATGGTAGAAACCCATCCGACTGACCAGTTAGAGTTACTGGACGGAGTTAAAGTGCTTGACCCAGGCAGCAATAGCTGGATATTGATCTTGCCGGATGCCGGAGAACCCTTAGTGCATATCTACGCCAATAGCGAAGATCGTGAATGGGTAGATGAAAAGCTCAACGAATATCGTCAAAAAGTGTTGACCTTTATCGATCAAGAACAGGGCATTCACCCCATACCTCAGGAGGCAGCATTATGAACCACTGCATGTTAATGGCTGAGATTACGGCAGCGCCTCAGTTGCGCTATACCCAAGACAATCAGACTGCGATCGCTGAAATGACGGTTGCCTTCCCAGGGCTGCGGGAGAACGACCCCGTGCAACAGTTGAAGGCCATTGGCTGGGGTAACTTGGCGCAAGAGATGCAGGAACGTTATCAAACGGGCGATCGTGTTTTGCTAGAAGGTCGCTTGTCAATGAATACTGTGGAGCGCCCTGAAGGCTTTAAGGAAAAGCGCGCAGAAATCACCGTACAACGCGTCCATCGCCTAGCTGATTTGGGCGCGTTGACGTTGGCGCAACCAACCCCCATCCCCAACGCCAGTGCCGCTGCCCCAGCCCCCAGCGCGGCCCCAGCGGCGGCCCCAGCGGCCCCGACAGCCTCGGCTGAACCCGCTGCCGATGTTGATTACGACGATATCCCCTTCTAAACAACTGAGCGACTGAGTTTGAGCGCATCATTCCTATCGCTGTCAGGGTTTAGAGTTGGCCACCTGGCAATCGGTATTGGTGTTGTCCTGACGATTAAATTAAGAAATTTCTTTTAATCTCTTTGCGCTCAACAAAACAGCGGTTAGATTTGGAGCAGCAGTGTATAAACGGCATCAATAATGACAGCGACACCGCTTAGCCTGGAAACTTTGACCAATCTGGCAGCTGATGGTGATGAAGCCACCGTTACCGCCAACCATGTTGAAGTCATTGAGACTGTAATCAGTAGCCTTGAGCAAAACGACAGTGCCATGGTCAGCCACGGCGACCAGGGGACTTTATGGAAATTTCAGTACGGCAGCGTTGAGGTGTTTGTACAGCTTACGGGTAGCAGTGATGAAGACATCTTGACCGTCTGGTCGTCGGTGCTATCTCTCCCCGCCAAAAATGAACCACAACTGATGCGACACATCTTAGAGATGAATTGTAGTGAAACCTTCGAAGCTTGCTTTGGCATCCTGGGCAATCAAGTTGTGGTGTTGGCCAGCCGTCCCCTCGCGGATATTTCTCCGGGAGAGATTTCCCGATTGATGACCATTGTGGCGACTATCGCCGATGACAATGATGAAGCTTTGCAAGCTGAGTATGGCGCTTAGGGAATTGCGGCCTCAACGGATGATTTGGCGAACTGTCCCATTGTCTTTATGAGTCAATCGGGACGTTTAATTCCTCCAGTGTCTCTGGCTGGGGCCAGCCAGATGGCCCTTGATAGCTGGATGTTAGACCAACTGCTAAGCGGTCAGCAGCAGCCGAGCTTGAGGTTTTACCAATGGTCGGCGGTGACGATTTCTTTGGGCTATCACCAAAAACAGTGGCCGCAGTTTTGGCGACATCTCACCTGGCAGGGGCAACCGGTTGAGCTGGTTAGGCGCCCCACTGGGGGGAGAGCCGTCTTGCACCAAGGTGATTTGACTTACGCTCTCGCTTTACCACTCACCGGCAGACGTCAAGAGGCTTATCAACAGATTTGTGAGGCGCTGATCAGTGCCTGGCAGCGCCTCGCAGTGCCGCTGCGCTATGGCACTGCAGGACGCAGCTATCGCCATCAAGACAATTGCTTTGCTTTGTCGACACCGGCCGATTTGGTGACCGCTTCAGGGTACAAGCTGATTGGGAGTGCCCAGTTACGGCGCGATCGCGGTGTGCTGCAACATGGTTCCATCCGCCTCTGGCCAGACGCGGCCCTGACTCAGCAAGTATTCGGAGTCAGTGAGACACCGCCGCAAGAACGCCCAGAGAGCATTCCTGCTGCCCCCAGGCAAGACTTTCTAAGTGTATTGGCACGGCTGATACAAGAAGAACTTGCGCGATCGCTGCAAATTGAGTTCACACCACACCCCTTGAAGCGCGAAGAACAGGCCGCAGTAGCAGCGCGCTCAGCGCAGTTCACTATTCCTGCAGGCTCTTCGCCAGGGCTGGCAGCTTTAAGCCAGGGGGATATTCGCCCTCATCCTTGATCCGCTGAATCACATTGTCTGAAATCGTCAGATTCATCTTTTTGCCGAGCGCTCGCACGACTTCGCCGCGATCAATCACGCCGGCAACCGCATCTGCAGGCGTCAATACCAGAAGACGTGGCAAGGTTTGCTGCTCCAGTAACACAATTACCTGAGCTAGAGACGTGGTTTCACGCACGTGGGTCACCGATGTCAACGGTCGCGCAATCTCTGCGAGCGTTTTTGTTTCCCATTGACTACGCTCTACGTCACGCACGTCTTCAATTTTCACGAGCCCGCGATAGCGGCCATCCGAAGCCGCCAGGTAGACTGGGGCTCGCGTCGACTGCAGTAGATATTCATCAGCAAATTCCCGCAGGGTCATGTTGGCATCTAACACGCGAAAGTCACGCGCCAACGCATCGGTAGCCGTCAAGGCAGACAAAATTTCTTGCAAATCTGCCACCCGCCCATAGTTCGAGGCATTGCGGATGGCAAAGCCCCCGATGAGCACAATCCAGATAAGGTCAAGGCTGGGCTGGGCCAAATAGGCCAGGAGGCCACCGCCAACCGCTGTCCAACCCAAAATTTGTCCGGCTCTGGCAGCCCAACGGACCCCCTTGATCCGACTATCCGTGGCCTTCCAAACGGCCGCTTTGAGCACCTGACCGCCATCCAGCGGTAAGCCTGGGATCAGGTTAAACATGGTCAACACTAGATTGATTTGCGCCACATTTGCCAACAGCACGGCCACCGGCTCTGGCAAAGACAACACGGCGACGGAGAGGGTTAATAAAACGTAGAGTCCCAAACTCACGGCGGGGCCAGCGATCGCGACTTGAAAAGCTTGTCCAGGAGTTTTCGATTCTTGATCAATCGCAGCGATGCCTCCGAACAAAAACAGAGTAATAGAATTAACTTTGATACCTTGAGATTTAGCCACCAGGCTATGGCCCAGTTCATGCAGTAGCACTGAGCCAAACAGCAGTAGCGCCATGCTAAGGCCCACAACCCACGCGACACTGCCCCAATTTTGCTGCCAAATGGGATTACTGCCGTAGACAAAAGTTACCAGCAAAACAATCACGAACCACGAAGTATCGAGATAGAGGGGGATTCCTAAAATGGAGCCGACGCGCCAGCCAGACCGCATAGTATTAGCCAATCATGAACAATAGAGCAATAATTTGTCTGCGTGACTTAAATCATTGCCGACAGTTTTATTTTAGCCGGAGGCATCCGGCAAGCCAGTGGTGAACATGCGAGTGCGGATTGGGAAAAATCCGGCCATCGCTTACCCGCCGCCCCCCGTTCAGATGTCGAAGCAATCAAGCATCCAGCCGCCGTAATGACTTAAATTATGGCTTCCTTGACGCATAAAGCCCCTTAAAATCGAGATTGGCAGATTGTTTGACAGTGTTGACAGAGTAGCGATGACCTGTGTGAATTCTTCTCTTTGGGTAAAGATCTGTGGGCTGATGTCCCCAGAGCAAGCGGTCGCGATCGCTCGTCAAGGAGCCAGTGCCATTGGGCTGATTGGGGTGTCCCAGTCTCAACGCTATGTCACCCCTTGGCAAATGCAAGCCATCAGTGAGGCGCTCATCGCCGCTGATTATGAAGAAGTGGAACGGGTGGGGGTATTTGTCAATGCCCCAATGGCAACGCTGCAAGACGCCGTCGAAACTGGGCGCTTGACGACCTTACAATTGCATGGCCAAGAATCTCCAGAAACCTGCCAACAGATTCGCCACGTATTGCCCAAAACAAAACTAATTAAAGCTTTTCGGATCCGCAGTAACGCCGATTTAGCGACCGTACAGCCCTACGAAACCGTCGTCGATGCAATTTTGCTAGATGCCTATCACCCGCAGTTGCAGGGGGGCACTGGGGAAACCCTAGATTGGCGATCGCTTTGCACGTTCCACCCACCGCTCCCCTGGATCTTGGCTGGCGGCATCACTGCCGACAACATCGCCACTGCCCTCAAGCTGTTGTCTCCCCAAGGCATTGACCTCTCCAGTGGGGTTGAGTTAAGTCCAGGAAATAAGTGTCTGAAAAAAACACAGACGCTATTTTCAGTCCTCTCTCAACACGCCAAAGCGGTTCTGTAGATGGTGAACAGAAATGGCAAGCACGAGACCTCTGCCATCAAAAAAATCGGAGCCGCCCAAGAGCAGTTCCGATTTTCACAAATATGACGCAATTGCGCTGTGAGAGCTAATCAGTAGACAGCTCAAACAACCGCGATCGCTTAAAACAACGACGGCTGGTGACGCACTAAACTGAGAAACTCTTCGCGCGTTTTCGAATCTTCTTGGAAACAGCCGATCATCGCGCTGGTTACCGTCCAAGAGCCGGGCTTTTGCACCCCTCGCATTGACATGCACATATGGCTAGCTTCGACCACCACCGCGACACCTTGTGGATCAAGCACCTCTTGGATCGCTTCTGCGACTTGACGCGTCAGGCGTTCCTGCACCTGTAAACGACGAGAATACATCTCCACGATGCGGGCAAGTTTGCTTAGGCCGACAACCCGCTGCTTGGGGATATAAGCTACATGCGCCCGACCCATGAAGGGCAACATATGGTGCTCACAGAGACTAAACAAGTTGATATCCCGCACCAGCACCATCTCATTATGACCCTCGTCAAAAATGGCATTGTTGACCAAACTGTCAAGGGACTGGCTGTAGCCACTGGTTAAAAAGCGCATGGCCTCAGCCACTCGCTTAGGGGTTTTTAATAAACCTTCGCGGTCAGGATCTTCACCGAGAGAAATCAGCATCGTCCGGACGGCATCCATCATCGCTAGGTGGCTCTCATCAGAGAGCGGCTTAGCGGTCGTGCTTTCACCGTATGCAGTGTTGCGATCAGGACGAATAGCCGGCACCCCGTTTTGCCGCAAATCGACATCTGCGGTTGAGCTCGACAAATTGGCACCATTGTTGGTGTTAGAAGACACGGTAGTCATAGTGGATCTGTAATTAATTCTCCAAGCAGTTGAAACTTTGCCGATTGACCGTCAGCCACTGACCGATCAAAGGGCACCTCCGCTAGGCATCAACGTGATTTCGTCAATGACTGCGGAATCCGGCAGTTGGACAGCATTGAGGATGCTTTGAGCCACGATCGCGGGAGTCAGCATTTGCGATCGTTCAAAGTCAGCCTGCACTGTCTCGGTATCCCAAAGCGGTGTGTTGACCGCTCCCGGCGATACTGTCATGACGCGGATGCCATGGTCACTTTCCTCAACGCCAAGAATGCGGCCGAGAGTAATCAACCCAGCCTTGCTGGCGCTGTAGGCCCCCCAGGTAGGAAATGCATTGTGGGCAGCAATAGAGGCAACATTGATAATGGTGCCTCGTCCCTGTGCTCGCATACCAGGCACAACGGCCTGCATCGTGAGTAAAACACTAGTCAAGTTAAGATTTATCAGGGCTTGCCAATCGGCTAAGGGCATATCCGCCAACGCTCCGGTGTAGCCCATGCCAGCATTGTTAATCAGCACATTGACCGGGCCAAAGTCGTCCATCAAGGCTTGCAGAGAGTTGGTCAATGTCGCGGTCTGACCAAGGTCAAGACTGTACGTTTTGACCACTACCCCCAAGGGCGCTAAATCTTTAGCCAGCGCGTCTAGTTTAGTTTGAGAGCGCGCCACTAAAGCAACGTCAATCCCTGCTTTAGCAAAAGCAATTGCCGTCTCGCGACCAATGCCGCTGCTGGCACCAGTCACCAACGCCCGTTGTGGGGTTTCAGAAATCATGAGTTAACCAAAGTCAAAACGCCGGTAACCGATGGATGCAAGCCAATGTGAACAGCCCCCATCCATTCAAGTTGTCAGTCAAATTGGAAAGCTGCGTAAGTCTCAGCCTAAATGTTCGACAATATTAATGTTAACAAATGTAACCAACTGTTTGTGGTTACTTTATGGTCCACCCTCCATCATACTCCTTGGCTTGAGCAAAACAGACTGGCATTTATTGCCTGAGGCAACAGCAAGTCAATAGTCCGCGGAGTTTACCCCTTGCCTGCTAAAAAATTGTGGCCATCGATGTCATGCCTGGAATTTCAGGCACAGCTGTCCTCAAGACTTTAAGAAAGCTCTGTAACCGTTGAGTTTGATAGCGTCCTGGCAGTGAGGCGACATGTATCGTAAGCTGTGGAGCTCGCCATTGCGGTAGACAATCGATCAATCGCTGGTGCTGTAGGTCATCCTCAACCAACCAACGAGGCATGACCGCTAGGCCTAGTCCAGATCTAGTGGCTGCACGAAGGGCAAAGATATTGTTGGTTGTCATGCGTGCAGTAGGGCAAATGGTTACCGATTGGCCCTGCTGATTAGTCAGTGGGATGCGCCCGCCCTCAAAGGGCTCCAGTGCGATACAAGGGAGTTTTTCGATATCCGTAGGTGTTTGCAACTGATCGTAACATTTGAGCAGCCTAGGAGCCGCTACAATCAGTCGCTCTACCTGCCCTAAAGGCTCTATAACCAGGGAATCGTCTGGCACTGGGCCGATTTTGACCCAACAGTCACAACCAATTTCGGCAAACCGAATACTCTGATCTTCTAGCTGCCAAGATACAGCGATGGCTGGGTGCTCATTCTGAAACTGAATCACTGTATCTAACAGATAAAGCTGACCTAACGCGATGGGCACGACAACCTTGAGTTTGCCTTTCAAAGTACTCCCATCATTGCGATATTTCTCTGCTAACGCTTCCCATTCATCCAAAAGTTGACGTGCATCCGCCAGCAGCTCAGTTCCAGTCTCGGTCAAAGCCAGGTCATGGGTCGTCCGTCGGATCAGTTGAGCTTTGAAGCGGGTTTCTAGCTCGGCTAATTGACGACTAACCGAAGGTTGTGACAAACCCATGCTGCGGGCAGCGGCGCTGATGCTACCAGCATCAGCAATCCTCACAAAGGTTTGGAGTAGCAGTAGTCGGTCTAGTGATTTGCTCATGCGTAAAGAGCATAACAGCTATTTTTATTACTCGTCTACCCAATAACCAAACGAGCTGCGATAGTGAATTCAGGCGCAACTAAGGAGTCAGACATGAGCCCTCAAACAGCATTAGTGGTCGGTGCCTCAGGCGGAATTGGGCAAAACCTGATTCAGCATTTATCAGAGTTAACGGATTGGAATATTGTGGGTCTCTCGAGAAGACGCCCCCACTTCAACGGCAAAGCTCAGTTCATCTCAGTCGATTTGCTCAACAAAAAAGACGTGCAAGCTAAGCTCGGAGAAGTGACCAACATCACCCATATTTTTTACACCGCGTTCTACGGAGGGCCAACGTTTTCAGGACCAGTGGCAGAAAATTTGGCCATGTTGACTAACGTAGTCGAGACCGTAGAGGCGATCGCACCTCAACTAGAGCGCGTCGTGCTCATCCAGGGCGGCAAGGTGTATGGCAGACAGTTAGGCCCCTTCAAAACGCCGGCCAAGGAATCAGACCCACGTCATATGCCGCCCAACTTCTACTTTGACCAAGAGGATTTCCTCAAGGCGATCAGCACCGGCAAAAATTGGAGTTGGACAGCTTTGCGCGCGGAAGCGTTTTGTAGTGAAATTATCGGAATTCCGAGCTTACCGTTACTGATTGCAGTCTATGCAGCGATCTCTAAAGATCTTGGGCTACCGTTACGGTTTCCTGGCACACAGACAGCTTATGAGGCTCTCATTCAGGTGACGGATGCCAACCTATTGGCAACAGCGATGACCTGGGCCGCAACTTCACATAGCGCCGCCGATGAGGCATTCAACCTAACCAACGGTGATGCGTTTCGCTGGTCAACTCTCTGGCCACAATTCGCCAAATTCTTTGATATGGAATACGCTGCACCACAGGCAATTTCGCTGGCAGACGTCATGGCTGATAAAGCGTCTCGATGGGAGCAAATTGTCCAAAAATACAGACTTGAGCCTCACTCCCTTCAAGAACTAGCAGTTTGGCCGTTAGGAGACTTTCTCTTTCAGTGTGATTGGGATGTGCTGCTGAGCGCAACCAAAGTTCAACAGGCTGGGTTTCATCAAGTCGTGGACAGTGAAGAGATGTTCGTGTCACTGTTTCAAGCGTTTCGCGATCGCCGCATTATTCCCGCAGCCAACTCAATCGGGGTTTGACGCTATTGTTGGCTTGGCAAAAGCACGAGGGGTCGAAGTCTTTGTGCCCCTAACCAGCTTGCCAGATAGTGGATACCGCTTGTCCTTAATTGAGTTTTGCAAGCGCGGCCTTTAAAAGAACAGATTTCCCACACCGCAGGAGAATAGAGTTATGGACAGCTCATCGAAGATTGCACTCTCAAAAACGTTTCAAATTGGTGGAGACTTAACTGTCAATCGCTTGGGATATGGAGCGATGCGGCTAACTGGGCAACCGGGCAATTTCGGTCCCTATGCTGACTGGGAGGCGGGAAAGGCGTTACTTCGTCAAGCCCTTGAACTTGGGGTCAATTTCATTGATACAGCAGAAGCCTACGGACCCGGATTTAACGAGGAAATTATTGCTGATGCTCTCTACCCTTATGCTGCCGATTTGGTCATTGCGACCAAAGGCGGAATCCACAAGCCTGCACCTGACAATATTCAAGCGGATGGCAGACCAGAAAGCCTACGGCGAGGTATTGAGGGCAGTTTACGAAGACTAAAGCTGGACCGCATTGACCTCTATCAGCTTCATCGCCCTGACCCGAAAGTGCCCTTTTCTGAATCCATACAAGCTCTCGCTGCGCTCCGGCAGGAAGGTAAAATTCGGCATATTGGGCTCTCTAATGTGTCGCTAGCGCAGTTGAAAGAAGCTCAAGCGATTGTACCCATCGCCGCCGTGCAAAATCGGTTTAGCTTGAGCGATCGCACTCACGAAAGCCTGTTGAACTACTGCACAGATCAGGATATCGCCTTTATTCCCCACGGGTCTTTGGGCGCCCATCCATTGCAGCGGGGGACTCCCCTCGTGCATGAAGGGGGGGTTCTATCAGAACTCGCTCAAAAACATGCGGTCAGTAATACCCAAATGGCGCTTGCTTGGCTGCTACACCGGGCTCCCAACATTCTGCTGATTCCTGGTACGACCGAGATTGATCATCTGAAAGAGAACCTGGAGGCCATTAACTTCAGCCTGTCTGAAGCGGAGATCGCTCTAATCGAGCCAGGCGATGTCAGCTGAGCAGGAATTAGTGCCTGAACTTTTGTTTAGCGTTACTGAACCTGGCCGTTTTCGGCCGTTTCGGCAAAGACCCCAATTTGCCGAAACTTTTGATAACGTAAATCTCGCCGTTCTGCGGGTGACAAGATCAGTAGAGCTTCCAAGTTTTCTCGGAGCGCCTCTCGTAGAATCTCGGTCGCTTTTAGCGGATCTGCGTGAGCGCCACCCAGGGGTTCCGCCAGCATGACATCCAAGATCCCAAGATTCATCAGGTCAAGCGCGGTGATTTTGAGGGCTTCGGCGGCTTCCGTCGCTCGAGCCGCATCTTTCCATAAAATGGCCGCACAGGCTTCGGGACTTGCGACCGTATAAACGGCGTGCTCAAACATCATCAGGCGATCGCCAACCCCAATACCCAATGCCCCACCAGAGCCGCCTTCGCCAATGACGGTGCAAATAATCGGCACGTCAAGGGCAAACATCTCACGCAGGTTGTAAGCGATCGCTTCCCCCTGACCCATTTCTTCAGCTTCGTAACCGGGAAAGGCCCCCGGTGTATCGATGAAGGTAAAGATGGGCATATGGAAGCGGTTCGCGTGCTGCATGAGCCGCATCGCTTTGCGATACCCCCCTGGCGAAGCCATGCCAAAATTACGCGCCACATTATCCTTCGTATCGCGGCCTTTTTGATTGCCCAACATGACTACCGGGCGGCCTTCAAACCGAGCGATCCCCCCCACCAGGGCCGGATCATCCTTGCCCGAACCGCGATCGCCGTGCAGCTCAACCCACTCGTCGCTGATGGCTTGAATGTAGTCAAGTGTACTGGGACGACGAGGATGCCGCGCCACCTGTAACCGCTGAGCTGGAGTCAAACTTGCAAAAATCTCCTGCCGTAGTTGGTCAGCGCGAGTCTCTAGCTGTCTCAGCTGAGTTGAAACATCGACTTCATTGTCTTCTGCAAGATCCCGAATCTGGTCAATCCGCTCTTCTAGTTCAACCAGAGGTTTTTCAAAATCTAACAAAATGGTTTTGCGTTGGGTCGTCGGCATAATCTCAACCACATCGGTGCAGCGACAACTTCAAATCAGCAACTTCTTGCCACCAATTGGAGCTATCAACTTAGAGCCTTTCTTTGTAAGCATAGCGGTTCTTGTTTTACTTTCTTGAGGAATTCATGGGCGCATCAATACGTGTTGATAACTAATCATCGCGTTGATGCACCACAGACCGCATTCGGTTCGGGCGACTTCAGATGACTGAAACCTTGATGCAGCCGAGTTTTCATTTCTGAACTCTAAACTCCGCAAAGTGTGGCCTTTCCCAAAGGGCATTTTGCACGCTGACATACCGGCTATGGGTTTAAATTACAGCCCCTAAAACAGCATCAACCAGGGTCCAAAAACATTAAGCCCGACAACTCTCATCAAGGGACTATCGGCACCACAACAGTCAAGAGACCTCAGGCACTAGTCCTGCCGAGTTCAAATTCAGGAGAGGTCGAAAACCGTGCCGGATCGAGGCCTGACCAATTAAATCCATCTTTTCCAGAGTGATTTGGTTGCGCCCCCAGGAAAAATTAGTGTGCCACTTTTCAAACTCCAACAACATGGATTCGGCAAAGCAGGCAAACAACTGCCGGGCCGGCACATCCATGTTGACGATGCTCATAATGCGCCAGTCGATGTCTAGCGAGTGCTCAACAATGCCACCCTTAAGGACATGGATGCCTTCGGCATTGAAATGACTATCCAGATTCTTCGGATATCCACCGTCAATCATTAGGCAAGGTCGCTTGAGGATTTGTGGATCAATGGTGACCCCTTTGGGCATGCTCGCAACCCACACGACAATATCGGCCTGGGCCACCGCGTCTTCTAGACTGTCAGCAACTCTGCCCCGCCCCAATTCAGTCTGGAGATTTTGCAAGCGCTCTTGATTGCGCGCCACCAGCAACAGCTCAGGAATGTCGGTACGGGCATTCAACCAGCGACACACGGCACTACCGATATCGCCGGTTGCCCCGCACACTGCTACCGTTGCGGTCGAGAGATTGATTCCGAGCTGAGCCGAGGCCGCCTCCACCTGCCGACAGATGATGTAAGCCGTATGGGTGTTGCCCGTGGTAAAGCGCTCAAACTCTAGCGACACATTACGGACCTGCTTCATCTGGTTGAGATTAAAGTTTTCAAAGATGATGGATGAGAACCCCCCGAGGGCCGTGATGTCAATGCCGTGCTTTTGAGCATGGGCCATCGCGTTAATCACCTTGCGGGCAGCGGTCTTGATGCGTCGTGCGGCCAGCATTTCCGGTAAGAAGCAGGATTCCACATAGCGACCTTCGATGACTTGCCCGGTCGCGCTAGTAACTTTGATGTCGTCCACAATCTGCGGAGGAGCGCTACACCAGAAGTCAAGTCCTTGGTCAGCATACTCGGGATATCCCAAATCCCGAGCGACAGATTGAGCGTGATCGAGACTGGTTAAGTGTCCAATTAGGCCAAACATCGTAATCCTGCGTATCTCCTCATAAAGGAGTGAAAAGTGGTTTAAAAGCTAAAGATATCTTCACCATACGCTAGGTCAGCCCCTGATTGGAACTCAGCTCAGCATTCTGCTGCAGGGCAGCGGCTTCCAAACTACAAAAGTTATTTCAAGCAGGCAAATGAGGATGAGCGGGAGTCTGCGATCGCCTTGCTAAATACCGGCAAAAAAATTGCCATCGCTCACAAGCTTCAGTGAACGATGGCCTTATCAGTCAGCGACAGTCGCCCCTTATACAGTCGCTAGTCCTTGAGCCGAGAGCTTCATCACTTCACGACTGGAGAAACCAATGTTGCTCAGAGCCTCGCCATAGGTGATCATAAAGTCCTCAACGAGGGCTTCCTTCTCCATGCCCAAGACGTTGGCATCGTCAGCGACCTGGTTAAGCATGGCCCAAACGATGGGCAGGTTTTGGCGGTTAGCTTTCTCAAGTTCAGCTTTAGAAGCCTCGAAGTTAGCCTTGAGCCACTCTTCACCAAAGTTGAGGTGCATGTACTCGTCCTTAACCACCCCTTCTGTAATCTTGCGCGCAAAGTCATCAGCAACGGGAATGTAGATGTTGTAAGCCGAAATGGCAAACGTCTCGATGATGAGAGATTGGATTAACAGACAAGTAACAATATTGCCCTCACTCCAAGCTTGCTTAAAGTTGCTGTGTAGCTTCTCAAAGAAAACCTTCGCGAACTCCATATCAGCAGTGACCGACAGATTTTTGCCACAGGCTTGGAAGCCTTTCATGTGACGCTTTTCCATTTTGGCCAAACGCAATAGATCGTCCTTGTCATCGGGGAGGAGCTCGGCCAATTGGCAATAGTTATCAAATGCCTCTTGCTCACCCTCGATCACAATCGCGTTAATGCGGCTGTAGGCATCTTTGTAGTTTTCAGACTGATAATCGAGTGCAGGAGTGATGTCCAACTGTTGCATAGCTAATTATCCCTTGCGTCTAGCGTATGATACTGCCATTCCTGGAACCAATATACACCGCGAAAGTCAACAGCCTGCAACATAAAAATATCGTTGCTAATGACTGCAAGGGAGCCTCTTTGGCCAGCCTCTCAACACCGCTTAATCCCAGTTTTGAACCTACGATTAGGAATTTTGACAGACGGGTAAGGAGATAAGAGTTTGCTTGTCGAAGACTGTGGAAGCATAGAAAAATCACTATGAACTCCCTAAGCAATCAGTATTAGATAAAGACTTTTGATGGTTCTCAGAAAGAAATCATCAAAAACTGTTCTAAATCTGAGCCCTGGGGTGTGGATATCAGCTCAGACAAATCTTGAGATGTAGCGTCGCTTGCTCTTACCCCAAGGCTGTCGTCAACGTAATGGCCAAATCTGGAATGGTGAGACGATACCGCTTCTCGGTCTGTAGAGTCATGGGGGTACGACCACGCAAATTGTCTAGAGGCTGTCATCAATTAGAGCCAGGCGCTTTGCCCAGGGATAATTTCAGCCCCAGCCGGATTTTCAGGGCGGGCATGGTATTGCTAGTACCACAAGGTTTCTAGAACTAATCGGTAACACACCCTAAGGTCTCTGAGGTCAATTGATGACGCACCCTGGAGTAGACTGACTGAGAGGGTGTTTGAACGTTTCTTGCCGGTGTTGGTGGTCAGAGCCCTTAAAACAGTTACAACGGCATAGGCGTTGGTGGTCCCGGTCAATAGGAGTGGCATGCGCCTTGGCTGACTGCGGCATTCTTCAGCGGAGCGATCGCCCTCGGTTGCTCAAGTTTGCCTGTAAAAATTATCGAAAGAATTGATGCGGATTTCTCTGAATTGGCTAAAAGAACTTGTTGCTGTCAGTCTGTCGCCAGCAGCGCTAGCCGACGCTCTGACGATGGCTGGGTTTGAAGTAGAAGATATTGAAGATCGCACGCAGTGGGCCGACGGCGTCGTTGTGGGTTACGTCACCGAGCGGCAGCCGCATCCCAACTCTGACAAACTGAGTTTGTGCACTGTCGACATTGGGGCCGACGCGCCGTCGGCAATTGTCTGTGGTGCAGCCAATGTGCGGGCTGACAGCTATGTCCCAGTCGCGAAAGTCGGTACGTATCTGCCTATCCCCGACCTCAAGATTAAGCCGCGTGAAGTCAGAGGCATATTGTCTGCGGGCATGATCTGTTCCCTCGCTGAACTAGGGCTGGCCAAAGAGTCAGAGGGCATTCATATTTTTTCGGAACCTGGTTTGGAAGTGGGTACCGATGCGCGATCGCTGCTGGGACTTGATGATGTCGTGCTAGATGTGACCTCGACTGCGAACCGAGCCGATGCCCTCAGCATGGTGGGCATTGCGCGAGAAGTGGCTGCCATCACCGGTGCCGAACTGAAGATGCCCACGGCCCCAACTCCGGCTCCGCAGGCCCCAAACTCCAGCGTCGCGGTCAAGCTGACAGATGAGAAAGCCTGCCCCATTTACATTGCCACCGTGTTAGAGGGCGTGCAAATTGGACCGTCTCCAGCCTGGTTGCAGCAACGCTTACAAGCCGCCGGTACCCGCTCCATCAATAACGTGGTGGATATTACCAACTATGTCTTGCTGGAGTGGGGGCAGCCCTTACACGCCTTTGATAATCAGCGCCTCGCCACGGCAGCGAATAATGCAACCTACGCTCTCGGCGTGCGTTATGGCAAAGCAGGGGAAGCGCTCGTCACGCTGGATGGCCAAAAACGATCGCTCAAGCCAGAATCGTTGGTCATTACCGCTGATGACCAGGCCGTCGCCCTCGCTGGAGTCATGGGCGGTGAGGCGACCGAAGTGATTGATAGCACCACCTCCGTTACTTTAGAGGCGGCTTATTTCGACGCTGCTGTCATTCGCAAATCCGCCCGCAGCCAGGGCTTGCGCACAGAAGCATCGGCCCGTTATGAGCGGGGGGTGAATCCCGCTGAGTTGAGTCTGGCCGGCGATCGCGCGGTGCATTTAATGACGACCCTGGCCTCTGCCCAAGTCGTGTCTCAAGTGACTGATCGCACACCCGTGGGCGAAATCACGCCGACGCGGACGCTCGATTTACGGCTGCCGCGAGTGCATGCCGTGTTGGGGCCTGTGACGAACTTAGGCGATACCCCATCCCCGATTCCCGCAGCTCAAGTCAAACGCGTGCTCGAAACCCTGGGCTGCTCTGTGGAAGCCAGTAATGATGAGGTCTGGCAGGTAACGGTTCCGGCCTTTCGATATCGAGATTTAGAGCGCGAGATTGACCTAATTGAAGAGGTCGCCCGCATTTATGGCTACAACTACTTTGCCAACACCCTGCCACAAGCAGCCGCCGGCGGCGAACTCTCCCCCGAAGCGGCGTTGTCACAAAAGCTACGCCAAATCTGTCGTGGTGCCGGACTCACTGAGCTGATTCACTATTCTTTGACCAAGCCCAACACTCCCGATCAGGTAGTCCTAGCGAATCCCCTGTTTCCCGAATATTCAGCTCTGCGGACTGACTTGATTGATGGCTTGGTCAAGGCCTATCGCTTCAATCTGGAGCAGGGCAACGGGCCTTTGAACGGTTTTGAAATCGGTCGTATTTTCAAGTTGGAGGCAGGACAACCTCAGGAAACGGAGGTCATTGGCGGCATTTTGGGTGGCGATGCCCGTCAGGGCAAGTGGGTCAGTAGCGATCGCCCCCAGCCCCTCACCTGGTTTGAGGCCAAGGGGGTTTTGGAAGCGATTTTTCAGCGGCTAGGCTTAGCCGTTGACTACCGGGCTGATAGCGAAGATGAGCGGCTGCATCCAGGGCGCACTGCCTCTCTGTGGGTGCGCGGACGCCTGCGGCTGGGGACTTTTGGGCAACTGCACCCGCAACTGTGCCAGGCTCAAGACTTACCCGATGAGGTCTACGTTTTTCAACTGCATTGGTCGACCCTGGTGACGTGCCTGGCGACGGGACGCCGCAAAGCCGTGAAATTTCAGCCCTATTCGACGTTCCCGGCGAGCGATCGCGACATCGCCTTTTACGCTCCGGTCGAGCTTACCGTCGCTGATTTAACCAAAGCCATGACCAAAGCCGGGGGCAAACTGCTTAACTCCGTCACCTTATTTGACGAGTATCAAGGAGAGTCGGTGCCTGACGGGCAGCGGAGTTTGGCCTTTAGACTGGTCTACCGGGCATTAGATCGCACCCTCACGGATGAAGATGTTGACCCTGTGCATCAAAAGGTGCGGGCAGCTTTGGAAAAGCAGTTCAAAGTCGCCCTGCGTAGTTAGGCAATCGATGTAAAACGCCAAACATTAAACCGCGTCTAAGTTGAAAATTGGAGTTATGTTTGGCCATCAAAACCTCATCTAACCGCTCCTTGCAAAGGAGCGAAAGCAGACTGTCATTAAGCCTTTCCTTGAGAAGGAGAGGTGCCGCAGGCGGTGAGGTCGGACAAGCGTCAAAACTCCACTTCTGAACCTTGATGAGGTTTAACAATAGGGTTCACTGATGTTACTTGTCGGTGAACCCTAGTGGTTTGATGTGCAAATTTTCTCAAATCATGGCCCATTAAGGGAGCGGCTTGAAAATTAAAGTACCCGGACAAGACTGTGGCAGGGTGGATGGGTAGCAGGGTCGGTGGGATGTTATTTAAGCGCGACTCCCTAAGCTCTCATTTTGGGTGCTCCCTAAGCGGTGAGGATATCTGCCGATTAACCGATCACTTACTGCCGCCAACTTGGTATAGCGATCCGCAATCAGATCAGGACAGTGATGCTTTCTGAAAGCACCACACAGCAAGTATGCTTATTGCGAACTCCGTAGGGCTCTGCCCTTCCCGAAAGGTATTCAGAATGCCGCATTCTGCTATGGCTGTAGTCTGGTGATGCTATCTAATTGTCATGTCTCCCCCCTTACTGTCTTGTCCTGCCGGTAGCTCCCAACGAGTCATGAAACATGGCAACATCCAAAACGGGAAACAGAATCCCAAGGGCCAAACCTATGGCCGTCAGTTTGTCGAAGCGCCCCAAAACAAAATTATTAGCGACGATACTAAACGTCTCATTGATAAGTTGTTGCTCGAAAAGCTTTCACTGGCAGAGATTGTTCGTGTCGCTAAAGTCTCAGAGCCCTGGCTACAGCACTACGTCAATCAGAAATATACGCAGGTGGAACGTCAGGTGAAGGGCGCGCCTAAAAAAGCCCTTAACGCTGGAGTGTGACAAGGCCTGGGCGTTCGTCGGCCACCAAGGCCACAAGCCATTGATGGGGCTGCCCCTTAACCGAGAAACCCGCGAAATTGTGCGTGCATGTCGGTGACCGCAGCCGCCACGACGCGAGGGCACTTTAGCAATCAGGGCCGCCGGTCTATCGGCAATGCGCCATGTGCTATTGCGACTTTTGGGAGGCTTATGAAACCGTGATTCCGAG
This sequence comes from Cyanobacteria bacterium P01_F01_bin.56, assembly GCA_039185935.1. Classification (GTDB taxonomy): domain Bacteria; phylum Cyanobacteriota; class Cyanobacteriia; order Phormidesmidales; family Phormidesmidaceae; genus Halomicronema. The sequence continues at coordinate 1,795 of JBCDAJ010000046.1, read as the reverse complement.
CAAACGCGATCGCGTCGTGGGCAAAGACAGTGGCCAGACCAACCGCATTAAAAGTTGCAACTGCACCCGGCGCCAAAGGGTTTCGAGACTCGTACGGAAGACTTTGTCCTTCACGAAAAAGAGCGAAAATCATATGGGCGCAATCTGGTATTTCATCCCCTCTACAATGCGTCTTTACAACTTGAGGATTACCCGTTAATCACTTCTCAATCAGATCTGCCAGATCTGCAGGCACTTCTCGAACCAGATGAAAATTGAAGGGGGCTTCGCTCGTCTCCTCGACGTAGGCGGCGGTTAAAAACGGCTCAAACTCACTCATCCCTTTGAGATAGACTTTGCCAAACGCAACCATTAGGGCTTTATTCAAGTCGCGACTCACGCTGAGCCCCTCTTCAATGCTCTGCTCAAATTGCTGCTCAAGGTCAAACAGGCGGCTCGTTAGGTTGGTGAATTCAGGACTGTGGGACGTATTTTCCGCCAGATAGAAGTACTTTTCGGGAGCCTGTAACCAGCTAAAAGCAAGGACTTGCTGGGGCACCACCGGAGCCAAAATATCGAAGGCGCCCCCTTGAATCATGACCGGTTGCTGAATTTGGCTAATCCCGCGTTCACCAAAAAGATTACTCACGGGTGCAAAGGCCATGACGAGTTGCACGCGCTCATCACTGACGCCGGTTTGACCGAGTTGTTCGACCACTTCAGGCTGAGTCATCAGTTCTAACGCTCGGCATTCGAGCACCATGGCCCCATCGAGCACAATATTGGCGTCGGGGTCGCAGCGTTCAACGAGGCGGGCAAAGTCAACGGTCGCTCCCCCGACGGCCAGGGCGGTATAGCCGCCGAAGGAATGACCAGCGATCGCGACCTGCTCAAAGTCTAATTTGCCTTGATACTGGATGGGATTAGCGCGCTCTAGTTCATCCAACAAGAAGGAAATGTCGAGAGGGCGATCCAAAAAATCTGACGCGGCAAAATAATCGCTGGTTAAGCCTGAAAATAGCGCTTCTCGGTAGTCGTGGTTGCTCCCAATATGATCGGGCAAAGCCACGGCAAACCCGTAGGAAGCAACATGACTAGCCATATCAAAGAAACTGCTGCGGCTGTCGCTCAATCCGTGGGAGATGACCATAACGGGTAACTTGCCCGAGATGGCGGTTAAATCTTCTGGCACAAAGACTGTCGCCGGATAGTGGCGAGGGCCGCCAAAAATGGGATCTTTCCGAGTGTCATCTTGCAAACTCAACTCCATCTGACGCACCGAATACGGCCCTAGTTGCGTCAGATCCGGTAAGGCTGATAAGTCGGGCAAGGGATTTTGTCCGGAGGCAGTTTCAGAGATCTGTTTCGCGACATCTACCATCGCTAGGGTGCGATCGGCCTCGTCAATGACTTGGCGAGTACTGCGCAGCAGCAAGTCCATATCCACGCGCATCACTTCCGTCGGGTAATGGTGTAGAGCCTCTAGCAGTGATGTCTGGTTGTCTGCAGCTGCCGCCCCGATCAGCGCAGCGCGGATTGCCTGTTGACCATTGAGCCTAGCCCCAGTGGGAAACAAATTGCCTAAAAAGAGGAGTGTCCGCTCGCCCATGGGTGCGTAATACCATCGCGACAGCTTGACGATGTCCGGCTCTCGGGTTTTGGTCAGTGCTGTTGCGACGTCGGTCTGGCGGTCTGGGCTCAATCGCCTGAGGTAGTAGGCAAGGTCGTCGTCAATCGTGCCATCGAGCGCATAGGCTTCGAGGGCATCCACGGTCAGAGAGCGACTAAATGGCCCGAAGTCCCAAACTACTTTCTC
>JBCDAJ010000045.1:0-40362 GCA_039185935.1 Cyanobacteria bacterium P01_F01_bin.56 | reverse complement strand
AGAAAGTGGCAATCGTGGCCTGTATGCGGAAACTCCTGACTTGCCTCAATGCCATGATGCGAGACCACACACCCTGGCAAGATGACCAAGTCAGTGCGTTTTTTCAGCCCACTGATGCTTGACATTTAAGATAATCGCTTTTGCCTTTTGCCTTCTGCCTTTTGCCTTTGCCTTTTGCCCTTCGCCCTTCGCCTTCTGCCCTTCGCCCTTCGCCCTTCGCCATACCACTGTCCTGACCTGATTGCGGATCGCCAGCGGATCGCCATATGTCAGGTGGCCTTTTCAAGAAGCGGTCAGGTGAAGTTTTGATAGGCAAACATCACTTCAGCTTTCAACTTAGACGTGGTTTAGGTCAAGGGGTTTGGTTAGCCAGAGGGAATGTGTTTGGTAGCCCAATTTGCGATAGAGGGCGATCGCGCCGGGATTGTCAGCAAATACCTGAAGCCCAATCTGGCGATCGCCCCGCGCTTGAGCCCAATTTTGCGCCTGCTGCAGCAAGGCGGTCGCAATGCCTCGGCGGCGATGGTCTGGCGCCACATACAGAGCCAGGATGTAGCTATGGCGATCGCCCTGCTGCTGATCGGTAGCGTTGCCCAACCATAAACAGGCGATTGCTTGTGGTGTTGTGGTCTCCGTTTCCACCCACCACAGGGGCGTCTGTCGCGAAAAGTGCCGATCTACCGTTTGGGCTAGATGCTGGAACTGCTGAGTGCCTGCGACTTCCTGATAGGTTTTGCTCAGGAACGTGATCAACAACCCCCGGTCGGCACCAGAGCCCTGTCGTAGGGTATAGCCCGCGATCGCAAATGACATGTGCAGCGCTCGCTAGCCAACGATTTCGCAGGACTCAGCCAACAACCCAGCCACCGCTGGCATTACATCATCACTGACGGCGGTGGGTTCAGCTGTTCCTTGGCTCAGCGGTTCTTCAATCGGGGCGGGTGCCAACATATCGCTGGGCAAAAAGATGCGCGCACTCACGACCACCATGGCGAATAAAAACGTGAGGACAATCAAGAGTGGCACAATATAAGACCGTAAGAAAGACATAGGTTTGAGCCATGAATGGTTTGGGCAGCAGAAGTGATGGGAAATCACATCCCATATTGTAGGGGTGAGGCATTCTCGTGCTCTCGTGTTAAAGCCAACCAACAATTCAATCGAGAAGGCCTTGCCTCTGCGTGAGACCCATCTATCTTTATCCTACCTGCCATCCGGTTCTCCCCCGACATCCTCTAAACCAGGGCGGGGCATGGGGATAATCCGAGCCCGTTGCAGTCGCCGGAGCCATACACTTCCCAAAACTGCCATCACCAGAGCCAGCCAGCCTATCCAAGGTTGCAGCAGCAAAAAACCGCCGATCGCAAACATACTGCCAAAGAGTAAGGCGATCGCTGCGATCACTTGCTGTGCTTGCAAGAGCAAATCCTGCTCTGGTGAAATGCCCGGCTGGTCAAAGCCGATTTGCGGCCAGCCCCTGGCCAAGGTAATCAGTTGAATCGGTTGTTCTCCCATAGCGATTCGCTGACGGTTCCAACCAGGGCCACCGGGTCTGACTTTTTGATAAAAGCGTTCCAGGGTTTCGGGGGTTTCGGGCGGCGTGAGATACATGGCAGCGACCCAAATCACCGTTGTTATGCCGGCAATCACAGCCAGCCGCTGGCCAAAATCGCTGGTTTGCAAGATCGTCACACGCGCTTGAAGACTCGCCAACAAAATTATCAAAGGATTTTGAGCCGTTGCCGGATCGGCAATCGGCATGGTCAATATGCCAATCAAAAACCCTGCCAACATAGAGGCCAGCTCGGCGGCGGCGTTAATGCGCCACCAAAACCACCGCAAAATCAAGACCAGTCCGGGGCCGGTACCGATCGCAATCACCAGGCGAAAAATCGTAGTCACATCTTGGGCATAAAAAGCCGCAATCGCCCCCAACACGGTGACCATTAACGACGCGATGCGCCCAGCCAAGACCAATTCTGAGTCGGCGGCAGCACGATTGATAAAACGGCCATACAAATCATTCGTCAGATAAGAGGCTCCCCAGTTAATCAGGGTTGAAACAGTACTCATAAACGCCGCGATTAGAGACGCCACCACGAGCCCCAGCAGCACCGGCGGCAAAAAATCGAGCATCAGTAAGGGATACCCCAGTTCGCGATCTTCCAGCGTCGGATAGACCACCAGCGCCACCAGCGCCACAATCACCCAGGGCCAGGTGCGAATCACATAATGCAAAATATTGAAAAACCAAGCGGCTTTCTCAGCTTCCGCCTCATTTTTAGACGCGGCTAACCGCTGAATGAACTCACCCCCGCCGTCGCTGCGGCGAAAGGCCCACCACTGCAGGCCAATGTAGGCCAAAAACGTGTTGACCGAAAGGCCCGCCGTTTCGCTCCAGCGCCCGCCGCCAGCGCCCCATTGCACAGGCACCAGCGCCAACGTATCTGGCCCAAACTGGCTGTTGATTTGATCAACCAGAGCACCCATGCCGCCAATTTTGATCAGGGCGGCTCCGGCCACCACGATCGCCCCAAACAGCGCCAAAAAGAACTGAAAGAAGTCGGTTGCGACCACCCCCCACAGACCAGAAAACCCGGCATACACCAGCACAAACACGCTGATGCCAATGACGCTCCACAGTTTGGCATCAGCTCCCGGTGCAAAACCGAGACTTTCCCAAAGCTGCAGTGCCGTAATCACCTTGACCATGGCCAACATGGCGTAACCAATGCCGATACAGTTAATCGGCACCGCAAAGAGAAAGGCTTTGATGCCCCGCAGCCATGCCCCCATGCTGCCGCCGTAACGCAACTCGGTTAATTCAGCGTCGGTGACAATTTCTGATCGTCGCCACAGTCGCGAAAACACGTAAATCATCACCACATGGGCAATGCCAAAGCTCCACCATTCCCAGTTGCCGGCTATGCCCCGAGTGCCGACCACCCCAGCAATGTACAGCGGTGTATCGATGGAAAACGTGGTGGCGGCCATACTCGTGCCCGCCAGCCACCAGGGCAGCGATCGCCCCGAGACAAAAAAGTCCACTAATGACCCCGAAGCGCGATGCGACAGATACAGTCCTAACCACAAGGTCAGGACTAGATATGCCAACACAATTAGCCAGTCAATCCAAATCATGGGTCGCTACGGGGAAGAAACTCCTGGCTATCTTCTCATAAGGCATGGGTGGCAGAAGTCGGAAGTCAGAATTCGGAGTTCGGAGTTCGGAGTTTGGAAGTCGGAAGTCGGAAAATGGGTGTTGCCTCACACCCCACCGACCTCACTCTCCCCACCGACTTCACCTTCCCTCACACCCAGCCACCCAATCACCCCAACCCATCCGCTCAAATCAGTCCTCTTTGGATCGATGAGACTTGGCAATTAATCGGCGACCGCCACTGAAATGTGCAAAAACCCGACTAAACTTTTAGAAACCTTTGAGTGGACTCAGATACCCTATGGCCAACCAGCGTGATGTCGCCTTGTCGTCGATGAGCACTGCCCCCATTGGCATTTTTGACAGTGGCGTTGGTGGGTTAACGGTGCTGCGAGAAATCAAACGCCAGTTGCCAAACGAATCCATTCTCTATGTGGGTGACACCGCTCGATTACCCTACGGCGATCGCACACCCGACGAGATTCTCCAATTTGTCCGCGAAATCATGACCTGGATGATGGCCCAGGGCGCCAAGATGGTGATGATGGCCTGCAACACCAGTTCTGCCCTGGCTTTGGAACAAGTTCAAGCCGAGTTTCCGATTCCGATTTTGGGCTTGATTTATCCGGGTGCCCGCGCTGCTGCCAAGGCCGGTCAACGCATTGGCGTGATTGCCACCCCTGCGACGGTAGCGAGTGATGCCTATCGTCAAGCGATCTTAGAAGTTGACCCGACCAAACAAGTGTGGCAAGTTGGCTGCCCTCAATTTGTCCCTCTAATTGAGCAAGAGCGCCTGCAAGATGCCCAAACTATTGCCGTGGCCAAGACCTACTTACAGCCACTAATGGCAGCCAAAATTGATACGTTAATCTACGGCTGTACTCACTATCCCCACTTGGCTCCCGTCTTCAAAACGTTTTTGCCTGACGCCGTGCAACGCATCGACCCAGCTCAATCGATGGTCAAAGCCGCGGCCAAAGAGCTTGAATTGCTAGATCTGAAAAGTGCGGCCCCAGGCCGACCCACACAGTTTTTTGTCAGTGGTTGCCCTGAGCAATTTGCCCATAATGCAACCCGCTGGCTCCTAAAAACACCCCAAGTCCAGCAAGTCAACTTTGCCTCGTTTGTGATCTCATAGAAAATCGACTTCCCGACAGGCTGGTTAAAAATGGGAGCCATACCCAGCTTCGCCATAGCAGCGAAAAAAATCTGGTCGATTAGGCTCGGATTGGCTGCGGCGCGGGGCAACCACTCTAAAGGGCAAGAGGTTAAACCTGTCTCTCATTCAGCTAGGCTTCTAGTATTTGACGGCTTAAGTCTCGACACCGATCCCCCTCATCCCCCAGCCCCTTCTCCCAGTTTTGGGAGAAGGGGAGCAAGCAGTGGTTTGAAGTCTCTCTCCCAAAGTTGGGAGAAGGATTTAGGGTGTAGACGCGCAGCGGCTTCTCTTTGAGTGGGCTAATGTTACGCAAACTTACGCCGAGCGGTACTAGCCTGTTTACACGTAATTTGAGCTGAAAGTCTTATTTGCGAGCCGCTACAACTAACCGTCCTATTGATAGAAAAACTCCCAAGCTACCTTACCTTAGCGGAGTTCAAACCAAGCATTTATGTTCATCACAAAACTGGGATGCACTCCTACGGAAAACTGGGATGCATTCCTACGGAGTGTCTAAGTTACAACACTTGGGCGCTTTCAATCTTTAATAACCTTCTCAGCGAAATGTAAAAACAATACTGAATTGTACTTAGAATCAGAAGAAGCACCATAAATACGGGAATTTGTCCAGGTGGAGCTGGAAAAACAGTCATGGGGCCAGGCTCGGCCAATTTTTGAAGATACATGTAATTTGAATCAAGTAATTTATCCAGTGGATATACAAAAGCGAGACTCAAAATAATCAATGACGAACAATAAATCGGAATTTTTTTCAAGCTCAAGTTGAAATTTTCTTGTAAAGCTAGATATATAACTCCAACCAGAATCAGGATATGGCTCCAAAAAAACTCAATAACTGAAAAGCTATTCCAGGGGATTTTTCCCAAGGCAGGAAATAATAGGCCAAGCATGGCTGCTGCTGGAGACCAAACGAGGGCAGCATTAATTATCCTCTGAGAATCTGTTATCAAGGCAATTGCAACCACAAAAACAGACAGGCTACACAGGTGTAAGGGCAAACATTTTTGCACTGTATAGGTATGCAAAACCCAAATATGCATGCAATGAAAATAAACTTGATGACTGACCAATAAAATTCCTATCATTTTACCGTAAAACCAATTAAATTCTGAGCCCAGGAATTTGATTGAAACCACGGTGATCGCTGCCAAAAAGATAGCGATAAAAAGAAAACTATTATGAACTTGATTGAAAGTTTCAAACATAAGCAAATAATGGGTATTAAATTAAATCCAAAAAACTCAGGAGAAACAATAGCCAAGAAATCCTAGCCTGCGCTAGCTTTAGCAAAAACTCTTAAAATCTATCAGAAGAGAAGATCATAAAGATTAAAAATTTCTTTTCCACCCAAAAACTCCTGCATTCAGATGAATGGTCACCACAGCACGCATGTTTCTCCCTGAAAAAGTACCAGGAGGTTTCTATCAAGCAGAATCGATAATCCTTTTTTTAATAATTCTTTGTATGTTGTTATATTGAAAGGCGCTCAGATGCATAACGTCGGGTGCATTACAGTTGCATTTTCCCTCACCCTAACTCTCTCTCTCAAGTCTGGATAAGGGCAAATTTGAAGAAGTGAGTATACTCAATGTAATACGGGTTTGAAGTCCATCGAAAGCCTTGTATTCGAATTGTTCTGATGACTTTGAGGTGCCATCACTTTAGGTGAAAGCTTTCCTACTTTTCAAACGTCCTCTCAGTCCTGGTGCCATCAAGACTGAACTAATTGGTCATATCGAAGTACCTGAGTTTAAGGAGGGCATGAGGTCGTTTACCGACATTGCTATCGATGCAGATGCGATCGCGTGTGCTATCCACTTTGCCATCGCTCAGCCAGCCAATGTTGACATCAATGAAGTCATCTTCCAACCATCTCAGCAAGCGCTATGGGGAGTCTCTTATGACCGCATGGTCGGTATGGAGAGACTCCTCACGAATCCCTCCTCCCACACCACCTTGAAAGGCCTCAAATCGTAGCCTTGCTAGTATTTGACGGCTTAAGTCTCGATACCGATCCCCCTCATCCCCCAGCCCTTTCTCCCAAAATTGGGAGAGGGATTTAGGGTGTAGACGCGAAGCGGCTTCTCTTTGAGTGGGCTAATGTTACGCAAACTTACGCCGAGCGGTGCCAGTTTAGGGCCTACTAACTAAAAACATCAACAGGATTGGCATCTTTAAGTTTATTCGTAGCAATAAACCCAGACACTCCACAAATCACACAGATCAAGATGAAGACAAATAAAGCAATATTAAAGCTCATCAAAAACTTCATCTTAGTCACTTCAGAGAGTGCGTTATAGACGAAGCAGGAAACAATAAAGCCCGGAATATAGCCTAAAACTGCAAATACAAAGACTTGCTCTAAGACAATTTCCATCAAAAATCTTTGACTATACCCAATAGCTTTAAGGGTCGCATATTCTTTTGTGAATCTAGAGATATTTTGAAACAGGACTTGATAGAGAATAACAATTCCAATAATGATTGAAAAAATCATCGCAAATAGAAATACGATGCCCATGGGAGAGCTGGATTCGATATAAGTCTTATCTTCTTTAAGTAAGTCTCTTTTTGACATGACCTTCATGTCATCAGGAATATAGGCTTGGATGCGCGCCACTAAATCAGGAATATCAACGCCAGGCTTGACATGAACGAGTCCAGCAACAATTTCTCCTTGTCCTAAACCAAAGGTTTTCAAAAAGTTGCTTTCGCTAGTGATCAAGTTGCCATTATAGAAAGCACTAGCCCCCATATCGAAAAGACCAACAATATCAATTTTCTTGCGCTCAAAACCGGCGGTCATAATCTCAGTACTGACTCCGCCATTACTATTCACTTCATCGATCAGAGTGCCAAGCTCTGATCGAGATCGACCATCCAGCAAGAAAAGATTATCTCCCTTTAGTTTGTCTAGGTTTTCTCTTAAACCTGGTAAGTCGATGGTGTTTTCTGTTAGAGGAACCCCAATCACCTGGATAGAAGACATGAAGCGAGGTTGTTCTTCCAGCCTCTTTACCGAGGTCATAGTGACATAGACGGGGGTGATCGCTTCGACTTCTTCAAAGGCCAGTACTTGCCCTAGACGCCTCTCTGAGAAAGGAACAGCCACCAAAAATGAAATTGAGGACTTACTAATCAGAACAATGTCACTTTGAAAGCTGGCCGGAAGCTGAGTGCTGCTTTCTAAAAGGCCGATGCGAAATCCAATTTGCATAAACAACAAGGCGGTTGTGAAGGCAATGCCAAGAATTGTGACTGCTGTTTGGACCTTCTGGTGCATCAGTTGTGCCCAAGCGATCGCAAGTGTCCGTAACATATTGATGCCTCAGCAATGCGGAAGATTAGACTCGGTCAGGCTTTCATAGGTTGCCCACCATAGATTCACTTTAGAGTGCATTTTACCTTTGTTATCTCGGCCTTCAAGAAATGCATTGAAGGCACTCCATTTAGTCAAAAAGCTTCATACCGAATACCGTTATCAGATCCTCATTTCCTTTAACTTTGATCTGTTTGAGCTGTTGATATTGAAAAGTTGATTCAGTCCTCAAGAGACTCTGCTCATGGTCAATTTCTTGCTTTATCGTCTCCGTCAGCAAAATTTGATTGGTATGGGCCTGGCCCATGACATGAGCAGCTCGATTGACTGGCTGGCCGAGGGCATTGTAATCACGCCGACCAAACGGGTGGCCAATCTCTCCTTCAATAACAGTGCCCCAATCCAACCCAATTTGGCAGGTGATTTGAAAGGTTTGGTTGGCGATCTGTAGCGGCGGCATCTGGCCCACTAATTCTAAAATTTCACCGGCGGTGGTTGCGGCGCGAATGGCATCGTCCATGTGAGCCCCAGGAATACCAAAGTAAATCAGGATGTCTGAATATAGGTGATAAGTCCATTGTTGCAAGAAACCATCTTTGGCTTCCACGAGGCTATTGATTTGAGAGAATAGTTGGGACAGAGTCGTCATCAACTGCAATTCTTCTGCTGGCGAAGTCACGTGATCGGCAGCGTCAGGTAGACCTAAAAGATTGACAAATAAAACCGCTGCCTGTGAAAAGCCTGGCGGAATGCTGTGTTCACGCGTATTTTCGACCAGTAGCTTCAAAATCGGTGAGGCTATATAGCTACTGATTGGAAGGTTCTTAGTTAAGAGACGATTGATTTCATGACTAATTTCAGACTCAGTTCGATTGAGTGCTAATAGGCTACGCTTGTTGCGTTGCTGGCGCAGAGTGATATCAAAATCCCCTAAAGTCTCGGCTTCAAAGTCATCACAAACCAGCAAATAGCCAGGCTGATGAGATGCAAATCGAAAGGCATCGGCGACTAAAGCTGCCGACGTTGCGGTGATGCAAACACGCCCAATTTCGCCGAGATGTTCTGTTTGTTTGGCTTGCCGCACGGTTTTACCCAACAAGATGTGCATCATACGCATAGGCGTACCCACATCAGCCTTGAGAAACTGGCCATTATGTAGGCCGATACGCATGGCTAATGACTGCTCGCCCGCAGGTGTCTTCACAGCGGCGAACTCACTCATCATGCGCTGTAGTCGCAGGGCGGCGCGAATAGCTTTAGCAATAGAGCGCTTTTTAGTGGAGTCATTAAATTCCACTAACATGGCATCGCCTGTGAATTCCAATAAATCTCCACCAGAGGTATTAATGACATCAATTGACTTAGAGAAGTAGCTGTTGAGCAAATCGGCGAGCAGTTGGGCACCTGCAGTTCCCTGCTGTGCGCAGGTTTGGGTGAGGTGTGTAAAACCGGCTAGGTCCGTAAACATTAAGGTCTGGGTTTGCCACTGCCAACTGGGCTGACCGGCCTCAGGAGGATTAGCGACAACCCCATAGGGCAAATAATGAGATAAGAGATGCTGCAAGGTGTTGAGATGCTGCATCACTGATTTCAAGACAGTCTCAGTTGGGACCATCCATAATTTAGCGTACAAACTGGCCGGTAACTGTCTCCTCAGTTGAGGCTCTTGAGGGACTAGCAATGATGGCAGAGACATGACACTGATTGCAGGAAGTTTGATTACACGTGAATGCGTTGTTGAATGAGAAGTCTCAGGTATTGTTTAAGTGATTGAAATTGCCATCCGTTCCCATATGCCGTTGCATTGGGCAAAGTTGATGGCTCAACGATGATGCCTTGAACTTGAGTGAGTCTTCATTAAGACCGTTAAGAGGACTGCGAGTCTGCTTGGGGGCTGAGGCTGAGAACAGTTAACTAACCAGACGTATCGATAACAGCCTCTACTCTCAGATTAGTCATCCCAGAAACTTGCTGACTGTCTTCTGGGTCAAGGCGGATTTTAACTTCTACCACCCTGGCGTCGATATCAAATGTCGGGTTCGTGCTAAAAACTTCTTGCTTGCCAATTTGCAGGCCAATTTCATCCACGGTGCCGTGTAAGGTATCCGGTAGGGCATAGCTGGTCACTATCGCTCTCTGTCCTGTTTCGATGCGGGCAATATCGGTTTCATAGACTTCAGCAACGACATACATCTGCTGAGTCTGACCTAACTCCACGATGCCTTGATTGGTAATCATTTCCCCAGGGCGAGCGTTAATTTTCAGCACTTGGCCTGATCGGGGTGCCCTCACGTAGGCGAGCTCAAGGTCGGCCTCAGCTTGCTGAACACCCACAATGGCAGCGGCTAATTCGGCTTGAGCCAGCGCAACATCAACATCACGCACTTCAGAAACCTGGTTTAGGGTTGCTTGGGTTTCTGTCTGTTGGTGTCCCAGTGTGCTCATTGTTCGATTCAGTTGCGCTTTGGCCTCGGTTATTTGTTCTTGACCACTGCTAATAATGCGATTTAGCGTTACTTCAGACTCGACTTGTCGCTCATAGGCAACGTCTTGTTCCAAACACTTGAGGTCATATTCAGATTCTGAAATGGCACCTTGAGCATAGAGTTGCTCGAAACGGTTACATTCGGCTTCAGCTGTAATAAACTCTGCCGTAATGCGATCGTTAATGGCGGTTTGGGCCGCTGTATTTCCGGTCAGATCAGACTCTAACCGTTTAATGGTGGCTTGTTGAGCCCTGATTTGCCCCTGCAGTTCAGCATCTAAATTTTCCAGCTTCGCTTCTAAAGCATCAATTTCTCCGTCTTTGGCACCGGCTTGGACTTGCACTAGCCGTGAGCGGGCAATATCAACCTGGGCTTTCGCTCTTTCTAGTGCTGTTTCCAAACGCTCCTGATTATCCAGAACGGCAAGAATTTGGCCGGCTTCGACCTGATCTCCCTGCTCTACCATCAGCTCGCCAAGCCGGGCGCCTTCAGGAGTCATTGACGCGGATAGGTGAGTGACTTCATCTTCAGGGCTCAAGAAACCTAGAGTCGAAACGGCTTGTGGTTCAGCAGATTCGGCTGAGGCAACCTGGTTAGCAGCCTTTCTCTCCCTAACGATGCTCTGAATTAAAAAGATGCCGAGCAGAGAAGCGATCGCAATCCCGATCAGAGCAATAATCCAAAACTTTGGTTGTCTAATCTCTACGTTTTTGTAAGCTTTTATGATCTTGTTCTTAAAAGTAGGTTTGCCGGAAGTCCTCATATTGGTAACACCGCTCACGCCGGTTGATGCAACTTAAGATTTAGCAGGTTGCGGCTTAGATCAAAGGTCTACCGAACAAAATTTTGCAGTCTAACTATCTGTTCGACACATCAGCTTGAGTATTAAAAAGCTGCAACATGCTCTACACAAATGATTCCCGAAACCTTATGGGGAGCACCAGCGAAACTCAAATCAATTCAGAAGATTGGTTACAGTTGGAGTCCCACACCGCGGCTAAGATGTATAAAGGAATGTAACAGTCACTTCTATAGCAATTCGACTTGGTTATAGAAAGAATATAGGTCTGAAACCCTTGCCATACAAAGGTCTTGATTTCACGAATCAAATAGGGTCGCTATATGTTACGACTACTTCCTCAGGCCCTCAATTCCTCTTCGACCTTTTCTAGAGCTCCTTGAGTCAACCGGCATCATCAAGCTCGGTAAAAAATCCGAATCAATTTAAGGTTTTGCAGGTATTTTCTACAATTCTGAAAGGCTAAAAATAATGGCATTAGAACCCACCATTGTCGCCAATCAGCTCAACCATTATTACGGAACAGGCCGTCTCCGTCGTCAGATATTATTTGATATTCATTTCGAAATTCAGCTCGGAGAAATTGTGATCATGACTGGGCCTTCTGGCTCGGGTAAAACCACGTTGCTGACTTTAGTGGGCGGATTGAGAGACGTTCAGGAAGGGAGTTTGCAAGTCTTAGGGCAGGAACTGCGCGGGGTCAGTAGTGCGCGTTTAGGGAAAATACGTCGTCAGATTGGTTTTATCTTTCAGGATCACAATTTATTAAGCTCTCTTAACGCCATTAAAAATGTTGAAATGGCGGCAGCGCTATATCCCATTTCAGGGAGGGAATCTATGGCGCGATCGCAGACAGCGCTAGAAGCTGTTGGGTTAGGCCAGTATTTAACTAAGCGGCCTGATCAGCTCTCTGGAGGTCAAAAGCAGCGGGTCGCGATCGCACGCGCTTTAGTCAATCAACCCCAAGTGATTTTGGCCGATGAACCCACAGCCTCGCTCGACGGTCATACTGGTCGTGAAGTCGTCGAGCTGATGCAGCAACTGGCTAAGCAACAAGGTTGCACAATTATCTTAGTGACTCACGATAATCGCATTCTCGATATTGCCGATCGCATCATTAGTTTGGAAGATGGTCATTTATCGGCGTCAAAGGGTGAATTTTTGCTGGGCTTGAGCAATCTTACCTCCTTCATTGTCGACACCGAAGTTGATGCCATTCATGATTTAATTGAGCCACTGTCTGAAGCACAGTTTGCTAATTTTCTAAATAAACTTGACCAAGAACTAGAACAAGTTTCCAGTTCAATGAATCTGCTCAGGGACAGTTCGTTTAACTCTAAGCTAGAAATTACGCTACAAGCAATTTCGTTAAAGATTGCTCAATTACTGCAAGCTGAGCAGGTGACTTTCTTTGTTGTTGATCGCGATCGTGAAATTTTGTGGTCAAAGAATGCGCGTGGCACAGAAGGGCAATTGATCAGCATTGAAATTCCGATCACTGCTGGAATTGCAGGGTATGTGGCGACTACTGGTGAAACGGTTAATATTCCTGAACCTTACGATGACGAGCGATTTAACCCACAAATAGATCGGGATACAGGATTCCTCACCCGCAATATCCTCTGTTTACCGATGCTTAATGAAGATAATGAAGTATTTGCCGTGGTGCAGGCCTTGAACAAGGCGGGAGATTTGCCATTTGACGAAACTGATGAGGCAAATTTCTTCGAGTTAGCTGGATCGCTAGGTTTCACAGTGCAATCGAGTATTAAGCATACACAGAAAATGTATTCTTCAATGCATTCCGAAAACTCGCAACCGACCCAGGACGAAATTCGCGCTAAAACTGGCATCTTAAAGCGAGAAAGTATTGGCATGCTCAGAGCCAGAGTGATGGCTCTATCGACAGAGCAATTTATTGCCCTACTCAATAAGGCAAATTTAGAATTACAATCCTTCCTTAATTCAAGAGAGACTGTAGATAATTCTGAGTTACAGGAGAAGTCTGAAAAGCTGTTTCAGATTTTGTCACACAAAGCCTCCCAAGTGATTGAATCTGAAAGTACGCGACTTTTGCTTGTCAGCCATCAAAGAGGGGTTCTACTGACTGATGATGTTGGAATCAGGAAACATGGTCTTTTTCGCATAATCAAGGTTCCACTGAACACCGGAATTCCAGGATCGGTAGCCAATACTGGACAGTCAGTTTTCATCAATCAGACTACTCAAGATCACCTCTTTGGCGTTGAGTATAGTCAAGATATCGATTCTAACATTCGCAATATTCTAGCTGTGCCTGTATTTGATGCATCAACGAGCAGAGTTGGCGCTGTAATTCAGCTGCTTAACAAAGTGAATCACAGGGATTTCCAGTCAGAAGATGCCAATCTCATCAATGAATTCATTGATGAGATTGGGGAAAGCTTCCAAACAAGTATTGGATTACTAACAACAATTTTCTCATGAGAATTCGACTCATGCCTTAGTTGTCTTGAGAAAGCCCCATCTCAGTAATGTGGTGCTGAAATGATTTATGCATCTCTATAAATGTCGTTGAAATATAGGGTATGTTATGTCGATCACAAACTTCTCTAACAATCGGGCTTATTTTCTTTAGCAAGGTTGGCTTAAAAGAGGGAAATAAATGATGTTCTATATGAAAATTAAAATATCCATAGTGAAACTCTATGAAAGAGAGCAGCCAATTACTTGGAATCCAGTCTCCGGAGGTTCTTACTTGCACTTCAGCCCATGAGAACTTGCCTTGAAGAGGATTGATATTTTCATTGAGTGCCAACACCTTGTGGTTCTCTTCATGATCATTGTAAAGGAGCATAAAAGCAAAAAACGAGTAGGCAATCGAATATACGGAAAAGAGGATCAGTGCTCGCCAAATTCCGTAGCAATATCCACAATAAATTACCGGAGTCAGAAAGATGGCTTTAGCCAGCAAGTGTGCAAATATCTCATAGGGATAACGCACAAATTCTGGATGAGAGAATATCCAAATCGTGCTCATTGGAAAAATTCGTAAGTGATAGAATAAAATTCCTATCCAAAAATAAATGTACTGATATTTGTGATGTTCCCGATACATAACATATTCATGAATTCGCATAGGGACATACTGGTTAGTCTGGTAGTCAATGGATGAATGGGGTTGATTGTGATGGGTTTGATGGGAGATTTGCCACTCTAAAGACGAGTACCCCCCTAAATCCATAAGATGTAAGGAGATCGCGTTTAAGAGCTTATTTTTTGTGAAGCCAAAATGAGCCACTATGTGGGATACCCCGGCTGACGCACAAACCATATGAAATCCAAGTAGTATAGCTGCCAAGGGGGAAGCATGCGCCCAAGTCAGGTATGAGAGGAGAATAAATATCAGGGAATGATAAATGAGGTAAATTGTGCCTTCTAAATTTGAGTAATAAGGTAATTCATGGTTCTCCAGCAAATATTTCCTGACTCTATCTTTTAACTCCAGCCAGAATCTATCGTCAGATAGTTTTGAATAAACTACTCTATCTAAATATTGTTGATCATTATTCCTATACAAATTATCCTGGCTAACATCCAGATTCCCAACTACCTTGATGCCATTTTCACGAAGATAGCGCTCACTTTTCAATAAGTTTTCTACATTGGTACGGACATGAGCAGATGAAAACAAACCACTACAGTCTGTCCCTAAATTACCCCTAAAGGTGTCTCCAAACGGATGTGTTGGAATAAAATCTGTGATATCGTACACAATCCCATCAATGGCAATCCAAGCATCTTCATAGCTTGAGTGCTGTTTTAGTTCTGCATAGCTAATACTGGAATTCACAGTTGATAAATCATTTTCAATAGTGGCATCTTTCATGGGATAGATTTTCACCTCATATTGAATTTTGAATGCTGGCTTGTGGAAGAAAAATCAAAGGATTTTAATATTATCGTTTCACACGGTTTCAGTTTTGCAATACCCCGAATTGGATTCAGGATAATCTATCGCAGCCTGCGAATATGCCGAACCATGGGCGACAACGATAGGGACCAGCGGGGGCATTAAACCAAAAACTGCAGTTTCGCTAGAAGCCTTATTCTATAAGGCTGAGATCAGAGTGTATAAGCGCGCAGCTTTTAATCCAAATTAGGCGCTTGTGAGCACAAAGAAACTCGTCCAAAACACAAAATAAAGTTGAGTGACCATTTCTACGTTTCCAGGAGTTACGCATTGACAGCGGAATGAATGTATGGGTTGAAAGTCAAAGGTGTTGCATGAACGATTCCGTTGCGTATTCTGACCAAACCTTCCACGGCTCACTGCACGATCGACCTTTACGTTCGCTATCGGCTCGCTCAACCGCAAGGTTCCGGCGGTTGCGAACTGGCTGAGCTCCTCAAAACGGTGTCTCACGACAGCGTCAAACGGGTTCCTTTGCCGAGAGCGCTACGTGCCGAAGGAGCTGTTGAACGAGCTCGTCTCTCAAGGCTGGATTGATTTAGTCGGGGGTATTTTGAGCGTGGACGATACGGTGCTGGAAAAACCCTATGCGCAGCAAAAAGCCACCGCTCTGTGGGGCTATTTCTGGAGCAGTAAAGCCGCCAAGCCGGTGCTGGGGCTTTCGCTGGTCACGCTCTACTACACCAGCCCCAATGGCTTGCGAGTGCCGATTAACTATCGACTCTATGACAAAGCGGAGGGCAAAACCAAAAATCAATACTTTCAGGATATGTGGCAAGAAGTGAGGCAATGGGGTCTGCGCCCTCGTGCCGTCACTAGCGATACTGGGTATACCGCTCAGGCAAATCTCAATGTACTCAACACGACTTGGTGTGTTCTGAAAAAAGAATATTTGAAATAACGCAATCACTTTGCCAACAGCCTGGAATTCCATAAACAGTCGAGGCGTAAAACCCTTATAAATCTGGGCTTCTATTTTTCTCTGCTCGTAACTTGCCAAGTCGTGTACTCAAAGACGACCAGACGGGATTTTTAGTCGGAGTGGCCAAGAATCGACGCGTGCGTTTAACGCCTCATCAGGCTGATCAACGGGTCGAAGCGCTCACCATTCCCGAGTCGGGACTGCTGGCCTATCTTCAGGGAGTCGGGCGAGTCCAGGTCTTTTGCCAGCGCTGCAAAAACGAATCGTGGCGGTATTATGCTTTGTACTTGTCTGACCCTGAGGCGCTAGAAGCAGCCACTGCGGCTGACTTTGAGCAATGGCATATCCTTCATTGGGGCATTGAATGTTTTCACCGGGCCGGGAAACAGGTGTGTGCTCTAAAACGCTTTCGGGTGAGCTTAAAGGAAGCCATTCACACCCATGTCTTCTGCGCCCCACGGGCCTTTGTCGAGTTGGAGTTACAGGTCTGGCAACAGCAGTTAGGCAATTGGTATGAGCTACAACGTCATCTCTATCGAGAGGTCGCTCGCCAATTCATCCTTCAATCACCGCTGATGGGTAGAACCGCTTGAATTATGGTTTTGCTGATTTTGTCAATGCGTAAGTCCTGTTAACCAGAAAAGTTGCGGTCTCATTCATTTCAGCAGCTTCGTAGGAACTGAAATCTATTGACTGAAATGAGACAAATTTCTTTAGATACTCTTTCGCAAATGAGTTTTAACGGCTTCAATTTCTTCAGAAATCGACCTAATCTCAGAGAAGAGTTCATGAAAAGCTTGGCTATCAGCCTTACTCATTTCAGTTGCCTTAACAGCAGATTTAGGCTTTTGAGAGGGCTGGCCGAGCAGTGAACGTTTCATGGTGGAGGCTCCAAGGAAAGGGAGAATCAGATCAAGATGGAATTGAGTTAGGCAACCGTGCGACTAGGTAATACCCATAAAACAGCCGGACAAATCAAGGCAGTTGAGATGGAGATGGTGAAGCAAAGCCACAGACCTTGTACTTGTTCGGGATTCATAATGCACTCCTCTTGATGGGTTCAGACAGGTGTTATCCGATGAATTAATCGTCTCGTGAAAGTCCCATTTGATGGGTGATGAGAGTATCGACGGGCCGGTGATAATTCCAGAGTTGAGTCGTGTCCCAAACGAGAGGCTTAGGTGATGGGAGCCGTAACTGAATCATGAGGCAGATCACAATCTAAAGCTAGGCAGGGTAAGAAAAAGGCTCTGAATCTTTGCAGACCAGAGCCCCTGGAGCCCCAAAGATGATTGACTCGCATGGAGTTCGGGCACCAAGCTTGAATAAAGCCCCCTCAACGAGATTCATTAAGGGGGCAAACACTTGAAGATGGAGCAGAAAACAACGTGAGGATTTAGGCAGCCGGTGATGATGGGGCGCTACTGGCAGGAGGCCAAGACATTGCCAGTGTTGATTGGGTAGGTGGGCGAGTCGAGTCTCCGTCCTTCGGCACACAGCTCATCCAACAGGTTGAGATAGCGCACCATCTCTGGCTTAAGTGGGCGACCCATTACGCTACAGCATCTTTCTCTAGGTTTTCCCGACGCAACTCGTCAAAATCAACGGCATCCTTATCTAGGTTCTCTTGACGCAGTTCATCGAAGTCAATGGCAGCCAAGATGCTGATAGCGGCATCCTTCTCCAAATTCTCTTGGCGTAGCTCGTCAAAATCTACGGCGTCCTTATCCAAGTTCTCCTGGCGGAGTTCATCGAAGTCGATACCCTTGGCAAGCACTTCATAGACGGCATCTTTGTCGAGGTTCTCACGACGCAGCTCATCAAAATCTACAGCATCCTTATCTAAGTTTTCGCGACGTAGCTCGTCGAAATCAATACCTTTGACTTGAATAGTTTGCACCGCATCTTTCTCGAGGTTCTCGCGGCGTAGCTGGTCGAAGTTAGTGGCGTCTTTGTCGAGGTTTTCTTGACGCAGTTCGTCAAAGTCAGGAGCGGCGTAGCTAGCGGGAGCGTTGGCGAAGCCTCCTGGAACGGGAATCGCGAGAGAAACAGCGGTCAATGCAGTGAGGGCGAATGCAATGCGTTTCATGGTTGAACTCCTTGGTCGCTTGAGCGACTTAATCATCTTGATTTCTATAGTGGGGGGCATCCCTGAACGGCCTCTGATGGGGAAATAAGCGTTACTTAATCCCTACCTGAGAAAGCTGAGAAACCCATTCAGCAAAGGCTCATAAGTGCTTGCCTTGGCTTTGAACCCACCTTAGAAAGCAATCGAGAGCTTGCTGGGAAGCAAACAAGGAGAAGTCGAGAAGGGCTCAGAACCATCAAAAAAATCCCCTGACCCAAAGGCCAAGGGAAACAGTCAAGGAACCAAACTCCAGGAGATGAAAACATATGCTTTAGGTGAGTAGCCCGAACGCTTTACCGTGGTTACGCGCCATCCGAATCAATGCTTGCCGCGCTTAACTGGAAATCCCCACGCGATTGCAGAAGTTCGTAATCACCTTGGAATATAAAGCGATCGCTGAACCTCGAACCTGTTTAAGCTGGCGGTCACCCAAAGGCGATAAAGCAGTGGGAGAGGAGAGTCATTAACGCCAAGCTGGGCTGAGCTCGCTGCCAGCGCCACCATGAACAAACCAGTCACGAACAAACTGGCAATTGCCTCCTGAAGCATGTAGCGTTGCTGCCGCTCAGCTGAGGGGTACTTCGCCACATACGCTTCTGTCTCGACTGCATAGGCATTGAGAACGCCGTTGTCTAGTTGCGTGATGTAAGTAGGCAGGCGTTATTAAATTGCAAATGATGTAGGTTACGGCTGAGGAACGAAACCCAACACTCGCAAGGGTTTTGTCACCATAAGCTCGTTCTATAAAAGATTCAACCCACCTACTTACATGAGCCAAACTTCCGAAGTGGGATGTGCTTGCTTATGTAAATCAATACAACTGCATGTGTAACAGAATGCAAGTATATTTGCTTTTCTGTAATATTTGTGCTGACAGAATATTCTGGCTTGTTGAAGCGATGGCTGAAGGGCTGGGGTAGATCAAGAAAAATCCCCTACACCGTAATGAGTGCAGGGGATTATGCTGTCGAGTTGAGTTGAGCAGGAGAGGGAGAAAGCTTTTGAGTTATGCGGTGTAGCGGACGCCGCGATAGGTCATTTCTGAAGTGGGCTGCTGACGTTGATGAACGTTGTATTGCTTACGGGCGTAAGGCTTACCGAGGAAGGTGGCGGTTTCGTTCATTTCAGTCGCTTCAATGGCAGGAGTGGATACTTCGTAGGACTGACCGAGGAAAGAGAGTTGCATGGTGGGGGCTCCATCATTTGTGTGTGCGTTGTTGTTGATAGAAACAGCTGCTTTCAGCCAGCTTCCTGGCACTAAAGTGTGTTCTTCCTCACGGGGGCTTGTGATCTGACCTCGAAAGCTTTATCTGACAATGGCTTGATTTTAGGCCCCAATGTCAACGGTTATTTTTCTGTAGCACTCAGTACAACAGCCGGATGATCGAACTTGTTCAATGTCAGAGCAAGATGACCAGTGAGTGGCTGCTGCGTCTCAACCTCAACACATCCGCCCCTTGCAGGAACGGCTCTGTGAGAGCTAAGCCAGCAAAGCGGCGTTATCTCCGTGACCGTTTCGATCTTGTTTTGCAACTCTCCTACATAATCCTCTAAGACCCCAGAGCCTCTTCTTTCATGCATGAGTCTGCAAAGCGTATCTTAACCGGCGTCATCTTCTTTATCCTGACGGTGGTGATCGCCATTTTGGGATATGTCTGGTTTGGGTGGACCCCATTAGAAGCCATCTATATGGTGGTAATTACCATTTTTGGGGTGGGGTATGGCGAAGTTAAGCCTTTAGAGACACCCGTCGAGAAAATTTTCACCATTCTTGTCATCATTGCTGGGACAACTGCGGCAGTGTATAGCGTAGGAGGCTTTGTCCAGATGGTCACTGAAGGAGAGATTAATCGTGCTTTTAGTAACCAGCGGAAACAGTTGACGATCGCCAACCTACAAGACCATGTGATTATTTGTGGCTTTGATCGCATGGGTCAGGTGCTCGCCCGCCAACTGGATGAGGCCCAACAGCCCTTTATCATCATTGAAGTCAATCCTGAAAAGTCCGAACTGGCGGAAGCCTCGGGATATCTTCAGCACTTGGGCGACAGTACCAATGAAACCACCTTGGATGCGGTGGGCATTCAACGCGCCAAAGCGTTAGTAGCGGTGTTGCCAGATGATCAGGCCAATGTGTTTATTACGTTGACCGCTCGGGATCTCAATCCGCGCATCAAGATTTTGGCCCGCGGAGAGCTACCTTCGACAGAGCGAAAGCTACGTCTGGCCGGAGCCGACCATATCGTTCTGCCCGACACGATTAGCGCTATCCAGCTCTCCAATTTGATTGTGCGGCCGACGGGCATGGATTTTCTGAACAACACCTACGAGCGCAGTTACCTCAATGAGTTTCTGGCCAACGTTGAGGTGCAAATGGAAGAGCTCCAGATTCAGGAGGGATCGCCGTTTGTGGAGAAAACCCTCATGGAGCTGCAGGTGCGCGGCAAAGGAGCCTTTATGATCATTGCTCTGCGCCGCTTGAATGATCGGCTAATATTTCGACCCTCAGCGACACAGTTGCTGAATGTGGGGGATTCGCTAATTATTTTGGGGCATCAAGATAAACTGCCACAGTTTGCCAAGCACTATCACCTAAAGCGTTATCACCTGAGCCCTGAGAGGTTACCGACGGCATGATCGATACGTTATGGCTGTTGCTCTGTTCTGGTCTGGTTTTTTTGATGCAGGCCGGTTTTATGTGTTTGGAGTCGGGACTGACCCGCTCAAAAAACAGTATCAATGTGGCGGCGAAGAATCTGGCTGATTTTGGGATTTCGGCTGGGTTATTTGGGCTGTTTGGTTATGGGCTCATGTTTGGGGCGTCTCAAGGGGGCTGGCTGGGCAGAACTGAGTTTTTGCCCGCGTTCACCGAGCAACCGAATGCGGCTGTGTTTTTCCTCTATCAAATGATGTTTTGTGGCACGGCGACGACCATCGTGTCAGGAGCGGCCGCAGAACGACTCAAGTTTCATGCCTATGTGCTGCTAACAGTGTTCCTTTCAGGGGTGATTTATCCCTTGTTTGGTCATTGGAGCTGGAATGGCATTGCCGCCGAGAATGCCGGGGGCTGGCTTGAAAATCTAGGCTTTGTTGACTTTGCCGGATCAACGGTCGTGCATAGTGTCGGCGCGTGGTTTGGCTTGGCAGTGGTGTTAGTGGTGGGGGCACGCCAGGGTCGCTTTGGGGGAGTAGGCCAATCACAACCCATTCAAGGCGCGAATGTGCCCTTTTCGGTCTTAGGAGCGCTATTGCTCTGGTTTGGTTGGCTAGGGTTTAACGGCGGGAGTACATTGGCGCTCAATGAGCAAGTACCAGGCATTGTGGTCAACACGGTGATGGCCGGTGTCGGGGGACTGCTCACCGCTGCCATCCTGAGTACCTGGCAACACAAGGTCGTGGACGTGGGTCAGTTAATCAATGGCTCTTTAGCGGGTTTAGTGGCCGTGACCGCCTGCTGCCATGTGATAAGTCTGCCACTGGCAATCATTGTCGGGGGCACGGGTGCCGCGATCGCGCTCTTGGCCTCTCAGCAGTTGGTGCGTTGGCAAATTGATGATGCGGTCGATGCCTTTCCGGTGCACGGAGCAGCTGGTGCTTGGGGAACGTTGTGCGTGGCTTTGTTTGGTCAGCTTGATCTGATTGGCACGGGGTTGAGTCGCGGGCATCAAATTATGGTGCAGGGCATGGGCATCGGCGTCGCGGCGATCTGGACCTTCGGCTTGGCTTGGGGAGTTTTAACCCTGGTGAATCAGGTGTTTCCTCTACGCATTTCATCGGAGGAAGAACACATTGGCCTGAACGTGTCGGAACATCGAGCGAAAACGGAAACTTACGAACTCTTCCAGGTGATGGATTATCAGGCGAAGACTAATGATCTGAGCCAGCGAGTGCCGGTGGAACCCTTTACTGAAATTGGCCATATCGCAACTCGCTATAACCAGGTGATTAGCGCGTTTGAAAAACGCCAGAACCAGAGTGTGGAAGACTTGGCCCATATCTACTACGTGACGGAGGCGATCGTGGCGGCGGTAGAGACGCAAAGCTTTAAGGTGAATAACTTGGGGCTGGATGAGGTAGCTGAGCGATCGGATGAGTTAGGCTCCTTGGCTCGGGCCATTCAAGCAGTGGTGGGGATTGTGGAACAACGCGAGCAGGAAATTGCCGACCTGAAGCAACAATTAGACCAGCGGCCTCAAGGGGCTGACCAGGTCTGATGGAACTCGCATAAGTTAATTGCATACCCGTCACCCCTAACTGCACCCTGTTTGCGGTTCTGGGGACAGGTTTCCCTGTTGGGCTTGGTTATAGCCCACATTTCGCAGGTTGATGGACAGAAAAAGAGATTTTATCGGATACCCTGAAACGCTTACCGTGTAAGCATTTTACCATTTCTGGGTTTTCCATCCCTAACCGCTGAAAACCAGACTAACGCTGGAGCAGAGCTTTTGGCCTAAACACCAGAGACACTGACCTTTCAGGCCGATTTGCCGACAGCGATCGCGGCCTTTATCCCAGTCCTGACCATTCATACGACTGGACCTGAAAACAACTTTCACTAGCCATCGTGACGACTTTACTGTTTTCTCCTAATGTTTGGTGGCCATCCACTATAAATTTTCCTGACCAGACTTTATCGACCCGACAACTCAGCGACGCGATCGAGTTGCGCTTGAGTATTGGTTGCCCACTGGGGATTGTTTTGGGTGATGTACAGATTTTTGGCGTGTTCTAACACGCCCTGCGCTTCTGCATAGTTACCTAAGCGGATGAAGGATAACCCCGCACTGTAGTAGGCGTTGGCGTAACCGGGGTTGTGCTCTGTTGCTTTGCGAAAAGAATCAAGGGAAGCGTTGTAATTGCCTTGACCGTACTGGGCAACCCCGAGGTTGTAGTAAGCCTCAACATACTGCGGAAAAATTGCGATCGCGCGATTAAACGCCGTGCTCGCCGCGCCATAATTTTCCTGTCTTAAATAAATTCGTCCCTGGTGAAACGAGGGTTCTGGTGCATTAGGCGTATGCGTTTCCGCTGTTTGCAGAGACCTAATCGCCGCGCCGTAATCTTGCTGATCAAGCTGTACCAGCCCCAAGTTGTAGTAAGCGTTGCCCAAATCTGGCTGCAGCTCAATGGCTCGCTCTAAATATTCCTGCGCCTGCTCTAAATTTCCCCCTTCCCAGAGCGATGCCCCCAAGTTGGAATAGGCCATGGCAAAGTCAGGGTCAGCTTCGAGTGCTTGCCAAAAGGAAGTCGCGGCCTCTTGCAGTTGTCCAGTTTGCCGCTGCACCAAGCCTAGGTTGTAATAAGCAGCGGCTGAGTTGGGATCAAGTTCAATCGCTTCTCGAAAGGCCGTTGTTGCTGGCTCGATCGCCCCTTGCTGAATCAGTGCTAACCCTCGATTAAGGGCTTCTTCTGACAGGGCCGCATTGTGAGCCTGAGCGACTTGGGGAGGCGTTTGGGCGATCGCGGTTAACGGCACATTGGGTAGCGTCACTGCCCCCCCAGCTGCAAAACCGGCGAGACCCACAAGCCGTAGCCAGCGATATTGCCAAATGCCCATAACTAACCCCTTCAGAGACCAGATATCGGGCCTCTGCTATTGATATGCGAAAACTCGCCTGTACTTATATCAAATCTCTCGGAATTGGGAACGACATTTGCACAAAAAAGCAGAAGATTTTTTAGGGGCTGTCATCATTTATGGCGATCCGCAATTAGGTCAGGGCAGTGGGATAGTGAAGGGCGAAGGGTGAAGGGTAAAAGGTAAAAGGCGAAGGGCGAAGGGCGAAGGGCAGAAGGCAGAAGGCAGAAGGCAGAAGGCAGAAGGCAGAAGGCAGAAGGCAGAAGGCAAAAGGCAGAACTGGAAATCTTGCCAAATCGAGGCTCCAGCGATCTACCCTGTTCAAACCTAACTGCAACTGGCTATAGTCAGCGTTTTCATTCCGAACTCCGCATTCCGCATTCCGCATTCTGCTATGGCGGTCAAATTCTCTTGGCGAGAGGGAGGCCGCCCCTAACTTGGTTTTGAGGGCGGGCGCGATGATGCTGATATTTAGCGGCTTCTGAGTTTATGTGGATGATGGGCCCTAAGTCGTTGCGGTTAAGGAGCCGATGTCGTCTGGTGTCAGGTTGTCATTCATCACTTCTCCATCGCGAAACCAGACGATGCGCCGAGTCAGGCGAGCGACATCGGGTTCATGGGTGACCATCACGACGGTGATGCCTGTGGCATTCAAGTCGGAAAAAATCCCGAGGACATCTTGGGTGGTATGGGAGTCGAGCGCGCCAGTCGGCTCATCTGCCAACACCAACAGCGGCTGATTCACAATCGCGCGGGCGATCGCCACTCGCTGCTGTTGTCCTCCTGATAGTTGCGTCGGTTTGTTGTGCAGGCGATCGGCGAGCTTGACCTGCTTGAGGGCGTCGACAGCGCGATCGCGCCGTTCTGCCGAGGCCACTCCGGCATATACCATCGGTAACATCACATTTTCGAGGGCTGACAACTGGGGCAGCAAATGAAACTGTTGAAACACAAAGCCAATCTTGCGATTGCGAATATGGGCTAAGGCATCGTCATCCAAATGGGCCACATTTTCGCCGTCAAAATAATACTCCCCAGCCGTTGGGCGGTCCAGACAGCCAATCAGGTTCATCGCGGTGGATTTGCCTGAACCAGATGGCCCCATAATCGCGCAATATTCCCCCTGGTTAATGGTCAGATTAACCTTCCATAAGGCATGGACTTCGGTATTGTCGATGCCATAGACCTTGCTCACGTGGTGCAGTTCAATCAGTGGTTTCATGCCTCCACGTTAGCGTTTTAGTCAGTCGGCATGGGGGAAAAGCAGAGGTTAGATTAAAGCATTTTTGAGCATTCAAAGACGAGTTGCCGAGTGTTTCGCCAGTGCTTTCAGCGATCGCGAGCTGGATACACGGCATTTTGCTGACTGACGATAGGGAGATTGACGCCAAGCGATCTACCTGGCCTCCTTGGTGATCTCAAATGAGTGACTTTGGAGGCCAAACTGTCTTCCTTGGGCCTGAGGCAGTGGCAGCCGATTTTAGCCCCGATATCCCCAAATCTGGGGATATCGGCTGCAATATCCCTCAGACTTGGGGAATTAAGGGGGCTTTGGCGTCAGTCCGATTCCTTTGGGTTAAACAGGATGAGAATGGCCGACCGCGACAGTCGCAAGTTGCGATCGCCCCGCTTGACGCCGTAAGCTTAGCGACACCTCGACCGGTTCAGATAAGGGGGCGCGATGGCATTGACTGAGGGCAACAAAATTCAGGTCGGCAAGCTGGAATG
Source organism: Cyanobacteria bacterium P01_F01_bin.56 (assembly GCA_039185935.1). Lineage (GTDB taxonomy): Bacteria > Cyanobacteriota > Cyanobacteriia > Phormidesmidales > Phormidesmidaceae > Halomicronema. The sequence continues at coordinate 15,110 of JBCDAJ010000045.1, read as the reverse complement.
GTTTTATCGAGACGAAAAACCCGTGTCGGAGTCGAGCGATCGCCTGCCGGTGCTATTGCTGCATGGGTTGGTGTCTCAAAGCTATAGCTGGCGTGGTGTGATGCCTCAATTAACGGAGCAGGGCTTTCGGGCGATCGCGCCCGATTGGGTGGGGCATGGCTTTTCCTGCTTTCCTGAAAAGCGTGACTTTGCTTATACCGCTGATGCCTTTGTGACGGCGTTAGACAACTTTTTAACGGCGCTAGAAATTGAAAAAGTGCATCTCGTGGCTCAAGGCTTTATGGGCATGTATGGAGTGCTGTTTGCCCTGCGCCAGCCAGAGCGAGTTGAGCGCCTTGTGATCATCAATACGCCCTTGGCGCCAGCGGTGAAACTGCCCGGTGCCATTCGCCGCATGACGTTGCCTCTAGCCGGGGAAATGATGACCCAAGACCCGCTTTTGGTCGATCGCACCTTAGAAGGGGGGGGCCCTTATCAGATTGATGACGCCGATCTAGATGTTTACCGTAAGCCGTTTTTGACCACATCATCAGCGGGGCGATCGCTATTGTTTACCTTGCGCAACTTTAAGCTGGCCGAAATGGCCCAAGAGATTGCCGACAAGTTGCCCCAATGGCCGCACATGACTCAGTTAATTTGGGGCACTGCCGACCCATGGGTGCCGGTCGCCCTGGCTGAATCATGGGTGGAGATGCTGACCTTAGGCGAACTGTCAAAGTTGGATGAGGTTGGCCATTATGCTCAGGAAGATTGGACTGAAAAGGTTTCAGAGGTGTTGGTGCCCTTTTTACGACGGGCCCCGATCGCCGGTTAGGCCAGCGGCAACTCAAACCATATGCATCTCGACAAAGCGCGAATCCTAACGATAGATTCCGATTCTGCATTTGGTCGGGCCTTTAACATGAGATACGTTGTCAAGTTGGGGTTTCAGACGCTTAAACATGACCGGTTGGCTTCAAACCCCTCCTGAAGGAGGCTGGCATACCCTACCCCCACAAACAGCCCTCTCTCTGCTTGACAGCGATCGCACCACAGGGCTTTCCTCGACAGCGGTAGTGAGTCGCCGTGAGCAAGTTGGCCCGAACGTTTTAGAAGAAGCCAAGGGGCGCAGTAGTTGGCGCATCTTACTCGATCAGTTCACCAACATCATGTTGCTGATGCTGATCGCGGTGGCCATTGTTTCGGGCATCATCGCCCTGCGAGCCCATGAAGTGCCTAAAGATGCGATCGCCATTTTTGCGATCGTTATTTTGAACGGCTTATTGGGCTACTTTCAAGAAAGTCGGGCCGAAAAGGCCCTGGCGGCATTGAAACAAATGGCGTCGCCGGTGGTGCGGGTGATGCGCGCTGGCCGACTTTTAGAAGTTCCTGCTCAAGATTTGGTGCCCGGAGACATCTTATTGCTAGAAGCCGGCATGCAGGTGGCAGCCGATGGTCGATTGCTGGAGTCGTCCAATTTGCAGGTGCGTGAGTCAGCTCTGACGGGTGAGGCCCAGGCCGTGAACAAGCAGGCTGATAATGCCTTGGCCGCCGATACCAGCCTGGGCGATCGCACCAACCTGGTTTTTCAAGGGACTGAGGTGGTCTATGGCCGCGGCAAGGTGCTGATCACCCAGACGGGCATGCAAACCGAGCTGGGCCGCATTGCCGCGCTGCTGCAAGCGGTGGAAAGTGAACCCACCCCGCTACAGATGCGGATGGATCAGTTGGGCAACACCCTCGTCACCGGTTCTTTAATTTTGGTGGCGCTGGTGGTGGTAGGAGGCGTCATTCAAGCCGGATGGGGTGCGTTTGAAGACCTGTTAGAAGTTTCCCTGAGTATGGCCGTGGCGGTAGTGCCCGAAGGCTTACCCGCAGTCATCACCGTGACGCTAGCGATTGGGACGCAGCGAATGGTTCGCCGTCATGCTCTCATTCGCCGCTTACCCGCAGTGGAGACGTTGGGCTCGGTGACTACCATCTGTTCGGATAAAACCGGGACGCTCACCCAAAACAAAATGATGGTGCAAGCCGTTCAAACGGCGGCTCAACGATGCCGCATCGCGGGAGATGGCTACATGCCTGAGGGCACCTTTACCAGTGACGAGTTGGGGGGCATAGTGCCCCTTGAACAGCCAGAGCTGGCTCACCTCTTATTTTGTGGCCTGTTGTGTAATGACGCGATTTTGCAAAAAGAGCAGGGAGAATGGGCCATTTTGGGTGACCCCACTGAGGGGGCTCTGGTGGTATTGGCGGGTAAAGGGGGCCTCAATCAGCAATATCTGCTCACACAATTTGATCGGGTCGCTGAGTGGGCCTTTTCGTCAGAACGCAAGCGCATGAGTGTAGTGGTGCGATCGCCCAGCCACGTGCAAGATCTGCCTGATTACCTAACCGACTGTCCTTATTGGCTACTTGCTAAAGGCTCGCCTGAGCTGTTGTTAGAACGCTGCCAGTCGATTCAACAACAGCAAAATGCCGGGCCTTTAAGTGACGCCACTCGGGCCCAAATTCTCAGTCAAAATGAAGCCATGGCGGCCCAAGGCTTACGGGTTTTGGGCCTAGCCAGCAAGCCACTGCAGACGAGGCCTCAAGCCGATGCCGATGCCGATGCCATCGAACAGGGGATGCACTGGTTGGGGTTGGTTGGGATGCTGGATGCCCCCCGCCCAGAAGCTAGAGAGGCGGTGCGACTCTGTCAGCAAGCCGGCATTCGACCCATGATGATTACGGGTGACCATCAGCTCACGGCCCAGGCGATCGCCGCTGACATCGGCATCGCCCCCACCAACGCTAAGGTGCTCACGGGTAAAACTTTGGAAGCGATGGATCAACCCACCCTGCAACAAACAGTCCAGGAGGTGCAGGTCTATGCTCGGGTCTCACCCGAACACAAGCTCCGCATTGTCCAGGCTCTGCAAGCCCAACATCACATCGTGGCGATGACGGGAGATGGCGTGAATGATGCCCCCGCCTTGAAACAGGCAGATATCGGCATTGCCATGGGGATTACTGGCACCGACGTGAGCAAAGAAGCCAGCGACATGGTGCTTTTAGACGACAACTTTGCGACCATCGTCGCGGCGGGGGAAGAAGGGCGCGTTGTCTACAACAACATTCGCCGCTTTGTGAAATATATTCTCGGCTCTAACATCGGCGAAGTGCTGACAATCGCGGCCTCGCCGATTTTGCTCCCCATTTTGGATGTGCCGCTCACGCCCCTGCAGATTTTATGGATGAATTTGGTGACAGATGGCTTTCCGGCCTTGGCCCTAGCCGTAGAACCGGCGGAACCAGACGTGATGAAGCGCCCCCCTCACGACCCCAAAGAGAGCATTTTTGCTCGCGGGTTGGGCGCTTATATGTTGCGCATCGGCGTTGTTTTTAGCGTCATTTCCATCTCGCTGATGTATTGGGCCTATTTCGCGGCCCAAAATCCGGCTCTGCCAGGCGACCCAGAACGCTGGAAAACGATGGTCTTCACCACGTTATGTATCGCGCAGATGGGGCACGCGATCGCGGTGCGCTCAGACACCCAAATGACCTACGAGATGTCTCCCGTTTCGAATCCTTTTGTGTTAGGTGCAGTGGTCATTACCACGGCCCTTCAACTAATGCTGATCTATGTCGAACCGCTCCGCAACTTTTTTGGCACCCATGTGCTCAACCCCACCGAGCTCCTGATTTGCTTTGGCTTCAGTAGCCTCATGTTTGTCTGGGTCGAAGCCGAAAAATTAGTGAGGAAACTGCGATCGCAGCGCCAGCAATCAGGTCAGCCATAAACCCACTCTGGATCACAGAAGACCTAGTTGAAAGCAGCAAATCACCTAATTTGCTATCAAATTTGATATCAACATCCCAGCTGTTCGGAGTTGGTGTAGGACTTACCCCCATAATTGTGCACATTAAAGTAACAGTAACGGACTCGACAAAACCGAGAAAGTTGCTTGACGGATGCGGTGATCTCAAATGGCGGAGAGATTACCGTAACTTAATTTGAACAGGACTTACGCAGTTGCATCCGATTTAGGAGGCTTTTGCATAAGTCCGACTGAAAACGAGTTCCTGAATTAAAAAGATTCCTGCTACGGCTACAGGGGAGCAACTGCATGGAAAAGTTTGTCGTCATTGTGTTTCCGAATGGATTACAGGGTCATATTTGGTCAACTATTTTGCGATCGCAGCAGCTTTCCGTCATTTGGGAATCTCCTGACGTATTGCTACCTCATACCCTCAAGGCACTGCAGCAGCAGCAAACGCTACCAGATTTGCTGATTTTAGACACGCGCCTACATCATCTTCAGCCCCTCCAACTGTGTCGGTGGGCGCAAAAACACAACCTCAATATTGAGATTTTGTTGGTCAATGGTATGCAGCCTCATATTCTGGCCGCTGAACGCAAGTGGGCGCTTTCTCAAGGGGCCGCTGACCTACTCCCTCGGATTAGCCAGAAATCTCTGATCAGCGGAGCTGCGACTAATTTGCGCAAGGCTCTTGACTTATTAGAGGTGCTGCATTGCGACCAGCACGCTTTAATTCGTTCATTATTGCGAATCAGCCCCAATTCACCTCGCAAAGCGCGATACCCCAAAGCAGATGAAATGGTCATGCAGAGAATGATAAGCGGATAAATCCTTATTCCCATATTTGGGGTTGATAGTGAATTGTTCCAGCGGTGTGGGTCAGAGAGTTATAGCGGTGTGCGAGCTTAGGGAGTTGCGCTTAAATAACATCCCACCGACCCTGCTACCCATCCACCCTGCCACAGTCTTGTCCGGGTACTTTATTTTCAAGCCGATCCCTTACTAGATGGGCGTATAGACAAAGCAGCGCCGCAGAATCAAACATCCTGCGGCGCTGTTGATTAACGAATGCGCATGGTTAAAAGGGCGACGTTAAGACGCTAGGGCAACTTCGACGGTCTCTTGCAGTTGACCGTTTTGATAAAGCTCGATCAGAATATCGGACCCGCCAAGAAACTCACCATTCAGGTAAACCTGGGGAATCGTTGGCCAGTTGGAATATTCTTTGACGCCCTGACGGATATCGTAGTCAGAGAGCACATCAAAGGTTTCAAAAGGCACCCCTAAGACATTCAAAATTTGGACAACATTATTGGAAAAGCCACACTGGGGCATGAGCTTATTGCCCTTCATAAACACCATGATTTTGTTGTCGTTGATGAGCTTGTCGATACGTTCTTTAACCTCTGGAGTCATTGTGTATTACCTCGTAGTTGGGTCGCGGGTACAAAAGCGAGAAAGAATTAAACCATTAAGCACTTGGGCTAACTTTTGACCAGGTTTCTGGCGTGTAGGTCTTGAGGGCGAGTGCGTGAATCGCTTCGCTAGACATGGCTGATTGCACAGCTTTATACACGAGCTGATGTTGCTGAACCAAACTGCGCCCAGCAAACGCCTCTGACACCACGGTGACCTCAAGGTGGTCGCCACCGCCAGTCAGGTCGTTAACGTTGACGTTAGCGTCGGGCATCTCGGCTTGAATCATCGATATGACTTGATTGGCTGTGACCATGCGTTTTTTCTCAACAGGTGATTGCCTTAGTTTATCAATTTCGTTTTGCCAAACTAATTAAATTCGTAAGGAGCTTCCACAAAGCCCATTTCAAATAGCTGCTGATAAGCCTGTTCGCCCAAATCACGGGTGGGCTGTTGACTCCGCAATACCTCCATCAATAGAGGAATGGCCTCTTCGGGGGCGTCTTGGCTGCGGTGAATCAGAGCAAGCTGATAGGTGGTTTCGTCACGCTTTTGAGCCGCTTCGATCGCCTTTTCTCGGTTGCTGCGGTTTTGCCGAGTATCGATACCAAAGAACATTTCTGCCAGCTCTTGATAGTAGAGCGAGAGTTGGTTGTAAAGTTCGCGGGCTTCGTCAAATTTCGTGATCGCTTCCGGCAAGTTTTGATTCGCGATCGCCGCATTGCCTTCGGCCACCAGTTGATCGGCATGGGGGACGCTAAAGTCGCTGGTAGACACCGCGTCAATGCGGCGCACCTCTGAGTCTGGGCTGAGTTCATTCTCTTGCGCTAGCCCTGCTAAAGTCATCCCCCCGACCAGACTGACGGCGACTAAGCCACTACTGAGCACACGACGTAAATTGCGAAAAGCGGGTGAGAAATCAACAACCATGGGGGAACCTGAATGCAAATGTTGACGGAACGTAAAAATACCGATGTATCTTACCATTTCAACCGAAGTTAAAACCTGGCGCACAACTGTTTTGCCCAACGTTGGCTAAAGTTGAAACACCCAGTCAACATTGAGCCCGTGGGCGGCCATTAACCAGCCAGGGCGGTTGACGCGGATATCGAGCCGAAGGTTCCAAAGGGGTAGGCATGACGAATGGTGGTGAGCGATCGCGGCAGCGGCTGATTCTGCAACGGGGCGGCGAAGAAATGCTGCTGACTCGGTTAGGCGATCGCTTTACCACGCGCCTGACCACACCAACTGCCGTCGACCCGTTGAGCACGTTGATCGAGCCGGTGGCAGTCCGCTCGGTGGCCCGCGGCCAACTCGTGGAATGGCAGGTGCCCACCGCTCGTTTAGAAGCCACGCTGGCAGCCGCTCGGCAAAGTGACTGGGTGCAGTTTGCTAGCCGGGTTTATCGCTTGGTCACCAGTCCGCGCACCTGGCTCTATTTGGATGATCAGGTCACGCTGCAGTTTGCCGCCCTCGTGACGCTAAACCAGCGTCATCAACTCGTGGAGCGGCATGGTTTGGTCGAAAGCCAGCCCCTAGAGGGCATTCCCAATACGTTCATTTATCAAGTTACGCGCCGAGCCACCGAAAACCCGATCAAAATTGCTAACCGCTTGAGCCGTTTTGCAGAAGTCCTACTCGCAGAGCCGAATGTGGTGGTGGCGACAGCCCCTCTCTATCGACCGACGGATACCCTGTATCGTCAGCAGTGGCATCTGACACCAGTGGTGGGGTCTCAGATTCGGTCTAATGCTCATATTGCCGTCGAGTCGGCTTGGGATTTGACCCGGGGAACACGTTCGGTCGTGGTGGCCGTGTGCGACGACGGCTTTGACCTGGCCCATCCAGACTTGCAAGGCGCGGGCAAGATTGTTGCCCCCCGCGATTTGAAGGCTCAGGATGCCGTGCCGTTACCCAGTGCCACCACAGACAACCACGGGACGTCGTGTGCGGGGCTGGCGATCGGAGAGGAAAATGCCAGCGGTATTGTAGGGGTCGCCCCAGGCTGTGCGTTTATGCCCATTCGAATGACTGGCTTTTTGGACGATGAGGCCATTGAGGTCATATTTCGTTGGGCACAGCAACGAGGGGCTGCTGTGATTTCCTGCAGTTGGTCGCCAGCGGCCATTCGGTATCCGCTATCGCTGCGACAGCGCAATGCGTTAACCCAGGCCGCCACACGAGGGCGAGAAGGCAAAGGCTGCGTGATTGTGTTTTCAGCGGGAAATGCCAATCGCCCGGTCAGCGGCACCGTAAATGAGCGGGGCTGGCCTCAAAATGCGGTCAGCGGCGTCACGGAGTGGCTCAGCGGCTTTGCCGTGCATCCAGATGTCATCACCGTGGCGGCCTGCACCAGCCTTAATGGCAAATCGGCCTACAGCAGTTGGGGGCGGGATGTGGCGATCGCCGCCCCGAGTAATAATGGGCATCCCTCAGTGTCTCTACCCGAAACGGGTGCCATCAAAACCGGGCCGACGATTACGACCGCTATGCCCGGCAAGGGTATGGTAACCAGCGATCGCACCGGAGCCGCCGGTTACGACCGAGACGCTTACACCGACACGTTTGGCGGTACGTCAAGCGCCTGTCCAGAGGTGGCAGGGGTGGCCGCATTAGTTTTGTCGGTAAATCCGACACTGACGGCACGCGAGGTCAAGCAGATTTTGCAGCAAACGGCTGACAAGATCACAGATGCTGCTGTTGATGCTCAGTTGGGCACTCGCTACGGCACCTACGATCGCCAGGGGCATTCTCAGTGGTTTGGGTACGGTCGGGTTAACGCGCAACGGGCCGTGATGGAAGCCAAACGCCGGTTATGGTCCGGACGCACGTATACTCGCACCGCTGAACTCAAAAGCACAACGTCGAGTGAGATTCCAGATAATGATGACGCTGGGGTTGTGCGATCGTTGCTGATGCGCCAGTCAGGCATTGTGCAAGATCTAATCGTGCAGGTCACGCTAGAGCACGACTATTTAGGTGATGTGATGTTGCATCTGCAATTGCCCACCGGCAAAGAACTGCTCTTACAGGGGCGGACCTTAGGCACCCGCCAGCGACTTGAGCAGCAATATACTCTACGTAATACGCCCGGGTTGGTGCAGGCGATCGGCCACCAAGCCTCAGGTAGATGGCAACTGCGGGCCAGCGATCGCGCCCCTGGCCACGTTGGCAAATTGCTCAGTTGGCAACTCACTCTGGCACTGCAGTGAAAGTGCAGTATCAAGCATCGCTGTCTTAGGGCACGTCATCAATTAAATCCAGAAGCCTTTTAAAAAAGTAATAGCACTTACCCAAAAGCCCCCTCAGTCCCCCAACTTTGGGGGATGTTGCATCCGACGTCCCCAGATTTGGGGATACAGGGGCCAAAATCGAATGCCAATGCGTGAGTCCTGAGGCACAGTCTCTTTGTGGGTTGCTGTGCCCAAGATAATTGCCCCCAGCACCAGGGGCGCTGAGGGCAATACTCAAGACATAATGTCAGGCTGATTTAAATAAGAGATTACGCTTAGTACGGAACCGATATAAGTGTCTTTCGACAATGCAATCATGCCCTACATCGCCCAAAACTCCCGAACGTTTCTAGATAGATTTACTGAAAAAAAGCAATTTGTCGCAGGATGTAAACTTTGGGCCAAGTGTATCGTCTGCTCCCAAAGAGTGGCGGGAAGCATGGTAGAAAATCGTTCTTTGATTCAGAGGAAAAACACACCGCCATGGCTTAACTCAAGTTGGTCGTTTGCCGACCAACAGCAGGCCCGATCCAGTGATTGCGGCTCTGTTTAGCCCGGCCAAACTTTGAAGCGCCTCAAGCTCGTTTGCCTGTTCTCTACAGGCACGATTTATTTATAGGAGCGATCGCCGACGGCTAGTTATTGTTGTCATCGTCTTCGTTAATGTCATCAATAATATTGAGGATATTGAAGATGCCAAGAACGGGATCCAAGATGCTAGAGGCGGCGTTCCCCAGCAGATCTAGGAAGTCTGAAGCTTGAGCGATACCGGATCTAGAAACAATCACAATGTCATTCTCCTGGAGTGGCGGATTGTTCTCGCCATCGATGCCTGCAGCCAAATCGACTGTGATATCTCGTTTCTCAACGGTGCCATTGGGGTTGACACGAATGAAGGTAACTTCGGCAGTCCGAGCTCGAGCATCGGCAAAACCGCCTGCCGCTAGGATGGCTTGGTTAAGCGTCGAGTTCGGTTCGATGTCGATACGTCCTGGGGCATCAACCTCACCCACTACATCAACGGTAATGATGTCTTGAGCAAAGCTGGCAGTCGCTAAAGTGCGAGCTTCTTCGGGGGTGAGGGCTGTCGCGGTGGGAACAAAAACCGTATCCCCATCTCGCAACAGAGCGTTCTGAGTTTGGTCGCCTTCAACTAACAGGGCAAAAAAGTCGATAGGAATAATGTCTCTACTGCCATCAGGTTGAGGCCGAATGAGTTCAATATTGCGAATATCAGCCAGTTGAGTGATTCCACCCGCATTTTGAATCGCCTGTGCAACAGTACGCAGTTCAGCCACTGACACCTCAGTTGAAATGGCTCCTTCTTGACGAGTTGTGTAGGCTCCAGGCGTGTCCACCTCACCGGCAACGGCAATGCGAATGGGCCGAGAGGCTGACAAAGATAACGTTACGACTGGGTCAAAGATAAAGGTTTCATATTCTCTGGCCACCACAGCCGCCGCTTCATCCAAGCTCAACCCCGTGACGTAGACACTGCCAATCCACGGTAGGCTGATCGTCCCATCGGCTAGAATCCGATAAATGTTATCGGTCACTAAGCGATTACCACTTTCATCATTGGTCAGTTCTGGGACATTGAAAACGTCGAACCGAACATTATCTCCTGGCCCCAACAGGTAAACAGGGATATTTTGGGCAGGATTAGATGTTCTCGCGTCACGCCTCGTTGGCAAACGATTCGGCGAGCGATTCGGCGGCGGCTCTAGTGGAGCAAAGACGTCAGGTGTCGGTTCTTCATGAATACTGCTATCGGGCAGTGACTGTGCTGAGGATGGACGAATACATCCCAACGCCAACACTTGAGAGATCAGTAAAGCCGAAATGGGTAATCGAGCACCCTTTAGCATCCGAAAAGTATCCATATCATCACTCCACACAACCGGTCGTGCACTCTGTCACCCTAGAGAATCTCTCACTGCGATCGGCCAACCAACAACTCATAATGTGCTCAATAAACCGACAGCCTTGCTAAGAAAGAGTTCCCAGCAGTCTAGTTGAAAGTACAGGGAATGGTACCGTGCAGCGTAAGTTTGCCTACCATTCGTGATTGGCCAAGGGGTGGGGGCAGCGGCGCGAGGGGCGCTAGGGCGCGCCATCAATGAATACTGGAAACCTTGTGAGACGAGCATTAGCGCGCTTGCATCAACTTTCCGAGCTAGAGGCTGAGATCAACTCTGGGCAAAGAGTCTGGCTCTAAATGGAGGGCCGTTCTTAGAACCTAATGCAGCTTGTAAACCCAGTTTTTAAGACATGGCTATAGATTTCATGCTCTCACACCTTTCCCCCCTGCCTCCCCTCAACATTCATCAGGGGTCGCTCTAGAGCCGAGAACGGGGCTTAGCTAGCTGCGACGATATCACGTAGTAATCGACGGTGAGGCTGCAGCAACTGTCCTGATTTCACAACCCAGGCAGGCGTGAACTTTTGTGGCGCAATCAAGGCTTCTCCTTGGGCATCCCGACAAGCCCAGGGGGCAGGCGTTTTCTCCAAAATTGTGATGTCGGCTGGGGTCTCCACTTTAAGCGTCCCCAAGTCATTTTCAGCTTGTAGGACCGTGGCGGGATGAAGCGTGACCGCCGCGATCGCCTCCGGCAACTTCATGCCCAAAGCCACCAGTTTAGACAGGGCTCCACATAAGCTGTAGTCGAGGGTGGCGTCGTTATGGGGAGTGGCAAAATCGCCGTGCACATCGCTGCTGATGGTGTAAGGCAACAGTCCCTGTGCCATCATGCGGCGGGCGATCGCAAAGCTGAAGTTGATACCATGCCCTAAATCGAGGCGAACGCCCGCTTGAATGGCATCGACCAAGGCGGGGGAAGGCGTATCGCGATCGCCCATCAGACCATCGGGACGGCAGCTATAGCAATGCGCCAGCAGATCACCCGGTTTGAGATGCGGCAGCACATAATCAATCACTTGCTCCGGGGAAGGACGATTTTCCTCTACTACAGCAAAGAGTTCGCCGGTGTGGACGTAGAGAGGCAGTTGCGCTGCATCAGCCGCGTGTCTGGCCAGCTCAATCACTTGCGTGCCCCAGCGGGATAACGCTCCAGATTCGCCATGGACTTTGAAGCCGCGAACCGTTTCGGAGTTTTCCTGGGCAAGCTGCAATAAGGCGGCTAGGTCAACCATGTCAGGACTGTGTAGCGCAGGGGAACCCATGCCACCCTTGAGCGCTCCGGCTAAGTTAACGGAGGGAAAACAGCGCACATCTGTGTTTGCCTGAGTGACGATATTGGCCTTAAAGCCCAAAAAAGTCAGAGGGCCACAACTGCCCTGATCGACCACTGTGGTCACACCCGCATGGACGCCGACATCATCGGCCCACAGCCCAAAATCAGTCACCCATTCATACACATGGACGTGGAGATCGATAAAACCAGGGCAGACAATTTGGCCCGCGACAGAGTGAGTTGCTTGGGTGATGTGGGGCGGTAGTTCGGCTGCGATCGCGGCAATTTTGCCATCCTGAATCGCGACATCGTAATGGCCATCGAGGTCTTGGCTGGGGTCAATGACGTGTCCGCCGGTGAGCACGAGGTCGTAGGTTGGCATCGGAGTCATGGGCGTCAACGGCTTTGGGGGCAGAGGGGCTTTGGGAGCGTCAAGCGATCTAGTTCCAGGAATAAGGCTTCCCTGCTCCTGCGGTCAGTTATGAAAGTGACAGGCGGCCCAGTGATCAGGGGTAATTTCTGCGAGGGTGGGCATGGCTTGCTGGCAGGTGTCCTCACCTTTGGGACAGCGACCGTAGAGGCGGCACACCTGGGAATCAGGATTGATGGGACTGCGAGGTTCCCCAGTCAAAGGAATGGGGCGGGGTTTGGCGGCAAAGCTGGGAATGGCGGAGATAAGGGCTTCGGTATAGGGATGGCAGGGATTGTTGAAGACTTGCTCGACCGGACCGGCTTCGATGATTTTGCCGAGATACATGACTAGGATGCGATCGCATAGCAGCCGCACCACATTTAAGTCATGGGATACAAAGAGATAGCTCATGCCCAGTCGCTCTTTGAGATCGGCGAGGAGATGCAAAATAACGGCCTGAACTGAGACATCCAGCGCAGAGGTCGGTTCATCCAGAACTAATAACCTAGGATTGAGGGCGATCGCCCGAGCAATGCCCACCCGCGCTTTCTGACCGCCCGATAGCTGATGGGGAAACCGGCTCAGAAGTTCTTGGGGCAAGCCGACGAGATCAGCAAGTTCAGCCGCTCGGGCTTGCAGTTTAGCTTTGTCACGCCAGCCTTCAAGCCGTTTGATGGGCTCTGTAATGGTGTCGTAGGCAGTGAATCGAGGATTCAAGCTGTCGGTGGCATCTTGAAATATCAGTTGAATGCCTTTGCGGTGAGGGCTTTTGGGAAATTGACGCACAGCAACGGTGCTGACGATCGTGTCATCAAACTGGATAGTGCCGGAGGTGACATCGAGCAGACGGGTGATCAGTCGAATCAGTGTGGACTTACCGCACCCAGATTCACCGACGAGGCCCACACTTTCACCCGGACGAATATCGAAGGACACGTGATCGACGGCGTGCAGATTCGCATTTTTGCCGACGAGAAAGGTTTTGCAGAGGTTGTGGACTTGAAGCAAGTTATCGGTTTGGAGTGGGGATTCGGTAAGTGAGGTCATGGGATGGAGAGTAGGGGAGTAGGGGAGTAGGGGAGTAAGGGGGCTAGGGGCGCTGGGGAGCGAGGGGGCTTTAGGGGCGGGGGATTTAGGCGATGGGGCGATGGGCGATGGGCAATTTGAAAATATAAAAACGTGCCTGTTCTTCTCCGCTTTCCCTCTCCCCTGCACCTTCTGCTCCCCTGCACTTACAGCGGTTTCCAGCAGGCAACATGATGCTCTGGAAGCGGCTGTTGGCGAGTCAGGGGGGCTTGGTTGCAAAGGGCGAGTTCGTAGCGATCGCACCGTTGACTAAATCGACAGGGTGGAATGTCGGCGGCTTTGAGGTCGGGCAGATTACCGGCAATGGGAATCAGATCGGCAAAGGCTTTGTGGGGTTCAGGAGTAGCGGCAATGAGTTTGGCAGTGTAGGGGTGGCGAGGCGCTTGAAACAGGCTGTGGGTGGGGGCGGACTCAACGACGTGTCCGGCATGCATAACCACGATGCGATCGCAATATTCTGAAGCCAGTGCCAGGTCATGGGTAATCAGAATGGCCGCCATCTGTTGCTGGGTGGCCAAGTCTTTAATGAGGTTCATCACCGTGGCTTGGGTCGTGACGTCCAGTCCCGTGGTGGGTTCGTCCGCGATCAGGAGTTTGGGGGAGCAGGCCAGGGCGATCGCGATCATAATGCGCTGGCAGAGGCCACCAGAGAGTTCGTAAGGGTAGGCGTCGTAGCGCTTTTCTGGATCGGGAATGCGGACGCTGGCCAACATTTCGATCGCGCGATTACGGAGAGCGTTGCCGGATAAATCGGTGTGGCACCGCAGGACATCCGTAATCTGCTTACCCACCTTCCGAATGGGATTCAGCGCGGTCCGAGGATTCTGAAAAATCATCGACACTTCTTTGCCGCGCAACTGCCGTAGCGAAGATTCCGGTTCCTTGAGCAGATCAACCGCCACGCGATCGCTTTGAAAGAGGGCCTTCCCACTGGTCACTTTGCCCGCTCGATCCAACACCCCCATGAGGGTAAAAGCTGTGACTGATTTACCCGAGCCGCTTTCTCCCACAATTCCCACCGTTTCTCCGGGATTGATCGCAAAACTAACCCCTTCAAGCGCCTTGACGATGCCAGAACGAGTCCGAAACTCAACGTCAAGATTTTCAACCGCCAATAGCTTGGTTGAAACGGCTGTCGCTGAGGTAAGTGGTAGCGAGGAAGACGGGTGCAAGGGCATGGATGGTTTACCAGGGAGAGTGAGGGAGTGGGGAAGCCGGGGAGAGCGGGTAGGCAAAAACAGAATAAATAACTTTCCAGGGTGATTAGGGTATATGGCAATACGGGAAGAGGAACTGGAGGTTTATCAATTAGCGTTTGAGATGGCGATGCAGATTTTTCAGTTGACTAAACGGTTTCCAGTTGAGGAGCGCTATTCTTTTACGAATCAAAGGCGGCGATCGTCGCGATCGGTCTGAGCAAATTTGGCGGCAGCTTGGCGCAAACGTCGATATCGGGCAGCGTTTATGGCTAAATTGAGCGCTTCAAAAGCGGAAGCTGCAGCAACGCAAACTTGGATTAACTTCGCTGTGCGGTGTGACGATCTAAAGTCGGAGCAAGGGCAAGACCGGTCGCAAAATTACGATCGCCTTCTCGGCAAGTTGGTCAAAATCATGCATAATCCGTCTCCGTGGTTGATATGAGCGGGGCAAAAGGCGAGGGAGCAGCAGAGGGGATTTGGGGGCGGCAGGAGCTTTAGGAGCAGAAGAAATTGAGGCGATGGTGAAATTTGCTAACAGCTAAGGGATCGGCTTGAAAATGAAAGTACCCGGACAAGACTGTGGCAGGGTGGATGGGTAGCAGGGTCGGTGGAAGGTTATTTAAGCGCAACTCCCTAAGCCTTGATTAAACGACTCCCTTTCTCCCTTTCTCCCTTTCTCCCTTTCTCCCTTTCTCCCTTTCTCCCTTTCTCCCTTTCTCCCTTTCTCCCTTTCTCCCTTTCTCCCTTTCTCCCGTTCTCCCTTTCTCCCTTTCTCCCGTTCTCCCTTT
>JBCDAJ010000044.1:0-42947 GCA_039185935.1 Cyanobacteria bacterium P01_F01_bin.56 | reverse complement strand
GTTGGGCATTGCCGACAATGTCCGGGCCGAAGATTTGAGCGTGACCGATTGGGTGACGTTGAGTAATAAGATGCTTGAGGAAGGATATTCATCTTGAGAGTCAGCTGTCTGGCGGCTGAGGGTTGCCCGAGCTGACAGCCAGGTTTACGGAAAGTATAATGGATTCATATTCGCTGTCAGCCGCGGCCAAAATTAATCTGTATTTAGAAATCGTGGGCGATCGCCCTGATGGCTACCACGAGTTGGTCATGGTCATGCAAAGCGTGGGCCTGGCAGACCAGGTAACGGTCCGCCGCACTGGGTCACACCACGTTCACCTGCAGTGTCATCATCCTGATGTGCCCGATGATCCGACCAACCTGGCCTACCGCGCGGCAGCCTTGCTTCAAGCGCGCTTTCCCACAGCGATGGAACAGTGGGGTGGCGTCGAAATCACGATTGAAAAGAACATCCCCGTTGGTGCCGGCCTGGCTGGGGGCTCAACCAACGCCGCCGCTGTGTTAGTCGGATTAGACCTGTTGTGGCAACTGGGGCTCACCCAAATTGAGCTGCAAACCTTAGCAGCAGAACTCGGTTCAGATATTCCCTTTTGTATTGCTGGAGGCACCGCGATCGCCACTGGTCGCGGCGAGCAAGTCGACATGCTGCACGGCCTCGACGGGCTGTTTGCCGTGCTGGCAAAATCACCGACCCTCTCAGTCTCGACTCCTTGGGCTTATCAAACTTACCGTCAAGCCTTTGCTGACACTTATTTAGATATCACTACAGCCGGTCCCAGCCGACGAGAGAAACTGCATTCCAGTCCGATGATGACGGCAATCTCTCAACAAAATGGTGACGCGATCGGTCAACATCTTTACAACGATTTAGAAAAGGTCGTGTTGCCCGCTCATCCAAACGTCGATGAAGTCAAAACTACCTTAGCCAGGTTAGGGGGGCTAGGTACTTTAATGACCGGCTCAGGGCCAACATTATTTACCCTAACGGCAAACCGGTCTGAGGCAGAAGCCATCGTTCAGCAAATGCGATCGCGCTACTCAGAATCTGAACTCGGTCTCTGGATTGCCCCTTTTGTATCCACAAGTTTGCAACTAATCGAGCCCTAGAGGGGGCTCTGCCATAAGCCAATATTGGTCACGACATTGATATTAGGAGTGAGAGCACACTATGCAAATCCAATTTCGCGAATGTGACTTTTTTAATCTTTGGATTTGGATTCAGTTTGCTACCGTTCCCTCAACCATGGAGCAGCAGTATGTTGATGAGATCTTGAATTCCTGGTTCTTTTTAGGCAAGCTGGGCGGCTTCAATGCCGAAAACCTGCAAGTTCAAGATACCGGCCTCGAAATCAGCTACATGCACTATGGCGACCTGCAGGCTGACGATACCTTGGTATCGCTAATGCACAACATGAGTTCAGTGGAATATGAAGGCATCTGGGCGCGCTGCTGGTTTGACCTGGGCACCTCAGATGCCCTGGCACTAGACGTTTTGCTCAATGCGTTAAAGCAGTTCAGTGCTGACTATGTGGCGATTGAACAAGTCATCATCGGCGGTGAAAATGAAGATTGGCCAATTCCAGAAAGCTACCAAGCCGAGTTTATTGGCAGCGAGTACAACTAACGGAGCGGCGGGAAAATAACGTCCCGGCCTAGGCAGTGGATGGGTAGATAAGTGGGTGAGTAGATGGGGCGATTTCGGAGCAGCCGGTACTTTTATTTCGAGCGCGTCCCTAAGCTGCCTGATGGCCAAGTCTTAGCGTTCTGAATCCCCTATGGAACGCGCAAAACTCGATACAGTTCGCCAAGGGACTGACTGCCGTCATCTTGCATGGAGTCGAGTCGTGCAGGCGAGAAGAGGATTACAGCTGCTCGAGATATTCCAACAAATCAGCCATGTCTTTAGGCTCAGGTTGAAACTGGGGCATGGGTGGTGTGTTGCCACTGACAACTTGTTGAATAAGCCGAGATTTAGATTTACGAGCTGATACCTCTAAAAGGCTCGGACCGACTTCACCGTTAGCTTCAATGCCGTGACAAACAGCACAATTCATCTGAAAAATTTCTTGCCCGCGATCGCGATCACCCTCAAGGGTCAGCACGCTCTGAACGTAGGGGTCGGCAGTTTGAATGCGAAAAGCCACGAGCGAGAGCACCAAAACGAGCGTTAGAAGTGTTCCCGCTAAGATAGACCACCACTGAGTCCCAGCAGGCGAATCGGTAAAGTCCTGATTGAGCGCGTTATCAGACAAAGCTTCCAAGTGATTACGTTTCGTTATTAACATAGCTTAAAGGTGTCTCAGAAACTCCGCACAGATAGCTTCCTTTAAGGTTTTTATGTTTCGAAAGATTAAGCCAGCTCTTCAAATTTCTTGATCCCCTGGGTACTTTTTAACAACGATGAGATAATAAAAGCTCACTAAAAACCTGTTGCTCAAAACTAGTAAAGGAGCCGTTTGGCGTGGTTGAACCCCTTTTAAGTGGAATTGTGTTGGGTCTCATCCCTGTAACATTGGCTGGTCTCTTCGTGGCCGCCTATATGCAATATCGCCGTGGCAACCAGCTTGATTTGGATTAGGCTGCACTTGCTTAGACGGCCGCTATTAGTGGCAATTTACAAAACTTAAATTATGAGCGATCGCTTCCTTTGGTTGAGGGTTATTTCCCCGAGGGAAGCGTTTTTGGTTTTCGACATAGGTGACGATTTGGGGTGCCAATGGTCGATTTATTAAAGCCCTTCGGCAAACTGGTCAATCTGACCTGAGATGCCGCCTTTACCGCGATCGCCATCCCCCCAAATACCGAATCTCTTGCAAAAAGATGGTCTGAGTCGATGCCGCGTCTTGTCGCTCCTGGTGAGATTGCTATCGCAATCCGCAATCAGGCCAGGATAGTTCAAATCTCTGAAACGCCTATTTCGTCGGCTTCTCAATTCCGCAATCCGCACTCTCAATTCCGCAATCCGCACTCTCAATTCCGCATTCTGCTATAGCCTTTAATTGACTGCCTGAGATTGCTGCCAGCCCTGCAACGCTAAACCAGCGCTACCAAAGGCAGCTTCAGTAGATTTTGCCGCTACCACAGTGGCTGGGAGTAGTCGTTGGCGAATCCTTGTCCAAGTTGGATTTTGGGCGCCTCCTCCCGCTGTGAGGATACGGGTAGGCGGCGTTGCCCCTAACTCCACCAAGCGCTCGTAACCCTGAGCTTCAATGCGGGCAATCCCTTCTAGCAGTCCGTGCAAAAAGGTTACTGAGTCAGCGGGGCGAGGCGTGAGCTGGGGGTACAGCTGGGGGTTATTAATGGGAAACCGTTCTCCAGGGCAAGGTAGAGGATAATAGTCCAACGGCGAAGGGCGATCGCCAGCAATTTGAGTACTCAGGCGGTGCAATTCCGTATCGGTGAAATATTGTCGCAGGACTGCGCCTCCCGTATTAGAGGCCCCTCCCACTAGCCATAAATTCCCTAATCGATGGCTGTAAATGCCATATTGGCTGTCGTCTACCCGTGTCTGGCTGAGGAGTTTGATCACCAGGGTGGAACCCAGAGAGGTGACTGCATCACCGGGCGTCTGCGCGCCACTGGCCAAAAAAGCCGCGATACTATCTGTCGTCCCGGCGATGACTGCACAGTCACGGGGCAGGCCATAGCGATCGCTAACGGCTGCTGACACTTGGCTACAGGCAGTACCAGGTGCCTGCACCTGCGGCAACCAGCCCGCTAACTCTCGCGGCTCCAGTAACGCCAATAACCACTCAGGATAGGTGAGTGTGCCGATGTCGTACCCCAGTTTGAGCGCATTGTGATAGTCACTGAGCCCAGGCTGGCCATGTAATTGAAACGCTAACCAGTCAGCCTGGTGCATTAAATATCGAGATTTTGACAGAGTGGTTGGCGGCAAGTTGCGCTGCCACCACAGTAACTTGACCAAGCTCGATGTGGCACTCAACGCGGGACTGCCTGGGGGCGCTACTGATGTGACCCAAGGGACCTGTGCTTGACCGCGATCGTCGTTATATAACAACGGCTCTGTTACGGGGTGGCCCTGAGCATCACACAGCAAGACGGTGGCTGAGGTGCCATTAATGGCGATCGCTGCCAACTGCGATCGCACGGCTGGCTCCAGCCCCTGCAGCAAACTATCTAACGCCTCCAGCCATATGAAGTGTCTTGGCTGCTCAGTTTGAGCGAAGTTCACTCGGACTTCTGCAATACACTGCTGGGTCGAGTCGATGACAGCCAAGCGCGCCCCTGACGTCCCAAAGTCAAGCCCCGCCGCATAAACCATACGCTACTCTCCTGGCATGGACACAAAAAAAGGGGCACCCTACGGTACCCCACATTCCAGTTTCTCAAGTGGAACAAGCAAATCTTAAAAACTACACGCTGACTTCACTGAGTTCGCGCAAAATATGGTCGAATGGCTGATCGACAAAGCCCGTATCCTCCATGCCCGCTTCCGCCGCCTTGGCCTTCACCATGTCCTTCATGATTTGAATGCCGACAACGGTAGGCGCAATGGGCACTCCAAGAGAATTGTAGGTTTCACGGAGCCCTTGCAAAACCCGCTCGTCTAGCACATCGGAGTTGCCAGCGACCAAGGCATAGCTGCTATAGCGCAAGTAATAGTCCATATCACGTAGACAAGCGGCATAACGACGAGTCGTGTAGGCATTCCCCCCCGGACGAATCAATTCTGGAACTGTTTCAAACAGCTGACTGGCAGCAGCTTTGACAATCTCAGCCGCCTTGGCGCTAATCATTTTTGCCACCTGCACCCGAGCCATGCCAGTGTCAAAATAGTTCTTTAGCGAATCAAGGGCGGCCTGATCTAAATAGCGCCCTGTCGAATCATAATTTCGAATTAATGTCGTTACGGCATCCCGCATGAACGTTCTTCTCCCAATCAGTCTTAAAAACCCTAGTCAAACGAGCTGAAATTGCGATCGCGCGTATGAGAAAAATGCCACATCCACTCCAGCATTTTTAGAAAACTTTTCCGCCGTAAAATCACTCACCGAAAACCATGGAAAAGCTTGGCTTATGAGGTGTTGAGCAATTCACTGGTCAGTCTATCACGCAACCTGAGAGCAGAGGTGGCTGCAATGAGAAAGATGAAGAATACCCCCACGCGAATGTTACATTGCGACACACTTCGCAATGTAACATTCGCGTGGCTTTAAGCTGAGGAGTATTTTTACAAAAATGGCTCTGGCAGGGCTTTGACTTCGATGACGAGGGATCACCGTTCCAGTTTGACAAAATAGGCATCTAGGCCAACATCAAGCTGGAAATCCGTCACGAGAAAACAGGCCCTAAATTTGGTAAAACTTGATACAAAAGCTGCGAATCCCTATCCATAGGATGGGTCAGACAACTTGAGGCTGGGTTTGCGGACATCTTTCACTAAGTGCATTGACCATTCAGGAGGTATCAAGGGACTTCGTTTTTCAGACAAGAAACCTTTGCCACTTTTTGAAGATGGTGCCGACTGCACTAGCCCATCAACACGAGTTGCCCCTGTGCACTTGGAGAGTAAAGGAGTATTACATGGCGACCGCTGAAGACATCTTGAAAAAAATTCAGGATGAAAATATCCAACTAGTCGATTTAAAATTCATCGATTTGCCAGGGATCTGGCAGCATTTGACTTTACATATCAGCCAAATTGATGCTGATAGCTTTACCGATGGCGTCGCCTTCGATGGTTCCAGTATTCGGGGTTGGAAAGCCATCAACGAATCGGACATGATGATGGTTCCTGACCCCGACACTGCTTGGGTCGATCCTTTCATGGCAGAGCCAACCTTAAGTATGGTTTGCACCATTAAAGAGCCGCGCACTGGCGAACTATACGAACGCTGCCCACGGGCGATCGCGACGAAAGCCATCGACTACCTTAAGACTACTGGCTACGGTGACACCGCTTACTTTGGCCCCGAAGCCGAGTTCTTTGTCTTTGATGACGTGCGCTTTGACCAAAATGAGCACTCTGCTTATTACTACGTTGACAGCGTCGAAGGTCGTTGGAATACAGGGCGCGAAGAAGAAGGCGGCAACCTGGGCTACAAGCCTCGCTACAAAGAAGGTTACTTCCCGGTTTCGCCCACTGACACATTACAGGACATGCGGAGCGAGATGCTGCTATCGATGGCATCTCTTGGGGTGCCCATCGAGAAGCATCACCACGAGGTGGCTACCGGTGGTCAGTGCGAACTGGGCTTTCGTTTTGGAGAGCTCGTCGAAGCGGCTGACTGGTTGATGACTTATAAATACTGCATCAAAAACGTCGCCAAAAAGTACGGTAAATCCGTGACCTTCATGCCGAAACCTTTGTTTAACGACAACGGTTCTGGGATGCACACTCACCAGTCCATCTGGAATGGTGGCGAGCCGACTTTTGGGGGTGACAAGTATGCTGGCTTGAGCCAGCAGGCGCTTTGGTACATCGGCGGTATTTTGAAACATGCCCCTGCCTTGCTGGCTTTCACTAACCCGACAACCAACTCTTACAAGCGGTTGGTGCCTGGTTTCGAAGCCCCGGTAAACTTGGCATATTCCCAAGGCAACCGCTCTGCTTCTGTCCGGATTCCGCTGTCGGGTGATAGCCCCAAGGCTAAGCGCCTAGAGTTCCGGTGCCCTGATGCGACTTCTAATCCTTATCTGGCCTTTGCGGCGATGCTCTGCGCGGGTATTGACGGCATTAAAAACCAGATTGATCCTGGGGATCCGCTAGATGTGGATATCTATGACTTAAGTCCTGAAGAACTGGCGAAGATTCCTTCGACCCCAGGTTCTCTACTAGATGCACTCAAGGCCTTGGAAGAGGATCATGAGTTCTTAGTGACTGGTGGGGTCTTTACTGAAGACTTTATCCAAAACTGGATCGAGTACAAACTCGATAATGAAGTCAACCCCATGCGTCTACGGCCTCATCCCTACGAGTTAGCGCTCTACTACGATTGCTAAGTCCGTCGATCTAGTCAGATCATTAGTTCAAATTCCTCTGTGAATCTGTGGTTAATAAGCCGCCTGCGGGCGGCTTTTTCTTTAGGGACGCAAAAAATCTCGTCCAAACTGCGACAGCTACCAGGATTCGTTACAATTCACAATATATTTGAAATGATGATTCTCATTCTGCATTTATTCCGATGCCTGACACACTGACTAAAATGGCTTACCAAGCCTTTCAAGATGGCAAAAATTACTTTGGTCTAGGCCATAAAGCGATCGCAACGCAACTCCGCGAATGGTTTCGTCCTAGCCTTAAGTTTGAGCTGAAATCCATATCTCCAGAGTTTTTGGAGGAGATTACCCGCCGTCGTCAAGCGTTATTGGAAGCTGACTGGCAAGATGCCGAAGACGGGGTCTATGCCAAATCGCTGCTGTTTGATAATCCCTGGGCGGATTTCTTTCAGTACTATCCAGCGATTTGGCTGGATTTACCAGCAATTTGGGACCGTGTAGAAGCTGACAATGTTTATGATTTCGACAAAGACATTGACACTTCAAACTATCCCAAATATTACTTGCGCAATTTTCACAACCAAACTAACGGCTACCTGAGTGATCTGTCGGCTAACCTTTACGACACCCAGGTCGAATTACTGTTTGGGGGCACGGCTGATGCGATGCGCCGTCGGATCTTGGTACCTCTTAACGCCGCGCTAAACATCCAGCAAACCCCTAAACCCGCCCAAAAGAAAGAACCTCTAAGAGTGCTAGATGTCGCCTGTGGCACCGCCCGCACCTTAAAAATGGTGAGAGAAGTTTTTCCTGATGTTTCACTGTTTGGGATTGATCTGTCGCCAGCTTATCTGCGTAAGGCTAACCAGTCTCTTTCAGAAACGCCAGGCACGTTACCGCAATTGGTACAGGGCAAAGGCGAAGACATGCCTTATCGTGATGACTTCTTTGATGCGCTGACCTGCGTTTTCTTGTTTCACGAGTTACCGGGGCCCGTGCGTCAGCAGATTATTGACGAAGCCTATCGAGTTACCAAACCGGGCGGCACTTTCATCATTTGTGACTCGATTCAGATGATTGATACGCCTGAGTTAGAGCCGATGATGATCAACTTTCCGGCCCTCTTTCATGAACCCTTTTATCGTGATTACACCTATGACAACCTGAGCGATCGCCTAGATGCTGCCGGCTTCGCTGAAGTTGAGTCAGAAGTTCATTTTGTTAGTAAGTATTGGATTGCCCGCAAACCCGTTGACTAGCATCTGCACAGGTAACGCGGCGTTGTCCAGTCTTCTCAGCCCTGACTTGGGACATTAGCTGTGTTTGTGAGGGGCGGCCAGAGCCATTTGACGTTATGCACTAGGGTTATCTGGCTTATCGATCGACGAAGCAGCCGTTAAATGTGCGCATGACAGCGCCAGTCTGATATTTGGCGAACTCAAAGCTGCTAATACTGACCGCGACTAATACTGAGCGCGACTTGCGAGTAACTGCTCTTCTAAAGTGGCGATACGGTTATAGGCAGCTGTCAGCTGGGCGGTGAGTCGTTGAATCTGAATTTCTGGCGACAGCGTGCTCTCCTTAGCAGTCGGTTCGGACTCCAAATATACAGAATCCATCAGAACGTCCTTGTGCATCAGCAGCGCTTCGCCCCTGTGAATTTGACTGACAGCGGCAGTTGAGGCGATGGCACGATCATCTAGCAAAACACCCGCTTCTGGGTGAGACTGGGATGATGACAAAATCTCAGTCACTCGATCATTGACTTGATCAATTAACTGATGAAGTGCGTCAACTTTTTGGGTCAACAAAGTAACCTGTGATTCGATGGGTTGCATATGACGCCAAAGCTCTAAATAGAATTGTCTATATCCTATAGCCAGTATTTTTTAATGCCTCAAATTGAAAGAGGGATTTAAAGTTTGTTGATATTTTATTTTGACTTAAGATTCCCAGCTTAGTGATGATTAATTGACAAAACACCGACCCGTAAGACTTGCAGAACGACCCGTGAATTCACACTCAATAGAAAACAGAAATTATGTAACGATTAGCGCACAAAACGATAAGTTCGTCTTCGCTACTTTGGGCGAGCGTATCATCGAAATTTCATAAAAATCGTTGCTGTGTGAAGGTCGCTAGAATTTAATATTTTTTACCCACTCTAGCTTTAGCGATATCTACGTGCACTCATCTGTAAATATAGGGCAAAGCACCGCACCGCAATGGCTTTGCCCTCTTACACGAAGCTCAAAATCAAACTTCTTGGAGCTTTAATCGCAGCTGATAGCGTGCAAACGTTTAGCCTGTAGCGTAAAAGCTGCCATTATTTAGGGCCTGGGGTTATGTCATCAATTAAACCCTGAATGCTGGCGGTATTAGCATAACCACGCCCGCTCCAAAAAACCGGCTAGGGGCGGAAACACTTTTCGCCTCAGGACTTGACCGCTAAATGATGACGGCCCTTAGTTCTTGGCGCGGCAAAGGCGGCAGCTCTTTTCAGTATCATGCGGGTGCGTCAAGAGCTCATTTGCAAAGGACATCTAGATGAGCAGCCCTGCGTAACTTTTCTAACCATGGTTTTAGTTTTCGCCCCCGTATCTAAAAGACAGGCTGGGAGGCTTGAGCCGTATTGATGAAGGCGGGCACTGAGTATTATTACGCTCATTATGAATGCCCGACTTTAGCCATATCTAACTTTTGAACAGTATGGCGCGCAGCGATCGCTGTTCACCAGCATCGTTTTGTCTGCTAGTTGTCAGTATCAAAATTCTTAGCAGGAATGAGGATACCGATTAAGTTCAGAACGAACCTTTAAGGCATTTGTGATGCCCTAACAGAAGATATTGATTTGATCGCTTGAATCATCAGTTTTCGATAATGGTAAAAGATAAAATCTTATATTTTTACTTTGGCTTGTTTTGCCTTATCTAAAAGGTTGACCTGACTTGAGGTTGGCCTGGACAAATTACTGCCGATCAAAATCCAAGGCTAACCTAAGGGATCGGCTTGAAAATAAAGTACCCGGACAAGACTGTGGCAGGGTGGATGGGTCGCAGGGTCGGTGGGATGTTATTTAAGCGCAACTCCCTAACTATGGCGAACGCTTTGTGCGCCTTGTTGAATAAAATAGGCTCTCGATGGGTCCGAGATATCATCGTTGAAGTTTCTGGAGTGATGGGATGTCGGCCCAGACCTTGGGGAGGGCTAAATAGCCTGATGAAGCTTTGTGTGATGAACGTTGCAATGCACGTGGTCTATGGAGTTAGTCGTTTATAAACAGGTGAGCAACCGTTCCTCAGGGGCATTTGAGGCCAATGGTCGACATGATCCCGCTATGTCTGGACCGATGATGACAGAGGGTTTGATAGGCTTGTAAGGCTTTGGGCAAATGCTGCTGGCCCTGGTTTTATGCTCTGTGCAACAGCTAGTTTGAGTTTATGGATCGACGACGTTTGCTAATCGGATTGATGGCCATAGCCGCTTCGCAAGTGGCGGCTTGTCAAAGTGGCTCGGACGATGCGCTCAAGATTGTGGCCCTCAAGGGGGTGCTGTCGCCCCAGATGCTCAGAGACTTTAAGGCGAGTTTGCCAGAGGCGATCGCGCTTCAAGTCCGAGCGCAAGACAGTCTGGCCGAACTATTTCAGCAGTTGCAGCTGTGGCATCAGTCCGCTCCCGACACCAGAGCGAGGCGATCGTTCAGCAGTGTTAACTGGGCTCTGCTCAGTGACTATTGGCTGTTGCCGGCTATTCAGCAAGGGCTGATTAACCCCATCAGTCATCTTGATGCAGTTGCCGGATGGCAGACCCTGCCGCCCATCTGGTCACGCTTGCTCCAGCGTGACCAACAAGGTTTGCTGGCTGAGTCTGGTCTGACTTGGGGGGCACCCTATCGTTGGGGGCACCTCATGATGGTGTATGACCAGCGTCCTTTTGAGCAGTTTGGTTGGGAACCGACAACTTGGTCTGACCTGCTAAGACCAGACCTTCAGAGACAAATTGCCTTGCCAGAGCATCCCCGTCTCGTTTTGGGGATCATGCTTAAAGCGCTCAATTATTCAGCCAATGATCCGAATCCGACGGGGCATGATGATCTAGTCTCTAGCCTCGAATCCCTGCGCTCCCAGGTCAAGGTATACGCCACCGCAACTTATTTGCAATCACTTGTCATTGGCGATGTCATTCTTGCCGTGGGGTGGTCTAATGACATTGAACCGTTGCTATCCCGCTATCGCAATTTGCGAGCAGTCGCTCCCCTGCCGGGTACTTTGCTGTCAGCAGACATTTGGACGAAGCCACAAATTACTGCTCCGCAAAGCCCGATCGCGCTATCACCCCTAGAGCAAGCTTGGCTGCGCTATTGGTGGCAGCCCGCCGCCGTCACGTCCATGAGTTTGCTGTCTCAGGGGCTGTCGCCGCTTTTGCTGTCGGCGCAAGTGCCCGATTTTGCCTTCGACCTAGCAGCCAGAACGGTCATGCCCACACCGACACAACTGGAACAAAGCGAATTTATTGAACCCTTAGGTGACGAGGCGATCGCTGACTACAACAATCTGTGGCTTGAGTTACGGCGGAGCGAATAAATCGTCTCCGAAGTCGGGGGCAACGAATTCGACAAAGGGGCCGATGGCTGCCGAACAGTCAACGTTTTGCAGGTCTGGTAAAGCGGCTTCGCTGTTGGGCGTAGCGGCTACTGTGGCAATGCTGGTAAAGTCGCAAGCGTGGATACCTGCCAGGTCAATGGAGTTATAAATCCTGACGTGATAGCCGTAGTTCATACCAGTTGCGCCTAATTGCCTCAGGATGGCAAAGCGTTGGAAGTAGTTGAGGCGATTCCAATACTGGGGGTCAACCTGTACGTCAACAATTGCCGCCGTCGCTGTTTGGCTGTAGAACGCGGTCCAGTCACGCACCAGGCGATAACCGGCTACGCGCATCACGGTGTTATCAGCCGTCCGCCACAGGGTAGGGAGTTGGTCGCGGCTCCACCAAAGGCTGGGTAAGGTCGGCCGATAGAGTGATGCTGACGCTTGCGACACAATGGGCCAATCGTCTGCAGCCTCGTCGGGGAACCCCTGGTCAGTACTGTAGTCAGACGGAATATCCAAGAGCTGCTGAAACATGACCTCTTCAGGGGGCAACGGGGTTACCGGGGCAGTTTCGGTTTGCGCGTAGGCAACAGGGCTACCTAGAGCCATGCCCGCCAAGGCCGAACCCATAAGTAAGCTCTGGAAAGCCCGCTGCAAAGGCATCTGGCAAGTTGGAGCAGATAGTTTCATGGTTTTTGCAACAGTGAATGCCGT
This sequence comes from Cyanobacteria bacterium P01_F01_bin.56, assembly GCA_039185935.1. GTDB lineage: Bacteria > Cyanobacteriota > Cyanobacteriia > Phormidesmidales > Phormidesmidaceae > Halomicronema. Next base: position 30,682 of record JBCDAJ010000044.1, on the reverse strand, counting down.
CGTTTTGAATGCGATGCGATTCCAGGCGTCTCAAATCAACTCGACCTTGGACAAATGCAGGCTCTTAACCCACTCGTGCATCAAGCCGTCGTCTGCAAAATAAGCTGCAGACGATGAGCGTGTAGTAATCGCAGCGGCACTCCTGCAATTTGTTCAAGCATGTAGGTCATGTGCTCGGGGCGTAATAAAGTGCCATCGTTGCGACAACTGCCTCTATAGCGGATGATTGCCTGAGTGGCTGTTTTGTTCCCCTGCATGCTGGCTGGCAGATATGCACTCAGCTTGGCCTCAGCAAAGGTTAGATCAAACAGGCGATCGCGCAAGTTAACCTGCTTCTTTTTGCCCGATTTGGTTGTGTGCTCCCAAGTGATCGTTTCAGCTTGAAGAATGCCCTCAATCCAAGCCGACCAATCAGGCGCGGCGATCGCTTCAGCCTCATGATCCTGTTCGAGCGCTAGAACCAACACATACTCAGCCTGATCGAGGGATTTCGTTGCCGAAGGCGCGTTGAGGGAAACATCGGCCACGGCATAAATCGGCATGTCGCTCGGTAGTTGCGCCATCAGTCGGGTGCGAAACTCGCCCAAATCAACTGGTTGCGTCAGTTCAAAATCAACGATTTCCCCCGAGCTGGTAGCGCCCAACGGCAACGCATTGGCCGGAGAAATGCGCGGGCCAGGATGATAGCCGCCGGTAAAGGCGATAGGTAAGGCGGCCCGCCGTACCGCGCGGTCAAATAACCGTACCAGGTCAAGGTGTCCCAGCAAGGCCAGCTCACCGAGCTTGCCAAGCCAGACACGAACCCGTTGTGCCCGATTTTGGTTGGGTTGAAAATGCCCCGTAAACTCAGGAATCGGCGGCGGCGGCACCACAATATTATGGCCAAAGTCAGGGCCACAAATGCCGCAGCGAGAGCACCCTTCAAAAGAACAATCAGGTACGGTTGCGGCCTCTAGGGCTCGCTGCAAGTCATCTTTTAGCCACTGTTTGTCAATGCCGGTGTCTAAATGATCCCAAGGCAGCAGCCCGTCTAGATTACTCGTTTGGTCGGCAACGGCAGTCTCCATAAGACTCCACTCACCCGCTTCGACCTGGCGATATTTCCAAGACAGTCCGGCTTCGTCAATTGCCTGCGTCCAAGCTCCAAAGGCTCGATCTAAACTCTCCCACCAAGAGTCCATACCGGCGCCCAGTTCCCATGCCCGGCGCACAACGGCCGACAAGCGGCGATCGCCGCGCCCGACAAAATCTTCCATCGCGGAAATGCGCACATCAGTAAAGTTGGCCTTAATCCCCCGCATTTTTTGAAACTCGGCCCCCAGCAGTTCCTGCTTTCGCAAAAACTCGCTGGTCGAAACGCTATGCCATTGGAAAGGTGTATGGGGCTTTGGCGTGAAGTTAGAAATGGTGAGGTTCACCTTCAGTGGCTTACGTCCTTTTTGGCGACAGGCTTGCTGCAGCCAGCGTACAGTTTCAGCAATTCCTAAAACATCGGCATCGGTCTCCCCTGGCAGGCCCATCATAAAGTAGAGTTTGACGCGTTCCCAACCCTGTTCATAGGCCGTTTTGACGCCGCGCAGCAGCTCTTCATTCGTGAGACCTTTATTGATAATGTCGCGCATTCGCTGGGTGCCAGCCTCGGGCGCAAAGGTCAGGCCAGTTTGGCGGGTACCCCCCAAAATATGCGCAATGTTTTCATCAAAGCGATCGACTCGCTGACTAGGCAACGAGAGCGAAATATTGTCGTTTTTTAGCCGATTTTTGACCTCAACGCCTACCGCAGGCAGCGCTAGATAATCAGAACAGCTGAGGGAGAGCAGCGAGAATTCGTTATAGCCCGTAGCTCGCATGCCTTTTTCGATCGCGTCTACCACTTCCGTCGTATCCACATCGCGAGCGGGACGAGTGAGCATACCCGGTTGGCAAAAGCGACAGCCGCGAGTACACCCCCGGCGAATTTCCACCGTTAGGCGATCGTGCACGGTTTCGACGTAGGGCACCAGGCCAATGGCATAGTGGGGCATCGGCGTCGCAACTCGGCGCAGCACCCGGGTGGGCACATCAGGCCGGTTGGGATGCACCGAACCATCCTCAGCCATGTCGTAAAACCGAGGCACGTAGACTCCCGGAATCTGGGCCAAGTCCAGCAGCAATTCTTTGCGGGTGAGGCCAGCAGCTTTGCCTTCTTCGACAATGAGGCCAATTTCGGGCAGCAGCTCTTCGCCATCGCCCAGCGCCACAAAGTCGAGGAATTCTGCATAGGGCTCCGGGTTAGAGGTGGCGGTTTGTCCTCCGGCAAAAATCAACGGCCAACTGCCAGTGGCGACATTCCAGGGGCCGTCGGCATCTCGTTCTTTAGCCGTGAGGGGAATATGGGCCAGCGTCAGCATTTCGAGAATATTGGTGGCGCCTAATTCATAAGCGAGGCTAAAGCCCAAAATGTCGAAGTCAGGCAGCGATCGCCGTGATTCCACGGCAAATAGTGGCGTCTGAGTGTCTCTCAGCTTGGTGGCGAGATCAGCAGCGGGCAGGTAAGCGCGATCGCACAACTGACGTGGCTGAGCATTCAAAATACTGTAAAGAATGATGTGCCCCAGGTTTGAAGCGCCGACCTCGTACACTTCGGGATAAGTTAGTACCCAGCGCACATCTGCCGTTGTCCAAGGCTTATGAGCAGTCCCCCGCTCATTACCTAAGTAGCGAGCGGGCTTGTTGATATCAGTGTTGAGCAGCGATTCGACAGCGACGACCACAGCAATACCCTTGAGAACATGCATTCAATGCACCAAATACTATAGCGAAAAGCTTCAGCCAAACTTTGTCAAAGTCACTAAGCTTGTTGGTGCTTTTTAGGAAACTTTTGATCCAACCGCACAGTTAACAGCGATCTACGCGGAGACGGCATTCCAGAGGAATGCGTCATCCCATGCTGCAGCCACAGCCGGAAGTTGTCAGGAAACGGCTCCAACAGTGCCCTTTGCAGCGCGATCGCCGCTTCATAGTCGCCCGTTTCCTACAGTTCTCGGCTCCGCTGCAGTTCGGCTTCAATCTCCGCCATCGTCTCAGAGTCATGCTCACTGATGGCCGTATTCCCACCCTGACGGATGGACATGCCCAGCCACGAGAACGCTCAATAGCGAGCACATCTCTGGCATTATGCCAAATCCAGAAATGTCTGGATTTCCTTCCAGATTTGGGTCTGCACGTTACCCAGACCATGATCACTCTCTAGCTCGACCAAGGTCGCCCAGGCTCGCGATGCCGCATAGTCTCGACTGGCCTGGATGTTGATCACGTCGTCGTGCAGGCCATGCAAAATCAAGGTGTCAATTGCGGTTTGAAGCTGACGCTCATCGTACTTCTGAGCATCGGTAATGAAGTTATACGCCAGTGGTCGTTGTTCACCCTGGCCGTAGTGATAAACCGCTAGCCAACCGGTCTCTCGCCACTGAGCAACGGTCTCATTCCCCAATCTGGGTAGCCATTGTTCGAGGAACGCCAACGCGGGGGCGAGCAACACCAATTGTTGAATTTGAGCCGCGACCTGAGGCTGTTCGGCAAGCCAGCCGGCGGTCAGGCCGCCGAAGCTAGAGCCGATGATGGTGACTTGGGGGCGATCGCCAATCCACACGATCGCCTGCTCAATTTGCCGACTCAACGTAAGATGCGCAAAGTCGCCCTGGTTCAAGTCCAGAATGTGTAGCGTCGCACCGACGTTGGCAAACTGCTGTTGGAGAAACTGCGCCTTGGCTGACTGGGGGCTAGACGCAAAACCATGTAGATAGAGATAGTCCATTTGCTAACAATCAGTAAGCCCAGATTTTGAGGTGAATGTGATTAGCCATTCTAAAGCGGGCGCAGGAGGAGTCGGGGAGCGCCCTGGCAAGCTTTGGCGACCCTTTAGAAGGCGATGCTGACAGCTAGCGCTAGCTCTACTGACTCAGACGTAGGATAATACGCCTTTGGGTTCGCCACTCATGGCTAATCCCCTCCCGTCCAGTAATTCGATTTTTGGCAAATCCATGACGCAATCTTTTCGCATCACCCTGCTCTCTGGTGACGGCATCGGCCCTGAAATCATGGCGATCGCGGTCGATGTGATGAAACAAGTCGGCAGTCAATTAGACCTCAGTTTCGACTTTCAGGAAGCCCTCATGGGTGGGGTGGCGATTGATGAAACCGGCTCACCCTTGCCAGACGCAACGCTGAAAACCTGCCAGGAAAGCGATGCGGTTTTGCTGGCGGCGATCGGTGGCTACAAATGGGATGCCCTGCCCCGTCACCAACGTCCGGAAACCGGACTGCTCGGCTTGCGGGCCGGTTTGAAACTGTTTGCCAACCTGCGGCCAGCGACGATTTTGCCGCAGCTAGTGGATGCTTCGTCCCTCAAGCGAGAGGTGGTGGAAGGCGTTGACATTATGGTGGTGCGCGAACTCACGGGCGGCATCTATTTTGGTGAGCCAAAGGGCATCTTTCAGGCTGAAACGGGAGAAAAGCGGGGAGTCAGCACCATGGCCTATACCGACAGCGAGATCGCTCGCATCGGTCGGGTCGCGTTTGAGACGGCTCAAAAGCGTCAGGGTCGCCTCTGTTCCGTAGACAAAGCCAACGTGTTGGAAGTGTCGCAGCTGTGGCGCGATCGCGTGACCGCCCTCGCGGCTGACTATCCCGATGTCGAACTGTCCCATTTGTATGTGGACAATGCGGCGATGCAGCTAGTGCGCTGGCCGAAGCAATTTGACACCATCGTGACGGGCAACCTCTTCGGCGACATTTTGTCGGATGCCGCCGCGATGCTCACCGGCAGTATTGGCATGTTGCCCTCTGCGAGCTTAGGTGCCGATGGCCCCGGCGTGTTTGAGCCCGTTCATGGCTCCGCCCCCGATATCGCTGGCCAAGACAAGGCAAATCCCCTGGCGCAGGTCCTCAGTGCTGCCATGATGTTGCGCTATGGCCTGGATCAACCAGCGGCGGCGAACAAAATTGAAGCGGCGGTCACCCAAGTGCTGGATCAGGGCTATCGGACGGGGGACATTATGGCTGAGGGCATGACTGCGGTTGGTTGCAAAGCGATGGGAGACGCTATCCTAAAGGCACTTGCTTAAGAAGTTTTGCAAAGCGATCGCCACCCGAGCGATCTTTGAGAGTCCTGTTATAGTTGATTGAACTTTTGTCCACCCACCAAGGTTTCCTGAGCTGTGCATAGCTATCACCAGCCGCTCCCCCCTGCACCGCGAGCATCCTATCCCGATGAAATTCCGGGCGCTGCAGCCATCTTTGACCCGGCCCTATTAAAGGCCGCTCGACACATCTATCGCACTTATTACGAGGTTCACCCGGACGACATGCAACGGCCCATGGGGGTCGCGATTAATCGCAAAAGCCGACGGGGCAAACTCATCTTTAGCGGTCCCCCGGTATTGCTGCCGAGTGAGTGTTTTGTGCCCCTCGACCAAATCGAACCTGACATTCACTGATCACCCTGTCGAGCTGAGGTGGCTCAGCTTACCGTCATAGGTCAATTTTGATTGGTGTCCTTTTTCCTCTGATTGTATTTGCGTTCGGAGCTTCCATTGGGAGCTTTTTGAACGTGGTGATTTATCGAGTGCCGGCGGCGCTTTCTTTGCTACATCCCCCGTCGCGTTGTCCAACTTGTCATCATCCGCTACGCCCCTATGACAACGTGCCAGTGCTGGGGTGGCTGTGGCTGCAGGGGCGTTGTCGTTATTGTCGCACCCCCATTGCGGTGCGATATCCTCTGGTCGAAGCGCTCACTGGAGTTCTCTTTTTCGCTGCTTTCAGTCACTTTGGGCTAACCTGGGCCACAGCTGGTGCTTGGCTGTTTCTCAGTTGGCTCATTTGCCTGACCTTTATTGACTTGGATACGCTGACGCTGCCCAATGTTTTGACCCAGTCGGGCCTCGTCCTCGGGTGCATCGCCCAAAGCTTGCTCATTTTCTCCCCGGACTCTGTCACTCTGGCCGGTGCTGCTCATGGGCTGATGGGGGCCATCTTCGGTGCCGTTCTGGGTATCTGGGTTTTTGAAATCATCGGCTTTGCCGGCTCACTCGCCACAGGCAAAACAGTGATGGGCGGCGGTGATGGCAAACTGGCTGCGATGTTGGGCGCTTGGCTAGGGTGGTCGGGCATGTTGCTCAGCAGCTTTTTAGCCTGTGCGCTCGGGGCGTTGATTGGCGGCGGCGCGATCGCCCTCCGTCTAACCACCCGTCAAAATCCGATTCCCTTTGGGCCATTTCTCGCCTTGGGCGCTTTGATTACGCTGTTTTGGGGCGATCGCCTCATCACCTGGTATCTACAATTTTTCTTCTCAGCGGCAATCTAAATACCCGTGTGTGGCGTCCCACCGACTTGACCGTAACCCCTACCAGGGCAAAGGCTGGCCGTCCCTAAAGAAGCCGCCAGTCGGGCCATGATCAGGCAACATCGCCGCCCACACTACACTGGCCGCACCAGCTTCTACGGGACGACCACCGGCACCCCCCATTGCCGTTGCCACCCAACCTGGGCACACCGAGTTCACAAGAATGCCATCTTGCTTTAACTCCGCCGCTAACATCATCGTCAAACCATTTAACGCTAGTTTCGAGAGACTATACGCCGGGGTACTGCCATTCAGGCTGCTTAAGGCCCCTGCACCACTCGAAACGTTAACAATGCGAGGGTGATGGCTCTGCTTTAGTAAAGGCAAACAGGCCTGACACAATCGCCAAGGTGCTAGCGTATTGGTCTCCCAGGCAGTTTGCACCGTGCCCAAATCGGCTTGGCTGGGAGTTTCCCAGGTGTCGTATAAAATGCCTGCATTGTTGATTAATATGTCTAGCCGTCCATGATTTTGAGCGATGTGCTCGACCACGGCATCAACATCGTGAGGTTGAGTGACATCAAGCTGACAAGGGCTAGTCGTTAACCCCTCAGTTTGCAGCAGTTGAGTTGCTGCCTGTCCCTTTTCCAAGCTTCTGGCTCCCAGATAGACCGTGCTCCCCGCTTGGGCGAGTTGTCGCACGACTTCTAGGCCAATGCCCCGGTTGGCTCCGGTCACCAGGGCGATCGCAGTGGCAAGGCTTGGGGTTGTCATCACTGACCTCGATGAATAAGCGGTAAGACAGTTTTAAAGGGGTTGCTTTGATTCTGACGTCAAGGCGATCGCTGGATTATTTGGCCCGCATAAATCTTACTCCTATAAACTTCAGGAGGCAGATCTTTGCCGTAAACCAGTTCAGGAAATTAGATGTAAGAGCCGTGGTTGAGGATCGGCAACCGTGAGCAATCACTGATCAACGCTTGATTAATCGCGCCATAAACCAGACTTAAGCCCTTTATTAGACATGATTCAATATGCTTGACATGGCGTTAACAGGCGAATCAATTGTCCGTTATTCGCGCAAGGGGATTTCTGCCTGCTTTGGTGGGGGGCGCTGCATGTTAGAGGTAATTGCTTGCCTGCTGTTTAGAGGAAGGCGCCGCCGCCGCCACCTATGGCTAAGTTAATCGTGTATGCCTGCCCGGTGGGTGAGTTAGCCGAGCAATTGGCAACGTTTTTTGCGAAGAGCCGGGCGGCCTGTGGCCCCAATACTGCCCATCAATACATGCCTCACTGCACACTGACGGGCTTTTTTGAAGATCAAACCAACAGCATTCCTAAATACACGCAAGCCTTGGAGCGATCGCTGAAACGCTATCGGCGATCGCAACCTGCGCCCCCTATTACCGTTACTGACATCACGTTTCGTTCTGAGTGGCAGGGGTTAGAGCTGTCATCTGACTGGCTCAAAAAGCTGGTGCTTGACTTTGCCTGTACAGCCACCTCGCTGAGCCGCAAGACGCCACTACGGCCTAAAGATTGGCTACATCTCAGCCTGGCCTATGGGTTTGAGACGCACCAACACCAGGCTCTTATGACCCTGGCCCAAGACCTGATCGAGATCCAGGCGTCAGTAGAGTGGGAACTCCGGTTTTATCAACAGCATTCCAATGGCACCTGGACCTGTCATCAACGATTGCAGTTGATCTAGAGGATTCCAGGATTCATGACTGCTGGCTGAGAAGCCGCTCTCAAAGCGAGCTGAAACTTCCTTTATTTGCCTTTGGCGGTGAGCTTGGCTGCTGCGGTCAGCTCTAGATGGGGATGATAGAGGGCTAACGCGGCCCGCAGAGCCGAGAGGGTGACGGTGGCGCGTTGGCGGGCCCGGAGATCGAGTTCAACCGTTTGCGCCAAAGCTTGGATTTCTCCCCCAGTGAGGGAAAGTTGCTGAGCGATCGCAGCCCAATTTAACTGATGGGTTTTGATATGAGGCGAAAAGGCTCGCTCCCAAAGGCGTTGGCGAGCTTTGGCCAGCGGCGTGGGTAAGGCAAGGCTGGCGTCAAACTGCTGGCGCCAGCGCGGCAAGATCTGGTCGGGAGTCGTAGCGGCCACTAAGGTGAGACCAAATTGCTGTCGCCATTGCCACCACTGATTTAACCAAGCCTGCTCCACCTGAGATTGGCGTCCGAACCACTGCTCACCATGTTTGACCAGCAACAAACCGGACTGTTCACTCAGTGCATCGGTCAAAACAGTGGGGTACTCTTCGGGTGTGAGCGCGGCTAAGTCAACACAAGACAAGGAGAGCTGTAACTCGGCCGCAATGGTCGCAGCGGCGGTAGTTTTACCGGTGCCGCCGGCCCCTAAAAGCAGCACGATTAGGCCGGGGACATCACTTTGCTGACGACGGGCCTGAGCCTGGCGACTCAGATACTGCAGTTGGCGTACCTGTTGCTTAGGAAGTACTAAATTATCCCAAGCAGGCGCGATCGCTGGGGCCAGATTAGTCAACCTGACGGGGGCTGGGGGCTGCTCACTCTCGGGAGTCCCCACGGGCACTAATGCGGTGACAGCAGACTGACCAGATGCCGGTTGCGGGGCAATTAAATCGATATCGCCCTCTAGTGTGGCCTCTGGCAACAGCGAATCAAGCGCCTTCTCTGTAGGATGATTCGCCAACAAAAAGTTGGCCAACTTATCGCTGACCCGAACCTGTTGGCTTAACAAAGTCCCCTCTTCGTCGCCGATCCATTCCAGCAGGCCCCGGTTCACTAAAGAATGATGCGCGGTCAGTCGAGACCGCGCTTGCTGCCAGTCTTGATCATTGCGACACAGCAGCCGGAGGCAGAGATCGACTGTGGGTAAGTCAGCGAGGGCACCCTCCTCTTCTTGCAGATAGTCATACAGGCGGCCATAACGGCGATTGATCTCAGGAGCGATCGCCATCAGCACAATATTCTTCTCTACTTCTGAGAGTTGCAGGCGATCGCGTAGCAGCGGTAATGCCAGCACCACTCCCGTTTGTTGGCAGGCCCGAATGCGCATTTGCAGTTGTTGACTATAGCTGGCTTGGGTCGTGTTAGCTGCAGGCTGACGTTTGGGTGGGGGCCCTTCGCGATCGTCAATGCCGCGACTTACGGTCACAATCCCCTTCCACCAGTGGCTCGTGATCTCGTCCACGGTGGCATTCGAAATTTGACGCGTTGATTTATCCTCTTGGCGCTTGCGGGCCACAGCCATCATTAATAGGCGATCAAGCCAACGCAGCTCTGTCTTTAAATAAGCCCAGTTGTTTTCAAAAGGCTGTACCCCGTTACCGCTCATCTTTCATCATCCGCAAAAACTCCAGTGGCAAGCCATCCGCATCAGCAACAAAGGCTACTTCATAAACCTGTTTACCAATCATTTGCTGCTGAGGAGCCAACAAGACCTTGAGGGGTGCCACTGCATCAGCATTCTGTTGATGGGCCTGATCAAACCGCGCTGCCAGCGATTTTAACCAATTTGGCAAACTATCGACGACTTCGGTTAAGTCGAATGATAAATGATAGTATCCGGTGTAATGCTCATTGTGAAAACAGTCAGGGGCCGAATGCGGTTCCGGAATTTGCAACAGTTCAATGCGGCCTTGCAGTCCGGTCATCCAGCAGGCCAGCGTAATGCCAGCGGTAAACTGCGTTTCCATTTCAAATCCTAGCAGTGAATAAAATGCGATCGCTCGGTGAATATCTGCTGTACGAATGGACGCGTGATGCATAGAACAAAGATTCAACCAGGGAACAAGAACGACCAAGACGAGCGCTTACAGGCCCTTAAAACTACCGCTCATCAGCATCGAGAATTCACGCTATTCAAATAGCCGGAAGTAAGGATAGCGAACGGGGACTCCAGGTTCTTTTTCCAGGTTGAAATTAATGACATTCCAGCAGGGGTCTTCATCCGAAGACGGGCTAAACTCGACCGGTAAGCCATACAGCCGAGGCGTCCCGCTATCACTATTGCCGCGCCACGGCGCGCTCCGCTCTAAATAAGCCTTGACCAAATCTTGATAGCGCTGGGCAATGATGACCCGAGTCGCTCGATAACCTTGGGTATACAACCGATCTAATGCTTCATGAATCTCGAATCGAATGCCATCAGGATGAGTATGCTGGCGGTACCACTCCCCATCCCATTGTCGCCAGTGTCGACCTGATTGCAGATGCACCAACTCCTTGCTGTCAGGATTGGCCTCAAAAGCGCCGTGTCGCTGACACAAGTAAGTGTCTGTCAGCGTCAATGCCGGAATCTTTTGCCGACAGTGAGGACACTTGATTTCAGGGCCAAAAATAGGATTTTGCAGGGCTGGATTAACCATTTAGCAATCGGCTGATGGAGTCAGTCCAACGGGTTCCGGTAGCCGTATTATAACGGGGGGAACAACCCTTCCATCGTTCATTCACATAAAGCTTTTGTTTGATGACTGGGATTTTCGAACCAATTTTGTCTACTCCAGGAAAATTATGGCCCCCGTCTGATGTTTCTCAGGCCGCCTTTGTGGCACCGGGCGCCATCGTCATCGGTCAAGTTGATCTCGCGTTAGGCAGCAGTGTTTGGTATGGGGCGGTGGTGCGAGGCGATGTGGAAGCGATTCGAGTGGGGGAATACACCAATATTCAAGACGGTGCCGTGTTGCATGGCGATCCAGGTCAGCCGACCGTGTTGGAAGCGCATGTGACGGTGGGGCATCGAGCTGTAATTCACAGCGCCTATGTGGAGACAGGTTGCTTAATTGGGATTGGGGCGATCGTCTTGAATGGCGTCAGGATCGGGGCAGGCAGCATTGTGGGGGCTGGAGCGCTCGTGACGAAAGATGTGCCGCCGCGATCGCTCGTTGTGGGGCTACCCGGCAAAGTCGCTCGTCCTGTCTCTGACACCGAAGCGGCTGACCTCATCAAACATGCTGACAAGTATCACCAACTAGCCCTAGCCCATGCCGGGAAGGGAAAAGATCTGGGATTTGCGTAACTCGGTAGCATTATGCGCCAAATCTCAAATATGATATTGATAGATTATGAGAAAAGTGTGACGCCTTATTAAGTCACTTAATTTAGGAGGTTGGTGATGGATTGGAGAATTGTGGTTGTACTGTCCCCGATCATTCTGGCTGGCAGTTGGGCAGTCTTTAACATCGGTAGAGCGGCACTTGGGCAACTCCAGACTTTCCTGAATAACCGGGAAGCGTAGATAGCGGTTCGGCTGATTCGGGTCGCAAAAGGTTTTATCGATGTGCAGGCAGCCTCTTTTTGAGGTGCCTGCACTCTTTGGTGTTGAGCGATTGGTTGGAGACTGACGCTGCTACTATCGCTGGATTGACTTAGGGGAACGCTGTTATTCCCAGAGCTTTTGAGTTGCCTAGGGCGCGTCATCAATTAAACCCAGAAGCCTTTAGGAGATTTCTGTCAATGAACATACCCATTCGGCGGTGCATTACGCTTCGCTAATGACACCCTACAAGCGGTAAATTCTTTCCTGTAAATCTCCTTGACAATCAGCATCACCGCGCCCGCACTCAAAATATAAGCTAAGGGATCGGCTTGAAAATAAAGTACCCGGACAAGACTGTGGCAGGGTGGATGGGTAGCAGGGTCGGTGGAATGTGATTTAAACGCAACTCCCTAAGGGCTGTATCCCGAGCACTGAGAGGATTTGACAGCTAAATGATGACAGCTCCTAGGACTCGGGATAGCCAGGGGCAAAATGCAAAATGCAAAATTCACAAGTGAAGCCACTGCAGGATAAAGTCACTGGCTTTTCCGAACATTCGACCCTAACAGCGAATTGCTATAGCAGAAAGCGCTCTACCGTTTTGGTTTCTAGCTCCCCTGGTACCGCTGTTCCCCCGTGCTAGAGAACGGCAGGCAAATTTACGCCGTACCATACTGAGCCGTACTGTACTGGACTGTTGCATTCCCTCATTGATGCAAAGCCGCTGCCACTCTTCAAGGCTGGTCTTGTGAGTTAAACGTTCGAGTTACGTTAGGGTGAGCGATCGCAATTCAGGCATGAGCTGGCTGAATGCAATGCCGCGATGACTTAGTTGATCTTTGTTAGCTTGGCTCATCTCCGCAAAAGTCTGCTGGGCGGCGGGCACGTAAAAGACGGGATCGTAACCAAACCCTCCGTTACCGCGGGGAGCGATCGCAATTTCGCCCTGACAGATCCCTTCTGTCTCCAGCGCAATAGTGCCATCGGGCTGAGCTAAGGCGATCGCACATACAAACTGGGCGGCTCGATTATCAGTATCGGCGAGTTCTCGCAGCAACCGTTCAATACGCTCAGCGTCGGTGTTGGCATAACGTGAGGTGTAAAGACCAGGCGCCCCGTCCAGGGCATCCACCATCAAGCCCGAATCATCTGCGATCGCCCACTGTCCGGTCGCTTTTGCAACCTCTGATGCCTTTAATTGGGCATTTTCTAAAAAGGTAGTCCCCGTTTCCTCAACCTCAATTTCTGACGGTTTGAGAGCCAATTGCCACCCCAAATCGGCCAAATAAGTGCGCATTTCTTCTAGTTTGCCAGGGTTGCCCGTGGCGACAATAACAGTAGGCATGAGGGCAATGAATAAATTAGGACTTACGCAAAAGCCTCCTCAATCCCCAAATCTGAGGGAGGTTGAGGCTAATTTCCCTAGGATTGGGAATATCGGGGGCAAAATCAGATTCAACTGCGTAAGTCCTATAAATATCACTGTTAGGCGTAGCGGATTGCGAGTAGCAGGGCGATTGTTCACGGCGGGAAGAAATTTCGGTCCTGTCTCATTCAGAAGCGAGACCCTCAAAGCTTCTAGATAAGAGCAGCTCAGCAATCTGAAATGGCCAATTAATCGACCCCATCTTGATCGTTGGCGTGGAGAAACGCAAAAGACTCAAATGGTGATTCTACAAATGACCGTCAAATTTGAGAACTTTTTGAAAGTTTTTTAGAGAGGTCTGAAATAAGGGCGAACGAGGGGATTCGAACCCCCGAGTGGCGGAACCACAATCCGCTGCCTTAACCCCTTGGCTACGCTCGCCATGCGCGTCTTTCAATATAGCATCTCGCCTGATTGTGTAAGCAAGTAGGACAGAAGAATTCAGTCGGTAGTGTTTATGGCGGCGATGCCAGTATTGTTGCGATACTAGCGATAGAGTCAGAGCAATTTATTGCCCCTTTTGTCTATATGAACATCGCCAACGAAGTTACGTTAGACACTGGGAACTGTTTTGGGCATCGAACGTCGCAGGGATGCAAGATATATATTCTTCACCTTATGTTTACTCGTTAGCAAGCCTCACCCTTCCATCCCGTACCTTGAATGTCTATAGGCGATTGAATTGACTTACCTGGTTGAACTATGAAACTATCTGTCCTCTTAGGTGCGGTGATATTAGCGATCGCCACCGCTGGGCTAGTTGTGACCAATCCGGCTCCGGAAGCTTATGCTATCTACGTGCGCGAGCAGGCCCAGACCTATCTCACCGACGAAGTTTGCACAGATTTACCCGCAGGCATTGGTGAGTTATTAGGCAACCAGTGTGATGAAATGGTGCAGTCTCTCGTCCCCGAACTCGATACCCTCATTCGTAATCGCACCAATCGCCTGAACTTTGTGATCGGGAGCCTCTATCGCACATCCTTGGGCATTCCTAACGTGCCGATGTTGCCAGAGTATCGCATTGAAACGCTTGGTATTTTGAATCGATTTATCACTTACAACATGTCGCAGGTGAACTAACTGTTGTGCTCACACTGTGATCAATGGCGGCGCGATCGCATTTTAGTGACGCCACCGGTAATGCCCAAGGCTAACAGCCCCAGCATCTGTTTTGGCTCAGACACCGCTATAGAGGGGTCTGGATTGAGTGGCCCCAAATCCAAAACGTCGCGATCCGGCACTTCGGTGTCTCTAGGCCCTCCCGAAAACAGGACCCCTTCAACCGGCAGAGAATTAAGCCCTTGAATTTCATAGGGACTGCCTGAACTTGTGGGATTTAAGCTAGCACCGATGGCAAAGTAGGTGCGACTCTCAGCTATTGCCTGGTTGAGGTCGGCTAAAGCCGCATCGAGATTTACCTCAAAGTCTTCTAGAAAAAGGTTGTCAAAATCATCGTCGGAAGGCGGACCGACCACAACAGCCGAACCGTACCGCACACCGGTTCCCAAATCCTCAAAGGCATTATCATCCCTAACTGTTACCAAAGAGATGTTTGGATTCAAACCAATCGTATCGGGGTCGACGTCATAGAAGTCAACGATTTCTGTACTCTCGGTTGAGTAGAAGCGTTTGTTAAGCAATCGTAGTGAGAGGTCAGAAACTGGCTCCTGCAGGGAGCTGATATTAAAAACAAAGTACGAGCGATTCTCAACCCCATCGCGAAACCCAGTCAAGGTATTACCAATGGGATCGACCAAGTTGGGATTAATTGCGGCCAGGGCATCATTGAATTCCAAACCGTTCTCGTCGTAGCGAGACATTGTCGTGGCACCAATCAGAATTGGCTGGTTGCTGCCACCCAAAATCAAAGTTGCCGCTTCTACAGGGCCACTCCAAATGGCAGCGATCGCAAAACCCAACAACCCTGAGAAATGTCTGAGGCAGACAGCCTTCATACCTATCCTCAACCCATGTGAAGCAGTCGACGAAATCCTGCGGAGACCGTTCCCTACTGTTTACATCTCAGACTGAATACTGGCCCATTGTTGGTAGTTCAGCTGAGTATTTAGATTCGTTTAGTTGATGCACTATTAAGTCCAAAAATTCACCAGTCAATTCGTCAGCTGACGAGCACTCATTCGGTATATCTCGCCTACATGAGAAATTCTCAACGGGGCATTACAATTTGGCAAAGTTAAGAATATATTTCTCAGTTAAATTGCTGAAATCTTGAGTCGAAACCCTGACTGTCTTCACATCAAATCTGGCTTGCAATCAGAAAATTTGCCAACCTCATAGTGGCATCTTCATCAAGGCTATAAGGTTACTTGAATTGCTTATCACATGCCTCATATCTTACAGAGACATACACTGAAACCCGGATAAGGCTTGTGCCAATGCCCCAATTGTTGTTCTTCAGAGTATTGGCTTAGTGAATTAGTTAACTTTTGGGGCCATCCATCACACGCTCAAACATGTGAGTTAGCTCAATATGCCTGAAAATGAGCTGTCGGCATTCCCCCGTCATGGCTTAGCGCGTCGCATTCCCAAGCGAACTACCTTAAGAACGCGAAACCACCGCTTAAGTAGGTGGGTTGAATCTTTTGTCGAACGAGTCGATGATGACGAAACCCTTTCGAGTGTTGGGTTTCGTTCCTCAACCTCAACCTACATCATTTGCAATTTAATAACGCCTGCCTACTTACACGGCGCGCAATCAGTTGCCAAAGGCGGTTGATTGGCGATTTACGACTACTAAGGCGCGAATTCAGCTCAGGCGGCTTTATCCACACTTTGAAACCTGACAGACCACTAGGAGATCGGCTTGAAAATAAAGTACTCGCACAAGACTGTGGCCGGGTGGATGGGTCGCAGGGTCGGTGGGATGTTATTTAAGCGCAACTCCCGAGTAACGATTATTTGATATTGACGAGATTGGCGTGAGTCCTGATAGCTCCTACAAGGGGGGTGAGCCCGTCAATTGTCTAGAAAACTGAAATTTTTCCTGAAATCTCGTAATTGTCGACAGAAACGATTAGCATATTAAGGTGAAAAAGTTCCATCGTTCCCTAATTTCTTTGCAGGCAGGTCGCTGGTTCAAGCTCATTGGAGGAGCCAGCTATCAACACCTTCCCTCAATTCGTAATTTGGCACTGGCCTATACGCTTGCAGGTGCTGATTGTATCGATGTTGCTGCTGATCCCGCTGTAGTTAATGCGGTGAAAGAGTCATTTCACGTCGTTTCACGACTTCAGCAAATTTCTGAACTTAGTGATTTAGCGCTGGATAAAACTTTTGCTGAACCACCCTTACTCATGGTGAGCTTTAGCGATGGCGAAGATCCTCATTTTCGCAAAGCTCGGTTTAACCCAGATCATTGTCCTGCCGATTGTCCGCGTCCTTGCGAAGCGATTTGTCCGGCGGCGGCGATCGCCTTTACGCCAGTGGCGACTGGTGTCATTGAAGAGCGCTGCTACGGGTGTGGTCGCTGTTTGCCTGTATGTCCGCTTCAGCATATCGACACGGTTACTCGGGCCACAGCCCCTGAAGCGATCGCCGGATCGCTGCTAGAGCAGGTAGATGCGATTGAAATCCACACCCAAGTTGGGCGCTATGACCAGTTCATGGCCCTATGGTCTGCTTTGCAGCCTTATCTACATGATTTATCGGTAATCTCCATTAGCTGCCCTTATCAAGACGGCGTTGTGGATTACCTATGGCAGCTCTACCACGGTATTCAACCGTTTAGTTTGCCTCTGATCTGGCAAACTGATGGCCGACCCATGAGTGGCGATATTGGCCGGGGCACTACCCATGCCACCGTGCGCTATGCCCGCAAATTCTTGCAGTCTGGCCCACCCGGTTATGTGCAACTGGCTGGGGGAACCAACGCTCACACGGCGGCAAAATTGGGAGACTTGGTCTCTGAGATCGAGCATTCGATAGCTGCGCCTTGCGATGCTGAAGTTTCGCGGCTGGGTGATTTGCTCCGGCCAGTGTTGGGCGGAGTTGGTTTTGGCAGTTTTGCCCGTCGTTTGTTAAGTCCCGTATTGGCTGAGTGGCCTGCTGAGCCATTGTTTGCATCTACCGTTCATATTGATGAGAGGCCTTTATGTTATGACTCGGATTCCCTGGCAAGAGCGCTATTGCCATTACGTCAAGCTGTGCAATTGGCTCAGAGCCTAGTCACGCCTGTTAAAGGAGTTCCCCATACGGCCAGTCGGCTGCCCCCGAGCTGGGGGGGCGATCGCGTTGATTTTTCGGCGGCCCTAACGGGGACGCCACTGTGTGCACCGTTAATCGAGTAGAGTTTCTAGTTAGGCTATGGTCTTTCACAACGACGTCCAGTCCGTTGATTCTGCCCAAGTTTCTCCTGTTGCATCTTCTGGGCGCCCTGCTACCACTCAGTCTGCCGTATACGATGATCTCGAAGCCCTGTTGGCAGTTTTACCGCCCGATACTGCCGCGCAAATTCAGCGTCACCAACAGGCGGATCAACTCATCGAAGTGATTTTAGATTTGGGGCGACGCCCCGAAGCCCGCTTTTTGTCGGGGTCTGAATATTTGTCTGAGCAGGCTGTCTCTAAAGACGATTTGCAGCATTGTGTTGAGCGGGTGGGCTACTTTGGCGGCGATAACCGGGCCGGCATCGAGAAGACGCTACATCGCATTAGTGCTATCCGCAATCGCTCTGGCGAGGTCATTGGCCTCACTTGCCGGGTTGGGCGCGCCGTATTTGGCACCATTGGTCTGATTCAAGATTTAGTCGAGCGGGGCCAATCGATCTTGATGCTAGGGCGTCCGGGAGTCGGTAAAACCACGGCGCTACGAGAGATTGCCCGCGTCTTGGCCGATGACCTCAATCGCCGAGTGGTCATCATTGACACCTCTAACGAAATTGCCGGCGATGGCGATATTCCCCATCCGGCGATTGGGCGAGCCCGGCGGATGCAGGTGGCGAAACCTGAACTCCAGCATCAGGTGATGATCGAAGCGGTAGAGAACCACATGCCAGAGGTCATCGTGATTGATGAAATCGGTACCGAATTAGAAGCCACGGCGGCTCGCACCATTGCTGAGCGCGGCGTACAGCTTGTGGGTACCGCCCATGGCAATCAGCTCGAAAATCTGATAAAAAACCCCACGCTGTCTGATTTGGTGGGAGGCATTCAGTCCGTCACTTTAGGCGATGATGAGGCCCGGCGCCGGGGTAGTCAGAAGAGCGTGCTAGAACGCAAAGCGCCTCCGACCTTTGATATTGCAGTAGAAATGTTGGAGCGACAACGTTGGGTCATTCACGAGGATGTTGCCGCGACGGTTGACTCTCTGTTGCGGGGACGGCAACCAGCCACTCAGACCCGCAGCGTAAACGCAGCGGGTGAAGTCATCACCACAACCGAAGCCCCCCAAATCAAAACCGCGCCGCTGAAGGGACGAGCAGCCAGCCAGTCAATCGCCCAAGGAAACGGTTGGCGGTCTTCGGGGCGGATGGTGCCCCCCCGCAGCGGCGGCACCGTTGAGCGACTACCCGTGACGGCAGAGCAACAGACCTTTGAAGCCATGCTGGATCGATCGCTCAACGAAGATGAGATAGTCGTCACCGCCACTGGCGAAGCCTTAGCGCTAACGCCGGAACCCACCGTCGGCCCTAATGGCGAAGATATTTTGCGGGTTTATGCCTATGGGATTAGTAAGCATCACCTTGATCAGGTGATTTCCACACTGCGATTGCCCGTCGTGCTGACCAAAGATCTCGACAGTGCGGATGCCGTGCTGGCGCTGCGATCGCACGTTAAGCATCACTCCAAACTGCGACATATTGCCCAAGTTCGCGATTTACCCATTCACACGGTGAAGTCCAACAGCATGCCGCAAATCGTGCGAACCCTGCAGCGCATGTTGGATATTGACGACAACAGTGTGCGGACCATGCCGAACCTGAGCTTGTTTTCCCCTAATGAGGATGCTGACGAGCTCGAAGCCCTGGAAGAAGCCAGACTGGCCGTAGAGCAAATTGTCATCCCCAAGGGACAACCCGTCGAATTACTGCCACGGTCAGCGCGGATTCGCAAAATGCAGCACGAGTTGGCCGAGCATTATCGCTTGAAGTCCTGCAGCTTTGGCGACGAACCCAACCGGCGGCTACGGATTTATCCAGCGTAAACCTGATCAGAAGCTGCCATCAGGACTTAGGAGATTTCTGTCAATGAACATACCCATTCGGCGGTGCATTACGCTTCGCTAATGACACCCTACAAGCGGTAAATTCTTCCCTGTAAATCTCCTTATGAGCTAGAGCTGAAAAGGTTTTGGCGTTAGGGCTCGACATTTCCCAAGCCCCAGCCCAACTTGCTGAAATGGAGACCGGCTCATGACTTCTGGCTCTAGATTCAAAGCGTGATGGTGTTCGCAGCACTGTGCTTACGGGGCAGAGCAAGCTGCCTTTGGTTCAGGCGACTGCCCATGGCTGAAACCCTCATTCAGCGAAGCCGCTCACTGCTGAATTCCGAACTCTGGATTCTGCACTTTGCCATAAGGGAGTTGCGCTTAAATAACATCCCACCGACCCTGCTACCCATCCACTCTGCTACCCATCCACCCTGCCACAGTCTTGTCCGGGTACTTTATTTTCAAGCCGATCCCTAACTGCCCTGATCAGGGTGAAGATCTGTGCAAGGCTTGTGTAGCCGTAGTGAGCGCATCAGACAAGTGGCGATGGTCAAACCAGCAGCAGCTTTGGGCTAAGATTAACGACGAGCTTTTAGCTATCGGCATGGCAATGGGAATGCTCAGATCGGCAAAAGGCGAGTTTGAGATGATGGAGGTCGATTGATTGTGACTTTTCGGTGGTTGGCGCGGGTATGTTCGGGTGCTGTCATTGGGATGACGGCGGGCAGTGTGGCGGCCGCAACGCTAGCGTCGGCGGCCGCCGTTAACGCCTTGCCATCTGCTCGGCTGACGCTGCCAGTTGAGGTCAATCTGGCGCAAAACCGTCGCGCCAATCTTTCCGACGCGGAGCAAGAAGCCCTCGATGAATTACTGAGCGAAGGGCAAGAAAAGGTCGAGGCGGAGGATTACGACGGGGCGATCGCACTGTATCGAGAAGCCACCCGCATCGACCCTCAGAATGCGCGGCTGTTTTCGGGCATTGGTTATTTGTATGTGCAACAAGGCGAGTATGCCTCAGCGGTAGAACCTTACCAGCAGGCAATTCGCTTAGAACCCGATAATCTACCTTTTCGCTATGGTCTTGCCTTTACCTACGTACAGTTAGAAAACTATACCGAAGCGATCGCCGCTTATGAGGAAATTGCCACTCTGGCGCCCAACGAAACAGATGCCTATTTGGGATTAGGCAACATCTTTATCACGCTCGAAGACTACGAGGCGGCGCTAGACACCTATGAAACGTTGACCCGTCGCGCTCCTAACAATGCCAGATCCTATGAAGCTTTAGGCACACTGTACTTAATTCAAGAAGATTATGTGGCGGCTCAATCGGCCTTTCAGCGAGCTGTGCAGACCGATCGGAGCCGTAGCGAATCCTATGTGGGCTTGGCTGAGACGCAGTTGGCAACGGGCAATTCCCGAGCCGCCTTGGAGAATCTTGAGGAGGCCGTCAGACTCAATCGCAACAATGCTCAAGCCAATTTTCTCTTAGGTGAGATTTCCCTGAACTTAGGGGATGAAGACGCCGCCTATGCCTACTATCGACGAGCCGCTGAGGCGGATCCTGACTTGATTCCTGCCCAGGCGGCGGTGGGCGCGTTTCATTTAAGAGAAGGCGTTTACCTCCAGGCCATTCGGGCCTATCGCCGGGTACTCCAGGCATTTCCCGATAATCCAGGGGCTCATTACAACCTCGGGTTAGCCCTATGGGCAGAGGGGTTGAAAACCCAAGCGGTATCTTCTATTGGCCGGGCCCGCCGCCTCTATGCAGCGGATGACGATATCGATTCGGTTGAGCGGGTTGATGCTTTGCTAGAGCTGTGGGGCGTTGATCAGGATGATGGGTAAGAGGTCTGGCGAATGCGATCGCGAGAGCAGTCCGGTTCATATCAGTAATCACCGAACGCCAGGTGGATTGGCGAAATATTTTATGGGTAGATTTGAAGCTGCATGAAGTCTGCCGCCGGTCATCGTTGCTTCAGCTCATGCCTAATCTCTAAGACTCCCACTCAGCCTGGAAGACCACAAGAATGGTCGTAATTTCGTGGCGGTACTGTCTTCTGGGCGCGTGTTGGTTGTGACACCCCAGCGGTGAGTCAGCTTGAGCGCCAATACGGTTCAAAGACCGCCTAACAAAAGTCATCAATCTGACAAGACGCCTCTTCTCGACCAGTTATGGGAGGACTCTGCTGAACTTGCTTCTGCGCTTCAGGTTCCGAGAACCCTTCTCGACTTATTCTGATTGCAGGTTAATTAGCTTCAGCCCATCAGGCATTTCGCGATCGCAACGAGCACGATATTATTGCCTTGCCAAGGTTAATTTATCGAGTTTGTAGAGCGGATGCCAGACCTGTAGTATGAATTCGACTAATTGGGCCGATGTTTAGAAATCGTTCCGAACGATTTACGTGACCGACATCTTTTTGTCTTATCGCAGTTGCTTTTGTTCGCGGTTTTCCCAGCACTTGCCGTTAGTTCACTTGGCCATATGTCGAATTCATCCGATCCCAAGCCCTCCGAACCAAAATCCTCGGAATCTACCCATGAAAAGCGCTCTACTGGCCGCGTCTTGGCACCACTCCTCAAAATTGCGGCGGGGCTAGGGGTTATTGTCGCGGCTGGAGGCCTGGTGGCAGTCGTTTGGGGCGATCGCCTGATCGAGTCTCAGATCATCCCCATCGTGGAGGAAGAAGTCGAAACCACGATAGGCCGCCCGGTCGAAATTGGGGAGGTGAGAGGGCTTTCATTTTGGGGCATTCGGTTGGGGCAGAGTGCGTTACCCCCGACGGCGACCGACGCCACGTCTGCCACGGTGGAAGAAGTCCGAGTGCAGGTCAATTTACGAGCACTCCTCTTGCATCGGGAAATTCAACCCGATATTGTCCTCATCAATCCTGACGTCAATCTCGTTCAAGCCGTGGATGGGCAGTGGATTGAGCTGGACTTGCCAGAGGCGGTAGAAGACCCCCCTTTTGAACTGGAACTCCAGAATGTCGAGGTCCGCGACGCCCGCATTACCGTTGCGACCCAAATCCAAGACCCTGACGCGTTGGTTACCCGCACCCCAGTGGTTGTAGACAACGTAAACGTGAACGCTATTTTTACAGGTGAGTCGTCTAAGCAGGTTGCTTTTGAGCTGGCTGGCGACGTGGATACAGGGCGGTTTGACATCCAGGGTGAAGGCGACCTAGAGCAGCTCGCGGTACAAGCCAATGTGCGGCTGCAAGACCTGCCAACGACGGGGGCCAATCTGGTGTTGCCTTCGCTGTTGGGTCTTAGTGGTGGCGTCCTGAATACGAATCTCACGGCGGCGGCGGCTCTCACTGAAGCGTATCAGCTCGATCTGGCATCGGTTGATGTGCAGGGCACGGCCCGGTTTCGCGATGGAGAAGTGCAGGTACAGGGACTGCCGACCGCAATTCGCAACATCAACAGTCGATTGCGGTTTCAAGGACAGCAGGTCACGCTGGAAGAAACCGGTCTGCAGGTTGACGACATCACCCTAATGGCAACTGGTGAGGTGCATTTGCAATCAGGGCATGACCTGCGGGCACAGATTCCTGAGGTGGCGATCGCGGATGTGCAATCGTTGGCTGAACTGGATTTACCCATCGCCGCGAATGGCGTTTTTCAGCTCGATGCCCAGGTGACTGGCGATCTGCTCGATCCGCAAGTTCGCGGCCGCTTGACGAATCGCGAGACAGTGCAGGTGGACCAAGTGGCGATTTCCACCCTGGCCGCTAATTTTGCGCTTGATCAAGCGCAGTTTGACTTAACTGAATTGCGGATTGTGCCAGAGGCGGGTGGGGTGGTGCTGGCTCAGGGCAAAGCCGATATCACTGACTTAACCCAGCCGGAA
The DNA here is from genome assembly GCA_039185935.1 of Cyanobacteria bacterium P01_F01_bin.56. Classification (GTDB taxonomy): domain Bacteria; phylum Cyanobacteriota; class Cyanobacteriia; order Phormidesmidales; family Phormidesmidaceae; genus Halomicronema. The sequence goes on along the minus strand of JBCDAJ010000044.1, from coordinate 7,657 downwards.
TTTCAGCTGACAGCCCAGGCTGATATTCCCGTTGATGCGTATACCGGGCTCTACGGCGTCAGCCTGCCAGAGGACATCGTCATTGGCGATCTGACCGCTGATGTGGCCGCCGAGGGCAACCTCGAATCCCAAACGGCAGTGGTTCAATGGCAACTGTCAGAATCTTCCTTTCCCGGTGCGGGGGAGTTGACCCTGGCGGACAATCAGCTCGTGCTTGACCCCGCTCGTCTACAGGTGGCCGACGGCACCATTATGGCAACGGCGATCGCGGACCTCACAACGGGCAATTGGCAAGCGACTGCGACCACCGATCAAGTCCCCGTCGAGGAATTCACGCCTCAAGCCCAAGGCTTGCTGACGGCCAACCTCAACGCCTCGGGCAATCTCTACGACTTTGATCTGGCGACCATTCAGGCGGGGGGCGACGCCACCATTGCTAACGCCTTGGTGCAACCGATTCCGACAGCGGAGCCGCTGCTGCCTCAGGGAGACTGGACAACAGAATTTACCTGGCAGGGCGATCGCCTTACGGTCAATCGGTTTACAGCTCCTAACATTCAAGCCGACGGCACCATTGGTGTGGACTTTACTCAAGCGATTCCCATTGGCGCCTTGGCGCTGAATGTGGTCCTGCGCGACTATGATTTGCAACCGCTCAACAGCTTTGCCCCCGATGCCGTGCGGGCCTATGGGCAACTAGCTGGACTGACTAGCTTTGAGGGGCAGATTACCGGCACCCTCGATAATCCCCAACTGACTGGGGATGCTCGCTTAGTCGCGCTGGCGCTGAATGAATTTGCCTTTGAACCTTTGGCTGGGCCAGTTAATTTGTCCTTGGCCCAGGGGGGAGAACTGGATCTGCGTAGTCGTGGGGGCGATCGCGTGGCTTTGACCGTCAACGCTGACCCCTGGCCCACGGCGTTTGAAGTGCGTAATCAAGACTTTGTCGCCTCTGGCACGGGTGAGGGACGACGCATTGATGTCGACATTCAGCAATTTCCCCTTGATCAACTGGCGGTGCAGCCCGCTACTGACTATGGTTTTGGCGTCGTCTCCGGCTGGGTAGATATGAGCGTCACGGCTGATTTAGCCGATTTCCAAAATCCGATCGCGAGCGGTACCCTCACCGTTCGCGAACCGGGCCTCGACCCAGTTGCCGCGGAACGCTTGACCACGGCTTTTCGCTATGCCGACGGCACTGCCACTCTAGACCAGGGTGAGCTGCTCTTTGATGACAGCCGCATTTTGCTCGCGGGGAGCGCCTCTCTGCAACCGGAGCTGGAGTATACCGGCCAACTCACTGTCGCTGAAGGGCAGGTCGAAGATCTCGTCGCGATCGCTGAAACGCTTGACCTGGAAGCGTTGCGGTTGGGTTTAGAACGCCCTTCGCCAACCGGGAACGCCGCTGATCTGAAGGTCCAATCAATCCGTTTGCCCCAGGCTTCCTTTTTAGAGCAACTAGAAGCATTTATCGCCTTTGAAGCGGCCCAACCCGAAGCGACTCCAACCCAGAGGGGGCAGTGGGCACTGCCGCCGATGGATACTCTAACGGGAGAATTTTCGGGTGGGCTGACCGTGGCCGGGCGATCGCTCGATTTAAATGCGCTGACGGCTGATTTTAACTTTCGGGGACAAAGTTGGACTTGGGGACCTTACGACCCCAGCAACCAGTTCATCATCAGCGGCAATGTGCAGCAGGGAACGGTCGTTCTCGATCCGGTATCGGTTATCGTGGCCGATACCGTGGTGAACCTTTCAGGTCGCGGCAGTCTAGAGCGTTTAGAGGGCGATCTGCTGGTTGATAACTTACCCGTCGAACTGGCGTCAGTCTTCTATCCCTTGCCGGTGGCAGTGACTGGCGATATCGATATAACGACTCAGCTCACTGGCAGCCTCGCCAATCCGCGGATTGAGGGGGAGCTGTTGGTGGTTGAGCCAGCGATTAATGAGCAACCGCTGGAACGGGTCGCAGCGACCTTTGGCTACCGCAATGCCATCCTAGAATTGGATGGGGGCGCCGCGCTTGCACCCAATGACGCCCCCATGACCCTGCGGGGAACAGTTCCCTATGCGTTGCCCTTTATGACGGTACGGCCAGCCACTGACCAGATCGCGCTGACCGCTGTGGTTCCTGATGACACCTTTGATTTTGTGAACGTCTTTACTGACGAGCAACTGCGGTGGGAGGGCGGCGACGGTGAGGTGGTTGTGCGGGTTAGGGGCAGCGTGTTTAACCCCGAGATTGCTGGAACCGCGACTTTTCGAGACGCCATTGTGGGCAGTTCTGAGCTGGGTAACCCCCTTACCAATATCAATGGCCAGGTACAGTTTGATCTTGCCCAAGTCCGCATTCCGCGCCTGCAGGCGCAAATGGGAGACGGCACTGTAGCGGTGGTAGGGCAGTTACCGCTGCAGTTATCGGGTCAATCGCTGCTGGCTCAAGTGCAAACTAAACAACAAACTGAGCCTGATGCCGCTGTTGCTAATGGCATGCTAATTTCGCTGGGTGAATTACCCATTGATTACCGGGGGATTGTTGATCTACAACTCGATGGCCAGGTCGCAATTACGGGCGCTGTCTTGGCGCCAACGATTAGTGGTGGCGTTGAACTCGACGAGGGATATGTACGGGCCAATCAGCTGTTGCAGCAGCTCGGTGCCCTAAATCTCCCCACACCCGAAGAGGTAGAGCAGATCAACCCTTATCGAGCAGCATATTTGGGTATTGATCCGTTTGCTCCGTCGGCGATTGGGCCACCGTCAGGGTTCTTGGACAAAGTGGTGCTCGATGACTTTATGGTCGCCTTTAGCGATCGCCTCGTGGTTGATGGCCAGCCGTTTTATAACCTCACGGCGGATGGCGGCTTGACCGTCAACGGTACGTTTTCCGACCTAAAACCCGATGGTGAAATTGACCTCCGTACCGGCTGGATTAATCTATTTTCAGCTCAGTTTCGACTAGATTCCAGTGCTCCCAATGCTGCTATCTTCACCCCCGAAGATGGCCTCGACCCCTATGTCAATGTGGTACTGACAGCGCGGGTACAAGAAAACGATATTAGCCGAGTTCCACCAACTAGAAATGGGTTTGCGAGTTCTGAGATTAGTGACAACGACATTCAATCGGTTGGGAATGTCGAATTTATTCGCGTTCGAGCGGTCGCCGTCGGTTACGCTAGTGAGCTAAACGACAGTCTAGCCCTGACGAGTAACCCTGCCCGCAGCCAACAAGAACTGGTGGCTCTACTGGGTAGTAATGTCGCCGGGGGCTTAGCCAGTGCGAGCCTGACTCAGGTGGCTGGCTTTTTCGGCGCGGGTGGTTTAGCCGGGTTTGGCAATAACTTGGCAGACACCCTGGGCCTGCAATCGTTCAGCGTCTTTCCTACCACTGATACCTCAGCAGAAAGTACGGCTGGCGTTGGCATTGGCGTGGAGGCCTCATTTGCGATCGGTGACAGCATCGGCATTAATGTGCTGGAGATTCTCAACAGTGGTAATCCGCCCCAGTTTGGCTTGCAATATCGCTTTACCGATGAATTGCAACTGCGGGGCGCTTCAAATCTCAACGATACTGATGTCCGCCTCGAATATCGGACTTCTTTTTAACATAGAGCCGAGTATCGATTAGCCGATGACAATTTGCACAAGTCTATGGGGTTGCTAACCAATGGCTGTAGTCTACATGGAGTGGGGATGGATACGGCGGGCTCCAAAGATGCTGATAGTCATCCTCTTGATGGCGCTTGTCAGCTTGTTTACGCTACAGCTAGAGCCCCCTCAAGAAGTGGTTCTAATCGATTCGGCGGTTCACGATCCTGGCTTCTTTCTGCAGCAGCTTCAGCGCCACCAGCACGGTATCTTGCTGTCGCCCCACAGTACGCTGGCCTCAGTGACTCAAGAACTGAAGCAATTTAAGCAGTTGCAAGCCATTCACGTGGTTTCCCACGGCGCGCCAGGACAGTTGCAGCTGGGACAAACCATGGTGAATGATACCCAGTTAAATGCTGATTTAGCGAATCCTCAGTCAACTCAATCAGCCCTACTGGCTCAGTGGGGCCAGGTATTGGCTCCCGGCGGGGATATCGTGCTGTACGGCTGCGAAGTGGCGGCCACCCCCATTGGACAACATTTTCTCAAGACACTACACCGCGTTACCCAAGCCGATATTGCGGCCTCTGTTGATCGCTCCGGCGACCCGGATAATGCTCCCCTTGGGGGCAACTGGCAGCTAGAGTCGACTATCGGTACAGTCCTGCAGCCACTGAATCTGACGGGACCGTACGATGCAACCCTCAGCCAAATGCAGGTGACCCGCGCTGCTGATAGTGGTGTGGGCACGTTACGGTGGGCGATTGCCCAAGCCAACCTGACTCCTGAGGATGATTTGATTGAACTGCACGATTTCGCTGAACCCATTGTGCTGCGATCGCCGCTGCCCCCGATCCGCAGCAATGTGTATCTGTATGGTCACGGTGCCACTGTCAGCGGCAATGAGCAGTTTCGCGTTTTTCAAATTCACAACAGTCGCGTTGTGATCAGCGAGTTGACCATTGCCGACGGATTTGCCCACGGTGCTGACGGGGTCGGCAATGCTGGTGGGAGTGCCGGGTTAGGGGGTGGGCTCTATCTGGAAGACAGCAACTTGATCCTGAGTCGGGCGCGGCTCGTGAACAATCGTGCCGAAGGGGGCAATGGCGGCGATCGCCCTCAACCTGAAGGGCTGGAACGACCCAGCTCGATTGAGCGAGCTAAGACGAAGGCAAATGTCAATCGCGGGGCAATTACCGGCATCAATGGCATTAGCTTATCCGACCGCGATGATCCGGCTTTGAAGGGTGACCCGCTAACGATTACCACCCAAGATGAAAAGCTTTCTGCTAACCGGGGTGCGCTCGCGGGGGTCAACGGCATCGGCGTTAACGGCATTGGTGCGATCGCCTTTGGCGGCGGCGGCGGTTTTGGGGGCTTTGGCAATGCGGGTAACGGCGGCAATGGCGGCAACGGTGGGGCGGCTGGGGGTAGCGGCGGCAATGGTGGTGACGGCGGTGATGGCGGCGTGGGTATCTTTGGCAGCTTGGGCCGTTGGGAAGCCGATGGGGGCGTCGGCACGATCGCCTTTGGCGGCGGTGGCGGTTTCGGGGGTTTTGGCAATGCGGGTAATGGCGGCAATGGCGGCAACGGCAGCACGGTAGAGGTGCCGTTGGCCCCAGGCGGCAATGGCGGCAATGGCGGCAACGGCGGCTTTGGCGGTGGCGGCGGCGGCGGCGGCTTTGGCGGTCAAGGCGGTCAGGGTGGCACCGCCGGACAGTCAGGCAATCCGGGGCAAGGCGGCTTTGGCGGCGGTGATGGGGAACTGGGTTACGGCGGCGGCGGCGCGGGCTTTGGCGGGGCCATCTTTGTGAAATCAGGGCGGCTGATTTTGCACCAAACTGAGTTTGATCAAAATGCTGCGATCGCGGGAATCGGTGCCCATCCTGGCCAGGGTAAGGGCGGGGCCATCTTTAATCTGCCAGGACAAGACCCTGATGCCGCTGGGGTACAGGTTATTTCCCTGGGGGATGCCCCGAATTTTCGCCAAAGTCAGGCGAATGAGGCGGTTAATACCAAAACTGACAACGTGGATGTGTTTGGCACCCTCAAAGTTTTCGGCAGCCGTTAATCAGCGGCTAAGGGATAAGGATTAAATAAATTACTGAGGCCAAGCCGGATAACCTTTCCCCTCCTGGGAGGGGCAGCGGGGTGGGTTGCCCTTGAGTGCGAGGGTTCGAACCCACCCCGCCTACGGCACCCCTCCCGAGAGGGGAAACCCGGCACATTATTAAATTCCCGCTCCTAACTGATCCAATTAAAGAGGGCCACCATGACGAGTAAGGCACCTGCGATCGCGCCCGCTCCCAACCAGTCTCTGGTCTGAGATTTGGGTTGGGAAGCAGGATACAGCCAAAACCGCATGATCTTGCTAACGAGCGGCATGACTCCCCACGTCAAAATGGATGAGGTGATGAGATTGTTGACCACCATGGAACTGGGTAAAGACCACCCCTGCATAATGCCCAGTGCCCCAAACACCAGGGTCTGAATCATGACCACCGGATACAGCCCCAGCACCACCGAGAGGTTCTGTTTCCAAGCGGGCGGGCCTGTCCCAAATTGCTCAGCCCCACTCTGAGAAGAAAACCACCCCTCTAAACCCGTGGCAAAAGAAATAAACCGATAGGACGAAAAGACCTGACTACCAGAACCAATCATCGATTCGCGATCGCGGGACTTGAGCCACTTATTTAGATGCTCCGGCGTGTCGAAATGGATAATGGAATACCACTTCAGTTGCTCGGTACCTCGCACGGGAGCACACAAATCAGTGCGGACATACCCCTGAAAGCCCCGCGCCGATTGGGTCAACTTAATATGCCACCACCGAAACGACAGTCCTTTGCCTCTCGGGATGGTGTGCTCAACCACCAAACTCGCGTAATCCTTTTCTGTTTTCCCGCTACTCATCGCTCGCTACTCATCGCCCGCTATTCATCGATTGTATTGCTGCTGACCCTGCTGATAACGTGACGAGCGATCGTTTGGGGAATCAGATTGGCGGGCCCCTGGTGGCTGGGCCGAGCGCTCACCCATGTAGCCCCCTGGCTTTGGGTTACCTTGATGCTGCTGAGACGGCTGATTGCCCGATGGCAGCGAGAGATACTCAAGCTGTACCCACCCTTCTGAATCTGGCGCTTTTGCAAACTGAATGCGGTTCCAAACCGTGCCTTCATTGCTGCCGGTTTGCTCTAACACCACCACGGCATCACCATTCAAGCCGTATCCAATGGGGGATTTTCGAGTATCGGGCTGGGGATAAATGTCGATTTTCATCTCCGGTTCCGGAGCCACCAAGCTGGCAGACTGTCTCGTCCCTTGATTGTTTTGATCATACGCCTGAGTTTGAGCGGCTGCACTAGCAGGAGCGATCGCCCATAGCCACATCCCCACAAGGCAACCGATCAATACGCTCTGAAGTCTTTGCATCGCAGTGAACCTTAACGGCATCAACCATAGAGAAGAATACGCTACTGCCCCAACCAGCGAAAGCTCACTGAGAACCTGAAAATTGCCCAAAACATAGATTACGTGAGCCCCACGTTAACTGCCTACACACCTCAGGCTAATGTTGGCAGGCATAAAAGTGATCAGGCTAAAATAGTAACAACAGATACAAAATTTGCTTCGCTAGATTAAAAATGTCCTTACAGCATCACATCCGCTCAAACCTTCACAGCATCAATGCAGGGCTACGAACCCTGGCTAGAGGGCTGATTCACAGCCCCCTTTACCAACCCTCAGGCGTAACTCGGCTGCCATCCGAATATGACAACCTGGCTAAGGTCTACCCGTTTTATCCTCCACATGTCGAACAGAGAGCATGGCTGGAGCGACAATACCAAGAGTCGCCCAAAGCGTAATCGTCCCCTTCGACGCCGCTCAGGGGCCAGCTCGACTGCGGTTTGGTTTTGACTTCGCCCGGCTAAACCGCGTCTATGTTGAAAAGTGGAGTTATGTTTGGCCATCAAAACCTCATCTAACCGCTCCTTGCAAAGGAGCGAAAGCAGACTGTCATTAAGCCTCTCCTTGAGAAGGAGAGGTGCCGCAGGCGGTGAGGTCGGAC
>JBCDAJ010000043.1:0-43105 GCA_039185935.1 Cyanobacteria bacterium P01_F01_bin.56 | reverse complement strand
TGTCCGACCTCACCGCCTGCGGCACCTCTCCTTCTCAAGGAGAGGCTTAATGACAGTCTGCTTCCGCTCCTTTGCAAGGAGCGGTTAGGTGAGGTTTTAATGGCCAAACATAACTCCACTTTTCAACTTAGACGCGGTTTATTGTGGATTCAGAAACCAAAATTGGATGCTACTGCGCCAGTCTTGTTCCCTTTTACAAACATTCATTCAGGAGTTTTGAGGTTAGGGCGAGGCGGCAAGTGATTGCCAATGCCAAGCTCTTGGCGCTTCGAGCGAACCCTTAACCTCTAAAAGTTGCCACGATTTGTCTTCTACAGGTTTATGCAAAATTAGAGTGAAGGGAACTTGTGATTTTTGCAGCGGCGATCGCTGCAGATAACGCAATTTATACCGATAGGTGCCCGTTACTTCATAAGCCAGCGAGTCGGCTACCCGTACCTGACGTGAATGGCGCACGTTGACCCGATTAACCGATAGCTGTGGTAATGACGCCTGGTCTGCCGATAACTGCTGCCAGAGAGCAATTTGTTCTTGCTGCGCTTGGCGGGCAACCGCCGCCACCACCACATGATGCGGAATCGCTGCCTTCAAGGTTCCACAGCCCGTCAAGCCGATTAGTAGCAGAGGCACGATCAACCAAACCTTTAGGTGCTTAATCATAGGTCTGCAGACTCCGAGGGTCTAAAGCATCCCGCAAACCATCCCCGAGCAAGTTGAACGATAACACCGTCAACACAATTAGGATTGCGGGCGGCCAGATCAACCAAGGATTTAGAACCAAAATCGAGGCATCACTGGCTAAAGACAGCATGTTTCCCCAGGAGGGATCTGGCTGCTGAATGCCCAAACCAATCAAGCTCAGCACGGCCTCTGCCACAATAAAACTCGGAATTGCCAACGTTGCTGAAATAATCACGTAAGTGGCTGTCTGGGGCAGAATATGGCGCACGATAATGTAGAAAGACTGGCCTCCCATCGCTTGAGAAGCTGTCACAAAGGTTTGTGACTTTAATGCCAGCACCTGCCCTCGGATGACCCGAGCCAAACTAGTCCAGCGCACAAATGAAGTAATGAGGATAATCAGTAAAAAGCGCTGAGTACTGGACAGGGTTGCTGGCAACACCGCCGCTAATGCCACCAGTAAAAAGATGGCCGGAATGGTCATAATGACTTCTACCAGGCGCATGAGAACAGCGTCAATCCAGCCGCCAAAGTACCCCGCTAGGCCACCCACCAACATGCCTAAAGGAAAAGACAGCGCGATACCGATGAGGCCAATGCTCAAACTAATGCGCCCCCCATAAATTAGGCGACTCAATTGGTCACGAGCCTGCTCGTCGGTGCCCAAAATATGCCAACGCCCTGCTCCAACCGTTCCGAATAGATGAATATTGCCTGCAATACCTGGAAGGAGCTCAATCTCTGTAAAGCCAGGGTCTAAGAGAGAAAATCGGGTCGGGATGGGGAGTTCTAACCGGAGCCAACGATATTCGTCACCTTTAACAAGCAAACGAATTGGACTCGGTTGGTCAAAGTCCACAAAAACCTCACGCTCACCTGTCTCCAGTGAAACGGGTCCCTGGGTAGTGGGATAAACGTGCGGACCGATGAACTCGCTGGTAGATTGATTGCGCCAGTAGATCTCAGTGGGTGGCAGCAAAGAAGCACTCGGCTCAGAAAAGTAGGGATCGTAGGGGGCGGTGAACTCCGCTAAAAAGACGATCAGGTAAAACACCAACAGGATGAGTGCTCCCACCTGCGCCAGAGAATTTTTCTGAAGTTTTTGCCACCAGGTCATACCAGTTTTTGGGGGGGTTAGGTTGGAACGACGCTTTTTTCGTTCTCCACCATGAATACATTTGAGTATAGGTTGGCAATGATTTGTTTGCCTTCTTGGGTCAAAGACAAATACCGCAGGCCGTCTTGAATGTAAGGATGGACAACATTCCAGTAAAACTTGGGATAGTTGTGTTTGAGATCATCGGGATGACGGTAGTTCAAGTATTTGTTTTGCCCCGTTTCCTCAAACTCATAGAAGAGCGCTCCAATTTTTTTCAGGTAGCGAGGATCACTCAGTTGCCCGATCAGGTCGGCGGCTCTTACTAATCCGGGAAAGTAGCGAGTATCTTGATGATCTTCTTCCTTTGGCACCGGAAATCGCGTGAGTTCGACGTTGCGCTTGATGACTTCGGCGTCGATAATGCGGTTTTTGCCGAAGCGTTCTTCAATAAAAAGCTTGCCACGATCAACATGATACGGCGTCAGTGAGGCATCTGAGGCTCCAGGACTGAGTGCCACCATCTCTTCCCCGCTGCCAGTGGCATACAGGTGTTCGCGATCGCGGTCCATGCGACAGACGCCTTTGACATAGCCAATGTCATGGCAGACCAGAGAAATGATGAAATGGAGCCAATCTTCAGTCCCCACGCCACCTTCGCGAATTTGTTTGCCGCGTAAAATCTCTTGACCCACAAGCGTCACCAAAATCGTGTGCTCCACATTATGGTAAAGCGCATCGCTATTCGCAATGTTCTCCAAAGCCATACTGCCGGCCCAGGCGATGATGTCTTCATAGTCAGGATTTAGACCGCCATAAGTGCGGTGATATCCAGCACGCAGCTTTTCGACAAAATCAGAGATGAGAATCTCAGTTGCATTAAACATGCTGATGCCTACCTAAACGTTCCAAAACCATTGACCGCTCTCGTTTCAGGAACTCTTTTGTCAAGATGCTAATGAGTATACCGATAGTCACTGTGCTATTCCCACCTCTCAGAAAAATTTGAGACAGGGTCGCTAGCAAACACTGACATGGGCTCCCTTACTATCCATTCCTCACTGGCCCGTAAAGGCTGACGGGCGATCGCAAAGATTCACACAATTTTATTGCAGCAGTGAAGGCTGGAAATGTGTGTGATTTCGGTCAAGCACCCGGTGACTGTGGTGCCTAGAGGACATCCTGTCCGTCATGGTTATTGAATTCCCCATCGCTGGAGATAATCATCAGTCTATGGAGCTTTGTTGAGGTAACTGCTCGCAAGCATGCCGCTGTCGAAGCCATGCTCGTTGGCTATTTGGGCAATTGGGGGGAAATGGTCCATCTAAGGTCAGGCGCAAAATCAAGTTCTCGCATTGTCATGAACCCAATTTTGGTGAAAATGACTATAATAGAAACTCTTTTGATCTGCTCATTTCACTAAAAGTATTGCTCGTGTTTACAACTGCTCTTAATACATCTGCTTTTGCTAGGACGCCGTTAGATCTGTTTGCTGCCATCACGGAGCTTAAACGCGAGTTAAATGCCGTAATCTTGGCGCATTACTACCAGGAGGCTGATATTCAAGACATTGCGGACTATATTGGTGATTCTCTGGGGTTGTCGCGTCAGGCGGCGACAACTGATGCCGATGTCATTGTGTTTGCCGGGGTACACTTTATGGCCGAAACGGCCAAAATTCTGAATCCAGATAAGCTCGTCCTGCTGCCTGATCTAGATGCCGGCTGTTCGTTGGCGGATACCTGCCCACCGGATCAGTTTGCCGCGTTTAAGGCGCAACATCCTGACCATATTGTGGTGTCTTACATTAATTGCTCAGCCGAAATCAAGGCTATGAGCGACATTATCTGCACCAGCTCTAATGCGGTAAGCCTGATTGAACAGATTCCAGCGAGTCAGCCGATCATTTTTGCCCCAGACAAAAATTTAGGCCGCTATGTAATGCAGCAAACGGGGCGTGACCTTGTATTGTGGCAAGGCAGCTGCATGGTGCATGAAACCTTTTCGGAAAAGAAGTTAGTACAGCTCAAAATCACCCACCCAGAGGCTGAGATTATTGCTCACCCTGAGTGTGAGGAGCCGGTGCTCCACCATGCTGATTTCATTGGGTCAACGACGGCGTTGCTAAAGTATGTCCAAGGCAGCGATCGCACTCAATTTGTGGTGGTGACTGAACCTGGCATCATTCACCAAATGGCCAAGCAGATGCCAGACAAGCACTTCATTCCGGCACCCTCAACCGGCAATTGTGCCTGCAACGAGTGTCCTCACATGCGGCTCAACACCCTCGACAAGCTCTATCTGGCGATGCACAACCGCCAGCCTGAAATCACCATGCCAGAAGCGACCCGGTTAGCCGCCCTCAAACCAATTGAGGCGATGCTGCGCATGAGTCAGTAAACGTGGCTCGGGGTCGCAAACGGATAAACATCAAGGGATGCCGTGACAAAGCTGAGATTGCCGTAAAAATCTCTCCAAATATACCCAATACTTCTGCAACTGCATCCAAATCTTGGCTCCTGCATCTCAAATGATGGGGAGAGCGGATGCAACGGCGGCAGCCCTGACAGCACCGATTTCTACTTATCTAAGACACAAAAGTCCAGAAAGGCCATTCTGGTTTTGTGCTGTAATAGCCCGACGATGATTTTGGGTAATCAGGCCCGAAACCAAGTCTTTCTGGAATGCAGGGTATGGGTGAGTTAGCCAGTGAGCAGGTTGGGGGCGTTGCTAAGGCAACGCTCTTAAATGCCGTCTCGGTAGTTGTTCCCGTTTTTAACGAAGAAAATGGGGTGGCTCAAACTTTGAATGAGCTATACCGAGTGCTAGCACAGACCGGGGATGTCTATGAGATTGTGGTGGTAGATGATGGTTCACGCGATCGCACAGCGGACATTCTGACGGCTCGCTCTGATATTCAACTGCTGCAGCATCGCCGCAATCGTGGGTATGGAGCGGCACTTAAAACGGGGATCGCCCACGCCAGATATCCATTAGTCGCCATTACCGATGCTGACGGCACGTATCCCAATGAGCGCCTGTCAGAACTTCTTGTCCTGACTCAAGAAGCTGGTATGGTAGCTGGTGCTCGCACGGGTGCCAATGTTAAGTCGGCAGGCGTTATTAAATTGCAAATGATGTAGGTTGCGGTTGAGGAACGAAACCCAACACTCAAAGAGGTTTTGTCATCATCGACTCGTTCTACAAAAGATTCAACCCACCTACTTACTGACTCCAAGCGCCGCAGCATTCCCAAATATTTCTTAGTAGCGTTTGCGCAATGGATTGCGCAGCAGCCCATTCCAGATATCAATAGCGGTATGCGCGTCTTTCGAACCAGTGTCCTCAAAAAGTTTTTGGGAATCTTACCAGACACGTTTAGCTTTACCACCACCATCACACTGGCAATGCTGACCAACAATTATCTGGTGCATTATCATCCCATTGATTATTTTCATCGCCAGGGCCGCAGCAAAATCAAACCAATTCGCGATACGCTGCGGTTTGTGCAACTGATTGTGCGCACAGGGGTGTACTTTGCACCGCTGCGGATTTTTTGCCGATCGCGGGCGGATTTTTTGCCGCCTTTGGGGTGTCGCTGCTGATCGACATCGTGGCTTTACAAGATATCCCTGACACCACATTGCTGATGTGTGTCACCGCCATTCAAATCACCATCTTCGCGCTGCTGGCAGACATGATTGACAAACGGACTACCCGGTTTTGACGATAAGACGTTTGCTTAGGAGGAATGCCGCTGGGGCAGCGCACTTAGCTGCGACTCCAGCTCAGTCCAAAACTTTGATCTGTCCGGTTTGAATGGCATCGAACAACCGATTGATTTGGTGTAACTCTTGGTCATCGACGCTGCCATCCGCCAAGACCAATTGTGAGAGATGTTGGTACTGCTGATGGGTGATTTTTCTCGACGTCATCAGCTGATCGACCATGGTGTTCAAGGTCTGTGCCTCTTTAAATACCCTTGACACAATATCCTCCTGGGATTGCATTTCGATTCAGGGTTGCGATTGTGAGTCGTATCCCTCTGTTTGCTTTCAACTCTTGAGTTTTATCAACCGTCAGATTACCTAAATTTAATACGAATTTGTCTCTTGTAATTGAAATGCTTCATGTCCGTTATCATCCGCACGGTTCTCAGTGGGTGAGCGCAGCATAATGTCAAGCGATTCTGACATCGGGAAGTTAGGTTTCGATTGTGTTGCCAGGCGATCGCGGCTTGGCAACTGGGAGGGGTTTCCCAACCTGATTTCCCCAGCCTGGCAGTGGCAGATGACGCAACCTTAGGGCGTCGCGCTGAAATAACATCCCCAGCTCCCCAGCTCCCCAGCCCCAGTCTTGTCCAGGTACTTTATTTTCACGCCGATCCCTTAGCTGGCCGAGACGAGGCTCTAGTCTTGAAATCATTTCGGGCACGCTGGTGACAGGTGCATTGGCAATAAAGTTGTGACCAGACTCCCGCGACCTGATTTAGCGATCGCCCAAACCCGTCTGCAAGAAATCTGGGGCTACGCCACCTTTCGTCCACCTCAAGATACGGTGATTCAAGCCCTGCTACAGCACCAAGATGCTCTGATCGTTTTGCCCACCGGGGGTGGTAAGTCGCTTTGTTTCCAACTCCCGGCGCTGTTGCAAAGCGGGCTGACGCTGGTCGTCTCGCCGCTGGTAGCACTCATGGAAAATCAAGTCCAAGACTTGCGCGATCGCCACCTGCCGGCGGCAGCGCTCCATAGTGAATTATCCAGACGCGACAAGTCTCGGGTGCTGAATGCCCTAGAACAACAGCGGCTTCGCCTACTCTATTTGTCACCAGAGACGCTTTTGAGTGCATCGGTTTGGCGGCAGTTAACACGAGCCGATTTGCTAATCAACGGCCTGGTGTTGGATGAAGCCCACTGCTTAGCCCAATGGGGCGATACCTTTCGTCCAGCTTACCGACGCTTAGGCGCGGCCCGGCAAGCATTAGAGCATCGCCAACCAGACCGTACCCCAATTCCCATCGCGGCTTTTACGGCGACGGCGGCTCCTCAAGCGCAGGCAAATATTGGCTCGACGCTGCAATTGCGATCGCCGCAGGTGGTGCGACTCAGTCCTTATCGGGCTAACTTGAACCTGTCCATGCGTACTGTTTACACCCACCGTGGACGCACCCAGCAACTCCTAAAGTTTGTTCAGCAGCATCGACAGCAAACGGGATTGGTCTACGTGCGCACCCGTCGCGACAGTGAAGCGCTGGCAGATAAGTTGCGGCAGCAGGGTTATCGAGCGATGGGCTATCATGCTGGGCTGTCAGCCAGCGATCGCCGCCAGCGCGAAAGCGCCTGGATGAGCGATCAAGTTCCCATTGTGGTAGCCACAAATGCCTTTGGCATGGGAGTCAACAAGCCAAATCTGCGTTGGGTTGTGCATTATCACGTCCCGACGTTGCTCACGGAATATGTGCAAGAAATTGGTCGTGCCGGGCGAGACGGCCAGTCGGCAACAGCCCTGTCGCTAGTCAGCGAGCGGACGGGCATGCTCGATCCCACTGACCGGCAGCGAACCAACTTCTTTCAGCAACAGCATCAAAAACTTCAACTAGCAGCCGCTAAGTTGGCGACGCAAATTCCACCCAAAGGGACACTGCAAGCCGTTCAGCAAGACTTTAAAGACGGCGCGATCGCGCTGTCCTACCTTCATAGCCAAGGCCATTTGGCATGGACAGACCCGTTTCACTACCGTCTCATATCGTTCCCGTCTAAGGCTTCTCGGGTAAATCCCATTGCTGACAAGTCCATGGCCAAACTGCTGTATGGGCGGGGCTGTCGTTGGCACGCCATCATTCAGCAGTTTGGGTTTCGCCACGGCGGTCAGACGGCTTGGCGCTGCGGGCACTGTGACAATTGTCAGCGATAAATTTATGTATGGTCTAGCAGCGCAAATCCAGTAAAGGTCGCGATAATTTTCCTGTGATGGGGAAAGGCTACGTGTCGTGACTGACTCTGAACATCAAAGGCTCAAAGTCACTCGATTTCTACGCTCTCGCCGCCGGTTAAAAGCCTGGCTAGCAATGGCTGGAGCCGTTGCGATCGCCGGTGGAGTTGGGGGTTGGTTAGGCTGGCGCAGACTACAACAAAGCCTACCTAATTTAGTGAGCAATGAGTTGAGTGGAGCCTTGGGGCGGCCAATCAAGCTGGGGCAGCTCGAACGATTTAGCTTGACCGGACTCCGCTTTGGCGAAACGATTTTGCCCCCGACACCAGAGAATTTCACGTGGGCTCGCGTACAAAAAACAGATATTCGGCTCAATCCCTTCGACTTATTGCTGAGGCGAACGTTTCGTCCTCATCTCTTGTTCATTCGTCCGGAAGTTTCGATCAAACAAAGCTTTGATCGAAACTGGGTGTTAGACCCCCTCAACTCAGTCGATCGAGAGGGCAAAATCATCACTGAAATTGGCAGTATCCGCGTACGCAGTGGGACGATCTCAGTTGGCCCTTTTACCCGTGGGCAGATTGTCCAAGCTCCAGAGGGCTTCTCCAGCGCTCACCTCATTGTGTTAGAGAACGTTAATCATCATCTCCGCTTTTTTGGAGAGCAAAATGAGCAGTTTGCGCTCAATTTAGGCAGTCGCCTCAAAAACGGCACTTTTCAGATTAGAGGGGAGGGGAATCTTGATACCCGCGAAGCAAATCTCGTAATTCGGGGCGCCAGTCTGAATATTGATACGCTCAATCCGTTTCTTGGTGGCAACCTCTTCATGGGCAAGGGATATGTCTATGCCAACCTAGAAATGAACGTGCGCCCCAGTCAATCGCCTTCAGTCGCCATTACGGGGACCGCGCGCTTACAAAATGGAGAAGCCCTAATCACCGCTTTACCGAGCCAGTTTGAAAATATTTACGGACAGCTGCGATTTAATGAGCAGCAAGTCACCGTTGATGACACTGACTTAAAGTTCGGGCCGATCGCGATACAGATTCAGGGGGACGTTTCTCTACAAAAGGGCTTTCGGGTCAACGTAGATGTGCCCAATATGAGCTTAGAGCAACTGAAAACCGCCTTTGCCTACTCAGCACCGGTTGATGTCGCCGGTAGTTTAAGCCTAACCACGCAAGTCACTGGGCCGTTGCGATCGCCTCAATTTTCCGGCAAGTTGGCTCACCTCACCCCCATTACGGTTGATCGCCTCGGACTAGAGCAAGTAACGGCTAACGTCTCTGGCGATGCCAAGGCTCTCTCGTTAGATGCCCTGAGCATGATCCCGACTACTGGCGGCAGTATTACGGCTCAGGGCCAAGTCGATTTCGTTGAAAATCCCTTAGCAACGCGGCAGCGCCCCCCTCCAGTCCTGAACTTGAGCAGCAATGTTGATCTGCCTTTGACACCACTCGCTGAACGGTATGGTGTCAATTCACCCATACCGTTCGGACGTTTGACCGCTGTCGCAGAAGCCACCGGGCCACTGTTAGCTCCCATCGGGCAGATTAACTGGCAACTGACAGATGGAGTTGCCAGGGGCTCAGGGCAAGTAGACTACGCCGATAGTCAGGCGATATTGACCAACACTCGATTGGCGATCGCCGATGCTGGAATAGTCACAGCGACTGGTCAAGCGGATCTCGTGAGTCGGTTGCTCGACGTTGAAGTAGACGCTCGCATCGCTCTAGACGAAATTGCTCAACAGGCCGCGATCGCCCTGCCACCCGGTTTTACGCTTGGAACTTTCACTACGCGTGCCGATGCCACCGGCCCCCTCTTAAACCCCAGGGTTGAGGCAATTTGGCAATTGCGGGACGGCAACGTGCCCGCACAAGGACGCTTACTTTACACTGATGCAATAGCGACCCTCCACGATACGACTTTTGCTTTCGGAGACGGGCGTCTGAGCGCGACCGGCACAGCTGACCTGGACACTGGTCACTGGCATTTGGAGACGTTAGGACGAGGGTTGCAGCTCGGTGCCGTTTCCCCCCAAGTGTTAGGCGCTACCGATCTAGCGTTCCGGGCCGCTGGCTCGCTCGCGAATTTGAGTCCGGCCGGTATGCAAGCGGAGGGGAACTTAGATTCCTCGGAAGGTTTTCGAGTCTCGTTGATGGGCGATCGCCATTTCGCCAGTGGCCCATTAGCCGCAGCTTTTGATTGGGATGGGCAGATTCTGAGGTTTCCAAAGGTCACAGGGTTGGGGCTATCCGCCAGTGGGCAATTGACCACCCGCATACATCCGCAAAGCGGTTGGCCAGTCCCCAGTCATTATGATTTCACCGCGCGACTTGTCGATTTCGACTTGGCCCAGCTCAATCCGCTGCTGCCCACTACTGACTATGGGGTGCTGTTGCAGGGACGCCTCGGTTTTAACGGAACGCTCCGGGGACCGGCTGCTGATCCCCAATTGCAAGGCGATATCCTGCTCCGAGAAGCGATGATCGGTCATTTTGCGCTCCTTTCAGACGTTACCGGCCCGATTGACCTATCCCGACGCCAGGGTGGCAGTCTTAATTTAATGGGGGCAATGACCAAGATGCGGGCAGAGATGGGAGCTGATTTATGGCCGACTGATCTGCTCTTTCAGAATGGCTCTGTGTTAGCTGCAGCTCAGCAACAAGGAGACTCATTGAGCGGTCAAATTCGCAATTTCCCGATCGCGGACCTCGGCTTTCGACCCTTTTCTGAACCTGATTTCGGGGTTTTGGGTGGCACTCTTAATAGTGACTTTACCTTACAGCTGACG
The DNA here is from genome assembly GCA_039185935.1 of Cyanobacteria bacterium P01_F01_bin.56. GTDB lineage: Bacteria > Cyanobacteriota > Cyanobacteriia > Phormidesmidales > Phormidesmidaceae > Halomicronema. The sequence goes on along the minus strand of JBCDAJ010000043.1, from coordinate 32,600 downwards.
GAGTTGTTTCGTAACCCCACCGCCACTGCCAGCTTTACGATCCATCGTCCCGCGTTAGGGGTTTATCGCGCCACGGCCCTAAACGGAGACTTACAGCTGGTGAATGGGCGCATCACCCTCCGAGATGCTTTTTTGGCCTTGCCGCATAGCCAGTTTGTCGTTGCGGCGACGGCAAATGTGCGATCGCCGTTCTCCGCTGCAGTCCATCTCACGACGACTGATGCTCATATTGCCGATATTTTGACCGCGTTACAGATTGACGATTTGAGCGATCTGAGAGCCACCTTCGCGCCTCCCCATTTAGGCACCGCTGCAGATTTGGCAACCGCACCCATCATCACTGAGCCCCAAAATTTGCCGGAACAATTAGAACGAGCGACGGCTGCTAGCACCTTACAGGCAGAACAAGGGGCGGCGGCGGCTGAGCAACTACTGCCCCCAATCGCCGATTTAGCCGGTACCTTTTCTGCCGACATTTCCCTCGCCGCTTCCGAAGTGGATGGACTCAAAGCCGCCTTTGATGTCAATGGTCAAAACTGGCATTGGGGACAGTACGTAGCGGTTAATCAGTTGGTTGCCCGAGGGACATTACGCGATCAAGTCTTAACGTTGTCTCCCATTCGCCTCACATCAGGCGACGCCTGGCTAAATCTGGCTGGCCAATTCGGTCGCGAAGATTTGGTGACGGAACTCCAGATTGCCAACTTTGATTTAGCGCCCATTGCCGAGTGGCTCTCTCTGCCGGTGCCCATCCAAGGTCAAGTACATGCCCTCGCCACCCTGAGCGGAGCCTTGAATAACCCCACAATGCTGGGAACTTGGGTAATTGATAATGCCGCCGCTAATCATTATCCGCTGGCAATTGAGGGTGAGTTCAGCTATCGCGATGCCTGGTGGCGATTTGACACCCGAGTTCAAGGCGAACCGGATGAGCCACTCATCGTACAGGGGCAAATTCCCTATGCTTTGCCCTTTATGGCCACGCTGCCCAGCAGTGATGAAATGTTGGTCAGGGCCAGTTTAGGGAGCGGGGGTTTGGCTTTACTAGATATGTTTGCCCCCTATATCGCCTGGGATGGCGGCGACGGCAATTTACTCATCGAAGCTCAAGGCCCCATAGCGCAACCGGCCGTACAGGGTCGTATTGAGTTCCAAAACGCCCAGGTAACCAGTGACTTTTTAGGAGAATCGCTCACCGCTCTCAATGGTTCGATGGGGTTTGAGAGCGATCGCTTGTTCGCCAGAGAGTTGCAAGGTTCCTTACTCGGTGGTCAGTTTAGCCTCAGGGGAGAACTTCCCTGGCTTGATGCCACGGCACAGGCTCAACCGGCAGTCACCCCCTTAACGCTAGACCTGGATGCGCTCGCCTTTAACTTCGAGAATGAAATCGTGAGCCAGCTTGCAGGTAATGTCGTCGTGGGTCAGTCTTTGCAGTCTCCTGTACTCAGTGGTGGGATTACCCTTCAAGGAGTCCGGCTCAATCCTGGACAACGGAGTTTCGAAATCGCGGATTTCTTACTATCAGCGCCCCCACTTTCTAACCTTCTCACCGATATTGAGCAGCGGTTAGTCACCCTAGGACTGAGTGAGGGACTGCCGACAGGACGGTTTGCTGACTTTCACATTGCGATCGCCGATATCGCAAAAATCCAGGTTTACCCGCTCTGGCAAGCCGACCTCATGGGCCAAGTCGCTTTGTCGGGGCCGCTAGTTCAACCGACAGGGGATGGCTATATTGAGCTGCTGAACAGTTCGGTGAATACGATCACGACGAACCTATTTCTCGTGACGGCCGATCGCCGCAATCTCATTACTCTAGAGCCTGATCAGGGTTTCGATCCCCACATTGATCTCCTCTATCAAGGCGAATTACCCCTGCAGCGTCAGCTAGACCTGCCATCCCCCAATCCATATGGGCTGGGTAATATCGCTGAGATTCCCGAGCTTGATCCGCTCGCCAGTTTGACCCTATTCGATGAGATTTTGATTCAGGCAGAACTCCATGGTTTTTTGAGTGACGGACTGGCTCTTCTTAACCTAACTAGCACTCCCAATTACCCTGAGGACCGCCTGCTGAGTATGATATCTGGGGGCAATTTAGCCGACTTGCCAGCCGCCGAACCGCTGGTAGCCGCTAGTACCAGTCTGTTATTTGCTTTGTTGACAGAGCAGCAAGAGGCGATCGGTAACGCGTTAGGTCTAAGACACTTCCGGTTTGATGCCACTACGACCATTCCAGCAGCCGAAGGCGATCTGTTTGGGGTGGGGCTCGGCATCAATGCCGACATTACCGAGACCTTTGCGGCTCAGCTATTGCAATTGTTGAATCGCGATCAGCCTTATCAATTGAATTTGCGATATCGCCTCAACCATGAATTCAATTTCGGAGCGTCGACAAATTTTTCTGATGACAGCCAATTCTTTCTGCAGTATCGAACTAGCTTTTAGTCATCTTAGGGGCGAAGTAAGGGGATAGCTCAGGGATCGGCTTGAAAATAAAGGACCCGGACAAGACTGTGGCAGGGTGGATGGGTAGCAGGGTCGGTGGGATGTTATTTAAGCGCAACTCCCTAACCGATACAATAAGGCTTCTGCTGACACCCATTTTCCTTATGGAAGTTATCCCCGCTATTGATTTGCTCGAAGGTCGCTGCGTCCGCCTTTATCAGGGCGACTATGAACAATCAGAGGTGTTCAACGACAATCCGGTTGAGGTCGCTCGACGCTGGGCTGACGAAGGGGCGACCCGTCTGCACCTGGTTGACTTAGACGGGGCCAAAGCCGGCAAACCCGAAAACAGCCAAGCGATCGCGGCCATCGCGGCGGCAGTCGATATTCCCATTGAGGTCGGCGGCGGGTTACGCGATCGCGATCGGGTCGCGGCCCTGTTCGATCTCGGTGTGCGATACGCCATTTTGGGCACTGCAGCGGTCGAAAATCCCGATTTGGTCAATCGTCTCAGCCGGGAATATCCTGGGCAGATTATTGTGGGCATCGACGCTCGTGACGGTAAAGTCGCTACTCGGGGCTGGCTCGAAACCTCAGAATTAGATGCGATCGCCCTCGCCCAAGCGATGACTGAGCGGGGGGCAGCAGCCGTTATCTACACTGACATCAAGCGAGATGGCACCCTCAAAGGGCCCAATCTGGAAGCCCTCAGAGCGATCTCTGAAGCCACCTCAATTCCCATCATTGCGTCAGGGGGCATGAGCTCAGTGACCGACTTGCTGAGCCTTCTCACGCTAGAAAGACTAGGAGTCAGCGGTGCCATTATTGGCAAAGCTCTCTACACGGGCGATATCGTGCTCAAAGAGGCACTGCGGGCAATTGGGCCAGGGCGATGGCAAGATGTCCCTCCCGATCTCGGTTCTTCCTTTGCCTAACACCCCATAAACAACGAAAGGTCAGCAGTGCAGCTGACCTTTGCATCTCACCATCAATATGAATAGGACTTACGCAGTGACAGCCGATTTTGGGGAATCAGAGTGGCCTTTGCGTAAGTCCGAATGAAAATGCCTAGCCGTTGCCTGATTGAGACTTCAAAGTTTCAATTTCTTGACGCAGGGTCGACAACTCTTGGGTCAGGGTTTCCAACTCCGTTTGCACAGAAACATCAGCGACGGGACTGGCATAGGCATCAACCGTTGCTTCCGAAGCTGAAGGCTGCGCAAACGGATTGGGCATTTGTCCCATTTGACTCATCAAAGAATCCACAACAGCCCGCGCTTCTCGTTCTGCATCAGTTCCTTTAGCTTCAAGCTCTTGGGTCAACACCTCAAAGTCAGAAATGTTGCCAAACTTTTCCTGAGAAGCTTGGGGATCTCGCAGCGCATCTACTAGAGAAGCGGTTGCCCCGAGGGTGACACGAACCCCCTTTTGAATAGTCTCAGTCAGCGTTTCTGGATTCATCAGGAACCGTTGAACCTCCATATGCTGTCATTGTTGATCTTGGAGTTGATTCTAGCGTGGAGTGAGCTGAGGACAGAAACTGCTTTTCCCAGTTCGGTCGTGTACTCGAATCAGCCATTAGCAGCTTGAGCACATCATTCAGGACTGTTGTTGACCATCACTAAACTATTGCAATGACAACGATAGACTCAGTTGACACGCAGCTCTTACACGTTAAAAACCACTATTCAGATCATGATTTGTGATGTTTATATATTTTACTCATAAGTTAGTAATAATCGAGGCAAGCTTCATTGTCACTAACTTAAAGCTGTTCACAGCCTTGAACAGATAGACTTAAAAAGGATTATTGAGGTAAGTTTTATTGCCTAGTCTTAGTACAGAAAAACTACCTTGAATTATGTCTTTTGGATGAACTTTATTGGATTTGTACGGAAGAAGAGTGGTAGTCAACATGATTGTGCGGCTACAATCATGTGAGGCAGGTCACAGACTCAGATTGCAAAGTAGTCTGGCTAGCCTGCCAATATTTAATTAAAAGGCTTTTCGTCCAGCTCTATATGTTGCTTTGAGTTTGTCATTAAAGACGTGTTCTTATCTCGTCTAAGTATGTTGTTAATAGCTTGCAAGCATTTGACGACATCTTGCCCTGAGGCGATGACAAAAGCAGAGTGCTAAGCTGTACAAGCCTTTGATTTGAAAGCATCACGCACGAAGGAGCACGAGGAACGCGGCATGACTCAAGCGAAAGAATTGCTCGGGGCAATTAAGCCACAAAACGAGCTAGAGCTTTTAATTGACAGCGATAACAGCTCATCTAACAAATTTGACGATTCTGACGACGCTGGTGCAACTAAAGCTCCTGCCAAAGCAGCCAAGGGCAAGACAACTCGCCGTAGCCAGACCAAGAAGAAGCACTACACAGAAGACTCAATTCGACTCTATCTGCAAGAAATTGGTCGTATTCGACTTCTACGGGCTGAAGAAGAGATCGAACTCGCTCGCAAGATTGCTGATTTGCTGGAATTGGAGCGCATTCGTGAAGAGCTGATGGATGGCCTCGGTCACGAACCGACGGATGCAGAATGGGCGGAAGCTGTTGATATGCCTCTCCCGGCTTTTCAAAAGCGCTTGCACTTGGGCCGCCGAGCCAAAGATAAGATGGTGCAATCGAACCTTCGATTGGTGGTTTCTATTGCTAAGAAGTATATGAATCGGGGTCTGTCTTTTCAGGATCTGATTCAAGAAGGTAGTTTGGGTCTTATCCGTGCTGCTGAGAAGTTTGACCACGAGAAAGGTTATAAATTCTCTACCTATGCGACTTGGTGGATTCGGCAGGCAATTACCCGAGCGATCGCTGACCAATCTCGCACCATTCGTCTTCCGGTTCACCTATACGAAACCATTTCCCGCATTAAGAAGACGACTAAGCTGCTTTCTCAAGAATTGGGTCGTAAACCGACTGAAGAAGAGATCGCGACCAGCATGGAGATGACGATTGAAAAGCTACGCTTCATTGCGAAGTCAGCGCAGTTGCCCATCTCTCTAGAAACTCCTATCGGTAAAGAAGAAGACTCCCGTTTGGGCGATTTTATTGAATCAGACGGCGAAACTCCAGAAGATGAGGTTTCCAAGAGTCTGCTACGGGAAGATTTGGAAGGTGTTTTAGGCACTCTGAGCCCTCGTGAGCGTGATGTACTTCGGTTGCGATATGGTCTTGATGATGGCCGCATGAAAACGTTGGAAGAAATCGGTCAAACTTTCAACGTCACTCGTGAGCGCATCCGTCAGATTGAGGCAAAAGCCCTCCGTAAGTTGCGTCACCCTAACCGCAACAGTGTATTGAAAGAGTACATTCGCTAAGCAGCGATCGCGAAATTTACTCATGGTTAGAAAGCCTCGGAATATCTGTTCCGAGGCTTTTTGTGTATCTACAGCAGAATGCGGAATTGAGAGTGCGGAATGCGGAATTGAGAAGCCCACGACATGGGCGTTTCAGAAAATCGAGCGCTCCTGACCTGATGGCGGATAGCGATAGATAAACGGGGCTCGGCGAATCAAGCCGCATTTATCGCAGAATGCGGAATGCGGAGGTTAGAATGCGGAATGGAAATGCATGCCAGAAGGCGGCTGCAACAATCTAGAGCGGCCCGATCAAAGAGCGGCTTGCCATAGCTCAGGTGATTTCAGATTGCTGGAATTCTTGTTCAGTGCGGAGCTTTTGGGGCCCTCTGAACTCTGTATGCCCTCATGAATGATGCCGGCTAAGGTAGCCAAATCTGTTGAGGACTTACCCTAAAGGGTTGGCTTGGAAATAAACTGTGGCAGCGTGGATGGGTAGCAGGGTAGGTGGGATATTATTTAATCGCGACTCCCTAACCTTTGAGACCGCTGCCAGATTCCGTCGGCACAATATATCGCTGCATGACCACAAAGAAAATCAGGACGGGCAAAATCGAAATTACTGAACCGGCAGCAATCAAACGCCAGTCTAATGAGAAGCTACCAGCGAGCTTGGCGACCCCAAGCGGTAGGGTGTAATACTCAGGGCGATCGAGCAAAATGAGCGGCCACAAAAAATCGCTCCAGGCCCCAATGAAGACAAAAATTGCCAACGTAACCAGGGCTGGCCGGGTAGAAGACATCATTACATTCCACCAGATGCCCAATTCTGAACAGCCGTCGATGCGGGCGGCCTCTTCCAACTCTTTAGGCACGCCCAAAAATGCTTGACGCATTAGAAAAATACCAAAGGCTGATGCCATGAAGGGAAAAATCAAGCCCAGATAACTGTTACGCAATCCCAACTGCACCGCCAATACATAGAGCGGAATCATAACGATTTGGAAGGGAATCAAAATAGTTGCCACGATGAGCGCAAATAAAAATTGGCGACCAGCGAAGCGTAGTCTTGCTAAGGGGTAGGCAGCGAGAGAGCAAAATAGTAGGTTGAGGCTGACGGTCAACACGGCGACGATGACGCTGTTGATGAAGTATTGCCCGAAGGGATTTTGCTGCCAGACCGTGATGAAGTTGTTGAGCGTGGGGGCAGCCGGAATAAATTGAGGGGGAAAGGCGAAGATATTTTCTTCGGGAGACTTAAAGGCGGTGCTGATCAACCAAAGCAGCGGCAGCAACATGGCGATCGCGATCGCACTGAGGACACCATAAGTCAACGCTAATTTGACCCCGGCCGATTGTCGAAGTCGGGCTACGAGGGCGTGTTCCTGAGTTACTTTCATGTCGTCAATCCAATTGCAAACTCTGCATCAGCCAAAATCCGGCAAACGCTTCCGTGTTGGGATCTGCCTGCACGGCTAGAAAGTGGACTTGGTTAGCTTGCTGTTTGGCGGTTTCAAACTCTTTCGCTTCTTGTTGCAACTCAGGCGTGTTAAGGACAGCAATGACCCAACTATCAGCGCTGCCAGTTTCTAAAATTAGCCGGGGAGTTTTGCCAGTTTCGACGCGTAGTTCACTCACTTCTAACCCCGATAACCAACCGGCCATCGGCTGAGCACGCGAAGAAAAAATCACTAAGCCTGGCACCATAACGTCATCAGCCACGCCCGCAAACTGAGGCGCAAAGGCTTCGCCAAAGTCAATCGGCCACTCTGTCATATCGGCAAAGTCTCGGGCGGGCAACGATACCAGAGCCCACTGTTGACCAATCAAGGCATCTGGCAGCGGCTTAGGGGCTGGAGGGGGTGCCCCGACGCTAGGCGACGGCTTATCGGTGTAGCCCGGTTCCTGAGGATAGACTTCGCGGCGACGATACTCCATCCATTGCTGCAAGGCCAGGGTCCGACGACTAGGCTGGGCCGCGATGCCCAACTCGTCACAGGCGCGGGTAACCATGTTTTGCATCGCAAACCGAAAAAAGCGGATGCGACTCGGTGGTTCGGGCGCTTGGGCGATCGCCTCTTCAATCGCCTTCTTTAACTCGATAGAGTTGACCTGCGTATTGGCCACAAATTTGCTAAAGCGAAACAGCTGGTCGGGATCCGTATTAACCGCCTGCAGCCCTTCGCTGATGAGGACTTCCCAGCGCTTTTTGTTGTTCTCATCCAAAATGGGGCGAGAGTAAAAATCGAGTTCCCAAACAGTGCCCATAGGTATTCTTTAGCTCAATACAGTTGCTAGACAAAAGCATCCAGGTGGAGCCCAAAACCTGCCGCCGTTGGCCAGCTTTGTCCGCGCGTCGTCGGTCCACAAAGTCGAGGAGAACCTACTGGCCGAGGCTGCACAGACTTATGCAGCGCCCGGTTATTACTAAGTGAACGGCCGTGCCCCGCCAGGTGCCAGGTGCCTCGCCCAGACGGGCTGGCTTAAAGTTCGCTGTTGGCTAGCATCTTCCCGACGTTTTGCAACCGACTGTCGACATCTGACATTACGGTATCAAATTCCTTGAGCACTTCTCCGGGATACTTTTCCAATACTTTGGTCGATAGCGAAATGCGACCTCGTTGCTCGTCTAGGCTGACGATGATGGCCTTGATGTCTTGGCCTGCTGTCAGCAAGTTAGGCAGTGAATCGACGTAATTTTGACTAATTTGGTTGATGTGTAGGAGGCCAGTGACGCCCTCAAAACTCACAAAAGCACCGTAGGGCTTAAGGCTGGCGATAGTGCCGTGCACCAGTTGGCCAACTTCCAAAGTGGACATGGCTTGCGATCGCGCCGCAATCCGCTGTGAGAGTACTAGCTTGTTGGCTTCTTGATTGACTTCTAAAAAGCCGACTGAGAGGGTTGTGCCAACCAAAGCCTCAAGGTCTGCCGATTGAGAGAGATGCGATCGCGGCACAAATCCTCGGAGGCCCTCGACATCAACGATGACGCCGCCTTTATTGATACCCGTTACTTTGACATCGAGGATGTCTTTATTGGCCTCTTTTTCCGTCAGGCGTTCCCAGACTCGTTGCACCATGAGTCGCCGCAGCGACAGCACAACTCGGCCTTCTTTGTCCTGATCGCGAATGATGAGAAACTCGAATTCCTCACCGAGGGGCAAAGTTTCTTCCAGATTTTCAATTCGCTCTAGAGCGGCTTCTTTGAGGGGCAAAAAGGCGTCAGACTTGCCCCCAATCTCTACCATTGCGCCCTCAGAACCATGGCCAATCACCGTCCCTCTGACCGTGCTACCAGATTGGAACGTATAGTCATGGTCCGCTAATGCGCGGGCAAAATCTTCAGTCGAAAAGGTCAAAGTCGAGCCTCCTCCGGTTGCTGCAAAAATTTAGTCTTCCAATCATAGCAACCGATTTACCGGGTTAAACATTCGCAACAATCTGACAAAGATGGCAGAATGCCCATCTGGTTTGAAGTGTCTGAACCCCAACTCAAATTCAATCGGATTTAGGCAAAAGTCCCCTGAATTCTCAAAATCTGAGAGATATTGAAGCCGATTTTCCAATATCAGGGATGCTGGGGCCAAAATCAAATTCAAATACGTCAATCGCGCTAAAGCGCCAGGCCCATTTGGGTCATCAGCGATCGCCCCCATTGATTGAGTTGTCGAGCCCCTTGAATGTGGGGTTCATCGGGCACGATGGGGATGATGTCGGCAGTTTGGCCGATTTGGCAGAGGGCGATCGCGCGATTGGCCGCCTCTAAACCGGTGACATAGGCTTTTTCCTGCGACCAAGAACCGTGGCGAGTCACAATCCAGTCGCCGCTCATAAAGACATTTTGGAAGCTGGTTTGCCCTGGCAACAGATAGCGATAACTGCCTGGCGCAAAGTGGGTGACGCCTTGAGGAATGCGAATGACGCTGTGATCGACAATCTTGGCAGCCCCAAAGGCGGGCAGGCAGCCCGTTAGGTTTTGCTGGACGAGCGGCAAAATTTCCGCATCATCGAGATGCAGGAATTGGTTGGCATGGTAATAGTCCACTTCGACCACGCTGCCGGGTTCATCTTGATACTCGTCGTGGAGCGCATTGAGGTCAAAGAAAGTCCACCCTGTGGTTTGGTGGAAACCAAAACAAGCATTAGAGGGGAGCGGCATCTCAATTTTGCGATCAAACCAGAGGCGGGTGGCTAGCACATCAACCGCGCCTAAATTTTGCACATGGCGAAATTCTTCTCGACGACGCAAGGCCGGGCTGCTGGCGACGATTTTTTTCAAGCCGGTAATCCCGACGGCAAAAATCACCGCGTCCGCGTCAAACACCTCATCGCCACACACCACGCCGGTCAGGCGATCGCCCTCGCCCTCAATGACATCGGTGACACGATGATTCGCCAAGATTTTGCCCCCAGCGGCTTCAATTGCCTGAGTCCAGGGACGAAAGATTTGCTCGCCCACGGTGCCCCGACACCAGCGCACGTCAAAGTCGGGTTGGTGAGCCAGGATGAAGTAGTAAAGCATCCCCAAGGTCGCGGCCGCAGAGCATTGTTCTCCCGGTGCGAAGAGCCCCACCAGCAGCATGGGCTCAAAGGCGTCTTTATAAAGCCGTTCAGAGACGCCAAATTGCCGAAACAGGTCGTAGGCCGATAAGCGATCATAACGTCGCCAAGCCTCGTCAGAGTTGTCAAAATCGACCACTGAGTAGAGTAGCGGTAGGGCCGAGAGGCGATCGCGGAGCGGCAGCCGCTTGAAGTCGGTGTAAACAAAGGTACCTAAAGGGCTAGGCAGATAAGGCTGCAGTTGAAACAGCGGCGACTCAACCTCTAGCCCCTGAGGGGAATATTGGCTAGAGCGGGTGTATGGCGTAAACGGTTGAATACCCAACTCATCAACCAGCCCAAAAATATTGCGGTAGGGGTACCAAAAGCCGTGAATGCCAGCTTCGACCGAACGCCCCTGTTCAGTCTGCCAACCAGCCACTAAGCCACCGGGATAGTTTCCCGCCTCTAACAAAGTCACCTCGTAACCTTGTTTAGCCAGGTGATAGCTGGCCCCCAGGCCGGCCCAGCCCGCGCCAACAACGACGACACGAGGCGAGCTTGTTTGATTTTCCATGTAACTTCCCGTCTTTCTAACAATTCATTACACCCATAAGACTGACGCCGTTGCAGCTGAGTTTGGCCCCTACATTCCCAATCCTGGGGCAATCGGCTGCAACAGCCCCCAGATTGGGAATCAAGGGGCTGTTGCGTAAGTCCTAACCCATCAATATTCTCGTGTAGAACGCCGCAAAGCGGGGCCGAGTTTTCGATAGTCCTGAGGTCTGATCAGTCTCGACTACCCCAAAGCTTGAGCGAGGGCCTGTAGCTTGAGCTGGATTTCTGAGAGCTCTTGAGCCGGGTCAGAGTCGGCCACAATTCCGGCTCCGGCAAATAGTCGAGCCTGATGCCGTTGAATCAGCGCTGAACGAATGCCAACGACAAATTCACTGTTACCGGCGGGGTCAATCCACCCTAGAGGGGCCGCATACAGTCCTCGATCGCAGGTTTCTCCCTGGCGAATCCGCGCACATGCTGTAGACATTGGGACCCCAGCCACGGCGGGAGTCGGGTGCAAAGACTCCACCAAACTCAGTGGCGAAATCTGCGGGGGCACTTCAGCGCAGATGGGCGTGTGCAGGTGCTGAATGTTGGACAACCGCAGCAGCCCTGGTGGGGTGCTGTAACAAGGATTCAGCCCCGCTGCTTCGAGTCGTTCCACGATAAAGTCGAGCACGAGTTGATGTTCTTGCTGCTCTTTCGGATTTCTCAGCAATTGCTGCCCCAGCGCCCGGTCAGCCTCAGCCGTGGCGCCCCTCGGCGCTGAACCGGCCAAGGCATCTGTAACCAGTCGCCCCTGACGAATACTCAGTAAGCGCTCGGGGCTAGCTCCGATAAAGTGGCTATCAGCTTCGCCAGCAAACGAGAAGATGTAACAGTCGGGATAGCGCGATCGCAACCGAGGTAGCGCAATTTCGCGACGAAAAGGCTGCGATCGCTTGACATCAAAGGCTTGGGCGACAACTTGCTTCTGTAACTCCTCACCATGAATCGCCTTCAGCGTATTTTGCACCTCCTGCTGAAACTGCTGGCACTCTGACACGGCCAACTGAGGCTGCCAGAGGCTAGGTTCTGGCGCCTCTCCCGCCTCAGGGATACGGGCAGAGGGGGCAAAACGCTGTAGCCGATTGACTTGTTCAACCAGCGTTCGCGCGAGGGGCCCGACCCGGCTATGGGGGCGGATCAAGAGGTTGGCAATGAGCGTACAACGGTGTTTTTGCCGCACAATCTGCCAGCGGGTTAGTCGCACGGTAGCGGGGGCAAATCCGCCCGTGGCGGCGGCAACGGTATCAAAAAATGAAAAACTGCAGAAAAAGTAAGGCCCTTCTGAGCGCGGGGGAAAGGCTCGAAGGCGCGGTTGCCAAGCCGCGATCGCCTGACGGACTGCAGCAAAGCGCTCACCGCCACTAAAGTTGTCGCAGATCAGCGCCTCCCAAGCGGCGATTGCTTGCCCTCGTGAGGGCGATTCAAAATAGCATTGATGCTGATGAGATTCTGGATAAGTCAACAACACCGCCAGCGGGTCGATCGGCGGCAAGGGAAAAGAAAAGCTGGCAAGGTAGTCAGAATTAGCTTGACGAGCTTGGTGCAAGCAAGTCTTTAGCGCTTGATAAATATGGGTGTAATGGGAAAGAGGATTCGACCTTGAGGGTGCGACTGTCATAGAAATTGATCACAACCGATGTCAAAACAAAATTCAAAAAGTAAGCGCGCCTTGGGGCCGGGCCTAAATGAAAGGCTGAAATGCGCAGTAGGCGCTTTTTCGAGCGTCGCATCTATTTTGAATAAGCGCCTTCTCCGCACCTCAAGAACCATTAAGCTGACTCAAGCCGTTAGGGTCTTATCCACAGGCGTTTAAAAGTTCAAGCTCAGAGGTGTGAAGCCAACCTGGCCGCATTCTCCAGATCTCAAAGACGCCATTTATGACTTGTAAACCTGGTCGGGCGCAGCTTAAACGCTTTGGGATATGTTACACATCTTAACGTTAGCCAATTCCCAGTCGGCCAGCAAGCGCCGGTGTCAGCGGTAATAGGGCCGCCAAGGTCAGAAATAAGGCCAACAATCCTAAAGCAGCTCTGGCGTCGTCGGGCTCGGTAAGTTCATTCGTCGCAGGCCGTTCTTGGTTACGCTGCAAAAAAAGAATCAGCACCGCCCAATACAGCGCTAGCGGATTGGCCAGAGAGGCGATCGCCAGAATGATAAGGGTGATGACCGTAGCCCGACCCGCAGTCTTGCGCCCGTAAATGGACTGGACAATTCTGCCGCCATCGAGCTGACCCGCAGGCAATAAATTGAGCGCAGTGATAATCAGCCCCAACCATCCCACCAAGACAAAGGGGTGAATATCGACCAAGGGTTGGGTGAGGGCCTTACCCAACACAACTTTGGCGAGGGTGCCCACCAATACTGACCCCTGAAAAAACTCAACCGGCAGTTGGAAATCGCTCCCTGGGTGAGACAGCACTAGCCCTAAAATCAACAAACTAAATGACAGCAGGCCGCCCACCGCTGGCCCGGCGATCGCCACGTCAAACAATACTGAGCGGTTGGGTAAAACCGACTCGATGCGCGTCAGGGCCCCAAAAGCGCCAATATCCCACGTGGGCAAAAAGAAGGGCCAGCTCAACCGCACGGCGCGGCGCTGCGCCATTACCCAATGCCCAAGTTCATGGGCGATGAGGATGGCCACCGTGCCCAAAGCAAACGGCAATGCTTGAGGCCATTTATCGGGCGTCACGAGTAAGTCAAAGCCCATCAAAATGCTGCTGGCTTCTAGACAGGTCAATCCGGTCGCAATCGCCATCACTACGGCAAATCCCTTCTGTGCCGGAGTTAAAGATTTAGGGTCAACCGTAGCTTTTGGCATTGCCAATACCACGGGCTTTTCCCGTGGATCGGCAATGAGAAACAACCGAAAACGTTGATCCAACCGCTCATCGGCAAGCTGAGTTAGCGTCGCGATCGCTTCATCCGGGTCGGCCCGCAAATTGCCCTTAAAAATGGCTCCCTGGTCATAGGGCACCGTTTCAGTTCTAAAGAAGGTATCGATTCCAAAAATGCCCTCCAGAGCGGCTCGATCCTCAGCCGTAATGGTTGGAGGCCCCTCATCATCAGTCGCTGATGATGAAGGCGATGGCAACGAAGCAACCTTAACCTCAGTCCCATTGGTTACGTTCTGGGCCTGAGAGTTGCTGACTGGAGCGATACTGTCGAGTTCTTGTCCACCACCCTCCTCAATCACCTCTGATGAGGCCGCAGTCATGTAACTTTTAAGTTTTTGCGCGGCTAGTTCATCCTGCCCTAAAGCCCGTAGCCGTCGCCCTAGGTAAATGTAGGTACCGGCAGACGCCACCACCAGCAATAGCACCCCGGCCAGATTGAGATAGATGCCCAGCGTAAACAGACCAAAAAACAGCAACCAAGGCACCATGAGGATCACTGATTGCAGCCAAGCAAAAATGCCCACTTTGCCGTAAGGGCGAGCCCGCATAAAGCCCCATACGAGTAAGGCGATCGCAGCTAAGAATATAAGTAACGTAACCATAAATCAGGGATTGGGTGGAAGCCTCAACTCTAGTAATTTAACTGAGTCCGGACGTTTACACCGAATCTGCTTGGTGGAGATATCCATAACCTTGATCGAGGGCCAGCCCATAGAGTGCTGTTGCGCGCTCTATCGTCGTGGTTCACTAACGCGCGGGCAATGACTGACAGCAGCGTGCAGACAGGACAGTGCGGCAGTCAAAAAAGCGCACCTGACGGCACCGGATTGTCAGAGTTTTGGCACGTCTTGAGGTCACTGCAGGTTTGTTATGGCAAGCCGCAGTTTGATCAGGCTGATCTCAATCGCTGAAACTAACATCTGATCGGCATTTCAATTCCGACTTCCGACTTCAGCATTCCGAATTCTGCGATGGCGAATTGGCGATTTGAGATGGCAAAAAAATTGCTGCCTTCCTTAGAAGGCAGCAAAGACTTGAATAGCGTTACTCGGTCGCCATGAGCGATCGCCCCGGCTGAACCTAGTTTTCCGTGAGTTGAGTCAGCAGCTTACTAGAGCGTTCGACAAAAGACTTCATGCCGTTAGCGTCGAAGCCCTTTTGCGCCATCAGCGCCAGATCATAGACGTGCTGACAAATTAAATTCGCCATATCACCCGCCGGAGAACTGGAACCGTCTGGCTGCACGATCGCCCCCTGCTTCAAATTAGACAAGTTTTTGATCAAGGGGTGAGCTGTATTAACCAGCAGCACATGCTCCTCCGGAAAGTCTGCATTAGTCTGTTGCATCATGGCCATCATTTCCTGCATGCGGCGAGTTTGCTCAGGCAGCAACACCATGGCCGGGGGCGTGTCAGGGCTTTCGGTCTTCAACGCTTCAGTGCGAACGCTGATCTTGGGCAGGTTCAACGCCGCTTCAAACAAATCTTTGACTTCCTCGTCACGGGTTTTGTTCGTGGTGGGGTCAATGATTTCGCTCTCTTTATTCTTGTCCAGCAGCGCTTCGTCCAGCTCAGCATCGACTCGCGAGAACTTCACATCGCTGTACTGCTGCTCTAGGGAGGTGACGAAATGCTGGTCGATAAAGGTATCGAGGAAAAGTACTTCTAACCCCTGAGACTCATGTAAAGCAATGTAGGTGGCTTGAGAGGCTTCATCCGTAGCGTAGAAAACGCGGTTTTCATGACGCTCTTTGTTCCGCTCTAGGTAATCTTTGAGGTTGGTGTAGTAGTAGCCGTTGGCATCAGTGGGTACGGCATCGTCATTCACTTCTGCCCAAGCGTCACTTTCATCGGTTTGGACTTCTACCTTGGCCGTGTCCTCAGACTTGGCTTCACCGAACTTGGCGGTAGTACGGAAGATGATAAAGTCCTCAACTTGCTGCTTGAACTTGTCATCGTTCATGACACCAAATTTGATAAAAGTGCCTAAGTCTTGCCAAGAGGCGATGTACTTAGCCAGGTCAGTCCGGTACAAACCTTTCAAGCTGTCACCCACTTTACGAGTGATGTATTCAGAAATTTTGCGCACGGTGCGATCGTTCTGCAAAAAGCTGCGGGACACATTAAGCGGAATGTCTGGGCTATCGATCACTCCTCGCAACGGCATCAAAAAGCGAGGAATCACTTCTTCACAGTTATCGCTAACGAATACCTGGTTGCAAAACAGCTTGATGCTGCTCTTCGTCACATCAATGTCGGGCTTCAGCTTGGGAAAATAGAGAATGCCATTGACGTCAAAGGGGTAGTCCGTTTTCAGGTGAACCCACAGCAACGGGTCTTCTTGAAATGGATAGAGGTAGCGGTAAAACTCCAGGTACTCTTCGTCACTGAGGCTGTTGAGAGACTGCTTCCAGGGGGCTTCGTGCTTGTTGATGACCTCATCGTCCAGCTTGATGGGCACCGGCAAAAAGTCACAATACGTCTTCACCAATTGGCGAATCCGGGTCGGTTCTACATATTCCTGCTCATCTTCCAACAGATGCAGCGTAACCGTGGTACCAACCGTCGATCGCTCAGAAGGCGACAGCTCAAACTCAGTGCTGCCATCGCAGCGCCAGTGAACGGCTGCTGCACCTTCCTGATAAGAGAGAGAGTCAATTTCTACCTGGTTGGACACCATAAAAGAAGAATAGAAACCCAGGCCAAAGTGACCAATGATATTCGCGTCACCACTCTCTTTGAATTTGCTCACAAATTCTTCGGCGCTAGAGAAAGCGACCTGGTTAATATATTTCTTGACCTCTTCGGCAGTCATGCCGAGACCAGCATCCGCGATGCTAATGGTCTTGGCGTCTTTATCAACGGTAATAGAGATTGCTGGTTCGTCTACATCACCAGAGTATTGGCCTGATCGCGCCAACAGAGACAGTTTTTGAATCGCATCAACCCCGTTTGAGATCAACTCCCGTAAAAAGATCTCGTGGTCTGAATACAACCACTTTTTGATGATGGGGAAAATATTCTCAGTATGGATACTGATGTTGCCTTTTTCCAAAATTGTCGCCATAGCCAGGTGACCCACGTATTCAAGACTGGTAAACGGCTTGATCATCGTGCGCGATCGCCCTTTACAGCAAGGGCAAAACTGCGCCCACCAGGGTACGGTTTACCGAATGAGGATATATCGCGACATGACATATCTCGTAGGGGCGAGGCCTTCTTGGAGTTTCATAACTGGCCTTGCCCGCAATGTTTCATCGAGAATGCCTCGCCTACAATGTGACGGCAATCCCCCCAGATTCCTTGCCGACAGGACGGTTACAGCATTTCGAGGCGCGATCGCAGAATGTTGGCCTGGGTTTCGGCTT
Organism: Cyanobacteria bacterium P01_F01_bin.56; assembly: GCA_039185935.1. Lineage (GTDB taxonomy): Bacteria > Cyanobacteriota > Cyanobacteriia > Phormidesmidales > Phormidesmidaceae > Halomicronema. The sequence continues at coordinate 15,440 of JBCDAJ010000043.1, read as the reverse complement.
CGGTCAGAGCATCGCGGGCACCCTGCACGACATCGGCCGGGGCTTTGTTAACAAATCCAGGGTTGCCCAGTCGTCCTGACAGCGATTTGATTTCGCCTTCGACCTTGGCAAGGTCTTTCTCAATCTTGGCTTTTAGTGCCTCAACATCCACTAATCCAGTGAGCGGAATCAACACCTGGACGGTGCCCACGACTCCAGCAAAGAGTTTCGGAGCTGGAGTCGGGGTGGGTGGAGCTTCCACCGTCGCCAGCGGTTCCGTCACGTCAGCCGCGGTGGGCGTGACTGGTTTGGCCGTTGCTTGCGACTCGACCTGAGCGGTCTGGCGCTCTAACCAATCTTTAGCCTCGCCGACGATCTCTTGACGCCACTGGTTAAGCTGGGAAACAGTTTTTTCGCGTTTGTGAGCGTACAGCAGATTTTGCGCCACAAACCAGGCGGTGTAGCCCACACCCGTTAGTTTGAGCAAAGAGCCCACTAGCCAGATGCTATCCAGCGTGGCAAGTACGGCAGCAAGCACTTTTAGCGCGAGAAACAGAGCAAAGAGCAAGGCCAAAGTGGTGGCCGGTCGGCGGAAATCGCTAAAGAAATTCTGCAAATAGGTCAGCGGCTCTTCGAGCAGAGGGCGCATGGTCACCCAAAAGTCGACAACTTCCGCTTTGATGCTTGCTAAAGTCGTGTCCGTTGCGGTTTGAGTGGGTTTAGTCGCAGTTGGTTGATGCCACGCTGGCGTCGCCCCCGCCGGTTGAGACAGTCCTGTCGACGAGGCAGCTGCTGCTGTGGCTTCGCCCTCACCGCGAATCGTCAGCGTGGCAATGTTGCCGATCGCCTCGATGTAGTTTTGCCCGGCTTGCAAAATGCGGCGCTCTTCGGGATTGGCCGATTGCAAAATCGTCTCGATTTGAGCGCTTGGTTTAATGCCAGCTTCGGCGCGCAGGTTGCGGATTGTGCGTAATGTCCCAATCAGCAGAGCAAACTCAGCTTCTAACGTGGCATCAATCAGGCTGGCATCCACCACCGGATATTGCTGCACGGCCAGAAACTGCTCCTCGCCAGTCTGGTTCAAGGTGTGCCAAATTTCCTCGGTAATGTGGGGCATAAAGGGATGGAGCGATCGCAAAATGCCCTCCAACACCAACGCCAGTGTCTGCTGCGCCGCCGTTTTGGCCGGGCCAGCAGCCCCTTGCAGCCGGGGCTTTACCAGTTCAATATACCAATCGCAAAAGTCGCCCCAAATGAAATCGTAGAGCTCTTTAGCAGCCTCACCAAAGCCATACTTGCCCATGCAAGTGTGGACGCGCTGAATCACCCCGTTATAGCGGGACAAAATCCAGCGATCAGCCAGTTCCAGCGTCTGAGCATCGGGCTGACCAAACTGTTCAGGGGTCTGTCCGCCCAGATTCATCATGACGAATCGAGCGGCATTCCACAGTTTGTTGGTGAAGTTGCGAGACGCTTCCACCGAGGCAGACTCATCGGTTTTGCGGTTGTATTCCAGACGAATGTCTTGCCCTGCCCCGGCAACTTCGCGAATCAGAGTGTAGCGCAGGGCATCGGTGCCGTACTTATTGATTAGCACCAGCGGGTCAATACCGTTGCCCTTAGACTTGGACATTTTTTGGCTATTTTCATCCCGCACCAGGCCGTGGATATAGACCGTCTCGAAGGGCATGGTGTCGGTAAAATGCCCCGCCATCATGGTCATCCGAGCGACCCAGAAAAAGATAATGTCAAAGCCCGTAATCAGGGTACTGTTGGGGTAATACGTTTGGAAGTCTTGCGCCGTTTCATCCGGCCAACCCATGGTGGAGAAAGGCCACAGGCCAGAAGAAAACCAGGTGTCAAGCACATCAGGATCCTGTTGCAACATCACGTCAGGGCCAAATTGCGCGATCGCCTTTTCCCGGGCTTCCCCTTCATCCGCTGCCACTACAAACGGCGTATTATCGCGAATCTCACCGTCAGTTTCGCTCACGGCATACCAGGCAGGAATTTGATGCCCCCACCAAAGCTGCCGAGAAATGCACCAGTCTCGCAGACTTACTAGCCAGTCGCGATACACCTTAGTCCATCGCTCGGGCACAAATTTGGGCGAATTGTGGTTGTCTAAAGCATCCAGCGCTTTTTCCGCCAGCGGCGTGATTTTGACAAACCACTGGGTCGAGAGTAGTGGCTCTACTGGGACTTTGCCGCGATCGCTGTAGGGTACTGTGTGCTGATAGTCTTCAATCTTGACTAAAAAGCCGTCCGTTTCGAGTTGCGTAACCACGCCTTTGCGAGCTTCAAAACGATCTTGTCCCGCAAACGGCCCTGCTTCGGAATTCATGGTGCCGTCTTTGTTCATGACAGTAATCATGGGCAAATTGTGGCGCTGCCCCATGGCAAAGTCATTCGGGTCATGGGCTGGCGTTACTTTCACACAGCCGGTACCAAACTCCTTGTCCACATACTCATCCGCAATGATGGGAATCTCGCGCCCGATGATGGGCAATGTCAGGGTCTGGCCCACGAGTTCGGTGTAGCGATCGTCCTCAGGATTCACCGCCACCGCCGTATCGCCCAACATGGTTTCAGGACGAGTCGTCGCGACTTCCAAATAGCCAGAGCCATCCGTCAAGGGATACCGAAAGTGCCAGAGATGGCCGTTGACCTCGGTGGGCTCCACCTCCAGATCCGACACGGCGGACTGGCTAGCCGGACACCAGTTCACCATATAGTTGCCCCGATAAATCAGCCCTTCATCATAGAGCCGGGTAAATGCCTTCAGCACGGCTGCAGACAACCCCTCATCCATCGTGAACCGCTCGCGACTCCAGTCAACCGAAACGCCAAGTTTCCGCAGTTGACCGACGATGGTGCCGCCAGACTCAGCTTTCCACTCCCAAGCCCGGTTTAAGTAAGCTTCTCGCCCCACTTCCTGACGGGTTTGCCCCTGGTCGCGAAATTCCTTATCTAGAATGGTGCTAACACCGATGCTGGCATGATCCGTACCCGGTAGCCACAACGCATTTTTTCCCAACATGCGCTGATAGCGGACAAGGGTATCGATCAAAGCACTCTCAAAGGCGTGGCCCATGTGCAGGCTACCGGTCACATTGGGCGGCGGAATGACGATGCAAAAAGGCTCTCCTGGATGCTCTGGGTCGGCTTTGAAGACGTGCCGAGCTTCCCATACCTGCTGCCACTTATCTTCAGTCGTGGAGGGATCATACTGGCTAGAAAGGGTTGGAATAGTGGCCGTCATTGCACAGACTTCTCGTTGTGGGCAGTCATTTACCCCATGATTTTGCCATGAGGGTCATGTAGATCCTAGAGCGCGTCATTAATTAATGCTAGAAACCGGGTGGGAGCCCCATGAGCGCGCCCGCATCAAGCTTCTGGGTCAGGGGCTGTAATCCTCTCTGGGCAAAGAGTCTGGCTCTAATTGATGACAGCACCTGGCGATCGCCTTAGCTACATTCTGCTGGCGACCACATTCTGATCAGCGGGCGGCTCTGATGAGAAGACTTGGCAGTCTCCACATTTTTTTTACGATAAAGTTCTGTCATAAATCAATTAGATAACAACAAGCTTATTTATCGTTATGCTTGTTCCTCTATGGGATGAAATCTTGACCTTGGCTAGATACAAAAACTATGGGCGAGTCTAAACGAATTCGAGTCGGGATTGTCGGCGCTTCTGGCTACGGGGGAGTACAACTGGTACGCCTGTTAAGTGAGCATCCTCAGGCAGAAATCACTTATTTAGGCGGCAATAGTAGTGCCGGGCGAGAATATACCGAAATCTACCCCCATTTAGCCGTCCCGTTAACGGTCGAGGCAGTTGCCGTCGAGGTGATTGTCAATCGCTGTGATGTGGTCTTTTTGTCGTTGCCCAACGGTCTCGCCTGTAATTTGGCTCCGCAGCTATTAGAGCAGGGATGCAAAGTCTTAGATCTGTCAGCAGATTACCGGTTTACCAATCTCGATACCTATCAAGCTTGGTATGGCAACGATCGCGCCGATGCTGGCACTAACGAACAGGCGGTCTATGGCCTCCCAGAGCTGTTTGGCGAGCCCTTGGCTGACGTGCGCCTGGTGGGTTGTCCGGGATGTTATCCCACGGCCAGTTTGCTCGCGATCGCCCCCTTGCTCAAGCAAGGTCTAGCCCAATCAGATAGTTTGATTATCGACGCCAAATCGGGCACCTCGGGAGGAGGACGCCAAGCTAAAGAACATCTACTCTTAGCCGAGGCCGACAACTCCCTTGCGGCGTATGGCGTGGCCAAGCACCGCCACACGCCTGAAATAGAGCAAATCTGTTCACGTCTGGCCGGTCGGGAAGTGATGGTACAGTTCACCCCGCATCTGGTGCCGATGGTGCGGGGCATCTTGTCAACGGTCTATGCCAATCTGAGAGATCCGGGTCTCGTACGGGAAGATTTGCACACGATCTACAGCACTTTTTATCGGCGATCGCCCTGGATTACCGTTCTGCCAACGGGCGTTTATCCGCAGACTAAGTGGGCTTGGGGCACTAACCGCTGTTATCTCAGCGTTGAAGTGGATGCTCGCACGGGCCGGGTGATTGTCATGTCAGCGATCGACAATCTCATGAAGGGGCAGGCTGGCCAAGCCGTTCAGTGCTTTAACCTGATGCACGGCCTCGACGAACAAATGGGGCTACCCCAACAAAGTTTTTATCCGTAACCGGAGGCTACTATCGCTACCTCAAGGAACGGTCTTGACAAATACGAAACTAGATTGCTGGGGGAGATTGCTGCATGCGAGGCTCAGTCAATGAACATACCCATTCGGCGGTGCATTACGCTTCGCTAATGACACCCTACAAGCGGTAAATTCTTTCCTGTAAATCTCTTTAGTGATATTCCTCCAGCGATCTTCCCTCCAGCGATCGTCGACGCAATCAAGGCGAAATTTGACCTGGCGTGAGTTCTCCGCATCACCAAAATTTAGAATTGCATACAGAGTCGCTACGTGGGCACCGAGCTGAGCGATAGGGCCTAGAATAGCAAAGCTGCTTGGACCGAGTGAGTGCAGGGTCGATGCCGAAGAAATATGTAATTCATGCCATCATCTACATCTTGGCGACTTTGGGCGCCAACTATACAGCGACCTGGTTCATTCCCTTTCCGGTCTTTGGTCAGGTGGCGGTAGGCACATTTATCTTTGGCGTAACGTTTACCCAGCGAGACAAACTGCACGGGGCAGGACGCCAGTGGGTCTATGGCACGATCGCGATCGCCGCTTTGGCCAACGTGCTGATGAGTGCCTTCTTGGCCGTGCCGATACGCATTATTGCCGCCAGCTTTTTGGCGATCGTCTTGGCAGAAACCGCCGACACAGAGATCTATCAAAAGCTATTGCGATATCCCTGGTTAATCCGCGTCGCGGGCAGCAATGCGGTTTCGATTCCCTTAGATACGCTGCTGTTCACCTTAATTGCCTTTGCGGGCGTCCTCTCAACAGCGGAGATCGTGGCTCTCTTATTTGGGGAAACGATTACTAAGTATGCGATTGGTATTTTGGTTGCGCTCTGGCGCGAGGGCAAATTTATCTGGCAAGAGAGTTAATAAAAGGCGGGCTGAGCGGCACAGCAGAGTCGGGCATATCCAAAGTTCAGCCTTCCCTTTGGCAGACTTTGGCAGCGATCCGCAATCAGCTCAGGACAGTTGTCAGGGATTAGCTTGAAAATAAAGTACCTGGACAAGATTGGGGCAGGGTGGATGGGTAGGAGGGTAGATGGGTGTTATTTAAGCGCGACTCCCTAATTGCTGAAAGCCCCACACAGCAAGTGTCCTTATGCCAAACTCCGTAGGGCTCTGCCCTTCCCGAAGGGGATTCAGAATTCTGCATTCTGCTAAATAAGCCGAAGCAACTGGGCCAATATCCGGAAAAGGCAACCACAGCCTGTCAGGCAAATGCCCTACTGGTCAACGGCATCGAGTGTAGACGTTTCGATGAGGGGGGTTTGCCATTCTTGCAGGCGCTGTTGTGCTGCCGGATAAGCTGCTGTACCCGGAGGGATTTGTTGGGCAATATTGACCGCTTCAGTCGGATTGCTATTAGCAGTAGATTCGGCAACGCCGAGTACATCCCAACTCCACTCATTGACCGCCTGTTGGGCAAAGCTCCAGTCAGGGCTGCTATTGGGCACTCCCTGAGCAAGCTTAATCGCGCGAATTAAGGCGTTCACGGTTCCTGTTTCGGCGACTAAGAGGGCTTGCTGATAGGAATAGCGACTAGCTTGCTGTGACTGCCAGTCAGCGATCGCGGCTTGGGCATCATCATAGACAGCTTGATTGGGGGGAATGCGAGAAGCCACACTAATGGCCTGGTCTAAGCGGCCCGCCCTAGCAAGCTGCCGAGCCTCAGTCAAAAGGGGCTGATTGTCCATCCGTTGAAGCTGCCAGCGCCAATCAGCCGCTAGGTCTTGCGCTTCATCATAAAGGGCGCTGCTGCCAGGAATCTGTTGCACTGCCGTGATCGCGGCTTGCAGGCTCGCGCGATCGCCCGCCACGGCAATAAGTTTGGCCTGATCGATATACGGTTGGTCTTCGATCAAGGCAATATCGCGTCGCCAGTCATCAATCTGGTCTTGGGTTTCCTCCCAAAAGGGGTTGCTGGGGCCAATGGTGGTAGCCTCGGCAATGGCCGCCCGCAGGCTTGCGACCGTACCAGGTCGAGCAATTTGCTGGGCCCAGTTAAGCTGAGCGATGCCCTCTAATTCTGCTTGCCACTGGCGTCGCAGTTCACGCGCTTTTTCATACAACGGGCGATCGCTGGTGATGCTCTGCAGGCGCACAATGGCCGCTTCATAGCCGGTGGTTGTGGCCGACCAAGTGAGTTCATAAGCGTCCGCCAGCGTTCTAAAGTCGGCCACTTCCTGCCCCAAATCCACCGAATCCGGAATTTCAGCCAAAATTCTTAGGGCTTCGGCACTGTTTTGATTGGCGAGCGCCTCTTCAGCGAGTGCTAGTAGGTCCCGGCTCAGCGACTTTAAGACAGCCTGAGCATCACTGTAGAGATAGCTCTCCTCGGGAATCGCCGCCACCTGCTCTAGGGCAGTGACGATATCGTCAAGGGCGCCACTGCTAGCAATGCGCTCCGCATTGGCCAAAATGTTCACTTCTTCACGGGTGCGACTGATCAGGCTGGTGAGCTCGTCGTAGCGCTCGTTGGCCCAGTATTCGTTATCCACCGTTCGCAACTGAATCGCCGCCGAAAATGCTTCGCGAAAGTTCGACGCCCGCAGCTGATTTTCGGCCTTTTGAAAGATTGATTCTGCTTGTTCCCAAATCGCTCGCCAACTGGCAACGCGATCGCTGACTAACGCCGCTGCCGCAGTATTGTCTGGAATATTTTGAGCCATATCGATAGCGGATTCAAGTTCTCCCTGATTAAAGGTTTGATCCGCGATATGCAAAATTTCATCCGCCCAGAGTTCTACTCGGTCATTAATCTCTCCACGTAGGGGGTGATCGTCAGGCAAAGCCTCTACCAGAGCGATCGCTGCCAACAAACTCTCAACCGTACCCTGATCAGCATAGGCCTCAGCACATTGCAGCCGCGTCGCCGCCGACGCAAACCGCCAAGACACGGCCCGGCAGTTAGGCAAATTGGGAATGCTCATGAGACTCACTGCCGAGGCTCCAGCTACCCCACCCAAACCAATGACCAGCAAAAAAGCCCCAATCAGCCAGCGATTAAACCGAGGGCTCTGACTATCTGCCGCGATAACGGGCTCCGAATCGACAGGAGCAATCGCTGCGGCCCTCCTAGAGGCTGGTGGCACGTAGCGCGTCGATGCGGGCGGCACTGGTCGCGCTGCCCCAGCTGAGGCAGGCTGCCCAGCCTGCGGCCGTGGTCGCTGATCACGCTTCGGCCGAGGGGGATTTTTTCCAAACTCCGGGTAAGGAGGTTGAGACCTTGAACCCCGAGGCTGATTGGGGGGTGGGTTGCGATAGTTGCTCATAAGGTTTGCGGCAAAGGCAATTGATCTTTAGCGTAACTGGTGCAAAACTTAACCCACTCGACTCTATATCTGGTTATAAGAGTCAGAACATAACGCTGGGGATAGTATATCGATCACTCCCTAAAGTAGATCATCCCACTAACATCTATCTTGATTACTGCGGTTTGTAAACTCTCTGCCAACGTTTTCCCAAGGCAAGCACCGGCTCCAATGTTTCCTTGATCAGACTTACACAGAGATCTCTTTTAATCCCCTCAATTCTGAGATTTAATCCCCCTAATTCTGAGAGATAAACCTCATCCAGATTCAGAAGGGGAGTTTTGACATCTGGTGTAACCTCACCGCCTGCGGCACCTCTCCTTGGCAAGGAGAGGCTCAGTTACACTCTGGTTCCTCTCCTTGGCAAGGAGAGGTTAGGTGAGGTTTTCCCAAGCAAGCAAAACTCCAGTTTTCAACTTAGACGTGGTTTATCCTTACCAATCCCTTCAATCTCGATCAATCTGGAGGCGGTGGCAACCGGCCCCAGTATGGAGAACTCAAGGGCCACAATCGGCGGCGACTGCGGCTGAATGAACTGAGTCAGCGCCCTATCTGCCCCGGAGGCTCCGGTCGTTTCAACATGGATAACTAAATGAGGGCTTTCCGGCTCACGGAGTACGGTCAAATGGGCTTGGTCGCCCACTCATGCGTTTGATGTGTGCGACTGAACCGCGCCTCAGGACCGTAAGGCGAATAGAATTGTGTGCGAGCAGGGGGACGACCTCCTGACTGGCCACGCAAATGTAAGGGAGTCGCGCTTAAATAACATCCCACCTACCCTGCTACCCATCCACGCTGCCACAGTCTTATCCGGGTACTTTATTTTCAAGTCGATCCCTAACTGTCCCTGACTATCGATATGAAACGGTTAAATCGAGACCGGTCTAAACACGCTCACCGCTGGCCCCTCAGCCAGCTACTCTAAACCTGAAGGGGCATGCTCTAGTGCTTGTAAGATTGGGCAAGCTGTCAAACTCAGTACAATTGAAAGTTGAATCGGGTGTAAAAGTCCTGATAATTGCGTTATGCCCCAGTCAGATTGGATAGAACAGTTCTAAAGTCGGCGTAAAATCTTTCTCCCTCCGCCTCTGCAAGCGAATGATTAACCCCAACAAAATTCTCGGCAATGCTTTTGTCTCTCAGCTGCGGTCTAACTACACTCAGACCTACGGCGGACTTAAGCCTGACTATGCTGACATCATCGCCTGGGTTGGCAATATGGGAGTCGAAACGATTGCCAACAGCAACGCCCTGTATCACGACGTAGAACACGCGATGTTTGTGACCTTGGTGGGTCAGCAAATCTTGCGGGGCAAACACATTCGAGAAGGGCGGGTATCGTGCGAAGACTGGCTACACTTTACGATTTCGCTAGTGTGTCATGACATTGGTTATGTCAAGGGGGTCTGTCGCCACGATGTTATTTCCCTCAGAATCTATGCCACCGGCAAACAAGATGAAACGGTGCAGTTTAAAGAGGGATACACTGATGCCAGCTTGACGCCTTACCATGTCGATCGCGGCAAATTGTTTGTGCAAGAACGCTTTGGTGGTCATGGCCTCATCAATGCCGAAATTATCAAGCGCAACATTGAGCTGACGCGATTTCCCGTGCCTTTAGATAGTGACCATCAAGACACGCTCAACTTTCCCGGCTTAGTGCGGGCCGCTGATTTGATCGGTCAGCTATCAGACCCTCGCTATCTGCATAAAATTCCAGCCTTGTTTTACGAATTTGAAGAAACTGGGGTTAATCAACAGTTGGGCTATCGTCATCCTGAAGATTTGCGCCGTAACTATCCTCGCTTTTATTGGAAAACGGTGTATCCCTTTATTAAAGATGCGATTACGTATCTCAAGCTCACTCAAGAAGGCAAACAGATTCTCTCTAGTTTGTATGGTCACGTTTTTGAAGTAGAGCACGAATCGCACCCAGAGCCCTTTCCTCACGATAAAAGTGAATAGGTCAACTGTGCGACGGCGCTGCGTCGGCTGGGCCCAGGGCGCATTATCAGTTAATGCTAAAAGCCTTGTAGAGTCTGCCTTGGCGCGCCCGCATCAGTCGGGGCCGAAATCAGCGCGGGGCCAAGAATCTGGCTTTAATTAATGGCCGCCCCCAGTTCACTCACCCTAAACTGCAGCCATTCTTGTTAATGATGTAGGTACCCCATAAAGAGTTCTGGTTGTTAACCTATTCTTTATCCAAGGTCATTTCTCTCCCCAAGGCTAAAAATGGGGAATGCTAAACCAGCCTAATTGACCAAACTGATTTATCGGATGCTGCTGCTCTTTAGTGTTCTGTCGCTGTGTTAGCCGGATTTCTTAATCTCTACAAGCCGTTAAATTGGACCTCTCATGATTGTGTGGCCAAGGTGCGGCGACTGCTCCAGCAAAAGAAAGTTGGACATGGCGGCACGTTAGACCCAGCGGCATCTGGGGTCTTGCCCATGGCCTTGGGACGAGCCACCCGACTGCTGCAATTTTTACCGTCAGATAAAGCCTACCGGGCCGTTATTCGCTTTGGCTTGTCTACCACAACCGATGATTTAGAGGGCGAGGTACTCCAGGCTGGTGGCGCGGCAGCCTTGGCGGCATCTGAGGCGATCGCGCGACTTAACGCTTTTGTTGGCAAGATTGAGCAGACCCCACCGCGCTACAGCGCCATACAGGTGCAGGGCAAGCGGCTCTATGATTTGGCGCGTCAAGGCCAAACGTTTGACGTCCCCAAGCGGACGGTCACGATTTATCATGTAGCGCCGATCGCTTGGCAGCCAGGGGAGTTTCCCGAGTTGACGGTCGATATCACCTGTGGGGCAGGCACCTACATTCGCTCAATCGCCAGAGACTGGGGCGAACAATTAGGGGTCGGCGGCACCCTGGCAGCGCTGGAGCGCATCAAAAGCAGTGGTTTCACCCTTGATAGCAGCATCTCCCTAGAAGCGCTCGCATCACAGCTGCAAGCCGGCACATACCAGCCCATGCCGCCAGAGATCGCTCTACAACACCATCCCCGCATTGAGCTGACGGCTGAGGGGGCCAGACGTTGGCAGCAGGGACAAAAGATTCCCTACAAATTTCGCAGTGTCGACTTGCAGTGCCCGTACTATCAGGTCTACGGCCCAGAGCAGACCTTTTTAGGCATGACGGCTTGGGCGTTTGTCCCTGACACTGACGAGACTCGCCTGCTACCTAAAGTCGTGTTTGTCCCACCTCAGTCAGAGTCATAGTCCCTAAGACTTCCCCCCTTGATAAATCAGGGCATCGACTGACCAATTGACTATCGGGAAAAATAAATCTGTTTTTAAACATCCATGGGGTTGAGGAATGCCCCATTGGCAGTAGGATGACCCTATAAAAGCCTACTGTTAATGCTCCAGCGAAAACATCATGGTTAATCTGCCCCCTCCTGACCCTAACGATCAATCACCTGCAGGCCAACGGCGAGACAACGACGAAGCGATCGCGATAACGATTGCGCTGTTGTCAGTGGGCGCCATTCTCTGGTGGGGCTGGACCCGCGGTCAACAATTGTTTGGGCCAGTGTTCAATCTACCTCAGCTAACGGCTGATGCGGTCGTCACCGATGACGCCCAGAGTGCTTTAGGGACGGGTGGCGATGGTGACTCATCCCAAGGTGGCGAGAATCGGAGCCTATTTAGCGGATTATTTGCCGGTGGCGACGGTAATGTCAGTGCGGAGGCCGATACCGATGCGTCAGCTCACTCGCTCAATGGCAACGGCAGCGACTCCCCCTTCAGCCGCCGTGATCGCACCTCTGGGACGCCCTCTGATACGACTGGTGGCGATCGCTCAGGGGCAGTGGGGTCTCAAACGACGGCGACAGACGGGGTGACCGCTGATGCGACACCGACTCCAGCCGAGGCCTTGCCCGATGGGGCTGCCCCTGCTCCAACTGACGATTCAGCCGTCGTTCCTGAACCTTTGCCAGAGTTAAGTATTGCTGATGTGTCTGAGGACTATTGGGCCTATCCCTACATCGCCAGCCTATTTGAGGCGGGGTTATTGCCCGACCTCCCTAGCGGCCAGTTGCAACCGGATAAGGAACTCACTCGGGCCGAGTTGGCGGCTTTGCTCAATAAATCTTTTGTGGGCGCGGTGCCGCCGAAGCGATCGCTAACCTTTACGGATGTGCCGGGCGACTTTTGGGCTGCTAAGGACATCAAACAAGTCGTCGAGGCAGGATACATGACAGGCTTTCCAGAAGGGGTATTTAGACCCGATGAACTGGTTCCGCGCTATCAGGTTTTTGTCACGATGTCGACGGGCTTGGAGTTGCCGCCCCCAAGTGATGTCGAGGGCACCATCGGCCAATTTCAAAATATCCAAAATTTGCCGGCCTGGGCCCGCCCAAAAGTGGCAGCGGCAGCAGCCCAAGGGCTGGTTGTTAATCATCCTGATCCGCAACAGTTAGAGTCTCAGCAACCGGCGACCCGCGCCGAGCTGATCGCGATTATTCATCAAGCTCTTGTCGCCAGGGGAGAGCTGGCCCCGATTGAAACGCCCTTTGCGATTCCGGCAGAGTAGTTTCGCAGCGCCGGCTGTCAGCACTCGCCAGCTTAAGTTGCTGGGCTAAATCCGATGAGTTTTGTCGTCAGACGGCGGGGCTGCTGCTAAGGGAATAGGCACCACCCTGGGTGAGCGGTTCCCTCTAGCCCCAAAGTTGCCTATGCTTATTAACTGGAGAGTGTTGAAATAGCATGAACAAGCAAGCGATTCGAGACCGGGTAGAGCTGATTCGCAGCAAACGGTCAGCCCTGGTAAAGCTACTAGAGCAACCTGACATCGGTATGTTGCGGATTGATGTTAACCAAGCGTTAGAGGAAATCGACGACTTGCTGGCTGAGTTTGACGATGTTTTTCCAGCGACTGATACCGACGGCTAAAACTAGCCATCGGTTGAGCGCTTAGGGAGTTGCGCTTAGGAGATTTCTGTCAATGAACATACCCATTCGGCGGTGCATTACGCTTTGCTAATGACACCCTACAAGCGGTAAATTCTTTCCTGTAAATCTCCTTAAATAATATCCCACCGACCCTGCTACCCATCCACCCTGCCACAGTCTTGTCCGGGTACTTTATTTTCAAGCCGATCCCTTAGACCGCCCGCCGCGACCGAGTGGTATGGTCTTCAACCGTGAAGGGCATCGATAATTGTCGTTGCACCGGTATGACCGTCTTTAGATAATCGTCAATGGCCAATACGTACACTGTTGAAATCAAGCACCAAGGCACTGTCACCAGCCTCCAGGTGCCAGAAGATGAAACCATTCTGACTGTGGCCAACGAAGCGGGGTTAGACCTGCCATTTTCTTGCAGTGCGGGTGTTTGCACTACCTGTGCGGCCCTGATTACGGCCGGTACTGTTGACCAAACCGATGGCATGGGAGTCGGGATAGATTTGCAAGCCGAAGGATATGCCCTGCTGTGCGTGGCCTTTCCACGGGCTGACATTACGCTAGAAACGGAACAAGAAGACGTTGTTTATCAAAAGCAGTTTGGTCAACCGTCTTAGAGACTATGCTGGCTGTAGCGATCGCCCAGGCTAAGTCGCCTCGGAAAATCGTCGATGACCGTTTGAAAATTGCCTTTTGGGAGAACCTTGATGACCACTCACTTTATCGCTGCTGAGATTGACCTGACCGCAAATCCGGCGGCGCTGCCACAAAAGGTCGAGGCCGAACTGAAAAAGCGTGGCGAACCGTTGCGGTGGGCGATCGCCGAAGTCGATGAAAAGCAGCAGACGGCGAAGGTTGAAGCCGTCGTGACGGAACCATAAGCCATGTTTCAACGGCCTTATACGGCTGTATTGATCGTGCCGACGGGGGTCGGGGCGGCGATCGGCGGCTACGCTGGCGATGCCTTGCCAGTCGCCCGAGCGATCGCGCAAGTGGCTGACACCGTGATTACCCACCCCAACGTGTTGAATGGGGCACAACTCTACTGGCCCTTGCCCAATACGTTATATGTCGAAGGGTACGGCTTAGACCAGTTCGCCGCTGGCCATTGGGGGCTGCGGCCAGTACATCGCAATCGCATCGGCCTCTTACTCGACGCTGAGATTGAGGCTGCTCTCCGCTGGCGACATCTACAGGCAGCGGACGCAGCGCGCGCGACATTGGGGCTCTCGATGACAGACTATGCCGTGACCGACGCCCCGGTTGGGGTCACGCTGCAGACAGCAGCTTCGGGGGCGACCTGGGGCACCATTGCCAATCCAGGCACGTTGCTTCGGGCGGCAGAGCAGTTGGTGCAATGGGGGGCTGAGGCGATCGCGGTGGTTGTCCGTTTTCCTGATGAAGACTCGACAGCGCTACAGAACTATCGCCAGGGTCAGGGCGTTGATCCCCTCGCGGGGGCCGAAGCCGTGATTAGTCACCTGCTGGTGCGGCACTTACACCGGCCCTGTGCCCACGCCCCGGCCTTGAGCCCGCTGCCGTTAGAGCCCACGCTGTCGCCTAAGTCAGCGGCAGAGGAACTCGGTCACACCTTTTTGCCCTGTGTGCTGGCAGGGTTGAGCCGGGCGCCGCAGTTTGTCGAGCCGGGCGATCGCCTGCCCGAGGTCTTGAGCCGAGACCAGGTTGATGCTGTGATTGCCCCAGCGACCGCTTTTGGCGGCAGCGGCTTGCTCAACTTCAGCGGCACCTCAGCCCAACTGATTGCCGTAGAAGAAAACTCAACGACGTTGACCGTCACACCCGAAAAAGTTGGCATTCGTGCGATCCGGGTGCGTTCCTACTTGGAAGCCATCGGGGTCATGGCTGCCCATAAAGCGGGCATCTGTGCGGCGGCGCTGTCTCCTCACCTGCCGCCCCTCCAGTCACGCTCTTCAGAGCCCTTGCCCGCAGGCTCTACCCATCTCGCTGCGCAAAAACCGCTTTCCCAAGACGTCCTCTTGGGCTAAGGTAACAAGCATCATCCACAACCACTTACCAGCCAACCCCGATGACTTCTGACTCTCAGGACACCCAATCGACCGCCGCCGCTACTTCCGAGGTGGCCTCAGACGCCTCCGACCCAGGAGCCGAAATAGCCGCCCCAGAGGCGCTACCGACGTTTGGCTGGAATGCTTATGCTGAGCGCATTAATGGACGCTTTGCCATGATTGGTTTTATGGCCCTTTTGTTGCTAGAGGTGATCACGCGCCAAGACTTTTTTACTTGGCTTGGTTTCTAGCCCCGGCTTCAATCAAGATGTTAAACCTTATCCAGATTCAGAAGTGGAGTTTTGACATCTTGTGCGACCTCACCGCCTGCGGCACCTCTCCTTCTTAAGGAGCAACTAACTCAGCACAAAGTGCTGCGTGAATGACGGAAGAAACTTGTTCAGCCCTGCTAGGGTGCTGCTGTGTTCTGACAGTTAAGACTGCAGCCCCACTAGTGCCTGAGTGCCTGAGAAGGAGCATAGTTCTG
>JBCDAJ010000042.1:0-43971 GCA_039185935.1 Cyanobacteria bacterium P01_F01_bin.56 | reverse complement strand
TAGAGGCTGCTGAAAAAGTCTAAAATCCCCAATACACAAGAGACATAGCCGTTCTGAGTGGCATTTATGTGCAAGGCAAATTCGCTGAAAGTCCCATTCTCTCGTCAACAAACCTTGCACTTCATCTGTCATTTGTTGGCTGAAATGACTGAATATCAACGAATCTGACTTTTTCAGTAAGCCCTATTTAGATGAGAGCATTTGACTATATGTGGTGGCAGCGTTAGCAGACACTCAATCGCTAGAATGGATGGCACTACTCGAAGCGTTTGAACTGAACGGCATTGCACCAACTGTGCAGTCCTTGCGCTAATAGAGAGTCATCGGTATTCATCTGTCCGGCGGCTCCCAACAGGAGACGCTATAGCGATCTGCAATCAGGTCAGGATAGTTGTAATTGCTGAAAGCCACACACAGTCAGTATTCTTATTGCGAACTCCGAACTCCGAACTCCGAACTCCAATCTCCGCATTCTGCTATGTCTGTTGGCCCACTGGCAATTTTTAGTCTCTGAGCCGCTCCCCTGCGACTGGCAACAAGCGGCCCATCAAGCTCAAAGGCCTTGGCTCCACCAAGAAATCTTAGCTGGCTTTCTGCATAAATTGGCGGATATGCGGCCCGTACTGGCGGAATTGGGCCTTGACATTAGGGTTATTCACATTTCTGTCGTAGCGTGCAACTGGCTTAAGATACGGCAAACTGTCAGTCACCCAAATGGGGGCGTTGATTACCGCAAATCGGTTACGAAGTTAGCTGATTGCGGTCAAACAGTTGCTGATGATTTTGATAGTAGCTGGCAACGATCGCTAACATCAGCCACCAAAGCGTACTGACCTGAGGACGAAACCAAATGGTATCGACGAGCCCATGTACCAGCATGCCGATCATGGTGGCGATCGCCGCAATTAACCAGTAAGCCTGCACCGACTGCACTTCACGCAGGCGCTGTAGATGACGCCACCCCTGACCAAACGTAATGGTTAAGAGCCAACAGAAAACAGCTAACCCAATAAGGCCGCCTTCTACGGCAATTTCGAGAAGCACCGAATAAGCACTCAGGGCCGTATATCGAGGGCGCTGGAATAGTGGATAGACCTGGTTGAAGGCATCATTACCAGGACCAATGCCTAAAATAGGGCGGGCCTTAATCATATCGATCACGGCCATCCACACGTTGATCCGAAAGTTGTTACTGCTATCGCTGCGGCCGGCAAAAATGCTCATAACGCGATCGCGTAAAGGGTCTAATGTGGCGATGGCCAGGCACAAGAACGCGGCTGAGCCGCCCAGCAATACAGGAATTGCCCAGCGTCGCCAAAAATGATTGAAGCGAATACTCCAAAATTGCACCAGTAGCACCAGTAAGGCAAAACCCGCTGCGACAAAGCCCAGCCAGCCGCCACGGCTAAACGTCAATACTAAACAGGCCGTGCTGACTGACAAGGACACTGCGGCCAACAGTTTCGGCGTCCACCGAGGCCAGGCAAAGATGGCGACCCCGCTAAACATGACGGCTGGAATCAGATAACCGGCCAAGAGATTAGGATTGCCCAAGTAACTATAGACCCGCGTGGTACCCACTAGGTTCGACGTCGGGTCAACCCAGGTTGCCAACGCCTCAGCCCCAAAGAACCACTGGCGTAGTCCAAAAACGGATACGACTAAGGTGGTGAGGAGATACACCGTAATTAAGGTGGTTCGCAAGCGAGGATGTCGCAGCCCTCGCGCCATGAGGAGAAATAACAGAATATTGAGGGTGAGCTTAATCAGACCCGCGATCGCCGCCCCCCGTACCGGAGAAAGGGCGGTTGCGAGCACCATCACTCCCCAATAGACCATCACGACCAGGTGAATGGGCGTCAACCCTTCACCAGCCTGGTCGGTCAGCGTTAGCAGCAGCCACCAGGCACTGCAGGCAAGCATCAGTAAGCCGATCAATGATGTCGGTACATAGGGCGCTAGGGCAAACAAACTAGCCACGACGGCTAGGGCAATCTCATCTCCCCACCGCAGCAAAAAACTTCCTTGCCGCCATGCCCGGGCAAAGCCCAGTAACTGATGCAGCCAACTGACCTCACGCCACTGTGACAACATCAGACGGTTGAGGGTAACAGTTTGCCAAACGTTGCTCAACATAGCGCACCAGCAGCCCCAAAATAACTAGGCTTTATTCTGCATCATTCTGGTGAGTTTCGGAGCATTGACTACGATTTGAAAAAGGCAACTAGCGACTCCAGCTTGTCCCAGGCGGTGCCGCTTTGGAGTAGCGATCGCGCCTGCTCGATACCGTGAGCAACCTCTGCCTCAAAACTATCGCCCTTGGTAAGGCCTGCCACCTTGAGCGCCAGCGCCGCATTTAGGGCCACAACATCCTGCTGAGCCTGGGTCCCCTGACCTTGCAAAAGCTCCCGCATGATGGTGGCGTTCTCATCCAATTCGCCGCCTCGCAGCGCCGACTTATCGGCCTCGATCAAGCCAAAGTCACGAGGATTCAAGACCTTGTCTGTGACCACTCCATTTTCCAACAGGGCTAGGTCAGTTCTGTCACCAAGCCCGGCCTCATCTAGGCGTTCACGGCCATGCAGCACGATCGCGAGCGGTAATTCAAGCTGGTTTAAGGCAGCTGCCATCGGCGTCAAAACTGACGGGTCAAAAACACCAATGACTTGCCCCGTCGGTCGTAGAGGGTTGACCAACGGGCCCAACAGGTTGAATACCGTTCGCACCTTCAAGGTACTACGCAAGGGGGCTACAGCCTTCATGGCCGGATGCCAGCCGCGAGCAAATAGAAACGTAATGCCCACCTCTTTAAGCGCCGCTTTTGCCTGCTCGGGTGGCACACTCAGATCCACACCGAGGGCCTCTAACACATCAGCAGACCCAACCTTGCTAGAGGCAGAACGATTGCCATGTTTCGCGACGGCAACTCCCGCTGCTGCTGCCACAAACGCTACGGTGGTGGAAATATTGAACGTATGGGAACCATCACCGCCAGTACCGCAGGTATCAATCCGAGGGGTCGGCAGATCAGCATCTGCAGCCGCACCGCCTAACGATTGCGCCTGCAATACTCGGGCCATTCCTGCGAGTTCATCAGCCGACACCCCCTTAGCTTGAATAGCGGCCAAAAAGGCTCCCGATAACGTGGGGGAAATCTCCTCCTGCAGCCAACCTCGCATCAAGGCTTCGGCTTGAGGCGTCGCCAAGGATTGTTTATCAATAATTTGCTGCAGCAGAGCTGACCAATCGTAACTAGAGGCATCAGCGATCGCAGTGTTCACAGTATTCAATCAAAAAAAACGACGACAAAACAGCTGGCCAGATAAATTGACCTGACCAGCCATCACAAGACTAAGCACCGCCCTTCTCAGGTTGAGTGAACGGCCTCTAAAAAGCAGAATAGGCCATCGTGGCAGCGACTTGATTGACCCCTTGAGAGACGACTTGGAGCACCAAAAAGCCCAAAATCGGTGAAAAATCAATGCCGCCCAGTGGGGGAATTATCGAACGGAAAAGATTGAGATAAGGATCCGTCAACTGACTCACAGTCGCAAAGGGCTGGCTCATCCAATCAACATTGGGAAACCAACTCAGCAAAATGCGAATAATCAGCAGTACGAAATAGATGTTTAAGAATGTTGCAAACGCCTGAGCAAACATTCCAACAAAAGAAGAGCCCATATATCTAATCGCCTCCTTATAGATGGCAGGCATCATTTACTGAATTCTAGTGTACTTGATGCCTGCAAAATGTATCCCAGAGGGATATCCTCACCTTATTTGAAATGGCAGCCCCGAGCTGAAACCAGACATTTAGGAATTACGCAAAGTCCCCTCAGTCCCCCAAACCTGGAGGATGTTGAAGTCGATTTCCCCAGGTTTGGAGATCCAGGGGCCAAAATCGGCTTCAACTGCGTCAGTCCTGACAATGACAGCCGCCATTGCTGATTTTCTAAGTCTTATCCCCCAACTGCTGCTGACAAAGCTCGCCAATCCGTAGCCGCTGAAAACAGATTGAGTCAGTTGGCAACCAGACTTTGATGACTAAATGCTGCCTTCAGCGATGTGCGGATGATGGCCTCTTAGAGGCCTTTAGGGAGTTGCGCTTAAATAACATCCCACCGCCCCTGCGACCCATCCACCCGGCCACAGTCTTGTCCGGGTACTTTATTTTCAAGCCGCTCCCTTCGGTGGCTATTCAATGAGCCTCTAATCAACATGAAGCCAGCAATCTACGGGACTGACGATAGAGTCGTGAGTTAGATCACATATTCTCGCCAGTATGATCACACGGTCCATAAGGCATTGTCACGGGAGATCGCCAAACATTTGCATATCATTTGAAAATAGAGATCGAATATTGAGAGATGTCAAACTCCTGTCGCAGACCTTTGAAAAAAAATCCATTTAATGCCTATCGCGATCCGGTCACAGGCAAGTGGATCGTGGTAAAGTCGCAGGCCTAGAAAATCAAAGCGATCGCGGTGCCGAAAATTCGCAACTGCAGACTGAGTCCGTTTGACTTTCGTTTAGGCCATTCTCTCACGCTGACTATCAGACTCAACCTTTTGAAAGCAAAACGCAGGCAATAAGAGCGCAACCGGCTTCGCAGCCTCAGAGGTTGTGCCCAGCGTGGTCACAATCACTATAATTTTCAGGCAAGGATGTTAGCTAGGTTTAAGCTTTGACTTCGTCTGAATTGCGTGGGTTGTATCCACCTCTAGAGCCTCATTACACAGAATTCCTGCCAGTTTCTGAGCGCCACACCCTGTATATTGAAGCGTCAGGTAATCCAGCAGGAAAACCGGTTGTCTTTTTGCATGGTGGTCCGGGCGGCGGCA
The DNA here is from genome assembly GCA_039185935.1 of Cyanobacteria bacterium P01_F01_bin.56. Taxonomy (GTDB): domain Bacteria; phylum Cyanobacteriota; class Cyanobacteriia; order Phormidesmidales; family Phormidesmidaceae; genus Halomicronema. The sequence continues at coordinate 39,130 of JBCDAJ010000042.1, read as the reverse complement.
CCGTACCGCTTTATCGTCAGTTTTTTGATCCCCATCAGTGGCGAATCATTCTGTTTGATCAGCGCGGCTGTGGTCGTAGCGAGCCCCACGCCGACTTAGCAGAAAATACCACCTGGCATCTTGTGGCCGATATTGAAAAGATTCGCGAACACCTGGGTGTTGATTCGTGGGTTGTATTTGGTGGAAGTTGGGGCAGCACTTTGGCGTTAGCCTATGCACAAACCCACCCCGATCGTTGCAAAGGGCTGATTTTACGAGGTATCTTTACCCTTCGTCCTGAAGAAATTCAATGGTTCTATCAAGCGGGGGCGAGCTATTTATTTCCTGATGCTTGGGAGACATACCTCGCGCCAATTGCGCCAGAAGAACGGCACGATTTATTGTCAGCCTACTATCGCAGACTCACTCACCCTGATCCTCAAATTCAGCTTGCCGCCGCTCGGGCCTGGTCAATTTGGGAAGCCAGCACCAGCAAGCTAGTTCCAGATCAGGCATTAATGGACAAGTTTGGCGAGGAAGCGTTTGCCACGGCCTTTGCCCGCATCGAATGTCACTACTTTATAAACCAAGGCTTTTTTGAAACGCCTAACCAACTCATTACCCAAGCTGAGCGGTTACGGTCCATCCCAGGTGTGATTGTGCAGGGACGTTATGACGTCGTGTGTCCGATGAAAACCGCTTGGGAATTGCATCAAGCCTGGCCTGAAGCGGAATTCATTGTGGTGCCAAAGGCGGGGCATTCAGCAACAGAGCCTGGCATCGTTAGCGCTTTAGTCGCAGCTAGCGATCGCTTTGTCACGCTTTAGCACCGCTAGCGCCAAAGTGATTCGGGTTTGCCGCTCACTGCTCACACTGATCAGATGAAGCTGCCCGCAAGTGCGTTACGAGTGCCTGCAGGCCGAGACGATAACTGTCAGCTCCAAAGCCCGAAATTTGTCCGATCGCCACCGGCGCAATGTACGAATGGTGGCGAAAAGTTTCCCGCTTGTGAATGTTGCTGAGATGGACTTCAACCGTAGGAATGGCAACCGCCGCGATTGCATCTCTGAGCGCCACGCTTGTATGAGTATACGCAGCAGGATTAATTAACAATCCATCAAAAACACCAAAGGCGTCCTGGATAAAATCTACCAAGACGCCTTCATGATTCGATTGCTCCGAAGAAACTTCAACCGCCAACTCTGCGGCCACTTTCTTCAGCAAATTATTAATATCTGTCAAAGTCTGCAGGCCATAGATGCCCGGCTCACGCTTGCCTAACATGTTTAAGTTAGGCCCGTGAAGCACTAAGACTTTCAGATCAGATTGAGTCACGCCTTAACGAACGTGGCGGTCATCAACAGGAACAGGAATCGGCTCGGACTCAGGCTGGACTTGGGGGCCAAAAAGAGCATCGGCTAGCTGGTTTAACCACTCTTTTAGCTTTTCCACAACCTTTTCAATATCCATGAAGGCGCTCTCCGTCTCAGTTTTAGATGCTCAACAAGAACTTAACCTTGACTAACTAAACAGTAGGAAATACAACCGAGTTAGCGGACTAGCACTAGAAGCATCCTGTAACGATGATAACTGATCTTCCCAAATGATCAACCTTAAGCAAATGTTAACTCGTTGACAGCGAGCGCCTCAACAAGTCCAAAGCGGAGCAACAGCTCAGGTGTCGAATCCAGTCGCGCCCCCGCAGATTACCAAACCGAAAGGGGTGGCTAAACACCCTGCGGTCTGGTCCCGCAAGACCAATATAGACCAGGCCAACCGGTTTTGCTTCGGTACCGCCGCCGGGTCCCGCAACGCCGGTAATGCCAATGCCCCAATCGGCGCCCAAGCGGGCCCTGACCCCTGCCGCCATCTGGCAGGCCACGGGCTCACTCACGGCCCCTTCAGCCGCCAGGCTTTCGGGATGCACCCCTAAAAGGTCAATTTTTACAGCGTTGTCGTAAGAAATAACGCCGCCCATGAAATAGTCTGAACTGCCAGCAACGGCGGTTAACATCTGGCCCAGGCCACCGCCTGTGCAAGATTCGGCAACGGCTAACGTCTGACCTTGCTGTCGCAGTTGATCGCCCACTACAGACGCCAAGGTGGCGTCATCGTCGCCGTAGTAATGTTCACCCGCAATCTTGAGGATTTCTTCGGCAACGGGATGGATCAGGGCGATCGCCTCAGCCTGACTGGCAGCCCGTGCTGAAACCCTTAGCTTGACGCTGCCTTGACTAGCATAGGGGGCCACCGTGGGATTTTCTAACGCCAACAGGTGGTTCACCTGCTCCGCCAGGTTTGATTCACCAATGCCCCAAAATTTCAAAGTGCGGCTGTGGATCGGGGCCGTCGCCCAACCGTGGGTTTGCAAATAGGGCACGGCTGTCGTGCGCCACATAATCTGCATTTCCTTAGGTACCCCCGGAAAGGTCATCAACACCAGGCCGGGGCGCGGTTCCCAAATGATGCCTGGGGCACTGCCGGCGGGGTTGGGCAACACTGCCGCTCCATTGGGAATCAGAGCTTGTTTGCGATTGCTGGGGACGATTGCCCGGCCACGGTGGGCATATTTTTGTTGAATGTCAGCCCAGACGTCTGGTCGCTCTGCTAAGGCGACACTAAAGAAGTCGGCTAAGGTTTCATGAGTCAGATCGTCGGGGGTGGGGCCGAGTCCTCCGGTAAAGATGAGTAAGCGGGCCCGATCGCAGGCAATGGCCACGGCGCGCTGAATCCGCAAGGGATTGTCGCCCACGACCGTCTGGTAATAGTGGGGAATGCCCAACTGAGCTAGTTCCTGAGCAAGAAACTGAGCATTCGTATTAGTAATGTCGCCCAGCAATAATTCGCTGCCGACACAAATAATTTCTGCGCTTCCCTTCATGGGTATTGCTATTCCTGCTGCCGATAGGCCCATTTCCCAACAGGGCTGTCACGCCATGTCATGATGTAGGGCACTGAGACGACATTTTATCCGCGATCGCTCAAAAATACCCGCTACGGACTCTCTGAATCTAACAGTATCGACCCTTGATGATTCTGTCTTTGGTGTTATGAAACTTTTTGTACCCCAGATTTCCCCAGCGGTGTGGTGGTGCTTAGGTGGCGGTTTCCTCTGGCGCCTGCTAGTCACAACGTTTTTGCCTGTAGGTTTTGACGAAGCCTATTACTACCTCTACAGTCGCCATCTGGCCTGGAGCTATTTTGACCATCCGCTGTTGGTGGCACTGACAACGGGAGTCGGCTGGTGGCCGGTGGGTGTGGGCTCAGCGCTGACAATTCGCGTGGGGGCACTCCTGCTCTACACCCTCAGTTTGCTTTTGCTCTACACCACCGCCAGATACTTATTTGATGAAAAGACGGGGGTTGTCGCGATCACGATCGGGTCCATTGCCCCCATTTTTTGGATTGCGTTTGGGGTGCTCACATCGCCTGACAATAGCTTGATTTTTTTCTGGACGCTGACGCTATTGCTAGCCGCTTGGGAATTTATTCCGAGGCGCTTTTCTTCCACCTCCTCTTTAAGGAAAGCGGCCTATCAACCGACCTACCGGGTAGCATTAATTGGGCTGACGGTAGGATTGGCGTGCCTGAGTAAGTATCACGGCTTTATCTTGGGGGCGGGGTTAGTGGGCTTTTGTTTGACGAGCGATCGCACCCGCAGAGTCTTTTGGTCGCCCTGGTTGTTAGCGGCGCTGCTGTTGTTTTTACTCACGTTGACACCGCTGTGGTGGTGGAATGGGCAAAACGACTGGTTTTCGTTTCGCTTCCATTTGTTTTTGCGCTTTGCGGGCGATGGCGCCCCAAACCCTTACCGGATTCTCGATGCCTTGGGAACTTGGGGGTTAGGGCTCTTGTACTTGTTTCCCACCATTGGCCTGCCGCTATGGTGGAGCACGGCCCAATCGCTGTTGGAGCGCGTTCAAACCATCATTCACCCGCCCATGAGTGCCGGAGAGCGGGTGGCTCGCGATCGCACTGCGCTCATTCTCTGGTTGTCCCTACCGATTGCTTTGGGGTTCACGCTTCTCGGCGGCAAGCAAGCCATTTATCCCGCTTGGCCAGCCCCCGGATTTTGGGGGATGACGCTGCTGTTAGCGCATCGCGCTAGTGGCTGGCAAAGGCGTACAGTGCGTCGCTGGTTGGGCGGTACTGCGATTTTTCTAGGGACGTTGGTGCTGTTAGCCCTGTTGCACCTGAACGTCGGGCTGCTGCAAAAGCCGAGTAATTTTGCCCTGTTGGGCGGGCTAGTCCCGATTGAGCAGGATGGCTCGACCACATTGCTCAATGTGGGGCAACTGCGATCGCGCTTGACCCAGTCTCCTGAACTCATGGCCGCGTTGGCCGAGGCAGATTTTGTTTTCACTGATGAATTTTATCTGTCTGGCTACGTGGATATGGCCATATACCCGCTTGCTCAAAAGCCGCTTACAGCCTTTAGTCAAGATCCCCGGGGCTTTGCCTTCTGGCATGAACCCGCAACCTGGATCGGACAAGATGCCCTGTACCTGACGCTCAAGAGTCTGCACCCGGATCAAGATGAGCTGGTAGCCGAATTTCAGCCCTATTTTGCATCAGTTAATGCGATCGGAGCGGTTCCCCTTACCCGCGGCGGTGCTGAGGCAGATACCGTGCTGATCTACCAAATGACCGACATGCAGCAAGCCTATCAATATCCTTACCCCTAAAGCTGAATTCAGAATTTGGCACTCTCCTGCAGGGGCTACTCATTCATGTTTTTGTAAGTGGCCACTGCTGATGGCGAGATGCGATTGAGATAGCGGAAAATCCAATATTTGAACACGGTGTCGAGAATCACTGGGAAGGTGGCAATAAAGAGGAAGATAAACTCCCGATTAGCGGGAAACCCTAGGTGACGCGATAACCCCTCCATCAAAACTTCCCAACCGTGGGGTGAGTGAAAGCCCACAAACATATCGGTAAAGAGAATGATGATGAATGCTTTGGCGCTGTCGCTCAGGCCATAAACAATTTCATCCAGAAACCCCTTGAGGATAAGAATGCCGCGTTTTTGATTCGTCAGCAAGATGACGAACGCGCCGACCGCCAACATGTCAGAAAATACATTTTTTACTGAGTTGGCACTGCGTTGACGGTAGGCTTCTTCAATTTCGGTGGCTTTTTCGACGACCCGTTCTTCAATCTCAGCTTCGCGAATGGGGGCAACTTTGCCAATTAAGACTTCAAAGCGCAGGCGTTCTTCATACTGTTGAAGTTCATGCAGGGCTTCTTCTTCCATTTCTAAATTGAGGAAGATATCCGCTTCTTGTTGGGTGCGGGTGTAGTCAACAATAGGGCCCACGACATAATTTTTGGCAAACTGCTGGGTTAACAGCGGCACAATAATTAGCAGTAGCAGGAACTTGATCGCGGTGGTCGTCCGGCCGCGAGATGACCGAAAGTTCTTGACGACCTGCTCTTCAGCACTGGGATCAAGATCTTGGCGGATGCGATCAACCGTGCGCAAAATTGAGCGGGGCAGCACGCTAGCCCGATCAGAGAGGCCGGCCGATTTTGACGGCCCGGTTTGCCCAGCTTTAGCCGTCGTCACCGAGTTTTGAGAAACTGGGGCGATCGCTCCGTTGATGCGGCCATTTTGTTGCCGAGTTTGTAACAGGGGCGTAGATTTGTTGGGTGGCGGTGACGCGGTGGCTGATTCTGGCACCATGACCACAGTGGAGTTGGTATTGACTTCAGCGCGGCTGTAGCGCGATCGCACCTCATCTACAAATTGCAGCTTGCGAAAAAAGAGAGCCGGTTTGTCAATGACATTCAGGGTGAGGTTTTGATTGTCGCGATCGTTGACCTGAACCTCCATAATCTTGGGATCAGACACCCGCACCACCGCACTACTGGCGCGAAACTCGGTCATGCGCACGTTGATCAGGTTGAGATATTTTTGCAACTCCCCCTGAAAATAAGCCATGGAACTTTTGCCGTAGTTGCCATAAGCGGCCGCAATGGGATTGCCGTCAAAATGCTCATTCTCAATGGCTTCGATCATTTTGGCAGCTTCGTAGGCTTGGTCGAGGGCACGCTCAGGCGTTTTAAAGAACCACTGCTGCGCCTTCTGAAGTACGGAAGGAATAGCCATCAGGAGTTACCGGTGATGATTGCGTTAAGTAGGGGAGCGAGGGCTCTATGAGGTATGGGTAACTCACAATAGGGCTGAGCTGTAAAGTAAATGCAACTCGGTGCGATCGCGAACAGCCGCCGTCGTGATTCCCAAAAACATCAGAGCTATTGTAAGACAAAGCAATTTGGGGTGGCGGTGGCAATGGCTTCAATCTTTCAGATCGATAGGACTGACGCCAAAGCCCCCTCAATCTCCCAAAATTGGGGGCGGTTAAAGCCGATTTCCCTAGAGCGCGTCATCAATTAAATCCAGCAGCCTTTAACAATCAGCATCATCGCGCCCGCACTCAAACTACAGGCTAGAGGCTGTATCCCTATCGCTGAGAGGATTTGACCGCGACCGGATGACAGCCCTGAGGATTGGGAATGCCGGGGCCAAAATCGGCTTCAACGGCATCAGTTCTGAAGATAGAGTCTATCGGCGCGCAATGAGTTCCCGATTGCGTTGTATGGGTCTAATCGACCACGACTTGGCGCTCGTCTTCTGGGAGAGAGGCCGATCGCTTTCGCCACGCTTGTGCCAAAACGCCGTACTTGGGCGCACCAATCATCGCGAGAAAAAAGAGCGTCGTCAACACCACCACAATGCTGCCCCCAGTCGAGACATCCAAGTGATAGCTCAAATAAGTGCCGATTACGCCAGCACTGACACTGCTCAAGACCGCAATCACCATGATGTGGTCAAAGCGATCGCTCAACAAGTAGCCAATTGACCCCGGCGTCACCAACATCGAAATCACCAAAATAATGCCCACCGTTTGCAACGCTGCCACGATGGTCAGCGCCAGCACCCCAAGCAAGGTGTAGTACATAACCCAGTTCCGCATGCCGATCGCTTTAGCATGATTAGGGTCAAAGCAAAATAACAGCAGGTCTTTGCGAAATAGCAGGATGATGACGAGTGTGATGCCCCCCGCAATCAAGGTTTGAATAATGTCTGAACTTGAGATGCCGAGGACATTGCCAAACAGGATGTGGAACAAGTCGACATTGCTCGGAATTTTGGTGACAAGGACTAGCCCGAACGCAAAAAAGCCCGTAAACACAATGCCGATTACGGCGTCTTCTTTCAGGCGAGTGCTGGCTTTAATCAAGCCAATCACCACCGTTGCCCCAAACCCAAAGACAAATGCGCCGATCGCAAACGGGATGTTCAACGCGTAGGCAATGACGACCCCCGGCACCACCGCATGGGAAATCGCATCTCCCATCAGTGACCACCCTTTGAGGGTGACGTAGCACGACAATACTGCACACACCAGTCCAACAAATGCACTGACCCAAATCGCCCGCACCAAAAAGGCATATTGCAATGGTTCTACTAGCCAGTCCCACAGAGCTGTCGCGATCACCACTTGACTCACGATGCCTGCACCTCGGCCCCTTCGAGTACTGGCCCATCAAATACTTGGCGTAGCTGCGTGACGGGCAAGCCACCAAAGGTCATTTCCAGATTTTCTTTGGTGAAGGTTGCCTCGGTGCTGCCTTCAGCCAAAATGGTGCGATTGAGCAAAATCACGCGATCGCAAAACGTCGAGATCGACGCCAGGTCATGGGTCGAAATCAAAATCGTATGGCCTTCTGCCCGCAGTTGTAACAGCAGGTCAATGATGCCCCTCTCGGTTTTGACATCAACGCCAGTAAACGGCTCGTCGAGCAATATCACTTGGCCTTGTTGGGCCAAAGCGCGCGCCAAAAAAGCCCGCTTTTTTTGACCCCCAGAGAGTTCGCCAATTTGGCGATCGCGGTACTGCACCATGCCGACCCGCTCCAGACTCTCCATCACGAGCCGCCGATCCTTTGGGCTGGGAATTCTGAGCAGATTCATATACCCGTAGCGCCCCATCATCACCACGTCAAAGACACTGACAGGAAAGTTCCAATCCACTTCGTCTGACTGCGGCACATAAGCCATCAACTGCTGCTTTTGGGCCTTTTGTACCGGCAAGCCCCCGACGCGCACCCGGCCTTGACGGGGCTGCAGAAATCCCATGATGGATTTGAACAGCGTCGATTTACCAGAACCATTTGGCCCCACTAGGGCAGTGATCGTGCCGGGTTCAACGGTGCAAGTCGCGTTGTACAGTGCCATGCGAGCGTTGTTGTAGGTGACACTGACGTTATCAACCGAGATGTCTAGACGGGGAAGGGGTTGGGTCATGGTGGATAAGAGGGATTTTGGGGTGTCGGGTTTCAGGTTTTGGGTTGGGGGTGTCGGGTTTCAGGTCTTAGGTAGCGGATTTCAGGTTTTGGGTAGCGGATTCAAAGGACAAAGTTGAAGGATTGGTCGCTGTTTTCAGATACCTGGCACCCATCACCTGGTACCTAGCACCTCGCACCTGATACCGCCCGCACTCGGCCTACTGTGTGTTACTGCCAGCCAGCAGTCCATTCGCAATGATCCGGGCGTCATATTCCAGCAGGTCTAAGAAGGTAGGTACCGGCCCTTCTTCGGTAGAAAGGGAATCGACATACAGGTTGCCGCCAAAGCGGGCGCCAGTAGTGGCCGCTACTTGTTTCTGCCCTTCGTCGCTGACGGTGCTTTCGCAAAAGATGGTGGGCACGTCATTGGTTTCGACTTTCTCAATGACGGTTTGTACCTGCTTGGGGGTGAACTGCTGCTCGGCGTTGATGGGCCACATGTAAATCTCTTGCATATCGTAGTCTTGGGCCAGGTAAGAAAACGCCCCTTCGCAGCTCACGAGATAGCGCTGGTCGTCAGGCACCTGAGCTAAATCAGCAGACAGTTGGGTGTCGATCGCCTGCAATTTTTCGCTATAGGCAGCAGCGTTAGCCGTGTAATAGTCAGCGTTATCAGGATCCAGGTCTACAAATGCCTTCCGGATGTTTTCGACATAGACCAGGGCGTTGCGAGGCGACATCCAAGCGTGGGGATTCGGCTTATCGGTGTAGGGCCCTGAGGCAATTGGGATGGGTTCAATCCCCTCAGTGAGCAACACAGAAGGGACATCTTCTACGCCGCCAAGGAACTGTTCAAACCAGCGCTCCAGATTCATGCCGTTGTAGAGCAAGAGGTCGGCATCCTGAGCTTTGGCGATATCGCTCGGGGTCGGCTCATAGCCGTGAATCTCAGCCCCAATGCGGGTAATGGATTGCACATCGAGCTGATCGCCGGCAACGTTTTGTGCCATGTCCGCCAGTACGGTAAAGGTGGTCAATACCTTCTTTTTGCCTTTGGCTGCTGCCTCTGAGGAAGTATCTGCCGCGACAGCAGCAGTTGCGTCTTGAGGGACACCAGGAGAAGTTGCTTCTGGTGTAGCACAGCCGGTTAGCCATACACTCAACGCCAGACCAGACGCGGCTAGCACCCCTCTCATAGAAAATGATGTTGCCATAAAAATGAAAGTCATTTCACAATCGTTTCATATTTCATTTTTACCTCATTTTTGAAAAAGTGACCAGCGCGGGCGATCGCGCAAGCCCTCTTAAAGGCGGCTTGACGATGACTATCTTGATGTAGCCGGTCGCGCAAAATTGGATCTAAATTTTCGCGCAGTTTTGGATCGCAGAGGTGTGACAGTTTAAAGTATCTCTCCGTTTATTCACAGTCTGGCGACAGGACCCGCGCCGTGGTCAGGCTGTCCAAACGAATCTATGTACAGCTCAATGCTTTGAATTTGAGGGGCGTTAATCACACTGATAAATGTCCCTCCAGATGCAGCTCTGTTTCCAAAGCCAGGACGTTCCGCAACAACAAAACCAACTGAAGAGGTGCCTAGCCCCGACCTGTAAGTGATTGAACTTCCGACATATGTAAGGTCGCCATTCGGACCGGTGAGAAGGAAGTCAATTGGAATCAGACCTGCCGCCTGGGCCGTGCCCCACCTCCCCGATACGTATTGAGGATTTCCGGAATCAAAGTTTGGATCGTCAATTGTGACGTTCCAGACGACAATATATCTCTGTCCAATAACCAAATTTTCTTCGCCAAATGGCTGGCCGTTGCCAGGGTCTCCATAGGGGTTGTCGTCTAGAACGTCGCTAGTGGGAGGTATAAAGATAAATGTTCGGCGCATGTCAAACCCTTATCATGCCAAGCGTCCAGGAAAATGAACTGCCGTCTGTGTCGGCCAGTGTCAACGTAAGAGGATTGCCAGCAATCAAGATATTGCCAGGCGCGGTGCTGAGAGTGGCAGTGCCGGTACCAAGCGTCACTAGATCGAGGATTTTTAGATCAACTGCTGAGCCAGCAATGATGGTGACCGGGCCATTTTCGGCCTCTGGGATGTGGCCGTCTGATTCCTCTCGAATCGGGATTAGCTTCCACTCTTCGGCGGTGACATCCCAGTAGTAGTGCAGGCCTGCATCAAGGTCGATATATCTGTCATTGGGGTGACGAGGCTTTACAGCCAGCACACCCGATGTGACTTGATTGGGATCGCCAGCCCCAATCTGAGTGCCGAGTGATTTGGCCGCAGTGGCGAGATTGGATGCTATGGCATTGAGCTGTGCCTGCAGTTCGGCAATGTTGCCAGTGGCCGGAGTGGAGCCAATGATATCACTGTTGTTTTGAACAGGATCGCCTTTGGCTAGGCCACCATTAGCCTGCACTTGGCTTGGGCGATATGGGCTATTGCCCCCGACCTGCCTGATTTTATTGTTGCCGTCCCACAGGGTTATAGGGCTCTTAAAAGTGGCTTCTAACTGGTTTTCAAAGCGACTATTTTGGGCGTCGATGGCGCGATCAGTAACGCTGCCATCACTGCCAGACAAGTTGGGAATTTGGTCACGAGCGTACATTAGGGGGCGACCTCCTTGATTAGGATGCCTACAGCCTCGCCAAAGTGGCTGAGGTTGTTGTGCTCAAAGGCAATGCCATCGAGTAAGTAAGTGCGAATGTAGCCATCGAGGCAAAGCACTTGAATTTCTGGGAATGGGGCATCGAGGGTGAGCAAGGCATTGCTGAGTTTGAGCTGTACGAGGCGGCCACGCTTGCGGCCTGGCAAGATATTGCGCCACTGGGTAGCCATATAGTTGCATTGTCCATTGCTGAACCCAAGGCCATCGGGTAGCTGAAATGTGCGAGTGCGGTTGCGGCCAGTGGCCCCACCTCGGTGAACCCAGGTCACCTCTGCTGCGTAATCTTGGAACTCAGTCTTGTAGGGGCCTTCCCACTCATCAGCAGGTGGCGGTTCGTTTTCACCTTTGCCTTTGGCAGGAATGAACTCTGGAGGGCGAGCATCAACTAACTGCCATTTGTCGCCACCGGCAAGCCCGGCGTTTGGGTTTAGGGTGATGCGAGCCGCCTTTTCAGTGGATTTGTAGGCATAGAGACCAGTGCCTTCTTTAATCCATTCCTGGGTTGTCTCGCGGATTTTGCGCCATGAAATACCGCCATTGGGGTCAAACTCTTTTTCCCTGGCCCAGACGGCATCAACAATTTTAACCACATTGCCGTCTGGGTCATGGGTTTTGTTGGTCGACTCTTCTCTAAATCGCTCAGGGATCGCGCTTTCGTCGCCATCGCTTAAGCCTTTGGCTTTTTCTGAATAACTGAAGTTGTAAAAGTTGCGGCGAGGCCAACTATTGTCGGGCTGATCGGGAGGCACCTCGTAGTAATTTAGCCGGGTAGTGTCGCCAGTGGTGATTCGCGTAGTCCCACCATTGCCACTTTCCCAAACCAATTCAGCGTCTTCGCGGACGCGCAGGCGGGTGCGGCGGCGTGATGTGCGATCAGGATTGGCAGGGGCGATCACGCCACGCCCGATCAACTCATCTTCGTTAAGGGTGTAGGACTCTTCGCTTAGGGTGTCTGAGGTGGCGCCAGGTTGCGGGTCAGAAATATCATTTTGCACCTGCGTTACTGTCTCACCAACGCCCGCAACACGAACGATTTCTACCGGCTCTTGAGGATCGGAAAGACGGGCGAAACGGAGTTTCTCGGTATTGAGGTCAAGAGTCAGGTCTGGGGTGGGTTTGGCGGTGGTGGTCACCTGATGAGCGCGGACAATACCCGTTTTGTCTTGATATAGGACGCGGAAGTCTGCTGCGTAGGCGAGTTCGCCTGCCTTGGCGATGTAACTGCCGCTGGGCTTGGTGACAGGAAGGGCTTTGGCATAGCCCCAAGGGCCACCGAGATTGATAGACGCGGTGGGGATACCTGCGGCTTCAAGATAGCGCTGGCAGATGACCGAGACATCTTCGGCCACACCCACCTGAATAGCACTCACATCATCTGCAGGTTCTTGGCTATCTCCCCACGCCAGCCAGCAGCCGAGATTTAGTGGAAGGATTTTGGCTTCATCGTCGTATTCGGGCTCGGTCAAGATATATAGGTGGCCGAGGGGATGGTCAACATAGGCGCCAACGCTGTTGGGATATTGGACCTTGACGAGCTGGCCAGGTCGCCAGCGGGCGGGGTTGTTTTCAGGATCAAGGCTTTCAGGGGCGAGATGTTTTTTCTGGATGTCTAGAGTGGCTTCGAGACCGACTAGGCCGTCTTCACCAATTGAGGCTTTGCCAGACACGAAGCGACCGGCACAAGGGCTCCAGTCTTGAGCATCATCGCCGATAAAGACGCGAATTTTGCGAGCGGAGATATTGACGCCGGGCATCAGATTTCCTCCACGTCAAAGGTGAGGCGATAGGCTGGAGTGCCATCGCTAAATTGACCAACGGGACGATTCCACCCATCTGAAAGAATGAGCTGAACAGGTAAAACCCCGTACCCGTATTCGTAAGCGGCATTCCAAGTGGGATTAAAGGCAGTTAAAAGCTGCTTTGGATGAGGGCTAGCTTTGGCGGGCAAATAGTTGCATTCGTCGATATAGCGGAGTGCGCCAAGTTGGTCGGCGTCCTGTTGATCTTTCTGCCATTCCGCCAGGGCACCGACTTGCAGCATTTGATTGATGTCAGCGAAGACAACGATCTGCGAGCCGTAGAGAACTTCGTGAGCAGGGCCGGTAATTCCCGCAACGCCGTTGTTACTGCGTTGCCCGATTTCCTTATAGCCAATCGGGCGGGGCACCGGAATGCCTTCATCCAGATCCCAGTCATCAAGGGTGACGGATGGGATAGGGCCAGCAGCAAAGTCGGTTGTGCCAGAGCCGGGGATGCCGATCTCGATTTGACCTTGACTCATACTCCGACCCTCCGGGCTTTGCGAGCGAGTTCATTGCGACGAGCGCGGGAAGCGCTGCGATAGGGGTCAGGGTCGTTGTGGAAGTTATAGACGGCAGGATTGGCGGCATTTAACCCCTGACGCTCAATGCGCTTCAGTCCACGGGCAACTTTGTCGAGCCGGGTTTCGATACCATGATTGGCAACCTGTGAAAAGCCGATGGCGGCAGGGCTAGCGGGCAAAGCCGCTTCAAGTTTGGCAACCTGCTGACCGGTCAGAACTTCGCGAACGACGGCACGGCTGGCTCGCTGACTCAAAACGGTGCCAGGGCGGCTGAAAACAACCCGCTCATCTTTGTGGATGTCGAGGACTTCGTTGGCAGCAAAATTACCGCCACTCCTTAAGCTGCGAGGCGTAGAACTGTCAGTGCTATCGAGAATACGCTTGATTTCCTGGGCATTCTGTTTGTCGAGCTGGCGCTGAGTCTCTTTGAATTGGGCTTCGAGAGTACGCTCATTTTGCTCAAAAGTAGCCTGAAGTTGGCGTTCATCGGCGGCAGCCTGTTTGCGGACTTCTTCTAACTCGGCTTCATTCGTTTTTTGAAGTTCAGCAATTTCGGCTTCGCGGACTTTCCGTTTCTCAGTCAACTCATCCTCAAGCTCTCTTGCTTTCTGCTCACGAGCAGCCTGGCGGGTTTCGTCCGCAGTGGCCTGTTTTTCCGCAAAGGCTTCTTGCTTGGCCTGAATGCGCTCCTCTAAGTCCAGACGAGCCTGTTCAATTGGGGTTAGGGCTTCGCCTTCGTCAACATTGCGTAACGCTTTGGTCTGCTCTTCGGCGAGAATTTCAGCCCGTCTTTGCGCCAGCTCCCTTTCATCATCCAAGCGTTGAACCGCTTCTTCGTCTCCCGATTCCTGGGCTAATCGGCGGGCGGTTTGGAATTCGGCCTCAGAAGCAGCGGCGTCAATTCGGCTTGACTCGCGATCTCGCTCTTGTTGTAGGGTCTTTTGAAATGCCTTTTGTTGTTGCTGCTTCGCCTTTTCGTAAGCCCGATCGGAGTTTTGAAGGAGCTTCTGATTTTTCTCGCGATCAGCTTGCAGAGACTCTTCACTCTCTTCGCGGAGCTTTTCGACCTCAGCCTGTCCACTTTCCCGTAGGGTGTTGAGTCGTTGCTCAAGTTGCTCGGCGCGTTGCTCACGGCCCCGGTCGAATGTGTCTTGACGACCGCGAGCCCCCTCCTCAAAGGTCTCCTCACTTTGGCGCTTCGCATCTTCGCGAGCTTCCTTCAGGGCGTCGGCTTCATCCTGGGCCAGGGCTTTCCGTTTTTCGGTTTCCTCTTTAGCAGCATCAGTGGCCGCTTTTTCAGCATCTTTGGCAGCCTGCTCAGCAGCCTGCTCGGCATCTCGTTTGGCAGAGACCGTGCTCTGGGCCAGGGTAATGCGATCGCGGTTGAGCTGATTCTCAACCTCTAATATTTGGGCGTTGATTTCCTCAACTTCGGCGGGGTCTGTGGCCCCGGCTTTCAGTTCCTGCAGTTCGGCGACCTTTTCAGAAGCAGCGGCGATGCGATCCTGCAGATTTTGCTGTTCATTGTTGGCGAGCTGCTGATTAGCCTGATCCTGAGTGATTTGGCCGTTAGCAAGGGATTCTTGAATCGCGGCCTCTTGGGCCAGGGCATTCGCGTCGAGTTCAGCGGTGGCCTTTTTGAGTTCATCGCTAAGATTGGCAACCTGGCTGGCCAGGGCTCCGGTAGCGTCGGTCAGATCTTGGCTGACGCCGGTCGTTTCGCTAATGGCGTCGCGGTGAGTTTCGAGGCGACTGATTTGAGCATCCCGCAGAGCAATCTCTTGCTCAGTAACGGGCTGCTGGGCCTTGAGCGCTTCGATGCTGGTGTTGATTGACGTGACGACAGCCCCCACTTTTTGGGGGTCGACTTCCAACCCAGCGTTAAGGGCTTGCCGCAGATTCGCGGCTTCGCCCTCAACCTCGCCGACTGCCAGCGTGAGTTCGGAGAATGCTACCTGACTGCGATTACTGGCAGCTTCGGCAGCGGTGGCCACCCCTGGCAAAACTCCGCGCAACACATCTAACCCCTGTTGTACCGGGTTGAGGCTGGCGGCCAAGCCTTCTGCATTGGCGGCGGCTTCATCCAGGCCGGCCCCAACAGCCTGACCGGCATCGCCTCCTACGTTTTGCAATTCGATTAGAGAGTCGCGTACGGCGGCGGTAGAGTCGCGAGTTCGGGCAGCGGCTGCATCAACGGAACGGAAGGTGTCGACCACTAAGGCGACGGCGGCCACCGCACCAGCAAAAGCGGCCATTGTCGTTGCACTGGCGGCGATGGCCTTGGCACTGGCCAGTTGAGCAGCGGTGGCGCGACCTGTGGCGATGGCGTAGGCATTTTGGGCAGCGGTGGCGGTAGCTGTAACCGCCGTTTTACCTGCGGTAGCGGTGATCTCCTTAAGTTTGGCAGCGGTAGCCAGGGTCTCCTGAACAACCTGAGTCTTTTTGGCCAGGTTATACGCCGTGATTGCGACCACTGCCGCTCCCAACACTCCGGCCAGGGCAGTGGTGCCAACGATGGTTCTCTGAATGACCGGGGGGGCTGAGGTGAACGTATCGAGCAGGCCGCTAAACACGTTAACAACTTGGGTGGCGATGGGCAGTACCTGATCACCAAACACCCGGAAGGTATCGTTAGCATTCTCACCTAATGTATCGAGGGCTCCCGTAAGTCCTTGAGCTGCGGCCACTGCCGTGCCGCCGTATTGCTTTTCCAACTCTGCAAGGATGAGTTCTTGAGCTGCCAGTTGATCACCACTGGCGACCAGGGCCTTAATCTGCTCGGTTTGTTGAGCCGTGAACTGAGTACCCGATCGCGATAGCGCGGTCAAGCCTCTAACCGGGTCTTCTAACGCCTTTGCAACCTGGATTAAATTAGCTTCTAAGTCGCCTTCAAGGGATTCTGCCAGGTCTTGAGAAACGGCCAGAGTTCGGAAAAATGTATCGCCAGAGATGCTACGAAATGACAGCAGCGCCCGTGAAGCTCGCAGGGTCGCTTCTTCAGATGTGAGGGTGGCATCGCCCAGGCCATCAGCGAAGTTAACGATTTGGTCAAGGGTGACTCCGGCGCTGCCGTTGGTCTTTTCCAAGCCTTCCGCGACGCCACCGAGGATGCGCTCGTATTCAGCGGCACCCTGGGCTCCTTTAACAAATACTCCGCCTACGGCTGCGGTGAGGGCACCGCCGATCGCGCCAGCGGCTTTGAGCGCCGATCTCTCTAATTCCTGGTTGGTTTCGGCAGCTTCCTTTTTAAGCTTTTCGGCGGCGTCGGCGGCTTTGAGCAGTTCCTTAGTGACAACTTCGACCTCTTCATCGGTGAGGCCATACTCTTTTTTTAGCTCCGCTGCTGTTCGGGTCGCCTCTTCATTGCGTTTGCGAATTTCTCTGATTTTGCCTTCGACCTTTGAGGCTTCGGCAACAGTTTGTTTGCCGTCAAACCTGCCAGTGATGGTGTAAGCGAGCCTTAAATTGTCAGACACTGGCTGCCTCCATCTTCGGGTTGGTGGCGATACCCCGCTCTAAGAAATCGTCGATGCGACTCATGCTGTTTTCGGCATCGGCTAGCATTTTGGCCTTGTGGCGATCCTTTAACGGAGTGGCGGCCCAGTTCATGTCATCCACGATCGCTAACGCCTCGCGCATGGGTCGGGTGAGCAGAGCTGCACCGTCACCCTGACTAATGAGCGCTGCAATCAGACCGGCCTTGTCGCTAATCGACTGGCCATCGCTGCCAGGAATGGGTGGATGACGCCGGGCAGGCGGTTCACTGAGGCGTACCAGGGGCGCGGGAATGATTGTGTCGCCCTGCTGCTGGGCAAAGAGCAAGCCAATGGCCTGGCGGGGTGTCACATTTTTAGGGTCGATGCCACTAAAGGTTAGGCACTCATCGCACAGCCACCGAAACCGAATCGAGCTGAGATACAGCTCTTCGGGCGAAGCTTCCGACGCCTCGCCTAACAGCTCCACCGCCTGATCGCGCAACGCCAGAAACGTAAACCAGGTATCGCCTGTGCAGCCACCACAGATCCGAAACTGGCCACAGCGATCGCGATATTGCAATTCGCCAGTGGCCAGAAACAGGTAATCCGGTGAGTTGTGGGGTTCGATCCAGGGCATTTACGGCAGGGACGCACCGCCGTGCGCCCGTACAAGACACGGTTAGAGAACGGCAGTCCCCATGTTGTATTCGGCGTAGGGCAGGCCGTTTGTATGAGTGGATGGAATCGTCACCGACAGGTCGATCGTGACTTCGTTAATTGAGTTGTTAATCGTGATATCGGATTCCGAAATGATTTCCACTTCGGGGTAATGACGCAGGATTTTTTGCGAAACACCTGCCTTATAAACCTCGGCCCATAACTCAAACTTGCCGAACTTGACCGCCGCGCCAGGGCCACCAATCATCTGCACGGTGCTATAGGTGGTAAAAACCGGAATATAAAGTGGCGCTCCGGCTTGGGCCGCATTGAACACTAACTTGGTGCCAGCGTTATCGAGTTGCACTTCGCCCGCATTGGGGGCGCTAGATGCGGGCGTGAAGCCCCCAGGCTGCCCCCAGGCACCTTCTTCAGTAATGAAGGGGTGAATACCGTAGAGGGCGTTATTCGCGTCGGTGAGATAGGGGTTAACGATTTCATAGGGGGCAGTCAAAGGAACCCTCGTTGTCAAGTGAGACGGCAACGCCACGTTGGCCGCCTCCTTGGGAAACTGGTTACGAGCAAACGCCATATGGAACCAGTCTTGCTCATTCCAGCCAATCGTCAGACCGTAGCTGGTAGCTCCCTTGAGTTTGCGTTTGGTCTTATATTCACCTTCAAAAAAGCGGTTGGTTTCTTGCTCTTCACTTTCGCTGGTGTCGTTCCAGCTGATCGGGCCGAGGTAAAACCCGCGCTGCACCTCTTTAGAGAGGTCGCCGAGTTCAGTGGTCTGGCCGAAAATTTTGCCGAGTCCTTGGGGCATGGTTATCTCCGTTTGCGATAGGTCATATCAAGGGCATAAATCGCCCCAAAGTCCCAAACTCCGGTTTTGTCATCGTCGGCCACAAGGCCGCTCTCGACATGCCAGAATCCGGGGAAGTCTGCGCTGTAGCCAATGGTCTTTAAGTCGGGTGTAACCGCACTTAAAGCGTCGTCTAAGCCCTCTAAAATCGGGTCCGCTTCGTTGCTGTCGCGAAGCATCTGGACAAATATCCGGAATTCGATAAACGCTCGCCGCTGCTGTAGCAGTCGCCCTTGCTGAACGTCTCGCGGCTCCATCGACTTGATTAACTGGGGCCGCAGGATGATCAGCCCCTTACCTCGGGGGCTAGGCAACTGCTTAATCGACTTCGGCCAAGCCTTGACTGCAATCTGCTGCCCCAACTTGGCTTCGACCAGAGTCAGGGCAGTCTCCCGCAGTTCGGTCAGTAGGCTAGAAGCTGCCATAGTCGCTTAGATTGTCGCGGGTAAAGACGGGCTTGGGGGCTTGGTAAGCGGGGCGATCGCGCGGCGGCTCTGGTTGAGAATCACCCAGATTGAGATTGAGCTTGCCTTGAGCCACATCGCGAAGAAAGGCGATCGCGTCTTTGTATCTCTGGAGAACGGTTTCACGGGTCGTATTGTTGTCGAGCCGATAGCGGGCAATGTCGCAATTGAGCCGCACCAAGTTGTTGGGGACGGGGGCGATCGCGTGAACTTGCTCTAAGGAATGCCGCGCCGCCAAGTAGGCATCCATTTCGTCAGCCGCTTCCCGCAGAGCCTGATCCAGGGTGTCACCATTGATGGTGTTGACATCCGGATCAGATAGGTTGGTCAGCTCCACCATCTCGTCGAGGGTGAAGGCATCGACCATGTCATCGCGAGTGGCGTAGGGGAAGAGCATGA
Source organism: Cyanobacteria bacterium P01_F01_bin.56 (assembly GCA_039185935.1). Lineage (GTDB taxonomy): Bacteria > Cyanobacteriota > Cyanobacteriia > Phormidesmidales > Phormidesmidaceae > Halomicronema. The sequence goes on along the minus strand of JBCDAJ010000042.1, from coordinate 19,996 downwards.
CGGAGGGGCGAACGACCGTTCGCCCGTACAGGTTATTTGGCAGGTTCGGCGCCGGCCTTGGCGGGTTCGACCAGCTTGAGCTTGTCAGCCTTGATGAAGGCGGCAACGATGGGGTCAGCCGGATCAAGGTCGCGATCGGTGTTGGCCTGCATCAGGCTGTTGTCACCCAGCACCAGGTCGGCGCTGGCGTGATAGGTCTTAAGGCCGGGCTTCTTTGGCGTGGTCATAGCGTTTAGCTCAGAGTTCAGGGGCAAAAAGTTGGGGCGTCACAAAAGTCAGGCGGTCAACGATTCAGAAGTCGTCACGCTCTGCCACTTGACGACAGAAGACGGCACCGGCCTTAAATTTGGGCTTGTGCTTGCCGGGAATCTCCATTTCGTCGCCGGTTTGGGGATTGCGCCCCGTGCGAGGCTTGGAATAAACTCGCGAGAACGCACCGAAGCCAACGAGTTTCACTTCGCCACCATCAGCTACTTCGTCGGTCACGGTGGCGATAAAGGCGTTGAGCAGGTACTCAGCTTGCTTTTTCGTGGTGCCGGCCTTGGCGGCCATCTGATCAATCAGTTGCGATTGGTTCATTGGATTTCTCTAAATAGGTCAAGATTTCGGCCCACTTGGCATCACTGAGGCCAGCGGCAGCGCGGGCATCATTAGTGGCGTTGTAAGGGCGCTGGGCTAGCAGCTTGCCAGCGGTCACCGTGCCGACATGGGGAAGGTCAATAAGTTCAGGCTCAGACGCGGTGTTGAAAAAAGTCAGGACGGCGGCAACCGCCCCGACTGTCACCGTCTGGTCTGCCTCTGGAAGGAAAACTTCAGTGCGCGGCTCTGGGGGCACGATGGGCAAAGGCGGGTCTTCGGGAAAGTCAATCGCCCCCACATCTAGCAATGCTTTGGTCTGCTCAATGGTCAACAGCTCCGCAGGAATGGTGCCTCCGATCGCGTAATCGGTGCCAGAGTGGCGGATAGGTTGCAGAACAGAATAGTCAAGCATAGTAAAGGGGGCGAGGCATTCTCGCTTAAATGATGGGTGAGGCCGGAGAGCATCTCCGAGCATGCCTCGCCCGTACCGGGTTACGCGACAGCGTTGGTAATCAGATAGCCAAGGTCAGCAGCGGTCACGATTTCCTTGTGCGACCAGCCGACGCGGTTCTTCACCCCGCCTCGCATGCCGATATTGGGGTCGGGGATGTTGCCTGCAGTGCGGCTGCCCCACTGACCCGTCATGCCAAACGTGGTACCCCGTTGTGGCCCAGCCAATACGTCACGGTAGAACATGGAGATGTGCTTACCCCAGACCCGGACAAAGTTCGGAGTCTGGCCAGGGGCGGCGACATTGATCCGACCCTGACCTACGAAAATGTTTTCAATTTCCAGCGCTTCGGCCACCTGCATCCGGCTCACCATGCCTTTGGCATCAGACCCCGCTCCAGTAGATTTCACGTATTCCACCACTTCGGGATGCTGCCGAAACACGCGCCAAGGGGTGTTACCAAAAGCGAGGCAGTTGGGACGCATCAGCGGAATATCGAGCCGAGTGAGTAGATCACTCATGGGTGTGCTGTTGGTGTAGTCGTTGTATTGGTCAGTACCTGACAGCGTGACCTTGTTACCAACTGGGTAAGTGTCCGCATTGAACACCAGGTCAGCCACGCGCTTCTCGCGGCGCAACATCAGTAAATTCATGATGAATTCGGTGGACTTTCCGAGAACGTCGTAACCAGGGATGTTGTTAGCGTCGATGTCGTCCTGGGGGATGGGATCTTCCAGCGAGTAGTCTTCAGTGCTGCTGGTCTGCTCGGCCCCACTGAAGCTCACCTGGTTAGGGGCCGACTTACGCCCGACCTTGTCATCAGGCGGGGTAAAGCCTTCTTCTTTGGTGTGCTTAATCCAGGTGAACTTCTTGCTGACTGGCGTGATGGGCAGCACCTCATCGGCGATCAGCGCTTTGTTCATGTAGGCGATCGCGATCGCCGTATATTCGTTATTGACTGGGAAGGGATAATTGGCCGTCATGGCTGCTCTGGGGGTAAGGGTTGTCGATTGGGCGTCTCGCCCGATTCAGCGATGGCAGGCGAGACGCCTACCGAACGAAAGGCTTACAGGTTAGAAACTTGGATGCAGACGTGACCGATATCGTTGTCAGCACCTGCCGTCATCGCGACACCGATAACGCGGTCGTTAGCGGTAGTGGTTGCAACGGCGTGACCATTGGCGTCACTGGTGAGCAGGTCACCCACTTCGATAGCGCCGCCGTAAATTACCGGAGCGATACTCCCAGGCAGGTAAACATCAACGCGATCGCCCGTCGCCGCATCGACCTCCGTAGAGACGCCGAATACCTTGTCAGTCGCCGCCGCACCCACCACCACCTCTCCGGCTGTGGTGTGGCCCTTGATAATGGTGTGGGCGGGAATTGCGCCGCCTGCGGTAAACGCCTTAGCTAGGCCGTCAGTTCTCATAGCTCTTTTTTGGGGTAGGGGACTGGAATCAATTGGCGGGGTGGGTGGTCAAGTTTTCACCAAAGCCACCCCTCTTTTAGGGGTTACTTAGAAACGTGGCGCACGGCATCGGTGGCGCTCACGGCGATACCTTTGGCAGCCTGCTCGGCAATGTAGCTGGTCGCTTGGCTGGCAATGTCATTAGGGTCGCTGGTGTCAGCAGGCGGATCACCGCCTGCGACTTCAGCGAATTCCACCAGGTCGGGCAGCCCCTTCAAAAGTCCTTTGAACAGGTCTACCGGCGACTTCTGCACAGTTGCATCCCCCTCACTGAATTCGATCAGGGTGTCTTTAGGCGTCGCGCCTTCAAGATGCACCAGCAGTTCTACCGCCTGACTGCGGCTCGCGGGATGCAACTTTTTGCCCAGCTCCGTCTCGGCGAACTGCACAAACTCTTGCCGACTTAAGACGGCCTCACGGGCTTGGATATTGCTCTCACGCTGATCTAGCTCGGCAGTGCGATCAGTAGTTTCGACTGTCATTTCGACTCCTTTTGTCTGTTCAGAAAACATTGCGGGCTCTTCGGCACGGGGCGGATTCAACGCCGCGAACTGCGCCTCTTCGACAAAATATTCAGGGACAATCGTGTCGGCCTTTTCAATGCCGTCGCGCTCAATGATGTAGTTACGCAAACCACGAAATACAGCGGCGATCGTCCAGTCGCTGGTCTCGGCAAACTCCACCACCACCAGGTCATCGAGGCTGCCTTCGTCGAACGCAAGAGCAGCTTCAAACTTCTGGGGATTTTGTAAGCCCTTAACTTTGGGAGCCTGGGCACCCAATACCGCAACGTGGTGGGGATAGTAGCCGGTTTTACCCTGACGAGCTAGCGGATTGTCGGGGTGACCAGGCGGATAAAACGCTGCCGAAATATTGCGATAACGCCCGTCTTCCCACAGGGTTTTTAGATCGACATCTACGTCGCTAAACTCACCAAACACATCCGGCTCAGTAAAGTCAACGGAATCGAGCCAAGCCCATGCTGGAGCCTTGTCGCTGGCAACGTGACCAATAGTTACCGGTGCTTTATGCAGTTGCGGATCGTAGTCGGCAACGACTTGCTGCACAGCCTCTGCTGTGAGGTCAGGATGTTCGTCAGATCGAAAGATGTTTAACCGCACGGGCACACCGCAGAAAATCTAGAGCCATCGTGACGCATACTCTAGGCGGCTACATCCCGCAGGTGTGCGGGTATTCAGCGGGTTTCAGCACCTTAAGGGTAGATCGATTTCGCGAAAAGATCGATCAGTTTTGTCCCGTGACGATCGCTAACTCGCTCAGCAGATTGGACTGAGCGGCAGCATTCGCGATCGCCTGCTCTAACTGCGAACTAATAAACCCTCGCGCTTTTAGTCGCTGCCATAGTTTTGCTGCTAAGGGATTGAGCTGCCGCTGCCAAAGTAGGCTGTTAAGGTCGGCGGCTAGTGGCGTTGCTTCGAGTAGATCTAAGTATTCATCATTGCTGTATAGCGATAGCCGAAACTGTTCCCAGTTCTTGGCCTCAACTTCGAGATCTGGCTCTGGCTCTGGCTCCGGCATTGCTTGCTGCAACCAGGAATCATCATGCCAAACCCGTATAAAGCCCGCCTGCTCAGTAGGTGGTGCAACCACAGTGCAATTTGCTGGATAAAGCCATTTGTTCGGCTCAAGGGGCGATGGATCGGCGAATCCTTGACCAACAAACTCCTTTGTCACGGAGTGGTAATGGTAAATCCTCGGCGCTGTCACAGATGTACTCCTAGTATTTAATAATGGGCAAATATGCCCGGTTTCTGACTCGTGTCTCGGTCCCACCATCTGCTGGCCCGATTGAATAGATCTCGCCCAGTGCGAAATTAGTACCTGAATTGCTGGGCCGAGCAAATCCATTCAATGCTCCGAAGGATGTCGATTCGCGTCTCCCGCTGATTGGGTGACCATGCTGCTTAAGCTGGTCTTGCTGCTCGCTACCCAATATCCGTCCAGCATCTATGCCCCGGCCATCGTCCCAGCCGCGATCTACATTGGCGCGATCGTCAGGTAGATTGAATGTCGTCGTTCCGTCACCATTCCCGTAGGTCGTGCCAATAGCGGCAAACAGATCGGCATAAGTAGTGCGCGAAACTGCTGCCCCATTACGCTTTAGCCAGCCGTCTGGCGGAGAGCTGCCTGCAAAATGAGCGACTGTTCCGGGTGAAATTTTGTCGGCTTCGATCGCGCTCCGCGCCGCTGCCTCATTACTGGCACTCAATAGCGCATCCACCACAGCACTAATCCGGCGCGTTTTGGACCACCCCCCCGCCAATTTGTAAAGCAGATTCGTCATGCTGAATTACCCGATCTCGGTGGGTTCCTCGGGGTTGAAGTAAAAGCTAGTTGCTGAGTCTGCTCGACCAACTGCCTGCATGATGTGTCCGATGTTGCTCGCCGGGTCTGGCGGCGTAGTGGAAATACTACCCGCCGTTGAGTTGCTGAGATAATACGTGCTGATCGTGAGTCCGGTCAGGCCGGTTACCTGCGAACCAGGGGGGTAGACTGTCGCATTACTGCCGCTGGTTACTGCTGCCAAGACAAAGCCGTCTGCCTGCCTTCCGTTACTAGCATCGGCCTTGCGAACGCTTGGGGTGCCGCCATTGTCGTGAAAGTTGACCAGGTCTCCCGCCGCCAAATTTTCGGTTGCGGGTTTGACGGTCGTGTCGGCCCCTACGCCAGTCGGCATGAGAGTTCCATCAAGTTTGCCGTCGCCACCAGTCGCGACAATTTTATTGCCGTCACCAGCCCCTGCACTAGATGTGATGGCTGCTAAAACCTGCGTTTTGCCAGTAGCAAGGCGAGTCAAAAAGCGAAGTGCGCTCATAGCAAGATAGCCTCCTGGGGCTCAAAGAAAATTGTGTCCGAAAACAAAACGGTGGCCACCTGACGTGAAAAGCCATTACTCGGGGCGACCTGAGTGAGCTGGCCAGAGTTGCCCAACCAAATCGGCAAAGTCGCATCCCAGTTCCAGCCAGCATCATTCACAACAGCGACCAATGGAGCGTTGACCGTGTCACCCTGGGCAGCGGATTGGGTCGTCAGCCCGATCGCTGCTGCTGCATGGGCGGGCGTATCTTTGTCGGCATACGCAAGGCCACTGTCATCGGCCACGACCACTCGCAGCGCCGATAGAGCTGCCCCGGCAGGCCCGGTCAGCAATTGCCCCTGCACGGTCGGAGTGCCAACAATAACGACCGTTTCACCAAAGGAAGGCTTAACCTGCACACTGCCCTGAATCGGTGGCAACGGCACAGAGCTGCCGCTCAGCGTAATGCGAAGCTGCCAGTTGAGAGTATGGGTGCCCTCATAGCCCAGGGCGCTCACTAGAGCTGCACCGTTGATGGGCAGAGAAAAGGTCAGCTTGCCCTCTGCGATGCTGGCCGTAATATCGTCATTCAACACCGTTTGGATGGGGTTTTGACGAAAGTCCAAACCAATGTCAAACCGAAAGGTTGCCCCATCGATGCCCGTAGCGGGGGCGTCAACGGTGGCGCTAAAGATTTGGTCGATACCCCAATACAAAAATTGCTGACTCATGAGGTCAGCGTAGGGGGCTCAGATCGGTCAAACATCCCGCATGGATGCGGAGAGCGGCTTACAGCGGGCTGGGCTTACCAAAATACCAGCCCTGGCCGTAGTCGGCTCCCAGCTCGCGCAGGCGGTCGGCGTCGGCCTGGACTTCAATACCTTCGCACACCACGAGCAAGCCTTTTTTCTTGGCCAGGGCGATGAGGCTGGCGGTAAATTCCCGCAGGTCGCTGTCGTTAGCCACGCCATCACACACTACCCGATCAAGCTTGACGCCGTCGAAGGTAGCGGGACTTAATAACTTGCGCACGGGGTCGCAGCCAGTAGGAAAGTCGTCGAGCTTAATGTGATGACCTAGGCGTCGCAGAAATTTCAGATTCGCGGTTTGGGCCTCGCCGATGGTGGCGTCTTCCAACACCTCAAACCACAAGCGAGGATTCGGCGAATGCGGCTTGAGCAAGTCCGGCAAAAACGACCACCTCAAAGAACTGCCAGAGAGATTGACGCTCACAAAACCATCCAGATAATCAAGGGCGTGAACCGCCTGCTGCAGCTCATGCTCTAGCCACTGCTGCTCTAAATCGGAGCCGAGCAGACTGGGCAAATAGTGAATCGGGGGTACCACCCGCCCCGCTTCTTCAATGCGGCTGAGGGCTTCGTAGCCCTTGACCTCACCTGTGGTCAGGTCGACGATGGGCTGATAGTGCAGGGTAAACAGGTCGTTATGTAGCGCGTGCTCAATCAACTTGCGGGCGTCGAATTCCGCTTCGCTAATGCACTGCGCCTGCCCTTCGATCACGTCGCAGGTGCCATCCGGGCCGAGACGGATGCAGCGATCGCGGCTGCGGTAAAACAATTTCTCAAAGCTCTTTGACCGCATTCGGTAATACACCTGGCGCTCTTCACCGATTCCTAAACCCAGACAGCGATCGTGATGGGCGGCAATTTGCGACAGATCGTCATCGTGAATAAGCGTCGGCATTAAGCGATCGCCCATCGCCTTAAATTCCTCAGGGCGATATCCTAACGGCCCAAGCTGCCCCGCTACCAGCAAATTTCGCTTTTCTTTGAGGTGGTATTGATAGACGAGCATGGATATGAGGCTACAAGGGGCTAGAAGGCTTTAGAAGGATTCAAGGCGTCAACACACGCGAGGAACAAAAGAGGGGGTTTGATCACCGTATAAACTCACCGCTCTGTGGACGTCGCTCAAAGTGATCACGCTGGCCAAGCTGCGGCGATGCGATCGATGATGATTTGTCGAAATTCATCTACCGCTGCGGGGTCTTGCCCCAAGTCAATGAAATCGCGCTCCTCATTCTGACGATTGGCATAGACCAGCGGTGAGCCAATCTGCACATCTGTTTTAGTGACGCGATAGCTAATGGACTTAAACAGCACCCCGCGCATCTTGAGGGTATCGAGCAAAAAGCCCTTGCGCTTTTTATAGGCTAAGTGTTCCGGCGACACCTCTGGCCACTGCTCGCCCCAAGGCGTTTCTTGTCGATCAAAGTAGCCTTGGATAAAACCGAGGCCGCTTTCGCCAATCTCCTTGAAAGCAGGGCGCAGGTCGCCAGTGGCCTTGAGTAGTCGGCCAACAGCTTGGGTGAGCTGCTGATCTTCAGCGTTGATGTTGGTTTGCACCATCCGGCTAGTCTCCTGTAACCTCTTCGCCCGTCAAATACTCTATCCACTCTTGACGAGCCTGCCGCAGCTTCTGCTCTTGCTTTTCATAGTGTCGAGTAGGGAGCAAGTTCCCCAACCAATTCAGATAAGTTTCTGCTAGCTTTTTTGTGGCCGGGTTCCCAGCAAGTTGCTTGTCAAAGCGATAGATCAGCTTTGTGATTGGGTATAGGGAAATCGCGAGCACCAAAGCCCAAATGATTTGCATCCACATCCAGCAGTCACGGATGAATTCAATCATTCTCTAGTCTCCCAAGATGAAATCGCCCAGCAGGTTTGCGGCGATGTAGCTGATCACCTGGTCTCGCAGTTGGGGCTCCAACCGTTCCAGGATGTTACCCACAATCTCTTGCCGCCGCTCTTGCACCACACTGGCACCAGGGGCATAGTCAAAGCCGCGATCCGGTTCGTTGCGCAGCTCTCGCGTTTGCCCGGTGTCCGGGTCTCTCACGGTCATCGTGTCACCGCGCGGCGGCTCCGACACTTCGAGGCCCAAGCGGTTCAAGTCTCGGTCAGACAGGGACAGGGTAAAGCACCGGCACCCAAAACCATTGGGGGGCGTCCAGGTATCCCAAAACGGGTCATTGATTGGAAACACCTGGCCGTCTAAAGCTAGGTGAGTCGGCCTCGGGTCGCGGCTGCCGCCGTGCCGATACTGCAGGTAAGGGCGACGGCTCACCACGTCCGGATCGCGCTGCTGTTGGTAGCGGCCTGCCGCATACGCCTGATAAAAGTTTTGCCGATAAATCAGGTCGGCTCGCCACTCGCGGCCCCCGGCATGATCCCATCCGTGCCTTTCGACAATGCGGTCAAACTGCTTTTTGAATTCGCCGAAGGCAATGCCCTCTTGCAGAGAGCGATCGACCTGATTCCGAATCTCTTGCAGCAGCTCTGCGCTCGTGGCCCCTGCCGTCACAAATGCCCAGTCATGCTCACTGCGCCGTAGGTCGTCCCACCGTTCGGTGGGGACGTTCACCTTGCCACGCAGGAAGGTGACAGCTTCGGCAAAGGGTAGCTTGGTGGCTTCAACGGTAGGCACGAACTTCGTCCAGTTTGGGTGAGCTGGTCAGGTGGTAGCAATTGCACTGGTGACAGTAATAGAAACGGTTCTCTCGTCGCTTTTGGCGCTTGCTGCGTTTGGCTTTGTTGATGGCAGTGCGAGCAGCCTTGAGGCTAAATCGCGCCTTTGTGCATCGCATGACGCTCTCCGCTGGCGGCCTGGCGAACCAGGGCATTGGTAACATTCACCTGGCGATAGCTATAGGCCACCAGCTTGACGAATTCCGCCTCTAGTAGCTCACGGGGCATCTGCCCCAACTGACGGCGAATCAGATCAACATCAAACTCTTGTGCAGTTGTCAGTTCAAACGCTTCGGGATTAATCATCAGCATCGACCTCGGCTTGGATTTCGGCCGCGCCGCCCAAGTGGGCCGACAGCAAACCGTATTGAAAGATTTCGGCAAACTGGTCTTTGGCTAGCTCGGGATACAGGGCGATCAGGCCCTCAGAGAATTGCTCAAAGCCATCGGGCGCATCATCGGGAATGCTCTCCATCAGCTCGCGAATCTGGCCTACCCAACCATCGATCACCGGCCCCAGGGTGTCGCGGGCCTGGCTGGTCAGCTCGCGGGCATACTCGGTCGGTGGCAGCGCCGGATCGGTTTCGGCGAATTCTTCTAAGGGTTCGCCCTCACCCCCGGCCCCTCTCCCAACATTGGGCGAGGGGAGATCGCCTGCCCCCTCTCCTTGAGAAGGAGAGGGTTGGGGTGAGGTCGGCAACGGGTCACTCAAGTTCATCGGCGGCATCAGCGGCACGCTCTGCGGCTTCAACTCATAGCCATCGCCGTAAATCTCCTTCACCTTGTCCAGCGTGAGCTTAAAGCCCATATCGAAGAGAACCTTGTCGCGCTTCGCCCGCTCCGCCAGATTTTCAGGGCTTTCAAAATCCCAATAGAGGTGCGGCGGGTCGGCCTGCTCACCCAGCAGCGGGCGATTCAGCTCTACCATCCAGCGGATAAGGGTTCGATCCAACGTGCGGGCCAGCAAGTCAGCATCGGCCTTAATCAGCGCCAGCATGCCCGTGCGAGCTACCTCATCTTGTGCCCGGCTGCCACCGCCGCTGCTCTGGTTGGTGGTGCCCGTTTGCCCCAGCACCGCCTCACTAATCTGCTCATCCATATAGCGGCACAGCCCCTCATAGGTCTGCACGCTGCCGGATCGCATGGCCTCCATAAACTCAATCACCATGCCATCGGGAATCGTGGAAACCAGCCCCTGGGTAATCGATTTCAGTGCATCTAGCAGGATCTGCTTGTCAGGGTCGCTGGTGCCTGACGGATACTTACCCACTGGCGTCGGGCTGCCAAACTTGTCGGCAAACACCAGCCAGAACTGAATATTCTGCCGCTTAAAGAACACAGGCCAAAAGATTTTGCTATCCAGGCCCAGGCCATAGGGGTTTGCATCCGTCGCGGTAGGCGAGTGGAAGATGATTTTGTAAGGGGGAATGGGCTCACCCTGGAACTGGTTATTGCGACTCAGTAGCCTTAGCTCATAGCCGTTGTCACCGCTGACAAAGCCAAAGCGACGCTGGTCACGATGTCGCACTTCGGCGGCCACCACTTCACTACCATCTGTCGCCCACATCGGCTCCCCCGCAGAGTAGCCCTTGCAGATCGCGTCCAAAAAGTTGAGCGCCACCCCATCAAAGCCCTGCACCCCATAGTGACGAGCCAGGGGATAGTCGATCAGCCCCAGATTCTTAAGCTGGGCTTCCACCAGGTCGCGGGCCTTTTTGTCGCGGCGACTTTCGCTCGCGGGTTCCAGCTTCCATTCACGACCAATCAGTTCCAGCTTGCGCTGTTGCAGCACCGCATGGGCGTGACAGTCCTCTTCCACCTTTTCATAAAGCTTGAGACCCTGGCCCCGGCTGCGACTTTTGAGCGTGGGGTCAGGATTCGTGAGATGAAAGCCACTGCCGACAATGCCCGCAAAGTCGAGAAACGACTTTTGCAGAGTGGCAAATTCTTGACGGAGGGCTTCAGGCAGGGGCATAAGGGCAACGGGGCTAGAGGGCTCCCTCTCCTTGGCAAGGAGAGGGCTGGGGTAAGGTCAGAAGGTCAGAGCTAAAGCCAAAATCAAAAACGAGCCGACCAGCAGCTCAACGAAGCCGAACAAGACCAGCTCAGAGGGCTTAATCATCGAACCGGGAATCTCCCTAAATCGAAAGGGTCGCCATGTTCGGGGAAGTATGTAATGTTGCAAGCCACCCTGGGCGGGAAGCCCATCACCCCCCAACCGTCGTATCGGTAACGATTGGGCTCTTTGTCAGCAGAGGGGATGTTGCGAAGCTGGCATTCTTCGGCCAAGTGCTCACGAATGGTTTGCCAGCCGCCGACAAATCGTAGAAAAAAGGGCACAGGGCTCATGAAATACCTCCAAGCTCTAAGGCTTCAATAAGGGGATTCCGAGATCGTTTGGCTTTCGGGAGTGGCTTGACTGCTGGCTGTCTCACTTGCCCCGACTCATGGACGGCTCGCAACTTAGCGATAGCGGCAGCTAGCACAACCATATCGACGTCGTAACATCCCAGCCGCTGCCGAGTTTCGTAGACCTGATCGGTAAGCGTTTGCATAACTGCCCTCGCTAAATTGACTGCTCTTGATCCAGCGCGGCTCGGACAAAACAATCTTTTGCCTCAAGTAGCTTTCTCAGACCCACCGTTTTTTCGGGTGAATCAGGCAAGCTCGCCGCCATCCTTTCGGCCAGTTCACAGCAGGCCTGACTTACGGCCTGCAGATTGATTAGCAAATGCTCCCAAGCAAAATACTTAAGTATCCGTTCGGTTGGACTCATAGCACGTAATCCTCCAATTGATAGGCCATGCGGGGTTCGCCCGCCGCTTGAAACTCGATTGGGGCACCGCCATTTAGCGATGCAAACCACATCAGCACCCCCGCGATCGCGGCGTCACCGTGACGCTGTTTACCATCGCTGCCCTGGGTCTTAGTCGCGGGCACCATCGGCACCCCTTTATCGACTTCCACCAGACGGTGATCGTCTTTCCAGTCAGCAGAGCCGGGGAGCAGCAACCGCTGATCCTCCATACCCGCCTTGTACTTGGGGAAGTTTTCGCCATACCAGGGCCGCGTCAGCATCACCTGATGAATGCGGCTTGCGCCGTAGCGCTGCATCGCGACTTCGGCCAAAAACTGACCATTGCCGCGAGCATCGTGAGCCCCGGCCATGAACTTGGGGAGGCGATCGCAGATCTCAAACAGCACCTGGCGCTGTTGCTCAAACGGCACGTTCCGCAGCTCAATGCCGCACACCGCCGCACGGGTCAAGTCTTCTTGCTCTTGAGCGATTAACAACACCGACAGGTCGCCCGACCGGGCGAAGTCCATGCCGTAATAGCTCTTTAACTTGGGGTTTGAACGGGCTTCTAAGACAGGTAATACGGCGGTTTGCAGCCAGTCGTCGGTATGCAGTTCGCGCTCGGCTTGAGGCCGGGTGGCAAAGTCGTCAGGGCATTCATAGGTGAGTACCGGTGCATCGCCCATCGCCTGCTCAATCAGCACAGTGGGGAAGTAACGGCCCCCACTCTTCGCCGGAATGCAGTCGAGTTCTTGCTTGGCGCGATCGCCAAAAAAGGCATAGGTCTCAGTGAGAAACGTCGCCTCGGCTTCCTCACTCCACGGCTTATTCGTGACCAGGCAAATCCGCTTGTACAGCCCTTGGTCAACCGCATCGCGAAACGTCGTAAAGTGGCGCGAATAGGGAAGCTTGCCAGCGAGCACGTCTTGTTCGAGTTCGTAGTAGGCATTCTCCACCCCGTTGTAGGTGGTGATGAGATGCACCTGGCCACCCCAGATCAGCAGGGCCAGCGCCGCTTCAATGGTTGCCCCGAGGTCATCCAAAAAGGCAGCCTCGTCAATGATGATGCGACCTTTGCGGCCCCGGAGCTTACGTGGCGTTCCGGCGATCGCCTCAATCTCAAAGCCGCTATCAAAGTAAATCCGAAAAATCAGAACGGCTTTGTCTTCGTCGCCATTCCGAAACACCTCAGTGCGTTCCTCGATTTTCCCAGCTGCCAGGTTATAAACCTTTGCCCAGTTGGCGCAGTCCTTAATGAACTGCCGGGTAATGTCCTTGTCGTAGCAGATGTACGTGACGGGCATGCCGTTGGCCCGCGCCGCCAGCAGCGCCGCATCCGACGCCTCACTCCACGAAATCCCAATCCGGCGAGATTTCGTGAAAAGCTTCACCTGAGTTTTGTCGGCCACCCAGGCTTGCTGATAGGGGAGCAGTGCAGCTTCAGGCATCAGCTACCCCCCCGGATAATCAATTGGGGCAATCGTGCAGTATTCGGCTTGCCAAGGTTATTGCTAATGCCCTTAGCGGTTGAAACTTCAATGAATTCGCACCCGGAGTACCATTCCCGCAGTTGCGGGACATCGTCATAGGTCAATATCCAGTTACCCTGCAATCCCAGGACTGTCTCCGCCAGCAACTGGTGCTGCTCGATGGACATCCGATTTTTATAGGTCGCTCCGGCTAAGTAGGGAGGATCTAAAAAGAACAACGTCTCGGGAGAGTCATACCTCTCTAAGCATTCGATGACGTCGAGATTTTCAACAACAACTTTGTCGAATCTGTCGGCGCACTTACGAATCGTTTCAAGGCGATACTGTTGGCTGACGAGCGCTCCACCACCTGATCTTTTTCCAGCAGCAAAGTGCTCGCCCTTCCCGCCAAATGAGTTCGCATTCAAGAAGAACCATCGCGCCGCCCTTTGGATATCTGTAAATCCTGGGTGCTGGAGATATGCCTCAAACTCCTCACGACTATTCGGGATGAGTTTCAACTCTTGAATCAAAGCCTCGGGGTGATACCGCAGTACTCGGAAGAAGTTCACTAGGTCGGAATTGACGTCGTTGTAAATTTCGACCTTTGACCGCTCCTTATTAAAAAATAAGGCTCCCCCGCCGCCACATCCCTCCACATAGCAAGTGTGAGGAGTGAATAGGCCGATGATTTGCTTGGCCAGCAGTGCTTTGCCTCCCATCCACCGAATGGGGGATCTTTGCAGTCCAGTACCTGTTTGTTGGTTCGTCATTACGCCACAATTCCCAACACTTTTTGCACTAACTGTTCAGCGAGGCTGTCAGACATGCCGCGATCGCGCACCTCTTTGCCCACCTCTTCGGCGACCTCGGCAGCCTTGGCGCGAATCTCACCCATCCATTTCTTTTGCTGCACCGCGCTGCGATTGAGGTCAGCGATCGCGCGGCTCATCTTCACCAAGTCCAACCCTTCCACGTCCTCAGCGTTGAACTTCATCAACACCTGAAAGGCTTTCTCCTGAGCCAGTCGCACCAACGCATCGCCGAGGGCGTTTTCATCGTCGCCCACCGCCTCACTTATGGCTTGGGCCTGATGCGTCGCAATGCGCAACGCATCGAGCTTGGCCTCAAAGTCTTGACCGTAGCGATGCAGGGTCGATGATGAAATGCCATAGCCCTGCTCTGTCAGCCAATCCGAAAGCCCCTCATAATTACCAAAGCCAGATTTGACCAGGCGCTTGTCGAGTTCTTCCTTGACCGATTCCGGCAGGGTCATCACTTTCGAGCGAGCAGGCATTTAGTACTCCTTGTCATAGGCCGGGGGGCGACCAATGGAAGCAGGGCAGTCAATTTTGTATTCCACCAGGTCAACGCCCCGAGGCGTCAGCTTGAGCAGCAGACCAGGGCGATCGCCGTCATCAGCCAAAAAGCCGCGATCGCGCAGATAGTTGATTTCCCGTTCTAGCTCGGTTTGCACCAGTGTCAGCGCCTGATCATTCAGCACACTCAGTACCAGCGACTTGGCCACGCTCACCGGGCGACCGGCATCCAAGACCTTGAGACAGCGCCAGCGAATCTCGCGACGGCGAGAGAGTGCCAGATCTGAGGGTGACTCAATGCCGGTAATACCCACTGGTGGCTCTATCGAGCCCTCGATTATATCCACGCCGTCAGCCGTTAACGCATAGGTGTTGAGCGTGCCGGGCTGCACAAAACCCTTGCCTTCGAGATAATCCAGCTCAGTTTTCAACTCGTCGACAGTGGTCGATAGCGCGAAGCGATCGCTCAAGGTGCGACGCAGCAAAGCTCGACTCAGCTTTTCGGGTCGCACCTGATCGAGGGTTTGCAGTGCTCGCCAGCGGATTTCTTCTTTACGCGATTGGGCAATCATTGTGGGCTTCTCCAGTTGTGCAGCGCGGCGTCAAACCGGCGATGCAGCGCATCTAGTTTTTGTTCAAGGGTGGTAGAAAACCTGATCCAATCGTCACGGCGGACGTAGTCGTTCGGGAGTTGAGCACGGAGATTGGCATTCTCCCTCTCTAGCACCTCAATCTGAGCCTCATTTTCGGCGTGGGCCGCCTCTAGTGATTTGAGACGGCGATCGCTATTCGCTAGCTCACGCTTAATCAGCCAGGCCACCCCGGCAAGCCCCAGCGCCACCACCCCTGAGACCAAATACTCAGGCGGCAAAACCACCCCGTCAGAAGTAACGGTGGGTGTACTCGCTATGACTTCGCGGGTTTTCACGGCTCCAACACCTGGGGCACCTCAAGCCCCGGCCCATAGTTGAGAAAAATACGCTGCGCCAGCGCCCAAGTCTTGTCATTAGGTGGCAGCGGCTCTGCTTTCGCAGCGGCCACCAGCACCTGTTGAGCGTGATCAGCCCAGACAATGTCGCCATCGTCAAACTGACCAACAAACTGGCTGCGATAGGTCTCAGCAGCAGCGTTGATAACCTTCAGATACTTTCGCAGTCGCGCCCGTTCTGACACAAAGGGCAACACGTAGCGATTAAACGCGACCGGCAGGAACACTAATAGCAGTGTTCCCAACACACCAGCCTCAAAACTAGGTAAAGAGAAATCCATCTGAGTAGATCCAATTGGCAATCTTGCCCTATGATCCGCTTAGGGATAACGCCACACATCCCGCACTACTGCGGGCATTCAGGACTCGTATAGCACCGACTGCACCTGTCGCACACCCAAACCGACCTGCTTGGCAATGTCATTTGTTTTCACCTTGTTGGCCTTGAGTCGTTTGATCAAACGATTACGCGCCGCAATGTGCATGGCCCGCGCCAGGGGTACCTTATACACAATTGACGGAAAAGCCCATGACAACTTGATCGCCTCCTCAAGGCCAATCGCTTCGGCCAGGGCATGATCCAGTGTGATGGTCTTGGGAATCGTGATTTCCAGCCCGCCAAACGCTTCGACAAACTTCAACGTCGCCGCAAAACCAATCACCTCCTCCACCTCTTGCAGCGACTGAGGTAAATCTTCAACTCGGTAGTCATCCTTCAGGGGGGCATCTGAAGTCATCACCATCAGGGGCCTCCTTGGTATTTCCTCAGTAGCTTTTCTAAATTCCAGGCGACCGCTTTCAGGTCATGAGGGCCAATGTCGCGATAGTCGCTGTAGCCCTTGCTTGCCATGAACGTCTGCAGCGCCGGGTGATTCCACCCTTCAGCAATAAAGGAAGGTACCAGGAATACCACCCCTGCGAGGGTCCACGTTTGGGTCAGGGCCAGGGGGATAACCATTTCGCCCAAACGCTGGGTCATAATGCTGCAGCACCATAAATAAGCACTCAATCTGCACCGTCACACCTGACAGATCGACGATGCGCTCCAACGTCGCCAACTGCCCAGCTCCCTCTCCTTGAGAAGGAGAGGGCAGGGGTGAGGTCTTACAAGGCTTCTCAGTCATCCGTCTCACCCCGCTCCAACATCGCCTTTAACTGCTCGATCGCTTGCCGCTTTTGCATCACACTCAGCCACTCCAACCGCTTCACCTTGAACTGGCGAAACAGCCAAGCCCGCATTGCGGTATCGCTCCGGTCTTGAATCACCTTTTGCTGGGCCAGCGTGATCCACAGCGCCACAATCTTGCGGCCCTGCTCGTCCAGGTTGCTGACATCCGTTTTGAGCTTTCGCCGCTTCTTGCCTGTCCCCTGTCCCCTATTCCCTGTTCCCTTCTGTCCCTTCGGCACCCACCCCAACTCCCGAAACCGCGCCAACACCTTATTCAGTTCTGGCGCGCTCATCCCCTTACAGCTCCGCTTTCCCGTGCAGCCCTCCAACAGGCTCCGGTACTCATCGTCGCTAAGACCCAAATCCTTCTTCGCGATATGAATCTTTGCCAGTAATCCCTTCGCCAAATCCTTCGGTAGTTCTTCAGTCATCAACCTCAATCTCCTCACCGCACCACTGATTCCGTTGCTGCGATTGATGAAACATTGCCAACTCCCAGTAAAGCGACTCAGGAATCTCTTTCCATGCACGGCCCACTACTGAATCGTCCTGAATTGACCAGTAGGGCTTGCCATTAGCCCGAGCGATCGCCAATTTTCCGTAGTAGTTGCCCAACTCAAACTCTTTAATTTCCTCCACTTCACCCCTCCTTACTCCGTTCAAATGCCCTATAAAGCCGCCGTAACTGCTGTAGCAGCGCCCCAGCCACCGCACCCCTTAACCGCCCCGCCTTGTACTCCTCAATCGACCGATCAATGTGAATCGCGGCATTTCTCTGAATCACCACCCAGGGCAGCGTATCCAGCGGCAAGGCCTCCACAATCTCGTAGCAGTTTGCCTCATACCAGGCGATCGCTTTGGCAAGGCGATCGGCTTGGCTAGCCACTGTCTACGCCCCCTCATGGAAAGTCGCCAAAATCGCCGCTTCAAGCTCTGGAGTTGTCACTACACTGGCTGACTGAGTCCAATCTGCCATCGGGAACACTGCGTCAAATGCCGCCAGCGCCTCATCCTTTTGATGAGCCTCAAACAGCAGCATCCGATGCGCCATAAGGCCACTAGCCACATGAGTGATCGATAGATTCCCATCCACCCGCTCAATCAGCGCCAACCCCTTTCGCTGTTTCACAACAGGGCACTTAGCAGTCACCTGCACTCCTGACTTTGAATAAGTAAACTCAACTTCAATCGTCTTAGTCACACTCCACCTCCCCGCCGCTGATCCATCCACTCGTACCAAGCCGGAGTGCCATACGGCGGCACCGTACTCTCATCCAGCACCTGCACTATCGGCGCAGCGCCCCCCTGCCCCTCAACTCCCACCGCCGTCCTTGTCCCCTCCGGTCTGTGCCGTTCTTCCCACCGCTGCTCCAACGCCCCAAAGTCGGCCTCCTTAATCCGATTGCGAATGTAATCCAACGCATGACCCCGCTGCGCAGGTAGGCTGTGCGTCTTCAGATGTTTGCGGCAGGCTTCGACCAGACCTGGCGCAAAGTCATTAAAACTGGGGCCGACCCACAAGTGACCCAGCCCCGCCGCCACCAGCGCCGGGTAACGATGATTGCTGCCAGTGGAGAAGCGTAGGCTAGTCGGATCAACCAGCGCCGTCAACGCCTCTATCTGTGCCAGGGCACGGAGAAGCAGCCACGCAAGTGAATAGGTGATGACATCGCTTTGCTTGATCGACTCCGCCAATTCCCGCGCATCGCGCTGCTCTTTGGGGTTGCTAAGTGGTTGAATGGTCACTCTTCCACCTCACCACCAAAGGTCATCCCCACATTCCCGAGACTCCATTCCTCAATCGCTGCATGCAGCTCTGCGGCCTTTATATGAATCCATTCCGGCAGATTGTCATCGCACCGCAGCGCCATCACATATGTCTTGAATGGGCGATCTTTATCGCCGAGGGTGACACTGCCTTCGACCGCGATCGCCGGAGTGCCATCTATGCCGATCAAAATATCTTGCGCCTTATCCAGAAAGGCACCAATCGCGGCGTATGCCTGCAATGCCTCCAGTTTGTTCATCGCTCAATCCTCCAAATCAGGCTGCCAAATCCGTCCCAGACCGCCAAAGAATTGCTTAAAGCGGTCATATCGCGGCCCCAGGTAAAACAAGGCCGAAGCAAAGCGAGCTGCCGAAGGCTGGGGCTGGCCCTCTGCATCGGCAAACGTCAACCGCCCGCGAATCGTACAAACGGGATAGTTATCGAGATGTATCCACCAGCCCTCGGCTGAATAGTTGGGCACCAGGGCGATCGCCTCCGTGGTGCGCCCCACCGCAAACTCTTGCCGCAGCTTTAGCGCCCAATCTTCCATCTTGCTGCCGTGCTTACCGGAGTAAGGCGGGTTAACAAACACCGACCCATTCCACTGGGGCCGCAGGCCGTCCTGTTCAAGCCGGTAATGCTGCCGCGCTTCGATATTCGGCTGCCCTTCGTTGCAGCAGGGATCAACGTCGATGCCGTTTTCAAAAAAGCCATACAGCAGCGTCTTGACTGGGGGCGGTGTCAGATGCTGATCATGGGAGTTGGGGTTGCTCAGTTGCGGCGAATCGCTCTTTTGCACTTGCTCCGCCGCCTGGGTCACCTTGTCTCCCGTTACCGGCCCGTCAAGGTTTAATACCAATTGCCACGCCTGCCGCTGCTGCTCTGGTGTGAGCTTCACCAGTGGACGCACATGACTTTCTTTTTTAGGAATGTCCCCAATTGGGGACAAATTTTCGATCGTCGCCGCCGAGTCGATCAGCCGATATGCTTGCGAACGTCCAAACTCCCAGCGAGCTTGGCAATACGCCTCAAAGGTCGCATGGGTACCGCGATACAGATGACGATCTCGAATCGCCGCCAACGCTGCCCCTACGCGAAAAAAGGTTAGTGCCCCCTCCTCAATCACGGTTTCTTGCAGCTCTAAATCCTGCCGCTCAACCGAGCTAAGCTCCGACACCGACTGTACTTCAACCGTCAATCCTTCACTCACTCGCCTTCCTCCAATACTTCAATCTGCAGATCCACGCCCTGAAAAATCCCCAGCACTTCTCGCCGCCCTTCCGGCGTTTCGCCCTCCACCCAAATCATGGCGGCCTCATTTCCCGGCGCAAACGGCAGATTCATCGCCTGCTCGATCGCACCCACCCATTCCCGATGAATGACCTCGGCATACTGACCACCCCAGGCGATGCACACCAAATACCGGCATTCTTCGCAGTTCATGACACCTCCTTGGAGATAGGCCGCACGATGATGCAGCCCAACTCCGGATCGCACTTCACCGGCTTCTTCACCACTGCCTCCGGTCCCCTCTCCCAGTTTTGGGAGCAGGGTGGTTTCATACTAAGAAAGAAAAAACCATTGAGAATTGGTTCGCCCAGACTCTCAAGGCCTGGGGGACGGTTCGCCAGCCTTGCCGTCGTGCCAAGGTAATGGCAAAGGAGTTTAAAATGCCCCAGGTCACTG
>JBCDAJ010000041.1:0-44410 GCA_039185935.1 Cyanobacteria bacterium P01_F01_bin.56 | reverse complement strand
TTGGTCGCTTCACCAACTGTTCCAGTTCGTGGCGCTCAGTTTCGCTCACAATCAGGGCGGGAAGTGCAGGGCCAGGCATCGGACTTAGTCCTCTAAAGTTGACTCCTTAAGGATATATGCATTTCCGCTGGGCGGTACTAGTTTGCCTCGTAGACTTTTTCGTAAAGCGAGTAGAGTTCTCCAGCATTCTACAGAAGATCTGCGGCGCTTGTTGACTGCTAATTTTCAAGAGCAAGTCACTATCAATGAGACAGAGCTGCGAATCATTGGTTTACGTCGCACAGGCAATCATACTGTAGCCGAATGGATCAAAGCGCAGGAATCTGGCCCAATTGAACAACTTAATAACCTAGAGGTTAGATGCAATCCCTATCGCTATAAGTATGAGATGCTTATTGACCATTATCCAGAGCATCATAAATGGGCACATACGCACTACTTACCGCTTGCAAAAGGATATTTTCCAAAGATTAGCTGTTTAATTTGTGGCTACGAAGATCATTCTCTTACTGATATTTGTGATCCTTTATTTGAACGATTTCACGATACCCATGTGGGTAAAAGTAACAGAAGATTTGATGTCTTAATTTTAAGAGACCCCTTCAATCTATTTGCGAGTAGACTGAAGAGTAATATGATTCATGTTAAATCTCAAAAACTAACGGCAGTTGACTTATGGATTCAGCATGCTAAAGAGTTCTTAGGCGAGACACAATATTTGAATCAAAATAGAATTTTGGTCAACTATAATCAATGGGTGACTGATATTGATTATCGTAAACAACTGTCAGTACAACTGGGCCTTAACTTTTGTGATTCTGGCATAAAAAAGTTGCTAACTTAGGTGGAGGCAGTTCGTTTGACGGAGCAAAAATGGATGGTCAAGGGGATCAAATGGCTGTCCTTGAGCGCTGGAAGCACTTTAAAGACGATGAAAACTATCGGCAAATTTTTCAGAATGAAGAACTGCTTGAATATTCCGATAAAATTTTCAATACTCTTGCAATCGCTGATATTTTAGATTCATAAACTGAGCCAAATATCGAGAGCTATAGACTATTTGAATATATTAAATGTTCTTAGATTAATCATTTATACCTAATGGTCTAATTTTTATGTTTTTTCTATCAGTACGGAGACAAAAGTTTTAGCGTCTGATTGAAATCAGCCTGCCGTAAGAATAAATTCGGAAAAGGGGCGGCTGAAGGAAATCGCATTCGTAGTAGAAGCGACTTTTGGTGCTAGGCCCGTGAGTCTTTAAAGCCAGCGGCCTGAGTTGGTGTTGTAGAGAGTGCTGAATATGGCCCGTTAGAGGGCGATCGCTAGGAGCGCCAGGATCTTGTCGGGCAGAAAGCCTGATTAAAATAAGTTGATTTCAGAGTAAAGCCCCGGTTTTGAGAGTCGCAAAGAGTATCTCAATGCTCCAGTGCAGTCGGTAGTTCGCCAAAGCCTTCTTTGGTTGGCGAACGGTGGTGATAATCAGCTTTTCCCCACCATCGAGACGTGTGGCGACGACATAAACCCACCCAGTGTTTGCCAGCAAGCACATTGAGAAGCGGCTCAATGTGTCTTGAATTCGGCTTCTTTCGGTCGTGCGGCAGTGAGAGGTTGGTCTTGTCGAATTTCTCGCTCACTGCCTTACCTGTCAGGGTGGCAAATCCAGACTTGCTGTAGACTGCCGCTTTTTGTCCCGGTATCGTGGATTCTCCTATACGGTTGATTAGGTAGACGGGCTCAGTGTGATCATCTCGCTGTTGCCCGCCTGGAATTGCTCAGGGTCTGTTTATCATCCTGCGGCGACATGAGCTATCAGCTTCTCTTCGCATCGCCTTGCTATCCAGTTTGCGGCCGATGCAGCCCAATTGAGTGTCTGATGCTTCTATTACCATTCGGAGTCTTCAAGCTGAAACCGCTTACCTGTGAGTCAGAAAAAGTGGCGGACAGAACTTTCCTGGAACCAAAGAATTCTCTGCATGGGAAATAGTTTGTCTGGCTGATGAAAGTAGAGATACTAAACCCATTACGAAGGCACTCAATTCTTTAGAGCTATGATAATTTGAGAATGATAATCATTCTAATTTTGATTTCTGTATGGTCAGCCAAGTCTCCCGTCCGCAGTCTGCAGCTAGCTCTACAGCTAGTGATGTAGGGCAGCTAGCACGGCTTCGTCATACCTGTGCCCACGTGTTGGCTATGGCAGTGCAAACTCTATTTCCAGAGACAAAAGTCACCATTGGTCCCTGCACAGATACGGGCTTTTACTACGACTTTGACCGGGCTGAGCCATTTACGCCTGACGATCTCAAACGCATCACCACTGAGATGCGGCGAATCATTCGGGCCAATCTGCCAATTATTCGCGAAACCATAGAACGCGATGACATTCGCGCTGAAATTGAGCGACTGAACGAGCCCTACAAGCTGGAAATTCTCGATAGCATTCCCGCTGATAAGCTGATTACCCGCTACTACATCGGCTGTCCCGACTCGCTGCCTGTCACTGCAGAGCCGTCTCTCTTCAATCCGCCTCCGGCCAATGCTCCTAGTCCTGCAACCCTTTGCTGGTGGGATTTGTGTGCAGGTCCTCATCTGAGCCGCACGGGCGAACTGCATCCCAAAGCCTTTGCCGTAGAAAGTGTAGCTGGGGCGTACTGGCGAGGCGATGAAACGCAACCGCAACTCCAGCGCATTTACGGCACTGCGTGGGAAACGCCAGAACAATTAAAAGCTTACCTGAAGCAGAAAGAAGAAGCCAAACGCCGCGACCACCGCAAACTGGGGCAGACTTTGAATCTGTTTAGCATTCAGGAGGCGGCCGGGGGCGGACTGGTCTTTTGGCATCCCAAAGGAGCCCGCATGCGCCTGCTGATCGAAGACTACTGGCGTCAGGCTCATCTGCAGGGGGGCTACGAGCTGCTCTACACCCCCCACATTGCCAATCGCGATCTCTGGCAGACCTCTGGGCACCTCGATTTTTACCAAGAGAATATGTTTGAGCAGATATCTGTGGAGGCGCAACAGTATCAGCTCAAACCGATGAACTGTCCTTTTCACGTGCTGACCTATCAGCATCAGCTCCATTCTTACCGCGAATTACCCATTCGCTGGGCTGAGCTGGGTACGGTGTATCGCTATGAGCGATCCGGGGCGCTCCACGGGCTCATGCGCGTCCGCGGCTTTACCCAAGATGATGCGCACATTTTCTGTTTGCCCGATCAGGTGACAGAAGAGATTTTAGGGGTACTGAACCTGACAGAACAGATTCTGTCGGACTTTGGCTTTACCGACTATGAGGTAAATCTTTCCACTCGTCCTGCCAAGTCTGTGGGCAGCGATGATATCTGGGAGCTGGCGACATCGGCGTTGCAAAAGGCGCTGGAACTTAAAGGATGGGCCTACGTAATTGATGACGGGGGCGGTGCTTTCTACGGTCCAAAGATCGATATCAAGATTAAGGATGCCATTGGTCGGCTGTGGCAGTGCTCCACTCTGCAGGTAGACTTCAACCTGCCAGAGCGATTCGATTTGAACTATGTGGCAGCGGATGGCTCCCGACAGCGTCCGATTATGATTCACCGAGCCATTTTTGGCTCCCTAGAACGATTCTTCGGCATCCTGGTGGAAAACTATGCGGGAATTTTTCCCCTGTGGCTAGCTCCGTTGCAGGTGCGACTGTTGCCGGTGAGTGATGCTCAGCGAGATTACGCCAATCAGGTGGTGCAAACCTTGCAACAAAAAGGTTTTCGCGTGGAGGTAGATACCAGCGGTGAGCGTCTGGGTAAGCAAATTCGCACCGCAGAATTGGAGAAAATTCCCGTCATTACAGTTGTTGGCCAACGGGAAGTGGAAAACCAAACTCTGAGCGTGCGAACCCGCCAATCAGGGGAACTCGGAGCGTTAACACTGTCCGAACTTCAAGAGAAGATGCAGCATGCAATGACTAACAAACAACAGATTTAGCTCAGGAGAAACATGAAATGAAAGTTGCCTATGTGTTTAACCATCCTCGCGGTGGTACTTACAAGTTAGGGCAAATGATTCTGCCACAACTAGAAATGGGTGTGCATGGGGTTGACGTGGTGGGAATGTTCTTTTTTGATGACAACTGCTTTGTTTTGCGAAAGGGCGACCCGATTGGCGAACGATTGGCGACGCTGTCAGAAAAACAAAACATTCTGTTGATGATGTGCGATTTATGTGCCCTGGAACGGAACCTGGCAGAAGGTGAACCCCGTTGGTGTAATCCTGACGGCACTGGGCGAAAAGAACCGGGGAAGTGCAGCGCCAAAGATGTGGTTAAAGGCGTAACGGTTGGTTGTTTTCCCGATCTGTACACCGCATTGAGCGGCAATCTTCCTGATCAGGTCATTACCCTTTAACAAAATCACACTTTCTTCCTGTGTCTGACAAAGTTCGGCACACTCATCCTGAAACTGCAGATGACTTTGGTTTCAAAGGGTTCAAAGTAATTTTGTGTGCTTTCACCAAGCTGTTTAATCAATGAGGTAAATATCCATGACTACTGTCCAGCACTATGCAACTAATTATCTGGAAAACGTCAAGGTGATGCTGATTTCTCCTAGCCAAACGCTATCGTCCTCGGCAGTGGAATACTGCATTTCTAGTGGATATGTCAAAATCATGCCTGCTGATGGCCGCACCTTGATTACCCATATCAGCAACGTTGTCATTGAAGTGGAGTCGTAACTTCCTTGGTCAAGGGTTGCTTTATTTTGCAAGATAACTGCTCACGATTTCTGCACCTTCGGTTCCGTTATGAATCTCTTTTCTCAGTCTCGACCTAAGTCCAATTCAGCGACTTTGCAACAGCTGAAGCTCTGGATCTATGACCTCCTAAAACTCGATCCAGAGGTGTCCATTTCGGTTAGTCAGCTTCAGTGCATAGAACCCGGTTGTCCGCCAATTGAAACCGTTATTACCATTTTGAGCCAGCCAGCTCAGCAATACAAAATCCACAAAGCATTGGATGACATTGTGCTGGTCGATATCATCCGCCTGTTTCAAACTGAGTAAATCCTATGCTGCCCGTGACTCAATCCTGAGCAATGTTTTCAAAGCGTTCATCCCGTTCGTTCAGGCTCTCCTATGTCCTTTCTCAAACCCTTGGTAGAACTTCAGGTTCACCGATCGCTGTCAGAATATATTACTGCTCTGGTCTGGGCACCGGTCGGAAATCGATTAGCGATCGCTTCTGGGGCTGGGGAGGTGGTTCTGTGGCAAGACTTTCAAGCAACCATACTGCAGACAGCCAGTGGTAATTCTGTTGATGTCTTAGGGTTTTCTGGCGAGGGTCATTGGTTGGCGGCAGCTGGTCAAGCCGGAGAGGTGATGCTCTGGCGGCTGTCTACTGACTCGCCTGAGCTGGTCAAGACGCTAACCTGGGGTTCAGCCTGGATCGATCGTCTGCAGTGGCATCCCCAGAAACCCTGGCTGGCCTGTCATTGTGGTCGTGCCGTTCACATTTGGGATGCCGAACAAGGTGAAGCCATGGCCACTCTGGAGTTGCCTGCCAGTGTGCAGGATCTAGGCTGGTCTCCCGATGGTACTCATTTAGCGGTTTCAGCTCAGCAACGGGTTCACATTTGGGAGACGTCTCGCTGGCTTTCCCCTCAATATGAATGGGAACTGAAGGCTGCTAGTCGATGCTTGAAATGGTCTTCTGAGGGGGCTTATCTAGCTTCAGCCAATCAGGATAACAGTGTCGCCGTCCTCACCTGGAATAACATCTGTGCCCTAGTGCAAGCTTCGGCTCATCAAGCCGATTTGCCCGTGCTACTGGCAGGGCTACCCGGCAAGGTGCGGCAACTTGCCTGGGCCGATATTCCCGATGTCGATCGCTCCCCCATTCTGGCAACTGCTACGCGGAACCTGGTTGTCATGTGGATACTGATTCCCGATGAGGGGTGGCAGAGTTGGTTGCTGGATTGGCATCAAGACACTGTTCTAGATGTGGCCTTTCAGCCCCAAACTGGTTTGCTGGCCTCCTTATCAGAGGATGGCTGCATTCTACTGTGGCAGGCAGCTGTCGAACCGGTTCAAATGCTGAAAGGAGTCCAGGAGGGGTTTTCCTGTTTGACCTGGCACCCGACCGGAGAGTATCTGGCCGCTGCCGGCCAGCAGGGTGAGGTGCTGGTGTGGCGCCTGTGCCCTGATGCCAGACAGCGGCTACTGCCGCAACTGGAGGCGCTATTGTGAGCCTCTTTCCTGTGCTGGGTAAAACCATTCGTTGCCCTTGCTGCGATCGCCCGATGCCAGCACTGGTGTTGACGAATGCCTATCTCTGCCCCCGCCACGGTCTGTTTGAAGTCAGTGTTGCTGAAGATGGCATTATCCATCTCGACTCGGGGCAGCACTGGCGATGCTGGCAAAACCAATGGTATTGCCAGCACCAGCAAGTTGAGAGTCTACGGGCCGAAATTTTGGAAGCGTTAGATCATCTGCACTATCAAGGGTTTCATGCCATTGAGATAACCTTGGCCCAGCGATATCGAGACTTAGTAACCCCTTATGTAGAGTCCCGGCCTGATTGGTTTCGCCAAATTTACTACAGCAAGCCGCGTTTATTTGGTTTACCGATAACCTTTCAGTCCGATACCCAGACGGGTTCTCGATGGCAGGTTATAGCCTTTGAACTGGCTAAGCATCTTGGATCGCCCAAAGCCTATAGCTATTTCACCTGCACTCGCATCCATGGGGGCTTGGGCAAATGAGGCACGGAAAAATAACAAGAGTCATCTCATGCTCACGGGTCCATATTCTTTCACTGCTGATGACTTCCTGATAGGAGGACAACACCATGACTCCATCGCTCATTCTGGCTCATGTTGAGGCGGGCAGCCGGTTAACAGCGTTGCTGAACGGACAGTTTACGCCGACGGGGATCGCAGCCGGAATTGCGATCGCCTACGTTTTTGGTGCAGTGCATGCCCTTTCCCCTGGTCATGGCAAAACTCTGGTGGGAGCATATCTGGTGGGCAGTCGAGGCACACCACAGGCCGCTCTCTGGCTGGGGCTAACGACCACCGTGACTCATACTCTGACAGTTTTTATTTTGGGAGTGACTACGCTGCTAGCTTCCCATTACATCGATCTCGACCGGGTTTATCCGATATTGGGAGTCGTTAGCGGGTTGACGATCTGTCTGGTAGGGCTGCGGCTACTCATTGTGCGCTTGACAGATAACCATCACCATCACGATCAGACCGATCACCACCATCATCACCCCGACGACCAACTAAGGGCAGACTGGTCATCGATTTTGGCCATTGGCATTTCGGGTGGGTTGGTGCCCTGTCCATCGGCCCTGATCTTGCTGCTGAGTGCGATCGCACTACACCAAATTGCTTACGGATTAGTGCTCATCGGCGGCTTTAGTCTGGGCTTAGCTTCCGTGTTGACTAGCCTTGGGTTAGCCGCTGTTTATGGACAACAGTGGCTGGAAAAATTTCCGTTAGGAGCTGGAATTATGCAGCGGCTTGCCGTCATTAGTGCTCTGGTAACAGTCTGTATTGGCTTTGGCCTGACTACAGTAGCGCTGACATGAACTTCACCACCCTATTTGCATAGTGGCAATTTAATGATGCTGTGATTGGAGAAAATGCTACGGCTGCAGCCGTCTTCATGCGTGCTCATGTGGTTCAACAAGGTGAGTAGATTTTACTGGATTACTTTGGGTGTGGACGGCTTTTCAGAAGGCAATGGCTGAAGAGTTCGTGATCTGTTGCAAAGTAAGGGCTCTGTATGATGAGTTCAACGCCAGTTAGCTGTTGTTCCTCTCGTATAGGCGTAGAGAGACAAAGTCTTTTTGTACTGGCTGTTGGGTGCTGATAGTCGTTACTCAATCTTCACGAATCTGGAGAAGCGACTGAGATAAACTCTACTGCTACCTTTCATCATGACGAATATCAATAGGCCGAAGCCAAGCTCTCTGCGTTGGCTGAATGTTCTGGGAACAACAGGGCTGATCACAGGCGCACTGACCCTCCTGGGCACTGTGTTCGTTGCCAGCTTTGAGAATCTGTCCCGGTTGAGATTAGAACGACAGAAGTATGAGTTTGGTTTGATTGAGAATGCTTTAAACGACTTACCTCGAAAAGAGGGAGACGAGCTTGAGCAAGCCCAAATAGACACTGCGGAGCATTTGAAATTCATGGTTGATATTGGTGCAATCAGTAGCCTGGATGCTGACAAAATTGAAGAGTATGCAGCGAATCCTGAATCGCTACCGAAAGGCCGCATTTTTCCGCCTGCTGGTGTCGTCTACGTGAGTGGCCTCCCCGGATTCAACGTGAACCTTTATTCAGGTCCAGGCACGACATATTCTGTGGTGAATACTCTGCGACGTGGCACTCCGATCACGATTACGGGCTTTTACGAACATGGCTGGGCACAACTGAGTGATAGGAGTTGGATCGCAGGAAACATGATCAGTTCTGCGCCGCCTTCTCCACCGCCTTCTGCAGAACCAGTTGCGGCAACAGCTTACGTCGCCGCTTCAGACAATCGGGGTGTCAATACTCGCAGCGGCCCAGGCCCCAACTATTCTGTTATTGATACCTTATCTCCAGGTACAGCTGTAAGAATTACCGGAAACTTTGCACATGGCTGGGCCGAGTTAGAGGATGGCAGCTGGATTGTTTCTAACCTAATTCAAATTGGTAGTCCTACAGAGACACAGACCGAGAATTAATTGATGTAATCTCACGCATCTGAATCTGAACTTCCAGTGCGATAGAGGGGGTTCTAAAGTATGGATCCCCCTTCTAATCCTCGTTTGCTCTAAGGTTCTACTTCGGCATCAGAATCCAATTCCGTTGCTGCGATTTCCATTTCCTGCTGCAACCTCTCTGCTGAAGGCAGAGCATCCCGCATGGCTTCTGGCAACTTGTTACTCAGGCGATAAGTCGAAACTCCAATGGATTTGTCGAGATTCTGCAAGGCGAACTCGACAGTAGTTTGACGCTTGTCCCGACAAAAGATCATGCTGATAGTGCGGTTGTCACCTGCACGTTTCATGTAAGCATCTATAGCGGAAACGTAGAAATTCATCTTGTCGGAGAACTCCGGCTCAAATTCGTCAACGTGAAAAATCAATCACGACATAGGCATGTAGATGGGTGTGGTGAAAGAGCAGACCGAGTAAATACTCTTTGCCATCCACTTCAATGAGATACTAGCTGCTCATGAACATGAAGCCTACACCCAATTCCAGCAGAAAATCCTTAATTCAATACCAATTTGCTATTGAAATGTCACACATAGCCTCTGCCGGAGATGCTCCTGACTCAGCAGTTGCTATGGAATCAGCTGAAATTTCTGGATTTTAGATCTGGGACATTTCAAAACTAAAACCGTATAACTTTGACGCAGCTGCTTCGGGCTGTGCATTTAAATAAGGTGCCTTGTTTCATCAAAGAGAGGAGGCAGTATTTTCTTCTGTCAATGGAATTGAGAGCTGTTCACCTGAACGTTCTTGCCAGATGCGCTCGACATCACCTCGGCGGTAAAGTGGTCGGTTTTTGCGTTTGGAAAAGCGACTCTCAATTCCCGCTTCTGTCAGGAGTTGCTGCGTGCTCTGAGCCGGGAGCGATAGAATCATTGCGGCATCTTTCAGGCGAATCCACTGACGTCCAAACCGCTCTAAAAGTTGGACAGCATCTTCTGACTGTATTTGCTTCAGCAACAACTCAGCGAGCAACCAGCAGGCGCGCGTGTCAGCGCCTGCCCGGTGTGAAGGGCCGACCTCAAAGTCAAAATGCTGGACTAAATTAGGCAGACTCCTTGAAGGCAAGTCAGCCAGTAACAGTCGCGACAGCAGCACTGTACAGAGCTGCTTGGTAGCAGGACGATTAAAGGCATACTCCAGATGGCGATATTCCGATTGTAAAAAGCGGTAGTCAAATTCTAAGTTGTGAGCTGTTAGCACTCCAGTTTCGAGTCGCTCTAGGCAGTCAGGCCAAACCTCTTCTGGAAAGCTTCCTTGAGATACCATCGCGGGGGTAATGCCGGTAACGCGGGTAATCATGGGGGGAACTCGTACCCCTGGATTGATTAAGTGTGTCTCTTGATGCAAGATACCGTCTGCCAAACTGGCCTGTAAGACCGAAACTTCGATGACACGAGCACCACGATACGGTAAGGAGCCTGTAGTTTCGACATCAACCACAGTCAATAATGATTGACTCACTTGTCGATAGAAGGCTAACAAGTCTTGAGAAAGCAGAGCTGCTTGCCCTTGCGGTTTTTTAAGGGGTGCCATGCTACGCGCGATCGCCCAACTCTCTCACAATACAAGGCGATTTGGTATTCTGCCCAACCCAGCTCATAAAAATCGGTTACAAACGACCCGCTAGCTTGTATGAGGTTGTGTATCAAGACATGTTCTGCCAGATCGCGTTGCAACAGATACACTCCAAATTCCACTCTCTCTCTTACAATGCCGTCAAGTATTTTCTCGGAGAGTTGTTGATCAATCCCAGTATCTTGGATAACTGTTGCTATAGCTAAAACTCCTATCTCTACAATCGCGAAGAGATTACCAAGCCGAAAGTCTATCGGTCTTCGTACTGTTGTCTAACCGTTGTTACTCTTATGACCAGCATGTCAGAATCACCCCCGACTCCAACGCCTTCGGGTAGTAAAGCTGAGGATTATCCCCTTAGTCCCGTGCCTGAGGCTGCTCGCAAATCAATGATTTCCCTCGCGCCGATTTTGGCCGGGTTCACGCTGTACTCCGGCACATTGTTTGCAGGAGGATTGGTGGGACCCTCTTTTCAGTTTTGGCCCGATCTGGTCGGCCTTATTTTGCTCAGCAACTTGATTTTGGGAATTTATGCAGCTCTGCTAGGGTTTATTGCCGGTGAGTCAGGATTGACAACGGTGCTGATGGCTCGATTTAGCTTTGGGAGCGTGGGGTCGCGCTGGGTTGATTTTATTCTTGGGTTTACTCAAATCGGTTGGTACGCTTGGGGTTCAGCTCTCATGGCGCAGTTGCTCAACAGCTTAGCGGGGGTTCCCGAGTCTTGGAACTGGCTCATCATTCTCTTTTTTACCTATGCTTTTTGCTCGACGGCATACTTAGGCTACAAAGCGATGGATTGGCTGAGTCGAATTGCCGTACCTGCCATGATCTTGCTAATGGTGTGGAGTCTCTCGATCGCAGCAGGAGATGTGGGTGGTTTTGCGGGGCTGCAGGGGACTGAATTGGGGGATCCTCTACCGCTGAGTGCCGCGATTACCATCATTGTTGGCACGTTTGTATCGGGCGGCACGCAAGCGACGAACTGGAGTCGATTTGCCAAATCAGGCAAGGCGGGATTTATTGCGACGCTGATAGCGTTCTTTTTAGGCAATGGCTTTCTCATTTTTAGTGGGGCTTTTTGCGCCAAAGTCTATGGTGAGGCAGATATCGTGCAGGTCATGGCGACTCAAGGCCTGTTGTTGTGGGGGTTGCTACTCTTTTTCTTCAACATGTGGACAACTCAAGACAATACGATTTATGCCTTTTCGATCGCGGGCTCAAATATGTTTCGTACGAACAAACGCACCTTGCTAGTTCTTGGTGGTGCCACTTTTGCGCTGGTATTAGCCTGGGGGGGCATTTATGAAATGCTTGTGGGATACCTCATTTTGTTAGGCACGTTTATTCCGCCCATTGGTGGCATCATTATGGCCGACTATTGGATTCACCGTGGCGGCGAATTTCCCTCGGTAGATGAGCCGCAACCAGCCTTTAATTGGGCCGGCGTGATTGCTTATGTTGCGGCGTCAGCGATCGCTTACTTTACGAGTCAAGCGGGCTGGGGCATCGTACCGATTAACGGCATTGTGTCCGGGTTGGTGATTTATGTCGCGCTGACTCAGATTATGCCTGCGCCCCAGTCTCAGGCTTAACGAGTTCGTTTCAGGCAGACCGCCTGATAGGCGAATTCCTATGGGAGAATTCCTGAAGAAAAGGCGGCTAAAAGCAGAGGACGCCAATCCTTTGCTGGTGCTGTCGTAGTTGCAGGGATCAGGGCATTGGCTTTTCAGATTTCTCTACCAGACTTGATCGCGGTCACCAAGGGTACCTTGGTTGATGAGATGAATCTCCTTGATGTCAGCGCTGGTTTTGGCATCTCTACTGATACCCGTGACATTCATCCTCATGATTGGTTTTTAGCCCTTACGGGAGAACGCTTTAACGGTCACACCTTTGTGGCCAAAGCGATCGCCCAGGGTGCAGCTGGAGTGATTGTGCAAGAAGCGATCGCAGCGCAACCCCAACTGCGAGTCGCTGATACTTTAGCGGCTTATCAAGCGGTTGCCCGGTGGTGGCGACAGCAACTAGCCACCCCCCTAGTCGCAGTTACTGGTTCAGTCGGTAAAACGACGACCAAAGAACTGATTGCTGCGGCCCTACAGACCCAGGGCGCAGTCTTAAAGACTCAGGCCAACTACAACAACGAAATTGGCGTTCCCAAGACGTTGTTAGAACTCACTTCAGACCATCGCTATGGAGTGATTGAAATGGGTATGCGGGGCCGAGGGCAAATCGATCTGCTGACGCAAATTTCGGAACCGAACGTGGCGGTCATTACGAATGTGGGTACTGCCCATATCGAACTCCTGGGGTCTGAGCAAGCGATCGCGGATGCGAAGTGTGAACTCCTCGCGGGACTTAAGCCCGGCGGTATTGCCGTTATCAACCACGATAATGACCGCCTGATGCAAACCGCAGCAGGAGTTTGGTCGGGTCGGCAGATTACCTATGGTCTGACTGGTGGCGACATCCAGGGCAAGCTGCTCGGTGCCAGCGAGATTGAGGTAAATGGCATATCCCTACCGTTGCCGTTGCCTGGTCGGCACAATGCGGTGAACTTTTTAGCGGCGGTTGCGGTTATGGCCGCCTTGGAGCTAGATTGGCAAATCTTGCGATCTGGTCTTACTGTTACGCTACCGAGTGGTCGGGCTAGTCGGGTGGCTTTGCGCAATGACATTGTGCTACTCGATGAAACCTATAACGCGGGTGCAGAATCCATGCAGGCCGCCCTGCAATTACTCAAGCAAACGCCAGGCCAACGTCACATTGCCGTACTCGGCACCATGAAAGAGTTGGGTAATCACTCGCTTCGACTACACGAACAAGTGGGACGCTGCGTTGCTGAGCTACAGTTGGATGGCTTACTGACCCTTGCCGATCCGCCAGAAGCTCAGGCGCTGGCTCAGGGGGCGGGCCCTGTTCCCACCCAAGCGTTTGAGGATGCGGCAACGTTAACTGCGCACCTGCAACACCTCCTGCAACCTGGTGATCGTGTGCTCTTCAAAGCTTCCCGAGCGATCGCTCTAGATCGAGTCGTTGACGCACTGAAACAAACTGCAGCATCTCCTGATGCCTAATGATGTCGCAGTTCTGGGCACTCAGTCGCGCCCTGTGGTGCCCCGATCCATACGATCTTGATGCGGACTTGACCAGTGTAGGCGGCGCGCTTTCCGGCTCTTTGTTGATGCTTTTAGCGCACCATGCATAGCAGAATGCGGCATGCTTAATGCAGAGTTTGGCAAGGAATGCTTACTGTGTGGTCATTTCAGAAATCATAGCTGTCGGCATGTCGTCTGCTGTGAAGCGATCGCAAGGATCCCAGATAAAACATCAAAGCATGCAGACTTTTGGAGAAATGTACTAAAAATCGTACTAATTTCGCGAAAATTGAGATACCATGCGGTCAACGCCCCTGGAGATACTCTATGGAGTTTGGCAAACCACTGGGATCGGTGATCGAGGGATCGCTCATTCGGGGATTAGAAGTTCGCTTGCATCCGGATGTGTCGGTTGAAGAGATGCGGGTGGGCAAGTTTTTAGTGGTGCAGGGGCGGCGATCGCGGTTTTTCTGCATGCTGACTGATGTTGCCTTGGGGACGGCGAGCGCCCGCATTTTGGCCAACCCGCCAGAACCGTCGAACCTGTTTCTGCAAGAAGTCCTCTCGGGTACGGGTACCTATGGCACTGCCAGCCTTAGCCCTATGCTGATGTTCACGCCACAGGCAGACAGCATCAACGGTAATGGCAAATCTCAGCCGACAGCTAAACCCTCTACGAACGGTGCGGCCTCATACCAAGCTCAGAGCAGTGCCAATGTCGAACTGTTGCCAGTCAAAACCATTCCCAGCCATTTTAGTCAGGTATACGACGCCGCCGAGCGCGACTTTCGCATCGTGTTTGGGTGGGAAGACGACCCCCAGCGGCGCAATTTTGTCATTGGTCAACCGATTGATATGACTGTGCCGATCTGCCTCGATTTGGATCGGTTTGTCGAACGCAGCAACGGCATTTTTGGTAAGTCGGGCACGGGCAAGTCCTTTCTCACAAGGGTTCTGCTGTCTGGTACTATCCAGCGCCAAGCCGCCGTCAATCTGATTTTTGACATGCACTCAGAATACGGCTGGGAAGCAGTTAGCGAGGGTAAACACTTCAGCACTGTCAAAGGCTTGCGGCAGTTGTTTCCGGGGCAGGTGCAAATTTTTACCCTTGATCCAGAAGCGACGAAACGACGCGGCGTGCGCGACGCCCAAGATCTGTATATCAGTTTCGACCAGATCGATGTTGAGGATTTGATGCTGGTGCGGGGTGAGTTGAATCTTTCGGAAGCCAGCTTAGAAAACGCCATTATTCTCCGCAATGAGTTTGGTAAAAGCTGGATCAATCGTTTGCTCGCCATGACGAATGAGGAGATTCAGGAATTTTGTGAAACCAAGATGGGCAATAAATCTTCCATCATGGCACTGCAGCGGAAACTGAATCGGTTGGCCGATCTGAAATATATTCGGGCGGCTTGCCCCCATAATTATGTCGGACAAATTTTGGCGGCGATCGAAGCTGGTAAACACGTCATTGTGGAGTTTGGCTCCCAGTCCAATCTGTTGTCTTATATGTTGGCAACCAATGTGATCGCCCGTCGCATTCATGCCATTTATGTGCAAAAAGCCGAACGGTTTCTGCAGACGAAGAGTCCTAGCGATCGCCCTCAGCAGCTGATGATCACTATCGAAGAGGCCCATCGCTTTCTCGACCCCGCCACGGCGCGGCAAACCATTTTTGGCACTATTGCCCGCGAGATGCGCAAGTACTTCGTCACGCTGCTAGTGGTCGATCAACGGCCCTCGGGGATTGACAACGAAGTGATGTCGCAAATTGGCACTCGCATTACCGCTTTACTCAATGATGAGAAAGATATCGACGCCATTTTTACCGGGGTATCCGGGGCGCAAAGCCTGCGATCGGTCCTGGCCAAGCTCGATTCCAAGCAACAAGCCTTGATTCTCGGCCACGCCACCCCGATGCCCGTCGTTGTCCGCACCCGTGCCTATGACACCCAGTTCTATCGTGAAGTGGGTGCAACGGCTTGGGAAGAGATGCCTGATGAGCCCCTCTTTCGCGCCTCAGAAGCGGCCAAAGCTGATCTGGGTTTTTAATGGGCGATCAGGATTCACAGACATCAGGATTTACAGAATGGAATTTGATTATGCACTACACCAAAAGTAGCAAGTGCATGTTTCGAATCGTTCAGAGTGTAGTCTGAATGGTTGGCAAGAAAAATCTAAGAAATGACTTTTTTACAAAGAAGTGGAAAAGAGCTGATTCACAAGCTTGTTCAGAAAGATGAAATTGATGAGGACTTGAGAAACAGCCTTTGGAATGCGATGACGCTCTACTATTGGAATCGCTGCGTCTTTCATAGCAGTTACTGGGGAAAGGTTGAAAATTCTAATCTTCAAGTCTTGATATTCAGAATCTGGTTGCACTTTTTAAAGCAGCCTATAGACACAATTCCTCAGTATTGTGAATATACGCTCAAAGAGCTTAGGAGCTGGTTGACTGACAAAAGTTCAGTCAACCAGGTGATAGAGAGAAACCTGATTGTAGGAATTCAATTAAAGAGTCGATTTCAGCTGTTGAATCCTTGACAAAGGCAATTACCGGGAGCGATAAAGCGACTCTCGGTGCTGCGCTCAAAATTTTGGAAACTGAACTTTACCCGGCATTAACGAAAGCCTTCAGCTCGCTCTACGGCCACACCAGCGATACAGGTGGCATTCGTCATGCCTGATTGGACGAAGACACTGTGACAAAAGCCGATGCAAGATTTATGCTGGTGAGCTGTTCAGCATTTGTCGGTTACCTTATTGAAAAGGTCGAGGTCGAAACATCGTAAACGTTTATGAGTATTGCGATCGCCAAATGGACGTTAGATGAGTATCACCGCATGATTGCGGCGGGCTTGCTAGACGATCGACGGGTGGAGTTGTTGCAAGGAGCGATCGTCGAAATGTCTCCTGAAGGTGAACCCCATGCCTACTTCAGTTCTGAGGCGGGTGAGTATTTAGCGCAGCGATTGGGCGATCGGGCTTTGGTGCGGCAGGCTAAGCCCATCACCTTACCTAATCAATCAGAACCTGAGCCGGACTTAGCGATTGTGCAGCGCCTTGGCCGTGAATACTTGAGTCATCATCCCTATCCAAGCAATATTTTTTGGCTGATTGAATACGCTAATTCCAGTTTGGCCAAAGACTTACAGGACAAGAATCGGATTTATGCTGAGGTAGGCATTGCCGAATATTGGGTGATTGATTTGAGCCGCCGCACCCTCATTGTCTTTCGCCAGCCTACGGTCGAAGCTTATGCGTCTCGTAACGAATACCAGGCGGGCAGGATTACACCGCTCGCTTTTCCCGATGTGGCGATCGCTGTTGATGCCCTGATCAGCTAATCTCGTCAAACATTGTTTGTCTGACCAACGCTTTTTGACCACTACACAAAACAGCGATCGTTTTTGTCCATTATCTCAATCATTAGATTTTCTTAATAAAATTCAGGACTGACTCAGAACTCTTGATTCAAATAGCTTCTGTAACTCATGAGATATCCGCCATACGGTAGAGTGTTAAGGTTTGTGTATTCAGTTCTCTAATAATTTGAGCTGCTAGCCGTTTTCTTTGGCCAGGCTTAGTGAAGCGTCATTCTTCTAACGCCTTCTTACATGTACAGGCGAGAGGTGTCAGCGTTTTGGTTTGGGGCAGCCTTTTGGAGAGGTCTGATACTTATCTGAGGCTATGAATGACTGCTACCTTACCGTCTTCTGCCAGGGCCTTTTCCCCGGCAGCAACTGCTTCTGAACTGCATGAGCTAAAGCTGAGCGACGTTATCCGCACAATTCCTCAATCTTGCTTTAGGAAAGACTGGCGTAAAGCCTGGCTATCAGTGTTGATTACTTTGTTAGGTGTGATCGCAGGTGTCGGTGCGATCGCTGTAGCACCTTGGTTTTTATTACCTGCAGCCTGGTTCTTTGCCGGTACTGCGGCAACGGGTCTGTTTGTGATT
This sequence comes from Cyanobacteria bacterium P01_F01_bin.56, assembly GCA_039185935.1. GTDB lineage: Bacteria > Cyanobacteriota > Cyanobacteriia > Phormidesmidales > Phormidesmidaceae > Halomicronema. Next base: position 27,033 of record JBCDAJ010000041.1, on the reverse strand, counting down.
GGTCATGATTGCGGCCATCGCTCTTTTGCTAAGCGTCGCTGGGTCAACAATTGGGTTGGCCACATAATGATGATGCCGCTGCTCTATCCGTTTCACAGTTGGCGAATTCTGCATAATCATCACCATGTCCACACCAACAAACTACATGTTGACAACGCTTGGGAACCTTGGACGGTAGAGTCTTTTCAGGCGGCTCCAACCTGGCTACAGGTTAGCTATCGAGGCATTCGAGGGAGTTTGTGGTGGATTGGCTCCATTGCGCACTGGGCCACGCTGCACTTTAAGTTGAGCAATTTTGTTGAGCGCGATCGCCGCGCTGTCAAAACATCCATCACTGTTGTTGTGGTCTTCGCTGCCCTGTTCTTGCCGACCATGTATTTCACAGTGGGGCTGTGGGGCATTGTGAAATTCTGGCTGATGCCTTGGTTGGGTTACCACTTCTGGATGAGTACCTTCACTATCGTGCACCATACGATTCCTGAAATTCAGTTTCACACTGCAGATAAGTGGTCAGCCGTGCCTGCGCAATTGGCCGGTACTGTGCATTGCACTTATCCCAAATGGGTTGAGATTCTCTGCCACGACATTAATGTGCATGTGCCCCATCATGTCTGTGTAGGCATTCCCTCTTATAACTTGCGTCAAGCGCACCAGAGCTTGATGAGCAATTGGGGTGAGCATATTCATATCCGCCAGTTTTCTTGGGAGTTGATGAGCGAGATTACTCGTCAATGTCATTTGTATGACGAAGTCGATGCTTATCGTCCTTTCCAGAGTTTGCGTTAAGTGACGGCATCGATTTGACCCTAGCAGCGTGGAGAGGCGTGCTAATGTCGCACTTTGCGCTGCTGAACTCTTATCTTGGCAGTGTCTTAATGAGTACATTTGCCAAGCGGTTTAGCGAATTTACTTCATGGAATAAAAACTTACTGTGCAACTAACCTCTCCATCGTCTCGGAACTCGCAATCGTCATCTGCCCGCCAGAGCGAACTCCCGTTTACCCTCAAAGAAGTGCGGGCAGCCATCCCAAGCTATTGTTTTAAATCTTCGCTGTGGCGATCGCTGGCCTACTTCTTTCTCGATATTGGCATTGTGACTGGCCTGTTCGTCGCTGCCGCTACTATTCAGGCTTGGTGGTTTTGGCCGATTTACTGGCTGGCTCAGGGCACGATGTTCTGGGCATTATTTGTCATCGGCCATGACTGCGGTCATGGTTCGTTTTCCAGGCGCAGGTGGGTCAACAATCTGATTGGTCATCTCAGCCATACGCCAATTTTGGTGCCCTTTCATGGCTGGCGCATTAGCCATCGCACCCACCACGCCAACACTGGCAACCTTGATACTGACGAAAGCTGGTATCCCGTCAGCGAGACTAAATACGATGAGATGACCTGGCCTGAAAAGTTGGTCCGGTTCTATCTGCCGTTGTTTGCTTATCCGGTTTATTTGTTCCGGCGATCGCCGAGTCGTCCAGGGGGCTCCCATTTCTTACCCGGCAGTCCTCTCTTTAAGCCCAGTGAAAAGCGGAATGTCATCACCAGCACTATCTGGCTGGTGGGGATGATAGCTTTGCTTGGTTGGGTTGGTAGCCAAATTGGTTGGCTCGCTTTAACGGCTTACTATGGCGTGCCCTATGTAATTTTTGTTGTGTGGCTCGATTTGGTGACCTATCTGCACCACACCGAGGAAGATATTCCCTGGTATCCTGACGAAGACTGGTTTTTCCTCAAAGGAGCATTGTCGACTATTGACCGTGACTACGGTATCTTCAACTCGATTCACCATAATATCGGCACTCATGTTGCTCACCACATTTTTCTGAGCATTCCTCACTATCACCTAGAGGCGGCGACCGAAGCCATTAAGCCAGTGTTAGGCAGTTATTACCGCAAGTCTACTACTCCCATTTGGCAAAGCTTTTTCCGTGCTTATCGTACCTGTCACTTTGTGGCTGATCAAGGCTCACCACTCTATTACCAACGGGTCAAAAAATAGCGGTGCGATCGCATTTCTCTTAGTAACTCAATGAACTGTCGGTTAAGAGCATCCTGCGGGATGCTCTTTTTTATGGGACTAACGCAAAAGCCTTTTCAATCCTCTAACTCTGGAGGATGTTGAATCCGGTTTCTCAAGATTGGGGAATTTCAGGGTCAAAAATCGACTTCAACTATGTAAGTCTTGTTTGCATCGTTTTCTACTCTGAACGTATTGAATACCTGGGTTTAGGACTGTAAGGGATCGGCTTGAAATAAAGTACCCGGACAAGACTGTGGCAGGGTGACAGGGTAGCAGGATCGGTGGGATGTTATGTAAGCGCAACTCCCTAACCGACTGCTGTTTGCTACGCGTAAGGACGTTAAGAGTGTCAATTTCGGGATGGCGTCTCCGGAAGCAGTGACCAGAACTCGGTAAAGCTAGTTTGTTGGTAACGCCTGTCTACAGCACTCATTATGGAAATTTACACCTCTGAATTAAAGGCTCTAGGAACTTCTTTACGCCTCATCAATACGGAATTAATGAAAGTTGCCGAGACCGATCCGCAGGTCAAACGATTTTGGTATCAAGGCCAAGAGTTTTACTTTGACATCATGATTGAAATGCGGGCACAAGCAATTACCTGGTTACAGATCACGCTACGGGGCAAGGTGGTTTCCTGTAGACCGCCTAACGCATTGTGGACGGGTGAAACTGAAGAGTTAGACGTTCCCCCAGCGGTCGCTTACTATCCAGCTAGCAAAAAAATCCGTGACGGTGCAATGGTGAACTGGGACTTTGTACAAGCCATCGTGACGATGCTATCTCATCGCAGTGACGAGCCAATGTTGACCCAGGTATGTGAGTTGTTAACTGGTCAACTCAATCAGCACTTTGAAACTGTTTAAATACATAGCAAGGGGCAAAGTTCCAAGTTCAGAAGTGAGATCACTGCAGTAGAAGGCCTCTGGCCTTTCTCAGCGTTTGAATCTCACAGCGGATGGCAAGGGCGTCAGCAACCTCAGAATGCTGAAGTTTGAGGGCCCACGATCGCTAACCGCTGGCTAAGAGTGGCATCTCTTTGTCCCACGATCGCCTATCCTACTTGCCAGGTAGGTTGTTGAGGGGATGACATTTATGACTAAGAGTGTTGCAGTCGCTGAGTCACCCGCAATCGCCCTGCCTGAAATGGGCTGTGGTACTTGGGCTTGGGGCAATCGGTTGCTTTGGGGCTATTCACCTGAGATGGATGAGCAGCTACAGGCGGTGTTTAACCATTGTGTAGGGCACGGGGTGACGCTTTTTGATACGGGGGATTCTTACGGCACAGGTCGCCTCAACGGCCGTAGCGAATCGTTACTGGGTCAATTTGCGACAGCTTACACAGGTGAGCATGACGCTCACCTGTGCCTCGCGACTAAGCTGGCTGCGTATCCTTGGCGGTTAACTCGTGGTTCAATGATCCGAGCATGTGCGGCTTCGGCTGAGCGACTGGGGCGTCCGGTCGATTTGGCACAGTTGCACTGGTCAACTGCCAATTATGCACCGTGGCAAGAAGGGGCTTTGTTAGATGGATTGGCAGACTTAGTTGAACAAAATCAAGTTAAAGGCATTGGCCTTTCCAATTTTGGTCCTAAACGTTTGCAGAAAATCTATCCTCGGTTTCGCGATCGCGGCATTGCCGTTACGACCCTGCAAGTTCAGTATTCACTGCTCTCGACCTATCCCGTTACAGAACTAGGCATTCAAGAAATTTGCGACGAGTTCGGCATTCGCCTAATTGCCTACAGTCCATTGGCTTTGGGCATTCTCACAGGCAAGTATGAGATGGATAGCAAATTGCCGAGTGGTTTGCGAGGAATTTTGTTTCGCCAGTTGCTACCGGGTGTTAAACCGGTTCTAGAGACGCTGCGAGCGATCGCGACCAGCCGCCATAAAACCATGGCGCAAGTGGCTTTGAACTGGTGCATTTGTCAGGGTTTTATCCCGATTCCCGGAGCGAAAACTTTGGAGCAGGCCCAGCAAAATACAGGGGCACTGGATTGGCGACTGGATGCGGGTGAAGTTTTAGAGCTCGATAATGCAGTTAAACGTAGCAATAAGCAAATGGTGCAGAATATTTTTCAGACTCGCTAGTTGGCAGAGCGTGAGGTAGCTAATGCCAGTTTATAGAGTGTTAAGAAAGCTGATTCAAAGAGTTGCAAAACCGATAAGTAGGCAGGCGTTATTAAATTGCAAATCATGTAGGTTGCGGTTGAGAAACGAAACCTAACACTCGCAAGGATTTCGTCACCATAAGCTCGTTCTAAAAAAGATTCAACCCACCTACTTAGTTAGGAGTGATTGGTAGCCTAACATGGCTGCTAAGGGAGTTGCGCTTAAATAACATCCCACCGACCCTGCTACCCATCCACCCTGCCACAGTCTTGTCCGGGTACTTTATTTTCAAGACGATCCCTAATCGCTTTTGCCTTCTACCTTTCGCCATACAACTGTCCTGACCTAATTGCGGATCACTAATAGATGTTGAAATGCTGCCAGTATCGCCATTATGGTCATTTCCTTCAACGTAGATCAACATAAACCACGACCTACATGAGATTGAGTGGATCGACATCAATGGTGAGGCTGACCGGAGCGGGACATTGGTTTGATAAATCGGTTAAGTCTGGCAGCGGTAGGGCGATCGCCCCTTTGAGCAACACTTGCCAACGGTAGCGCCGCGCAATCCGTAGAATGGGGGCTGGAACCGGGCCTAATATTGTCCAGTCTTCACTGAGGCGACTAGAGAGCTGCACCGCCAGCTCTTGAGCCGTGTGCTCAGCGGCCTGACGATCAGGGCTGGTGATGCGCAACAAAATCAGTCGTCCGGCGGGTGGATAGTCTAAGGCTTGCCGCTGATGTTGTTCGGTGGCTAAAAAGTTTTGGATATCGTGGGCTTTGACCGCTTGCACCACAGGGTTTTCAGGATTATACGTTTGCAGAATGACGCGTCCTGGTTGCGCCCCGCGGCCAGCCCGGCCAGCCACTTGAGTCAGCACCTGAAACGCCCGCTCACTGGCGCGATAGTCTGCCATGTACAACAGGCCATCTGCCGCGATGACGCCGACCACTGTGACTTGTGGCAAATCGATCCCTTTCGTGAGCATTTGGGTGCCCACGAGAACATCGGCTTCGCCCTGAGCAAACCGCGCGAGAAGCGCTCGATGTGCGCCTTTGGCCCGAGTCGTATCGCTATCAAACCGCAGACAACGGAGTTCGGGTAACTCATGAGCGATCGCCTGCTCAACCCGCTGAGTACCGCTACCAAAGTGCTTCAAATATTGGGAACCGCAAGCGGGGCAAGCGGGCGGCTGTACTTGACTAAAGCCACAATAATGACAGCGCAGTAACGCCGCTGCTGCTTGGGGAGCATGGTGATGATAAGACAACGACACATCGCAATGGGGACACATCATCACATGACCACACTCGCGACACGAGACAAAACTGCTGTGTCCTCGTCGCTGGATGAACAGAATGCCCTGCTCGTGGCGGGACTTCATGGTTTCTAGTGCTGACCGGAGCGAGCGGCTAAAAATCGAGCGGTTGCCGATTTGCAATTCCAACCGCATATCGACCACGGTAATCGGCGGTGGGGGACGTTGGTGAATGCGATCAGGCAACACGAGGTAATGTCGAATCGGCGCAGTCTCAGTCGCCACTGTTGAGGCGATCGCGGTCTTGAGTGGCCCAGTCTCAGCGGTGGCTGGGGTCGCCGGTTGCTGCCTTATCCAACTTTCTAAAGACGGGGTAGCAGAGCCCAGCACCAGGGGGCAATGATCTAATTTTGCTCGCCATTGAGCCACCGTGCGAGCGTGATAACAAGGCATCGGTTGGTCTTGCTTAAAGCTACCGTCGTGCTCTTCATCTAAAACAATGATGCCCAGCCGGGGTAGCGGTGAGAAAATCGCCGATCGCGTCCCAATCACGACCATGGGTTCATCCTGGAGCATGCGCCGCCAAGCATCGTAGCGTTCGCCGTCGGACAAGCCGCTGTGATAAACGTAAACGCGATCGCCAAACCGCTGCTGAAAGCGATCGGTCAACTGCGGGGTCAGCCCAATTTCTGGCACTAAGACCAAGGCGGATTGACCGGCCGCTAACCGAGGCGCGATCGCCTGTAGATAGACCTCTGTCTTGCCGGACCCAGTCACCCCATGCAATAGGGCGATCGCAAATTCATGAGTTGTCTGTAGCGTCTCTAAGGCCGCTTGTTGAGTCGCTGTCAGCCGTTTGGGCTGATCAGGGGCTAAGGCTGGCGACGATGGCTGACGCAACCGTTCTCGCGCTTCAATCATTAGGTAGCCTTTCTCGGCCAGCGATCGTAGGGTCGGGCTGGTCGTGCGGCAATATTGCAGCGCTTCTTGTAGCCACAAATCGCCACCGCGTCGCTGTAACAACGACAAGATCTCACGCTGTCGTTTCGTGACTGCGGCTTCTTCTAGCGTCGGTATCTGTACTACCGTGACGGCTTGGCGGCGTTGAGGACGAGGCGGCGTCGGCAAGGCTAAATAAGTCTCGGCCCACCCCCGATCAACTAAAGCTTGTACGCCACGATACGCCCCGCGACATTTTTGCCGGAGGTACTGCCAGGTGTAGTCTCCCTGCGCTGATTGCTGCAAGTGAGTTAACACACACACTGCGGCTGGTGAGAGCCAAGTCGCGGCATCGGGCGGAAGGGCTTGAGGCAACAATCGGACTCGGCGCTGCGATCGCCGCAACAGACCGGGCGGCAACGCGGTGCGAATCACTTGGATCAACGGCGTTTGATAATACGTTGCCACTTGTTCTAGCAACTGCCAATAGGTCGGCGAAAACATGCCCTGACTAATCACGGCGGCCACGGGGCGAATATCTGTCGCTACTAGGTGCTCAGGTAGTTGAGTCGTTAGCCGAATCGCAATTGCCCCTACCTGTTGAGCGCCGAACGGCACGCTCAAAATATCCCCAACGGCCACTGCCATCGCTGGCGGCAACTGATAAGTATAGAGACCCTGAGCGCCAGCACAATCAACTAACACCGCCACCCACTTTTTTGCCGCGCTCTTGATATCAACCTCACTTGATCAATGCGAACTCTTAGTTTAGCGATCGACGAGAAAAAAATTGGCATTTTTTTGCATTTATCGCTATCCTTGCTAAACCTTTAAAAACCTTAAGGTTATCGTTAGGTTCTTGTGGCTAATATCCTAGGTTTTACAACCAGTAACATTCTCTAATAATCGTTACATTCATGTAAAACAGCTCAATCCCTTGGTGGAGAGATCATTGCCCCAGCTAGGAAATATTAATTTTCTAAAATGGGTTGCTATTTTGCCACTAATTCGAGTATAAACGCCTCAAATGAGAGTGCCTTGGAAGCCCAGTGTTACCCCCTATGGAAGCCTTCTTTATTTCCCCAGAAACTGATTCTGAAACTTTGGCCCATGTTGGTCTTGCCGACAATGAGTTAAGTGCAGTCAATAGTGATGATCAATCGGATGAAGCATCTGCTCAATCGCGGAAAGATGATGCTTCTTGGAGTGAGGATACAGAGGTATCCGTACAGTACACAGCTCGAGATTCTCTCTCGGAATTAAGTTTTCCGGGCTACCAAAAAACGATTACGGATGATGCCGTTGGGGCTTTCTTTAAAGAGATGGCGCGGTATCCTCTCCTCAAGCCGGCGGAAGAAATTGAACTGGCTAGACAAGTCCGATTCTTAGGTCAAGTCGAAGAATTTAGAGAAAACTGGATTGCCGAAAAAGGGCAGTCACCGACTCTAGCTGAAATGGTGAAAGCTTTTGACATCAGTGAAGCTGAGTTTCGCCAGAAGTTGCACTATGGTCGGGCTGCTAAGCGGCGCATGATTCGTTCTAACCTGCGGTTGGTCGTTTCGATTGCCAAGCGATATTTAAACCGAGGGGTACCATTTCTCGATTTGATTCAAGAAGGGGCACTAGGTTTAAATCGAGCCACCGAAAAATTTGATCCAGACAAGGGCTATAAATTTTCAACTTATGCTTACTGGTGGATTCGTCAGGGGATCACGCGCACGATCGCAAACGATGCCCGCACCATTCGTTTACCGATTCATATTGTCGAAAAACTCAATAAGCTCAAGAAAGCTCATCGAGAACTCCGCCGTGATTTGCAACGTAACCCGACGGAATCAGAGCTGGCTGAAGCGTTAGATATGGCACCTGATCAACTCCGCAGTTTGCAACAAGTGCGGCGGCGATCGCTGTCCCTCAATCACCGAGTTGGTAAAGGTGAAGATACAGAATTGATGGAGCTGTTGGAAGACGGCAATACGCAAACGCCGGAAGCCAAAATTAGCGAGTCAATGATGCGCAAAGAAATTACAGGTGTGCTCTCGGAAGTTTTAACTGAACGCGAAAAGGATATTATCACGTTGCGATATGGCTTAGCGACGGGAGAAACTCACACCCTTGAAGAAGTTGGCAATATGTTTAATCTCTCGCGAGAGCGGGTGCGTCAGATTCAAACCAAGGCCATGCGTAAATTGCGCAGACCCCAGGTCGCCTCGCGCTTAAAGGGATGGCTGCGTTAAAAGACAAGGTTTGTAACAGCCATTAGAGGTAAGTTGCCGTAGCGTGCCTAACAGACCTTTTTCCCAGAAGCTTGAATGATGTTGTCGTAATCAAAGCGGGGAGAGGGGTTGTGGATTACAAGCAGGATCTCATCACAACAATTCACGACCTAGGCTGCAATATTGAGCAGCTTGATGATCACCTGACTGAGGTGAGCCAGTCTCTACCGACAGCAGTTTTAATTCCTTCTTTGTATGAAGAGTTACAGCGCCCGGCCCTAACTCAAATCCGCGATCAGCTGATGCACTGCCGGTTTGTGAATACGGTGGTGATCAGCCTATACGCTAAAACTCAGAAAGAATACTTTAAGGCAGTGGACTTCTTCAGTTTGCTGCCACAGCCGACTTATGTGCTGTGGGAAAACGGTCCCCGCATTACTAAGCTGTTGGCGCAGCTCCAAGAGCAGGGACTTGACCTTATGCAGCATCGTGGCAAGGGGCGGGCTGTTTGGTTGGGGTTGGGTATTGCCAGCTTAGAGGCGACTGCGATCGCGCTGCACGATGCCGATATTGTGACCTACGACAAAACCTATCCCCTCAAGTTGCTGTTTCCGCTGTTAGAGCGTGAGTTTGGCATTGCCTTTAGCAAAGCATACTACACGCGCTTAAGTGAAGAACCCCGCCGCATGCACGGTCGGGTGACGCGGTTGTTTGTGACGCCGCTGATCACGTCTTTAATGGAACTCTTTGGGTATCGCGACTACCTGCGCTATCTCAATTCTTATCGATACCCCCTCTCAGGAGAGTTTGCCCTTACCAGCGATTTGGCCCTCAATACTCGCATCCCTGCTGACTGGGGTTTAGAAGTTGGGTTGCTAGCCGAGGTTTACCGCAATGTCGCTCGCAAACGCATCGCTCAGGTTGATCTCGGCATTTTTGAGCACAAGCACCAAACGCTGGGCACGTCTTCTGATCAAGGGTTGCAAAAAATGTGTCGTGACATTCTCAAGTCGGTTTTGCGGACGCTCACCGAGACGGAACAGGTCGCGATCTCCAGCGACCATATTCGAGCCCTGGGGGTTAAATTTCGTCGCGAGGCTCAAAATTTGACGCGACAGTACTTTGTCGACGCTCGCTTTAATGGCATTCAATACGATCGCCATAAGGAAGAAGTCACGCTAGAGAGCTTTGAAAAAGTGATTTTGCAAGCGGGCGACGAGTACCTGAACGACGCTACCGGCACGCAAATTCCTGATTGGACTCGGGCTTTAGCTGTTATGCCCCAGCTGCGCGAGCAGTTGCGCGATGCAGTAGTGGCTGACATGGGTGATGCCCGTGAGCAAAATGAGCAAGAGACCACTAGCAACATGCCATCGTTAACCGTGATTCCTCAATAGGTGGATAGGCGCAATTGTTGTGCAGATGGGTTTCGACTCCGCTCAACTCTCGACATCGGCTCTAGGCGATAGGCCTTCAGGCTTGATGAGGTCTGGCCCCGCAGTCAAAAATGGCCTGGCTGAATCGAGGGATGAATTGGGTGTCTGAAACCGCGGGCAAAATGCTCGCTCTTCGTTGCTTTTGATGACGCCTCATCTGTGTTTAGCGATCTGCAATCAAGACAGGACAGCTGTATGGCGAAAGGCGGAAGGCAGAAGGCGAAAGGCGAAAGGCGAAAGGTAAAAGGCAGAAGGCAGAAGGCAGAAGGCAGAAGGCAAAAGGCAGAAGGCAGAAGGCAGAACTGGAAATCTTACTAAATCAATGCTCCAGTGATCTACTCTGGTCAGACTTAACTGTGACTGGCTATAACTTCTGAAAACACTACACAGCAGTATTCTTCTTTCGAACTCCGTCGGGCTCTGTCCTTCCCGCAGGGTATTCAGAATGCCGCATTCTGCTATTGGCGATAATTCAAGTCATCCCAACCATCAGCAACGTCCTCAAAACGTCTAATCAAACGCTTGGATTAGCGTCCTTACAGGGCTCGGTTATGAAGGCAAGCTACTCGCGCACTTTGGGGCAAGGGCGACCGTCAGTGGTTGCCATCGTGCATTGATTGACCAAGCAAGGGTTTTGGTAGCACTCTTCAGTGGTTAGCTCTGGTGGCGGGGCACCAAACACCATCTCGCAGCTAAAGTCTTCAAAATTGGGCGTCATGGTCAAGGGAATGCCAAAGTCTTGGGTAAAAAACTGCTGGGTTGGCAACTTGCACATGTTGACACACATGCCTACACAGCGACTTTGCTTGAGATAGCGACATTCTTGAATGTGAACGCCGCTGGTTTGCTGACGTGATTGACCGTCGTCATCAGCTACGGTTACCTCTGTGACTTCACAAGGCCCCACTAGCCATTCAAATAAGACGGTAGCAAACCAGGCGTTGAGTTCACAAACTAGTTGGGTTGGTGAAAATAAGGTGCGAATCAGCCACAGTACTGGAGCGGGGACAAGTGATTTGAGTACAACCGCCACGAGTGCCTGTTGCTCATGGGCATTACGCCCCTTCATGATGCTTTGTGACAGATCAACAAAGCCGTCGTATCCCGTTAGTGACGTTCCTTGACCAACGGCATTGGCCATTTTGCGGCTAAATAAGCGAATAAATAGTCGGTCAAACAGGCTGTCGTGATAGTCCGTTGGAGTCTCCTGAATTTGCATAGTCGCTCTGCTGCCAGGGCGCAATACAGCTTCACTACTGTAGCGCGATCGCATCCCTCATCTTGACGACAACTCAGGCCGCAACTGTCCCATCTGAGTCAGCTCTGACGCTTCTACCTGCAAGACCACTGCCTCGCCTGACTGCGGCACAATGTCTGTCAAACCCGTGATATTGACCTGATGGGTCACCATAATTGTGACGCCTGGATGATCAGCTTGGGATAGCAAATATTGTTTAACTGCTGTGATTTGGGCCTCAGCCGTGCTGCGATCGCGAAAGAATGAGTTCAACGGTGGATAGGGCTCCACGGTACCTACATCCATCAGTTCTGCTGTTTCTAAACAGCGGCACCACTGACTCGACAGCACCTGCTGTACTACGACATGGCGATCGCGAAACGCTTGGCCAATTTGCTGAGCCTGCGATCGCCCTGCTGCTGACAAATTGCGCTGGGTGGTGCAGTCGGTAAGCTGAAAGTTTGTCGGATCACCGGTTCCCGGCGCTAGAGCATGTCGTATAAGCACCACGTAGAGCGTATCGCCTGGTTCCTGAAGTTGCTCCCAAAGCGCATCCGGCGTGAGGGGTGGCACAGCATCTTGTACGGTGACGGATGCCGCATCTGGAGGTGAAACCGGAGTCTTCGATCGGGGTGCAGTCTCCGGCGGTGAGGTTGATTGAGTGCCTACAGCGTCAGCCTCAGCCAACTCAGCAGCGGGCTTTGACTCCGGCGGATTGGCCACGGAATCGGCTTCCGCAGCCTTGAAACCACAGCCAGTGATGACCGCAGCGGCCAGTAATCCCGGTAGCAAGTAGTGAATTTTTGTCGAGATGAGCAGCATAGACTATGCCAGGGCTGGAGCAATCATTCCTTTTATTTTGCCAAGACGAGTACATAAGTGTCGTGACACTACGGACACTACCTCTGGAGTAAGTTGACTTCTCCGCTCTAAAATTCTTCCTAATCATAGACGGTGCAGCATCAGTTCTAAACTGGGTCATGGGCGACGGACTGCAGGAAGATGACTGATGCAAAGTTGATGTTTGTCCCAATCGATCTGGATGCTGCGGCTGACCTTGCAATCACGTTTCGAGCCGATGCCTTCGTCTGCAGTTTTGGCTCAGATGAACATTTTTATCAGGCAGATGGCAAAGGACATGAACGATATTTAGGCTGGTTGCAGCACCTAATGCAATCAATGCCTGGCAGTTGTGTTCATGTTTGGCAAGGGGAGGTCATCATTGGCCAGATTGAGATGAATCGGTGCAAAGGTGAGCCAGAAATTGCTTACATCAATCTTTTTTACTTAGCGCCCGGCTATCGAAACCGTGGTTTAGGGGATTGCCTTGACCGGTATGCTATGACTTATTTTGCCGGTTTGGGATTGCAGACGGTGCGCTTGAGCGTGAGCCCGACTAACCGGCAAGCCATGAAATTTTATCGGAAAAATGGCTGGCACGATCTGGGGCCTCAGCCTGGGTATCCAGAAGTGCATCTGATGCAGAAAGAGATTGAGCCGTAGTTGTCACCAACTCAGGTGGAGATTCAATAGGCGATGCCAGCAGCATGACGCCTCGCTACCACTCAACACTCATCACGATTAGCCATCAGCTGTAAGCACTCATTAGCGGGCGTTGTCGTTAATTGCTAACGCTAGGACTGCTCTCGACAATGACGATCGCTCTGCCTGCGCCCGTTTCACAACCACAGTATCAGTCCCAGGCCAATCAGCAAGACAGACAAAAAGGATTGAAACTGCTCAGTGGGCAGTCGGTGATTAATCCAACTGCCGATCGCGATCGCGACCAAAATGCCGGGTAGCGACACCCCATACAGTTGAAAAATCTGCTTATGCCAGAGGCCTGCCAAAGCATGACTGGCTAAAATCGCCAGACCCGTTGGCAAAAAATAGCTCTGCAATGTCGCCCGAAATTCTGTGGGTGACCAATGCCGCATTTCTCCATAAATCACCACGGGGGGCCCGTTGGCGTTGTAAGCGCCCCCGAGGATGCCTGCTACAAAGCCAAAAAGAGCGGCCCAGCGAGCTGATTCCAACTTTAGCAAGTGCAAATTGGCGAGCCGATACATGCCAAACCCGATGAGAAAGAGTCCGAGTAGGTGGATCACAATCACATTGGGTACCTGCGTGACTAACCAAACCCCGATGGGAATGCCAGCCAGAGTTGCTATCACCAGTCGCCAGGCCGAGGTCACTTCCACTAACTGCCAATTCCGGGCCAAGATAATGCCGGAGATAGTTGGCCCGACCAAGCCAAAGAGCGGTGTCGCGGTGTCGAGTCCCAGCAACAAGGTCAATAACGGCATCGCAAACGGCGCACTGCCAAAACCAAAGGTTGCCGAAATTAAGGTTGCCCCAAACAGAATGAATGCCGTTAAGAGTGATTCAGTCATCAAAAGTTCTGCCAATGTCCCGTCTATGATTAGATGATAAAACTACAGTCTGGGGAGTATGGGTGACATCAATCCCTATCGGCTCAAGATTTCGCAACTGCGGGCACTAGTCGCGATCGCCGATACCGGTACCTTTAGCGATGCCGCGCTACAGCTCGACTTATCACAATCGGCAGTCAGTCATGCGATCGCCACCCTCGAAGATGAACTGGGTGTGGTGCTGCTGACGCGGGGCCGCCAAGGGGCGACGTTGACCCCCCTTGGTGAAGCAGTGACGGCTGAGGCTCAAAGCATGATGCAGTCACTCGAAAAAGTCGGGCAACTCGCCCAGCAAGCTCGGGGATTGCAGCAAGGCACCGTGCGCATTGCTGGCTTTCGCAGTGTTGCTACTCATATCTTGCCAGAAGTGATTCAGCAGTTTCGCGACGATTATCCCGGCATCCAGGTCAAGATTGAAGAATATCATCAGTCTCAGCAGGTCGAGCGCGAAGTGCGCCAAGGCAATGCCGATATTGGCTTTACCTACTTGCCCACCACACCAGAATTTCTTGCCTGGGAACTGTTGCGCGATCGCTACTTGCTATTGCTGTCGCCCCACAGTGATTACCTCAATGGCCCCAACAGTTGGGAACGCTTAGTCCAACTGCCGCTAATCCTAGCGCCCACTGATGATGGTTGTCGTGACATTATTGAGCAACATATTGCCCACTTTCATCTTGCTGTACAGCCAGCCTATGAAGTCCGCGAGGATTCCACCATTTTGAGCATGGTGCAGCAGGGGCTCGGAGCCACCATCATGGCCCAACTCGCAGCGGAACCGATTCCGGCCAATCTGAGGGTGGCAGAATTGCCAACACCCTTAGTGCGCGTGATTGGGGTCATTCAACTTGCAGATGCCCTGCAACCGCCATCGGTCTACGCCTTTATGGACATGCTGAAGCAAGTTTGGGCTGCCTCACAGCGCACCATGCAGTCTGTCGCTTAGGGAGCGGTGGAAAACTCCGGTGATGGTCCGTAGGCCAGCCTGTGACTGGGTGATAGAGGTAGAACCCAATGCCGAAAATTTTCTGCCATGGGCGATTGAGCCTTTCAGTCTGATGAGGGTCAACCAAATTCATAGCCTTGATTGACCCAGTAATGCCAATCAGCGATCGCCTGCCGAGTGTCTTCGTCCATGTCTTGAGCTGCGAGCTGCATCAGCGGCACCGCCAGAACATTGTCATCCCCAGCGATCGCGACAAACATTTCCCGCTCACAGTCTGATTCCGGCGCTATACGTAAGACCTTGACGATCGCGCCTGGTTTCACAAGAGAAAGGCGACCCCCGTTGCCCCTCCTGAGAGGGGATATGACATCCGGCTTTGCTTCAAGTCCAATTGTGAATTTCTTAAATTCTTATTCCTTAGACATAGATGCAGTCTGCAGACATAGGTGCAGTCTGCTATTCCAGAAACAACAGGTCGTCGTCCATGCCCCCAAGCGCCATCATATAGTCGAAATTGCCAGCTCCGACATTGGCCGTGAGGGTTTTGATAATTTTCTCCGCATTATCGTAGGGACCGCTGAAATACATTGGTTTTCCGTCCTTGCCAAATTCAATGGCAATCAGCGTTTCTGGTTTTGGCCCCAAATGCTGTTGCGCTTTTTGGTTAAAGTCCCGGTGTGGTTCGAAGCCCAGACTACGGGCATAGTCCACTGCGCCGTAGACGATCGATTGGGCTTGTGCTAAAGAAATGTCGATAAACGGTTCATTGAACTGCTCCATGGAGAGCTGTTTAAATTGTGCGTAGCCGTCCTTGCCCCCCTTCCGGGGAGGGATCACGTCTTTGACCCCTAAGCACCAGTAATCGACCAAGTAAGACGCGATCATAATGCGGTTGCGATCTTGGCGGGCCAAAATCACTTGAGCAAACCCCTGGGCATCCTTGCTCTCATTAAGTTTGTGGCTTTCTAGCAGATGCTTGGCGGCACTCTGGTTGACTATGCAGTCGTAAACGGGATCAAGGGTACCCTCTCGGGCTTTCTTGAGATACAGTTCTTCGGCACTCTGCTGAATGAAGGTCTTGACCTCGGCTGGCCGTAACCCTAGCTTACGAGCAATCTGTTTGGGGGCAACTTTGGCCTCACGCAACCGGATGATTTCTGTGGCTTGTTCAGGAGTCATCAGAGTCAAATGACGTTATGGTTTACTTGACGCTCAGACTAGAGCGATCGCTTTTGCCAATTGGCTAGTCAGAAATAAATCTTCACCTTCATCGGCTGGAACCGTCACCGCTAAATTGCCTCATGGCATTTTTGGTAAAAGTCTTGCTCAGAGATGATGACGTTGGACATGTAGTCATGACGATTGAACACGTTAATCGCAAAGGCAAAACCTACTATCTGCATCAGGGGAAAACTAAAACCGGCAAACCCCAGTTTTTCTTTTCCATGAAATCGGCAGGCAGCCTGGTGGACACGATACCCGAGGGCTATGAGATTTACGAGAATCCTAATGCTCAGGTCTTTTTGCGAAAAATTCCACCCCAAATTGTGATGCCGACCGAAGTGGCAACGGTGCGGGATGGGATGCAACGCCACGCCAAGGTCAAGCACTACATCATTGATGTCAAGGGCAAAAATATTGTGGTGTATCTCTGTGATCAAAACGTGGATGCTCTCATGGCAATCACCGCAATGGGGCCGGGGAGTAATACCGCCAAGGTATCAGAAACGCTCTTACGGGCTATGACTTACACCCCGATGATGCAGTTCAGGCTGAGCGATGAAAAAACCCGAACATTTGACGTCGAACGCTGGTGTTTTCGGGGCTCAGTGGATGATTGGGTCTGCTTGGACCGCGATCGCGACCTCAAAGCATTGGTCAAAAAATACACTCCACATTTGGGTCAGGATTCCTTCTATGAGCTCAGTCCATGACAGCGTGTGCGGTTGGCTGGCTGCTTGTTCAAACCACTGCGTCCCCACTGGTGCAAATGTCCACTATCCAGGATGATAAGAGGACGTTAGAACTGGTTTGGGTTTGGCACGGGCAGTATGGAGGCAGAGGCACACTGGAATACCTTGCCAGAACAACTGCTGGATTTGGCCAAGCAGGCAGGTGCAGAAGCAGCAGAAGTGTTTCAGTCAAGTTCGTCAGCGTATCCCGTTTTTTTTGAAGCTAATCGACTCAAACAGCTCGAAAGTAATAATTTAGAAGGAACGGCTCTGCGTTTGTGGCGAGCCGGGCGACCGGGGATTGCAGTTGCCTACGGTTCTATCACTCCACAAGCGCTGGTTGATAAAGCGGTCGCGATTAGCCAACTGAATGAATCGGAAGCGATTGAACTTAGCCCAGGCAGGGCTCAACAGTTTCCTGATGTGGGGCAAGCAGTTGCGGTATCGCAGATGATCGATTGGGGTAAAACCGCGATCGCCTTGATTCGCGATCGCTATCCAGAAGTGATCTGCGAGGCTGAACTGGAGTGTGACACTGAGACCACTCGGTTTGTCAATTCCTTGGGACTGGATTATGGTTACAGCGACACCACCTTGAGTGGTTATCTTGGCGTTGAGTGGATACGCGGTGACGACTTTTTAACTGTGGGTGATGGACAAGTCAACCGCGATGCCCTGTTTCCAGAAGCGCTGGCTCAGCAAGTTTTGAAGCGACTTGAATGGGCTGAGCAAAATGTCGAGCCGATCGTCGGCCGGGCTCCTGTCTTATTCACCGCTAAAGCTGCAGATATTCTGTGGGGAACTGTGCAGGCGGCTCTCAGTGGTAAGCGCGTCCTCGAAGGCTCATCACCCTGGAGCGATCGCCTGGGAGAACAAGTCACCTCATCAGCCCTGACGTTTTACCAAGATCCGGATGCCGGCCCATTTAGCTGTCCCTTTGATGATGAAGGCACGACTACCCAAAAACTGATCTTGATCGATCAGGGCATTCTCCGATTGTTTTACACTGACCGCACCGTCGGTAAAGAACTCGGTGAGGGGTCAACGGGCAATGGGTTTCGTCCAGGTCTGGGTAGTGCTCCAACCCCGGGGTTGTTTAATACCTTGATTCAGCCGGGGGCATCGACTTTTGTTGAGCTGATGCGGCAGCTTGATGATGCTATCGTTATTGACCAAATCTTGGGCGAAACGGCTGGCGTCTCTGGAGACTTTTCGATCAATATTGACTTGGGCTACCGAGTCGTGGATGGTGAAATTCGGGGACGCGTCAAAGATACGATGGTGTCTGGGAATGTTTATACTGCGCTCATGCATCTGCAGGCGATCGGTCAAGATGCTGATTGGAATGGTGCCTGCTTTACCCCTGCGGTACTGCTAGACCAGCTATCGGTCACCGGCGCCCGATAAGCGTGCGGCGCGGCGCACTTGGCTTGGGTGTCAGCCTCTGGTCATGACTGCAGCGAGTTCTGATTAACTTCGTAGTGGTGCTCTACCAATCTTTCGAGGGGGTTCAGGGTGAATCTGCTGTCAGCCTGTGATACAACAAGTCTGTGCCGTCTCTTCACTGTTGTCTAAGCACACCACGCCATGCTGCGCTTTCGGCGCTTGCACAATTTTTTTGGTCCGAAGCGGGTTGCGTTCTTAGAAGCCTGCATTATCGGGGTGGTTTCTGGGTTAGCAGCCGTGGCGCTTAAGCAAAGCGTCGAGGTGCTCACGAGTTGGCGGCTGACGAGCACAATGCCGACTTGGTTGCTGCTACCGTTAGTCGGTTTTTGGGGTGGGGCCGCGTCTGGTTGGCTACTTGAGCGGGTGGCACCAGAGGCTGCTGGCAGCGGCATTCCCAAGGTCAAAGCGGCTCTAGCTTATATTGACATTCCGTTAAATCTGCGGGTGGCGCTCGCTAAACTCGGTAGCACGATGCTGGCGTTGGGGTCAGGGCTGTCGCTAGGGCGGCAAGGACCAACCGTGCAAATTGGGGCTGCTTTGGCGGCGCAACTGAGTCAATGGGTGCCCACTTCCCCCGAATACCGTCGGCAGTTAATTGCTGCTGGTGCCGCTGCCGGTCTAGCGGCCGGTTTCAACGCTCCGATCGCAGGGGTGTTGTTTGTGGTGGAGGAACTGCTCCAAGACTTTTCTAACTTGACGTTGGGGACAGCCATCTTGGCGTCGTTTGTGGGGGCCGTGGTGTCGCGGCTGCTGGGGGGACAAGGGCTGAATCTCAGTACTTTTGGCATGATGCAAACTGGGCTGTCGGTGCAAGATCTCCCCTTTTTGGTACTGTTGGGGATTTTGGCTGGCATTTTGGGGGGAGTATTTAGCAAGGGCATCTTTACCAGCCTGCACTTTTTTCAGCAGATGAAGACCGTTAGCTTACCGCTGCGCATTGGCCTGGCGGGTGGCTTTACGGGATTGGTGGGTGCGGCTTTGCCGATCGCTGCCCAAGACAACACCGGCCTGCGAGAATTTCTCGTCACGGGTGGGGCGGTTTGGCAGGTGATTGCGATCGCCTTCTTAGTGAAATTTGTCCTCACTTTGCTGGCTTATGGATCCGGTGCCTCAGGCGGCTTATTTGCGCCAGCTCTAGTGCTCGGCTCGGCCCTGGGCTGTTTAGTCAGTTTTTTGGCCCAAGCCAGTCACGGTTGGTTGGGATTCCCGGTTGATACCTTGGCGAGCAGCAACACCACCACCTATGCACTGACGGGTATGGGGGCCTTTTTTAGCGCAGTGGCGCGAGGACCCATTACTGCGATCGTCATTGTGTTTGAGATGACGGCTAACTTTAACCTCGTGCTGCCGCTCATGATTGGCTCAGGGTTGGCCTACCTGTTTAGCGATAAGATTGTGTCGGGTTCGGTTTATGATCGCTTGCTGGCGTATCAGGGCATTCACCTCAATGTGGCGCCGTCAGAGGCCAATCCCTGGGCCGATCTCACTGCCGCTGATCTGATGCAGCGCCGCGTCGAAACCTTATCCGCCATGATGACTGTGGAAGAAGCCTTAGAGGCGTTTTCGCGATCGCACCATCGCGGTTTTCCGGTGCTCTATCAAGGCAAGCTAGCGGGCATTGTGACGCAAACTGATTTGGGTGATAAAACCCAGAACCGCTCCAGCAATTTGCTGTTACAAGACATCATGACTCCGGATCCTGTAACCGTTACGCCGGAGTCATCCCTACCCCATGTGTTGGATCTCCTCAATCGTCTGAAGGTCAGCCGCATTCCTGTGACCGATGGCAATAAACTCGTGGGCATCATCACCCGTGGCGATATTATTCGAGCCGAGTCTGAGCGATTGAGTGGCAAAACGACGGAAGCTGGTCCCGCTACCGTACCCTCCTGCGGCATCTATCGAATGCGATCGCCTGCTGTGGGTCGAGGCCGCTTGTTAGTTCCCCTCAGTGATTTAGAAACGACACCGTTATTACTCAACATGGCCGTGGCGATCGCTCGCCAAGAGCAATATGAACTGGAATGCGTGCATGTCGTCATAGTTGCGCGCGCGGTGTCCCCCGAAGAGGCTGAAGTCGACCTCGGTCCCAGTCAGCAGTTGCTCAGTCTCGCCCAACAGTGCGTGCAAAATACCAAAGTACCGCTGCATACTCAAATCCGAGTTGCCCATGATGTCGCCCCAACGCTACTGGAGGTGATCAAAAAGCGGCACATTGACCAAGTGTTGCTCGGTTGGCGACGCCCGACGCTAACGCCAGGACGCCTTGTCAGCAATGTTGTTGACACCTTGCTCCGTCAGGCTCCTTGTCCCGTGATTGTGGTTAAACCAGGCGACAGCTCTCAGTTCAATCGTTGGTTGTTGCCCTCCGCTGGCGGTCCCAATTCAAAATTGGCGCTCCGGCTGATGCCAGCTCTAATGACACTCGGGCAGGATCCCCAGATTAATCTCTGTGCGATCGCGACCAAACGCGATAACCAACCGACGATGCACCGCCAATTGATGCGTCGCGCTGGCATCTTAGAGCGCCGCCTGCCTGCTGCCGTTAAGACTCATCTGACAGTCAACGAGGATATTGCGACTGCGATCGTTGACCTGAGTCAGCACTACCGCAGCGATGTTGTCATTTTGGGGGCTAGTCGCGAAAGCCTCTTCAGTCACGTGATCAAGGGCAATATTCCGTTAGAGGTGGTGCAAAAATGTGCAGCGACAGTGATTTTGGTGCAGTACAACTCCATTAATGCCAAAGCCGTCCGCATTGTTGAAAGTGAAGATGGCGCTGAACGAGAACTCACCACCGAACTTTTTTAGAAATGGTTTTCGCTGGTTAACCCATGTTGAGATTCTGCGCAGGGGAGAGGCGATCGCCTCTCAGGCATTGTTTATTCTGCAGGCCGCTAGTTCAGGAATTTCTCAGCCGCCCATCAAAGCATTTTCAATCACCGCTGTGAAGATAACGATTAAGGATGCCGTTCATACTTTTAAGGAGATTAAACCCATGCAGCGCTTTATCCTTGCTACGTTGTCTGCCGTCACGCTAGGAGCCACCTTAGTCTCTAGCGCTAGCGCCTTAACGCCGATCGAGTTTTCAGCAATCACTGTCAGTGAGACATCACCTCAAGCAGTTAATCTTGCCCAAGCAACCGGACAGTTCGTCACCGTTGAGCAAGCAAAAGCAACCACTGGTACCGCGAGCGTCGTTACCGAAAATGGCCAGACTTATCTCGTCTTTGACAATACCTTCAGCACGGCGATGGGCCCAGACGTACAAGTTGTCCTCTACGGTGATGGCGCAGAAGTCCCAGTCAATATCGAAGGCTCCGAGTATGTTGTCGTCGGCGATTTACAAAGCTTTGAGGGCGGACAACGCTATTTAGTCGATGCCAGCATTGATGTCAACACATACGATGCTGTTGCGATCTGGTGCCGTGAGTTTGATGTCACGTTTGGGTACGCTCCTATTTAATCGCTAATTGAGCGTCCCTTTTTCGGGCCTGCCTGGGGGCTTAAAGCCCCTAAATGCTGGCAGGCTTTTGAGCTGATATCGCAAGCTGCATTGAGCTTAGGCCATTTAAGATCACTAAAGCCTCTATCTGAAAAGGGTTTTACCTCTGAACTTTGTAAGGCTCTGCCCTTGCCGAGGGGTACCCTGATTTCTGTACTTTGCTAAGTAGGCAGGCGTTATTAATTTGCAAATGATGTAGGTTGCGGTTGAGGAACGAGACTCAACACTCGCAAGGGTTTTGTCATCATAAGCTCGTTCTAGGAAAGATTCAACCTACCTACTTATGTTCAGAACCGGCGTTGCTGATGTTGGCATAATCGAATGGTCACTGCAACAGATGATAAGAGATGACGAGCTATCAATAGCGCAGAGCAGTCATCTTGCCTGCAGTCTTAGACACCCGCTTCCTCTCTCGATTTAGCAATGTCAGAAATTGACCGCTCCTTTTTAACCCTCCCATGGCGGAATGGGCTGGAATTGTTCGATTAAAAAATCAATCATGGCGTGAACCTTTGGGGCCATAATCCGGCGGCTGGGATAGAGTAGCCAAATTGCCGCTTGTGTGGTGAGTGGAAATTCCGGCATCACCTTTACTAGTTTTCCAGCTTTCAAACTTGCACTCGCATTCCAGAGCGACTTAATGCCAATCCCCAGTCCTTGCTCAAGCATGGTGCGTAACGCCTCACCATCGTTGACCACAAACGATCGCGGCACGCTTACCGTTTGTCCATTTTCAAACGTCCATTTCGTTGCTTCAGCAAGGCATACGCATTGGTGTTCGACAAGGTCGTCAGGTGTTGTAGGGGTACCATGTCGTTCAAGATAGACGGGAGACGCCACGAGAATACGCTGATCAGAAGCTAACTTGCGCACAATTAAGCTGCTATCAATTAATGGAGCATTGCGAATAATCAGGTCATACGCCCCTTCAACCACATCCAAAACTGCATCCGATAGACGCAAATCAAGACTGACCAGGGAATGGCGAGCATGAAATTCGGCCAAGATCGGCATGATATACATGCGGCCAAAAGAGCCTGGCATGGTGATGCGCAGTAAACCCTCTGCCTCTGCACCCTCCCCCTTAACGGCGCTGAGCCCGGTTTCTAGCGTTGTCATCATCTCTTGGGCATAGGGCAAAAACGCCTCGCCATCGGTGGTTAAAGAAACGGAGCGAGTTGTTCTATTAAACAGACGCACTCCTATGGTTTCTTCCAGTTTGACTAATCGGGCGCTGGCACTGGCTGGCGAGAGCGAAAGATCTTGGGCGGCGGCGGTGACGCCACCGAGGGCTGCAATTCTGATAAATAAACGGAGCGATAGAATATCCATTTATCAAAAATACCCGAATTATCATTTCGTCTCAAGCCTGTTTATCTTTCTAATCTGAATGACTATGATGCTGTTATCGCTTTCAAGAATTGAAGGGAGGCAGCATCATGAAGGCAATGCTCGTCAAGTCGTACGGTGAAGCCGCGCAGTTTGAACCGGCGGAAATCGAAAAACCTCAAGTCAAACCGGGTCACGTCCTGGTGAAAATCGCTGCGTCAAGCGTGAATACGGTCGATACGATGATTCGTAAGATGGGCAAAGAATTACCACTATCACCCGATACGCCGGCGATTCTGGGTATGGACTTTGCCGGCACGATTGAGACTATTGGTGAGGGCGTGTCAACCTATGCCATGGGCGATGAAGTTTACGGCTGTGCCGGTGGACTAGCAGACTTACCGGGCACATTGGCTGACTACATCGTGGCGGATGCCAATCTGCTTGCCCATAAACCCCAAAACTTGTCGATGCGTGAAGCCGCTGCCTTGCCACTGGTGGCCATTACGGCTTACGAAGGTCTCACGCGGGCGGGCATCAAGTCAGGCCAGAAAGTTTTGGTGCATGGTGGTTCTGGCGGCGTGGGTCATGTCGCTTTGCAACTAGCCAAACATTTTGGTGCGGATGTCTATGCCACAGGCGGCGGTGATCAACAGTTGGCCCTGATTGAACAACTGGGGGCAACTGGCATCAACTACAAAACGGAATCAGTGGAACAGTACGTTGCTAAACACACGAATGGCACCGGATTTGATGTGGTGTTCGATTCTGTAGGGGGGGCAAATATGCTGAATTCCTTTGCCGCCGCCGCGCTGAATGGTCAAGTGGCATCAACCGTTTCGCTGTGTGAGCTGGATCTGACGTTGGCTCACTTCAAGGGGTTGTCATTGCATGTTGTATTTATGCTCATTCCCATGCTGCATAACTTCAAACGAGAACAACACGCGGAAATTCTTCGTAGCTTGGCTCAGATTATTGAGTCAGGTGGACTTAGGCCCGTACTCGATGAACAACAGTATTCGCTTGAACAGGCCGGACAGGCCCATGCTCGTCTAGAAAGTCGACAAGCCATGGGCAAGGTCGTCATTGAGAACTCATAGGTGAATTGAAACGAATAGGAGAGACAACATGAACTACGACAGTTTCACTACGTTCAACGTCAATATTGCAGATGCGATCGCTTGGGTCACCTTCGACTATCCACCGGTCAATATTCAGGGATTGCCCATGCTTTCCGACTTAAACATGTTGGCTCAAAAGTTGGAAACCGATCGCAATATCAAGGTCGTGGTGTTCCAATCTGCCAATCCCGAAATTTTTGTGGCCCATGCGGATACGAATTTCCTCAAGGATATGTCGGCGATCCCTGTTTCCCGTGACGAGGTGAAACTGCTAGATCTGCAGGTGGTATTAGAGCGTATTAGTAAGCTGCCCCAGGCCACCATTGCCAAAATTGAAGGTTTTGCCCGTGGGGGTGGTCACGAATTTGCGCTGGCCTGCGATATGCGTTTTGCGGTTCGTGGCAAGGCGAAATTTATGCAGATGGAAGTGGGCATGGGGATTTTGCCCTGTGGTGGCGGCGCATCACGGATGGCCCGTCAGGTGGGTCTGGGACGGGCATTAGAGATTATTCTCGGGGCCCAAGATTTTGATGCGGATCAAGCTGAAGCCTATGGCACTATCAACAAGGCCCTCGACCCAGAAGAGATTGGCTCATTTGTCGAAGCGTTAGCCAACCGGATCGCACTCTGGCCTGCTGAGTCAATCAATGCTTGCAAACAGACTGTCTATGCGTCGATTGACAAACCCATTGATGAAGCCCTGAAGGAAGAGGCCTATTGGCTCTATCAGGCAACTAGTCAAACCTCTGCACTCAAACGGTTTACCTGGGCTGATGAGAACGGTGCTCAGTTCGATATGGACAATCAACGGGGTTGGCATGACATGGTCGTTAGTGTTCAGGAAATTAATTAATGGGCAATCAATGAATGCTCTACCTGGGGCGCAAACAGTGCCCCAGGCTGGCTAGAGCTTGTCATCATTTAACTTTCAAATTCTGATGGCAAAAGCAATACAGGTCCTAGCAAGTTTTAGTCGTGCGGGCGCGATCATGTTTGGCCCGTAAGGCTTCTGGCTGTCATTGATGACGTGCCCTAGAAAACGGAGTTCAGTATGCTCAAGACTTTAGAAGATAAACAGTTTCAGTCTATTAATCGGGCTTATAACACTGTGTTTCGACCAAATCGGTTAAGCCTCGGTTTAGTGGTCCCGATCGAGACTTATACACAGAGTTCTGTGCCCACGATGGCAGACCATCTGGAGCGGGTGAAGCTGGCGGAAGCACTGGGATTTGCTGCCGTTTGGCTGCGGGACGTACCGTTCAATGTGCCAACCTTTGGGGATGCTGGTCAGACCTACGACCCTTTTGTCTACTTGGGTCTGTTGGCGGGTCAGACGGAGCAGATTGCTCTGGGCGTTGCCAGTATTATTTTGTCGCTGCGTCATCCCGCTCACGTGGCTAAGGCGGCAGCAACTGCTGATGTGCTGTCAGGAGGGCGGTTGTTGCTAGGCGTGGCTTCGGGCGATCGCCCAGAGGAATATCCAGCCCTCAACTGCTCCTTCCAAGATCGCGGCGCGGCCTTTCGCGAAAGCTTTGATTACATCAGGCATATGAGTGAAAATTCACCCGCGTTTGACAATGCGTTCGGTCGTCCCGCTGGTGGGATGGACATGTTGCCGAAGCCGACGGCTAGTAAACTACCGCTGCTGATTACCGGTGGGAGTCAGCAAGACCCCGAATGGATAGCCCGCAATGGGGACGGTTGGATGACCTATCCTCGCAATACAGCGGTGCAAGCGCGCATCGTTGATGATTGGCGATCGCGGGTGGCCGCGATTGGGGCTCCGGCCAAGCCGGTGATGCAACCACTGTATGTCGATCTGACTGCAGATCCGGATCTTCCACCACAGCCGATTCATTTAGGATTCCGATTAGGCGTGAATCATTTACGCGCTTATCTAAAATCGCTGGAACAAATTGGCATGAACCATGTGGCGCTGAACTTGCGATTTAATCAGCCGGATATTGAGACAACGCTAAAACATCTGGCCAACGAGATCTTGCCTGACTTTGCTGATTGAGGATGCTCAAACTATGTCAAAAACGATTCTGATTACGGGCTCTACCGATGGTATCGGGTTAGCAACGGCCAAGATGTTGGCCTCTCAAGATCACACGGTGTTGCTGCACGGCCGCCGTGCCTCAAAACTGACAACCGTAGAAACGTTGCTCTCTGGGCTTGCAGGCAAGGGCAATGTTGCTAGCTATGTCGCGGATCTGTCGCGGATGGCTGATGTGGAGTTGCTGGCAAGTGCCATCATCGAAAACCACGCCACAGTAGATGTCTTGATCAACAATGCCGGGGTGTTTAAAGCATCCGATCCGGTGACGTCGGATGGGCTAGACGTACGCTTTGCGGTGAATGCGATCGCGCCTTATTTACTCACGCAGCGACTGATACCCCACATCCCCACCTCTGGACGGGTGATCAATGTCTCCTCTGCAGCGCAATCTCCAGTTGATTTGGAGGCTTTAAGTGGGCAAAGTCGACTGTCTGAAGATTTCACCGCCTATGCTCAAAGCAAACTAGTGTTGACCATGTGGTCTCGCCGCTGGGCGCTGGCACTGCCGGAGGAGGGACCAGTCATCATTGCGGTCAACCCCGGCTCATTGTTAGGCAGCAAAATGGTCAAAGAAGGCTTTGGCATCGCTGGTAAAGATCTTCAGATTGGGGCAGAAATCTTGACTCGTCTGGCGATCGCCGATGAATTTGCGACAGCTTCTGGTCAATATTTTGATAATGATCAAGGGCAATTTGCGGCGCCTCACTCTGATGCCCTCAATCCGCAGAAGTGCGAGAGCGTCGTCAATGCGATTGAGACAGTTTTGGCAAATATCAAAAGTCAGCATCCCTAGGGCTTGGCTATGACAAAGCTCAGCATATCTTGCGAGAAGGGCAGAGCCCTGCAGAGTCTAGAGTGCAGAAATAAGCCCTAAGCGGCATCAGGGTTGCCGCTATCTTCAGCCAGTTTTGCATCATCAATGAGTCCAGACGTTAGGGTGGGGATAGAATCCGGCCTACCATCGGGTGGGATAGGGAAGCTTAGAGAAACGTTGGGACAGGTATTGAATGGATGCGAT
>JBCDAJ010000040.1:0-44749 GCA_039185935.1 Cyanobacteria bacterium P01_F01_bin.56 | reverse complement strand
GTACTCAGCCTCAACATAGCTGCGCATGGCTGCACCCAAGATTTTTTGCGATAGGTCACAGATGGGGGCATCTGATGGGCAATCTAAAGTGCCAAAGCGAGTGGTAATGAGTTCTGGGCCAGCCTGCTCTAAATAGGCGAACAGCTCAGCGTCTTTAACCGTGGCCATTTTAATGATTTCAGCGATGCCGTGACGCAGCCAGCCTTCTTTCAACGTTTTGAAGAAAGCGCGGTCAGTGATCGACAGAACTGGTGCATGATAAGCGCCAAACAGGTTCTTATAGCCAAAACCGTCGCAGCAAGTACGGGGTGAAGGCCCCGCATCAATACCCGCCACAATCGAAGTAGAGAGCATGACGTAAGGAGTGTTGCGGTGGTAGAGCGCACAGGCCAAACCGCCAGTATCAGTCAACACACCGCCACCAATGATTAAGACCGGCTCATTGCGCGAAACCCCTAACCGTTTGAAGTCACCTAACATGCGCTCAACGGTTTGAATGCCCTTATCTACCTCCATTGCCCGATAAATCAGCTTGTCGAGCTGAATGCCGTGATGGGAAAAGTAATGTTCAATCTGCTCGCCGTAGAATCGCTCAACGTTTTGGTCGATGAGGCAAACGCAGCGCCCAGCAGCAACATACATGTCACGCAGAATCGTTTGCTGAGGGTCTAACACGTTCTCTAGCACGCGAATCGAGGTAAAGGTGCTGGCAGTCATGACGGCTTCGACCGTCTGATCATCGTCAGTGCTAACGACAAACCCTCTGCTCTGCCGGTAGCTAGAAGTGGGATAAATCGCGTGAGGATCATGCTCCACCAAGTGCTCCGCTAGCTGTCGATAGTAATCTCCCTCAGAACCATGGACTAAAACTTGCAGCAGCTTTTCTTGACCGAGGGGGGATTGTCGAATTTGGTCAGCCCACTTGGACCATGTCATCCCTGCTGCCATGTCAAACGCACCCAGCAGTTCAGATAGCAAACCAGAAAAGTGGCTTAAAGAACTATTTAGACAACTGCGCAGACGCCGGCAAGCCGCCAACCCCTCAATTGCACCCGCCATCGCAAACTCTTGCCCTAGCTCCGGAGCAAACGCTGGGGCATTAATCAGTGCCAGCAACAATTCTCGGAAGGGCGAACTTGCGAAAAGTTTTTCGGTTGTATGTTCCAAGTCTTTATCAACTAAGGATTGGCTGTCATATGCTGCGATAAAGGCTTTTACTGCCGAAGTAGTCGATGTCATCACAAGTACCTGAAAAGACGTAGGCAACAATTAGCTAAGGCACATTGGATCGCCTTGCTTTACGCAAGTTAACACGATTACTCAGGAAAATCTTAAAAGAATATTACAGATTGAAATATACTCTCAGTGATATGCTGATAGGTTAAAGGTGTAGTAAAGCTGTTCTGCTGATATCTACGGGCTTGACAAGCTGCTGGATGCTGGACTCAGCAACCCCATCGAGTCGATGCAAAGTTGAGGAAATCTTAGGAGAGTGAACTCTGAATCTCTAAGAATGCTGACTCGCTGGGTAGTACACGTTAGACCAACACAGGGCTTGCCCGATATTGATGAATGACTCCAACCTCACTGACCTTGGGTGGATGCAACGCTGTCGGCAGCTCGCTAGCCAGGCGGCGGGCAAAGCATCGCCGAATCCCTTAGTTGGTTCGGTCATCGTCCAAAATGGACAGGTCATCGGTGAGGGCTGCCATCCCGAAGTCGGGCAACCTCATGCTGAAGTGTTTGCTCTCAGGGCCGCTGGCGATCGCGCCCGAGGCGCAACCCTTTACGTCAACTTAGAGCCGTGTAACCACACGGGGCGTACGCCTCCCTGCACTGAGGCCATTATTGCGGCGGGCATTAAGCGCGTTGTGGTCGGCATGATTGACCCTGATCCCCGAGTCGCAGGGGGAGGGGTAAAACGACTACGCCAAGCGGGTATTGAGGTAACTGTTGGCGTTGATGAAGCCGCTTGTCAAAAATTGAACGAGGCGTTTTCTTTCAGCATTTTGCGGCAGCGCCCCTTCGGAATTTTAAAATATGCGATGACGCTAGACGGTAAGATTGCTGCCACCAGTGGCCATAGTGCTTGGGTCACTGGCCCCCACTCACGGGCCTGGGTGCATCGTTTACGTAGTCGGTGTGATGCCGTCATTGTGGGCGGGCAGACCGTTCGACGCGATAATCCGCAACTGACAAGTCATGGGCAGGGCGATCGCAATCCGCTCCGGGTGGTGATGAGTCGCCATTTAGCACTACCGACCCAAGCCAACCTGTGGGATGTTACTCAGGCTAAAACGTTAGTTTTTTGCAGCACTGAGCGGTCAAAAGAACGAGAAAAACAGTTGCAGCAGCAGGGTGTAGAGGTGTTGCCTTTGCCCACGCTAGAACCGCTAGAGGTGCTCAAAATCTTGCACGAGCGAGACCTGCGATCAGTCCTTTGGGAATGTGGGGGGCAGCTATCGGCTAGGGCGATCTCACAAAACTGCGTTCAAAAAATACACGCCTTTGTTGCCCCCAAAATCATTGGTGGTGCCACTGCTCCCACCCCCGTAGGAGAGCTAAACATCCCTAAAATGAGCGAGGCAATTAGCTTGACCGACATCACCATCACACAAATTACCCCTGACATTTTGATCGAAGGATACCTGTACTAAACCGAGCAGTGAATCTGTCGAGTCGAAGGACTCATCAATGACCTACCGTTAGAGAAGTATGAATGGCGATTGTCGATCGCGCAGAGCAACCCCCAGCCTTGGAAAAAGAGCGCATTCTGTCTTTCCCGCGCTGCCGTAGCCTGCAAGTGTAAGCTTGACGCTATTCCAGGGGCTGTCATCATTTAGCGGTCAAGTCCTGGTTTCATTCACTAGCGGGATTTTTATGGTGGTCATGCTGATACCGTCAGCGTTCTCATTTTAATTGATGACACGCCCTAGGCCTCAGTGTATGGCTGAATCCGAATCGAAGACTCAAACCCAGTTAGGCTCTGGCTAAAGTTGCTGAAATAGACCGACAAAGCCGTCTTGAGTTCGTCACGATTACTGATACCCTCAATTCGGTGGCACACCTCGCCGTTCTGGAAGAGCAGTAACGTGGGCAAACTCTTGAGACGGTATTGATTGGCTAACCGAAAATTCTCGTCGGCATTAACATCCACCAAATGGCAATAGCCTAACCATTCATCCTGCAGGCTCAATAGCAACGGCTCTACCAACCGGCACACGCCGCACCAAGGAGCCCAAAAATGTACGAGCACGGGAACCGGTGATCCCAGAACTTTGGTCTCAAAAGTCGATTCGTCAGCCTTCAAAGACATAAGGTTGTAAAAATGCTAATAAAAAATCCTTTTGAATATATTGTATCGGAATAAGGTCGTCGTCACGGGGCTTGTATAGGTCTTTGTAGGCTTCTGATAACATCACATATCAATAATGGATAAGCGACTAAGTATTTTTACTCTCTCAAGGAATTATCCTTTGATTGGCTTGATCCTGTCAGCCTTAAGGTCGATCAACTGCAAACTACTGATGATCTCTCTAAGGGCTTGAGTATAGTGCTTAATATTTAGTGATGAGCTTTTCAGGTTAATCTGCCCTAGCTGAGAAAACCTATTGAAAGGTTCAATTAAAGTTCACAAAGCATATCGAGTTTTTCAAAGATCTTGATGAAATGTTTGTCGGTGAGCTAAATGTTTTTGTTTTAATTCACTGCTTTAAGCCCGGACTTGTCATCAGCATACTGAACAGTTTTTCCGAGTTGTCAAAGCCAACGATGGTCCTTAAACTGCCCAATTCTCTCCGTATTTGACCTATCGGCCGACATCAATGTTTCAGGAGTTGTTTGTGAGCATGTGACCAGAACGAGAGCTAAGGGTATTTTTCGCCGTTGAAGTGCCCGATACCATACGACGTGAATTTGCCGACCGTTTTCTAGTGGGGGGGAGTAGCGGGGCAGGGAAACCAGAAACTGACACGATAGGGCGACTGCTGCCACTAAGGGAGTCGCGCTTAAATAACATCCCACCGACCCTGCGACCCATCCACCCTGCAACAGTCTTGTCCGCGTACCTTATTTTCCAGCCGATCCCTTATCGAGAAAGTAACGGTAACAGCAGTGTCACAAAGTAGTAGACGATAGGAGCCGTAAAAACGTAGCTGTCGGTACGATCAAGAACGCCTCCATGTCCTGGAATCAATTGTCCAGAGTCTTTAACCCCGGCGTCACGCTTCATGAGGGACTCTGTTAGGTCTCCAAGTAGGCTGGTAATCCCGATTAGAGTGCCTAAAGCCCCACCGGATAGAGGACTGATGGGCCAACCCAACCATTGGGAACCGGCCATGCCCACTAAAATACTGGCTACTATGCCCGACACTGCGCCCTCAACGGTTTTTTTGGGGCTGATGTTCGACAGCGGCGTTTTG
Source organism: Cyanobacteria bacterium P01_F01_bin.56 (assembly GCA_039185935.1). Lineage (GTDB taxonomy): Bacteria > Cyanobacteriota > Cyanobacteriia > Phormidesmidales > Phormidesmidaceae > Halomicronema. The sequence goes on along the minus strand of JBCDAJ010000040.1, from coordinate 40,328 downwards.
CCAAAAGAACGCCCCACGATGTAGGCGCCGATGTCAGCGCCAATAATGCAGGCAAATGCTAGCAAGGTGGCTGTGAGCCCCAGGGGTAAAGCGGTGATTTGTACTGGCCAAGTCGGCCAAAAGCCCTCTAGTGGCAGCGTAGATGTCGAATCAAGATCGCGTAGCCGAATCCAGTAGCTGGGTAGATAGCCACCATAAAACAGTCCTAGGATGGACGCGGCGACATCGGCAATCGTGGCAAACTTAGGTTGAAATAGTAGATAAAAACAAATGAACGTGCCTCCTAATGGCAAAACGGCGTTGGCCAGAGGAGGAGAAACATGAGCACCGACCAGTAGTAACTGGCTGACAAATAAGGTGATCTTAGCGGCTGGCAGAATGCCTTTTGCTTGGACAAGTTGAAAGATTTCTCGCTGGCCTAAAAATATAATTACTCCGAAGGCAAGCGTGAAATACCATCCCCCAAGTACAACGATGAGGAAGGCAAATAAAATGGCAACGAGCGCACTAATTGTTCTGGTCAGGAGCATATGGTGGGGCAGGCAGGCAGCGTCACTAGCGTAGGGATAGCCCGTTCTTGAAGAGAAAAGCGGGTACAAAAATTCTTACAAATGCTCAGGTTTATGATATTAGACTGAATTGCTATAGATGTGCCACATGCTTGCGTAATCCCTCTGCTAGTTGAGCGCGCAGAGCTGCGCTCTAGCAAATGGCTGTCATCAGCTTTTGACGAGCGCAATTCAGCGTCTCTGCGGGTAAGCGGTTTGAGCGCTCCAATTAAGTTCAGTCAGCAATATTTACTGCAACCGGCTGCTGACAGGGGAAATAGGAAAGCATTGGGGTGGCGATCGCAAGATTTTAATATTTCTCACCAGATTTCGCGACCGCGAAGGTGACAAGATAATCGATAAATTGAATACAATTTTGAGTAATGAAACTCTCACATTCCCTCTGAGCAGGAGCGCAATCGTGGGAGATACTGAACGTCTGGCTTTGAATACCACCCAAGTTTATGCACAAGACTCAAGATCTTCACGTTGTTGAAACATGCCCCCTCGCGAGTCCCGCGCTGATTCATCATGAGTTGCCCCTAACGGAGACGGCAGCGGCCCTGGTGACCAAGACCCGCGATCGCATTCGCAATATCCTCTACAACGAAGATCGCCGCCTGCTCGTTATCGTGGGGCCATGTTCAGTGCATGATGTGGATGCCGCGTTGGACTATGGACAAAAGCTTGCCTCCTTGCGGGATGAGTTATCTGACTCCTTAGAAATTGTGATGCGAGTTTATTTTGAGAAGCCTCGCACCAACATTGGCTGGAAAGGGTTAATTAACGATCCCCATTTGGATGGTAGCTATGACATCAATACGGGCTTGCGATTGGCCCGCCGACTGTTGCTAGACCTCGCCCATCTAGGACTTCCTGCGGCTACTGAGCTGCTAGACCCGATTACGCCCCAATACATTGCTGATGTCATCTCTTGGACGGCAATTGGTGCCCGCACGACCGAAAGCCAAACTCACCGGGAGATGGCTTCAGGACTCTCGATGCCGATTGGCTTTAAAAACAATACTGATGGCAGTTTGCTGGCAGCGATGAATGCCATGTTGGCAGCCAGCGGCTCTCACCACTTTTTGGGCATTAATCACCATGGGCTAGCCAGTATTGTTACCACCACGGGCAATCCGGACGGTCATTTAGTGCTGCGAGGCGGTAAGCATGGTCCCAATTATGATGCAACCAATGTGCGACAAGCGGCTCAAGAGTTAACTGAATTGGGACTCAACCCCCGGATGATGGTGGACTGCAGTCATGCTAACTCGCAAAAGGATCATCGCAAGCAACTGGATGTCCTAGACAGCATTGCCAAGCAGGTGCAGTCGGGCAATCGTCATCTTTTAGGTGTCATGATTGAAAGTCATTTGGTCGAGGGCAAACAGCCTATTCTGGAAGACTTATCACAGTTGACTTATGGACAGAGCATTACCGATGCTTGTGTGAGCTTTGAGCAGACTGCTGTTATGTTGCGGCAACTAGCCGCCGCGATCGCACCGTTCACCTCGCCAACGGTGACTTCTTAATTGACCCCTGAGGGCAAAGCACGGGTTCGACCAGTGCGACCAAGCCAGCTTTCAGCGGTTCCGGCAGTCAAGTGCCACTTATCGCGACACCGCCATATCAAACCAGATCTAAACAGCTCACTCAGGTGTAGAGCGATCGCCTTTGAGTCGGCTTGGCCCATCGATTCACCCACTATGCGGGTAGGTCTGATTTAGGCAAGCCACGAAATTCATAGATTTACAGAGTCTTCAAGAAAGACTCTTAATTTTAAAAGCTCTGGCGTTTGTCCTCCCCGTTGTTATCTTGAGCTTGTACCGAAAGTTATTTTTGTCAGTGCAGCGACAAATTCTCAATATTTTTTGAGTGTTAATGTAGCTACCTCAATACCTCAATATTAAATTTTCCTCACTAAATTTTTGCCTTCTAAACCCCACGGTTGTCTTTCAGTATGTGTGGAGTTCCTAACACTCAGCCCAGGGTCACAAATCCAATAGCGGTAGCATCCGCCCAGTCGCAATCTGCTTTGAGCACCTTACTCAGAAAGGAGATATCGTTCATTTTGAAATACCATTGGAGAGGCTTTATCAAGGTTGCTTGCTATCGTCGTTAGTTGATTCGGTGAGTGGGGTTAGGCGCTTCTAACCCGTCTGATTAACGCTGGAAAAATTTATAGTTATTCAATATCTATGCAATTAGAACGAACGTTTCGGCAGTGGTGGACTCGACGCCGAAAAAAGCAAGCGCTGGTATTTTTAGGATTTGGATTAATGGCGGGGCTGGCGATCGCCGCCCTTCAACTGCTAGCCGTCAATTCCCCACTGATGGCGCTGAACTGGACGGGATGGCTCACATTAGTGATCACGGCTCTGGCCTTTTTGCTCAATGCGATAACCGCACTACCCGCTGAGATTGTCTTTTTGGGGGCAGTGGGGGTGCTGTATGTCAGCGGGGTGTTATCTACGTCAGAAGCTCTAAAAGGGTTTAGCAATGACGGCATGATTACGGTGGGGGTGCTGTACATCGTGGTAACAGGGCTGCAGCAGACCGGGGCGCTCGCTTGGATGTCGCAACAGGTGTTAGGGCTACCCAAACGCCGGTCGAGCACCTTGGCGCGGCTGACAGTTCCCGTAATGTTGCTGAGCGCCTTTTTGAACAATACGCCCGTGGTCGCGATGTTCATTCCGGTGGTCAGTGATTGGTGCCGTAAGTTGCGGATCAGCCCTTCAAAGCTGATGATTCCCCTAAGCTATGCGTCGATCTTTGGTGGGCTTTGCACGTTGATTGGCACCAGCACAAATCTAGTCGTCAGCGGCCTATTGGTTGAGGCGACCGATCATCCAGGGCTGCGGATCTTTGATTTGACTCCAGTGGGGTTGCCCTGCGCGATCGCCGGGCTTTGCTTTCTGTTTGTAGGGCAGCGATGGTTATTACCCAGCCGCCAACCGGTGATGGGAGATGCTGACGATATGCGGCAGTATACCGTTGAAATGGTCGTACCGCCTCGTAGTCCCCTGGTCGGTAAAACAGTCGAACAAGCCGGCTTACGTCACTTGCCGGGGCTGTATTTAGCCGAAATTGCTCGGGGTCAACAAATTATTCCGGCAGTGAGTCCCCGAGAAACCTTACGGGAGCATGACCAATTGGTGTTTGTCGGTATTGTTGACTCCATCCTCGATTTACATCGATTGCGAGGGCTGGCCCCAGCGACCGATCAGGTTTTTAAGCTAAATACACCCCGTACTGAACGTCGTCTGATTGAAGCGGTCGTGTCAAATACTTGTTCACTCGTTGGCAAAACTATTCGGGAAGGACAATTTCGCTCTAGCTACAATGCGGTCGTGCTAGCCGTGGCGCGGAATGGCGATCGCCTGCAGGGCAAAATCGGTAACATTCGCCTGCGTCCGGGCGATACCCTCTTATTAGAAACCCATCCCCAATTTTTGGAACAGCAGCGGGTGTCGAGTGACTTTTTTTTGGTCAGCGACTTACCCGATTCGGAACCTTTGCGCCATGAAAAGGCTCCAATTGCCATTCTGATTCTGACTTTGATGGTGGTGTTAGCCGGCGTTGGCTGGCTCAGTATGCTTAAAGCCGCTGTGTTGGCCGCCATTTTGATGCTAGCAACTGGGTGCTGTGCACCGACTCGCGCTTTACAAAGTTTGGAGTGGTCAGTGTTGTTAGTGATTGGGGCGGCTTTAGGCATTAGCGAGGCTATGAAGGTGACCGGCGCGGCGCAGGCGATCGCCGACACCTTTTTAGGTATCGCGGGTAGCAACTCGTTTATCGCTCTGGCTGTGATTTATGGCATCACCATGCTGCTGACTGAAATGATTACGAATAATGCCGCTGCGGCTCTGATGTTCCCCATTGCGCTCTCCGTCGCTGAGGGCTTAGGGGTTAGCTTCATGCCATTTGTGATTGCAATTATGATCGCCGCGTCGGCAAGTTTTTCGACCCCGATCGGTTATCAAACCAACCTCATGGTTTATGGCCCTGGCGGTTACAAGTTTACTGACTTTATGCGTATCGGGATCCCCCTCAACCTTATGTTTTGGGGGCTTACGGTATGTTTTGCACCGCAGATATATCCTTTTTAAAGCGTTGTCCCCATCATTGACTCAATACGTTTAATGATGGCGAATCCCTAAAGCGCAAACCCAATAGCCAAAATTTCAACGCAGACGCCAATTCCACATCGGAGCCGATCTGGCAAGATGCAGCATGCGGACGTCGGCATGCAGAATTGAAATACACATTAGATATCGGTTTCAAAAGATATCTGTTTCAAACGTTCAGGATGCCCTGATAAAACTGCGGCTTGCTGTCGTTTCCTTGGCATGAACCTCGACCAAGAGAATCAAGCGATCGCCCAAGTCTTCATAGGATTCAACATCCACGCCCGGTAGGCCTCATGTAGCAGAATGCGGAATGTGGAATTCTGAATATCCTTCGGGAAGGGCAGAGCCCTCCGAAGTTCGGAATCAGATCACTGGCTGTGTGGTGCTTTCAGAAAGCATAGCCAGTCACAGTTAGGTTTGAACAGGGTAGATCGCTGGAGCCTTGATTTGGCAAGACTTGCCTTTTACCTTTTACCTTTTACCTTTTGCCCTTCGCCTTTTGCCTTTTGCCCTTCGCCTTTTGCCCTTCGCCTTTTACCTTTTGCCCTTCGCCATACCACTGTCCTGACCTGATTACGGATCGCGACAGCGCAATCAGTTATACGAGTGGCTGGCTGTTGTCAGAAAAGTGCAAATAGCCTCTCGGCAAAGAGCCATGTCCTTGTCTGAAAGGTCAGGTGGCGGCGGCCTCGGCCTTCCCTATTGTGTAAGTGAAGGTCATTCATCCCCCAGAGATTATGCAAAGCTCCCTCACTGAAACACTTCAAAGTCTTTTTGAAAAGGCGGCAATTTTATTGTTGAGCTGTATCGATGATGCTCTGATCATGACGCTGAGCAAGTTGGGGGTAAGCCTGCCAGGGTTGCAATGCTTGAGCACTATCTTAATTACTCTTACAGTGTGCTTCTGGTCATATCGCATTGCGCGGTTTGCAAGTCGCCGCTATCGCTTACAACTCAAGAGCGCTGCCGCTTAAAGCTAAAAGGCGACCGACGTTAAGCGCCAACGAATTCTGCTATGACGCGCCCCATGCTCAACAGACTATATTTGACTAGCTTGAATGTGGCTGGGCCGCTAGCGTGACCTTCACTAGCTAAAGTTTGAACTTTGTAAGGCTGTGCCCTTTTGGCAGGGTAATCTGAACTCTGTCTGTTCCTTGAGCCTCTGTAGACAATAACCATCATGATTGTGCCTTCTTCGCCCCTAGCCTCCGTTTTGCCAGCAGTGCGCTGTTTAGCCGGTGGAATGAGTTGTCTGCTCGCGATCGCCACCCCGACGCTAGCGCAGACGCTGCAACCCAATATGACCGATGCTGACAACTCTGTACTCATTAGTTCCCGCGCGTACAGTCCGCCACCAGGGGCTCAAGGTTCTGGCGGGGGGGCCAGCACTGGGGGCGGTGTCCGCGGCTGCGGCGCAGAAATGCTGGCCCTGGCCCCGGCATTCAACAGTTCTGGGCAGACTTTCTCAGAGCGCCCGACCTTTGTTTGGTACCTCGGTGAGATGCCGACTAATCGACTCAACTTTACGCTGTTCCATCAGGGTGAGGCGGGCGAAACGGCAGTATTCAGTCAAGAGCTGACCGCGACGACTGGCTATCAGGCCTTCACGCTGCCGACTGAGGCAGCGCCGCTACAGCTGGGCGAAACCTATCGCTGGGCCACCACGCTCTATTGCGAAGAAACTGCCGATAATGCAATTCGCTGGATTGAAGCCGCGATCACAGTTGTGGAACCGCCGGCCAGCTTGCCCTTACTCGACACGGTAGCCCCAATGCCGTGGCAAAAAGGCTTGAGATTTGCCCGAGCCGGTTACTGGTATGACGCTCTGGCTCAGGTTTACGCCGGTGAGACCGGGGATGAACGGGCGCTCCGGCAAGCGCTGCTCCTCGATTTAGCTGATTTGGCGGCAACTGTCGATACTGATATGTCTCACCGTTGGAGCGATCGCCTCCGCACCGTAGTCGAGACTCCTTAAAACCGGCAAATCGGTGGTCAGGCAAGCCGTTCAGAATAGGGCCGCAATCCTTTCGGGCCGCAATCCTTGGGGAAGATTTTCACTTCAGAGCACAGAATTTCTTCTAAGCTTGGAAAAACAGTGTTCTTGAGGAATGACCCATGCTTCGGTTTGGTCGTTTAGGTCGGTTGAGCATAGCTTCTGGGGCAGCGATCGCAATTACTGCCCCCGGTCTTCTAGACATTGCCGCCCAAGCCCAAAGTCCCACCTCCACCAATGTGGCCGCGCTACCGGTTATGCCTGATGAGATTGTCGAATGCGACCTGTTGATTGTCGGGGGTGGCCTATCAGGCACTGCTGCTGCTTATCAAGCGCTCCAAGCTGGGCACACCGTTTGCCTGACGGAAATGACTGACTGGGTAGGAGGACAAATTTCTGCTCAGGGAACTACCGCCCTAGACGAATCTCGGCAGCAACGACAACTGCTGTTTTACTCCGCAGGCTACAACGAACTGCGGGAACGCGTTGCCGAAAAGTATGGTGAGCTTGATCCAGGACGATGCTGGGTCAGTGCGACCTGTTTTTTGCCCTACGATGCGCACGCCATTTTGTTTGACATGCTCGAAGCGGCCGCTGATGCCGGTGATGGTGAGTTGAAATGGTTTCCGGCTACGGTACCCAAAGATCTTGAGTTCAATGCGGATGGCAGCCAGATTACTAGTCTGATGGGCATTCAACACCGCCCGCAACCGGGGACGCCGCCGCTCAATACCGAACCCCTGTCTCAAGTCGTCGAAGATTTTTACACCTACGAAGACTCGGCTCGCTTTGAAAAAACGATCATTCAGTTCGTGCCGCCGGCCACACCGCCTGCTGGCCCCGCTGATTGGTACGTCATCGAAGCGACAGAAACGGGTGAACTCATTGCCATGGCCGACATTCCTTACCGATTAGGGTTAGACCCCAAGTCTCATCTCAATCCGTCGTCGCCAGTAACTGCTCAAGATCCTTACTGTACCCAGGGGTTTACCTACACTTTTGCGATGGAAAAAACCGAGGAACCGCAGCCTCAGGAGATTCCAGACTATTACCTGCAATATGACCCTTACTTTAGCTGGGAGCAAGTACGCGATTTTGACGCTCAAGATTACTACGACTTTGTCTTTACCTATCGTCGGATCTGGGCGGCAGAGCCCGAGCACGATGACACGATCGCCGGTGTGCCCCGCCCGAGTCCGGGAGACATTTCCATGCAGAACTGGACTTGGGGCAACGACTATCGGCCCGGCAATGCGGTGGACAACCTGATTTATTCCCATGACCAATTAGCCGCTCTGGGACAGTTGGAACCAGGGGGCTGGTTAGGGGGGCTGCGCCAGGAAACCCTACGGCGCGGCGAGGAAAATGCCCTCAGCTACTACTACTGGATGGTCATCGGCGAAGGCGACTCGCAACTCGATGACAGTCTCAAAGAGCCGGTGCCGAATAGTCGGTATTTGTCTGGCGAGGAATCGCCGATGGGTACCGCCCACGGACTCTCAAAGTTTCCCTACATTCGTGAAGCGCGCCGGATTGTGGGGCGGCCTTCCTATGGGTATGAAGATGGCTTTGAGATTAACGAGGTGGACTTTACCTGGATTGACTTTAGCGATCCGTTCTATCAAGAAAATCTTGACCCTGACACCTATCGACTGCTGAGGCTAGAAGTCGCGGCAGGACAAGGCGCCATTGATGCCCTAGTGAATGAGACGCCTGCAGAAGAGATTCCTCAACGACGGCGATCGAGGATTTATCCCGACTCCATCGGCATTGCGCAGTATGCGATCGACTTTCATCCTTGTATGTTGGAAAGTCCGCCTGAAAAACCGGGCAATATTGAGCGGCCGGGCGTGCGGCAGGCCCATGGTCAGGCCTATCCAACCCAGATTCCCCTGCGGGCGTTAATTCCCCAAAAGGTGGACAACCTATTAGTAACGGGTAAAGGCTTAGCCATGAGCACGATCGCCGCCGCCGCTTACCGGGTCCATTCCTACGAGTGGTCAGTCGGCGTCGGGGCGGCTGCAACTGCTGATTTTGCCTTACGTAACAGTGTTCTGCCCAATGACTTGGTGGATGATTTACCCCTCCTTGACCCGCTGATGTATGAGCTGAGGCAGGAGTTAGAAATGAGTGGTAATCCGACTCAGTTTCCAGATACCTCCATTTTTAATGAAGATTGGGAGGACTGGCGTCCCTGGTAGGACAGCGTTGAGCCCCTGTTGATTTGGTACTGTTTTGAGCACCCTATTGTTTGACTTTGATGGGACGTTGGCAGATAGTTTGTCGGCGATCGTCACCATCACCAATCGATTAGCCCCAGAATTTGGCTTTCGTCCAACGCCCCTGGCCGAGGTGGAAGCCCTCAAGGGGTTGACTGCCCGACAGCTCATTCGGCATTCTGGCATTCCGCTGCTCAAAATTCCGGCTTTACTGCGGCGAGTAAGAACCGAATTGCGCCAACAAAGTGCCGAGATCGCGCCTTGTCGGGGCGTGCCTGAAGTGATTCGCACCCTGCATGCTCAGAACCATACCCTGGCTGTCATTACCTCCAATACACCGGAGACCGTGCAGGCATTTTTAGCGGCCCATCAGTTAGCCGACTGTTTTCTCAGTGTGGATGGGGGAAGCACCCTCTTTCGCAAAGGCAAGCTCATTACCCGTTGCCTAAAGCAGCATCAGGTTTCCGCAAATGACGCCGTTTACGTTGGAGATGAAGTGAGAGATATTGATGCTGCTCGCTTTGCTGGAGTGAAGGCAGTCTCGGTTACTTGGGGGTTTAACAGTCGCCCAATGTTAGCTGCAATGACCCCAGATTGGTTAATTGATGAGCCCGATCGCTTACTGGCGATCGCCCAACATCTCTAAGCTCTGAGACTAACTTGAGGCCGTTAGGCCCCATTGAGCAATCGTCAGTAGCAACCACTTCACCGCTTGGCGATGATGCGGCGACCACGGTAACAATGAGGGTATGAACTCTACGCTAAATCAGGGAACGTTAAAAATAAGAGGTATCAGTTCTAGCCAGCACTCTGCCAACGAAATCTGAGCTTTGGGTATGCCCTAAATCCCCACTGTTCTGCTCTGACCTAGCCAACTGTGCAAGCCCCCGCTGCCGGTCAATAAATCTGAGCGATTTACCAAGATTGACTGTTGACTAGACTCCACCATCCAACCATCACTGCTCTACTCCATGACCCGTATTGCTGCTCTGCTGCCCAAACAACTCTCTACCATCGGTCTCAAAACGACTCTAGTGAGCGCCATGTTGTTGACAGTGACGGCAACCGCCACGATGGTTTACACCCCCTGGTCATGGATGTCGCGACGCAACATCGAAACCATCGTTGACCAAACGAATAAAGAAATTGCGGTAGGAACCTCTAAAGAAGTTGAGCGACTGTTTAGTAATGCTGAATCAGCACAGCAGTTTATCGAATCTAGCCTCAACCGCAATTTACTCGACTTGGACGATCCAGAAAATCGTGAGTTCTTTTTTTTGAATGTATTGGCAGCCACTCCGGCTTTTACCTGGGTGCAATACGGCGATGCCAATGGAGACTTTTTGGGTGCCCAACGGACTGCTAACGGTGAGTTACATTTTCACGATCGCGATTGGCAGCGAGCGACGCAAATCACCGACGCCATTGTCAATAGTTACGAAGTTCGTGAGGCGGCGCTCTTCCCGATTGAGAGCAAAAGCTATGAAATGAATCCGCCCTATTATGCTCCAGATCGCCCTTGGTACCAGGGTGCTGCCGTTGCCCCTGATCAGCGCTCGTGGACGGTCTATGTCTATCGTTCTTCGGGTACACCGGGTTTAGATGTGACGAAAGCCGTTATGGCCGAAACTGGACTCGCTGGTGTCATTGGCGTAGGCATTGAGCTCAATCAGCTCTCGGATTATCTAGAGCAGCTCCAAGGCGATCGCCCAGGTGAAACTTTCATCATCAATTCACAAAAGGCCCTAATCGCTTCCACCGACAAAGCTGAAGTCACCCCTGATCAAACCGCTGGAAATGCTGAGGCCCAACTGACTCAGTTAGCTGATGTCCAAAATCCGCTGTTGCAGTACGCCAGTGAAACCTTACAAACTCAGGATTTTGAAATTAGTAACCTCGATACATGGCAGCGATTTGTGTATCGAGAACCCCATAGTGGTGAGGTCTATCATATTGCCCTTACTCCCGTAGGCCAATTGGATTGGATCGTCGGTACCGTCATCCCTGAGTCGACATACACAACCGTCATCAATCGCAATAAGCGCCTGCTATTGGCGGGCGTCCTCCTCTTTACCGGCGGCATTGCGATCGTCGCTGTAGTCATGGCAGAACGCTTAATTGCTCGACCGATTTTAAGCATTGCTCAAGCCGCTGCTGATATCGAAGCTAACTGCTTTGACCCTGACCAATTGGGCGAGTCTAGCAATCGTCAGGACGAAATTGGCCAGTTGGCTCGCATTTTTCGCAAAATGGCTATTCAGGTGCATCAACGAGAGCAGCAGTTGCGCCTGCAAGTACAAAGCCTGCAAATTGAGATTGACGATTCAAAACGTAGTCAGCAAGTAAAAGAAATTGTCGACACGGACTTCTTCAAAGATTTAGCGGTCAAAGCCAAAGCTCTACGTAACCGCGAGCGTCCCTAAGATCACATTCATAACAGGACACTTGAAGAACCTAATAAGTAGGCAGGCGTTATTAAATTGCAAATGACGTAGGTTGCGGTTGAGGAACGAAACCCAACACTCGCAAGGGTATTGTCACCATAAGCTCGTTCTACAAAAGATTCAACCCACCTACTTAGAGACAGCCAAAGAAGCTCTTAAGGGCGAGGGGATGGGAATCTCGATTGAAAGGCAAAGTGGCAAGCTATGCCTTCGTGGAACCCTTCCGGATCGCAATAGTGTTGCTGGCCGTAAACAGAAGCGGAGCCCTTTAGGGTTACCTGCAACTGAAACAGGTATCGAGATTGCCGCATCTAAAGCCCGTGAAACTTGGGAAGTGGTCTGCCAGCAAGCAGATGCCGCAGCGCTTAACCTGCATGATGCAGTTAGAGATAGCCAGTGCGTTGAAACCGCAGTCGTGGTGAAAGATCAGCGCATTGATGGGATAGACGCTGGTGGTGTGATTGTTGAAGTAAAAAGCAAATCGGCCACAGCAAGAGACGTTGACCAGATCTTTGGCTACATGGAGAAGAGGTGTCAAAGATTCGGGCGTCTCATTGCCCCTTCATTTGGGTCTGATGCCTCGGCGCTGATCAAACTCATCAATTCTTCTGGCAAGTACGAGATTAAAGCCCAACGAATCTGCCTGGAAAAGATTGCACAACAATAAGGAAGCTCAGTGTATCTCTGGCAACTGGCATCCCATTGGTTGAAAGCCCTGGTCTTCTAGATCACGTTTAAGTTGAAACCGATGGTTTCCTTTACGGTAAACTCCTGCTCTGAAGGTAGGCAAAGCTTATTAAGCTCGGTCCACCATGATGATGTGGGAATTCTCATTGTAGGGTTTAAGTTGCCCGATCTCCTTGATATCAGGATTGGCCTCTAACACCTCTTGCCACGCCCGAGCTTCACCTTGGTTAATCTCGTCTAAGCCACAGGAATGCCAATCATCAAACAAGATGACGGTTGGTCCCGTAATGTGGGTAATTGAGAACTCCAGTGATTCTTTTGCCGCAGAATAAATGTCACAATCCACCATAATCAACGGAGCTGACTGAATCTCATACTTACGGCGAGTCTCCTCGTTGAGGGTATGACTAAACCACCCCTCAACCAGATACGGTGTCACACCATTGTCTTTGAGTCGTGCTTCGGTCCGGGATTTTTCAGACATAAATGAGCCTGCTTTCCAGACACCGTTGTCCTGAGCCCCGGCATTGTCGGGTAACCCATCAAAGGAATCGAAGCCAATAAACTTGAGGTCTACATTATCTCGATGTTGTAGCGCTTTATTAAGGGCAATCATCGAAGAACCCGTGCAGACCCCGTACTCTAAATAGGCACCAGAAACCTCACCGCCTTTAGCCTCTATTAGCCAGTCTAAAGCAGCACCATAAGCTCCTTCTAACTCCTGCATGGGTACTAAATCTCGGGAATAAGAGCGGCCAGCTAGCCATTTACGAGCCTGCGATGAAATAAAGGGAAGCTTACTGCGATATAGGGCATAAAGTATTCTGCCTCCATACCAGAGAGCAGAATTGGCAAGGATGTCTTTGATGCCACGCTTTTTTACTGTTTCTATATAGTCCATTTAATTTTCTCTTTGACTTGTACATAACGCGATGTGCGACTAAACATTGAGAAAAGGTTTGATCGCTACAAGCTAGAGCCACCCAAAATTCTAATTCTTGATAAGAACGAAACTACGTTTTATATCAATGAGTTTATCATTGTCGTTTTTTTAGTGGTGAATAGCGATCTAAAGCCTTTACTGCAGTGCGCGCCTCCTCGTCGCAAAGGGGCGGCACCCGCGTTGAGTGACCGCGAAGTCTTATCCCTCATCATGACGAGTTTTTTTGATTAAGCAATGTTGTGGCGATGCTTATAATATGTGGCCCTGGATATACCAGCCTCATCACAAGCTTTATCAATGGGCAGATCTTCGGCTAACCGATGAGCTAAGCGCACCTTGGCCATGCTCACCTTGGGCCGACCACAGTGCTTGCCTTCTCTCTGAGCTTTAGCGACACCAGCCGTCACTCGCGCTTGAATCATTTCCCGCTCAAACTCTGCGACTGAGGCCAGGATATTCGCCACTAAGGGATCGGCTTGAAAATAAAGTACCCGGACAAGACTGTGGCAGGGTGGATGGGTAGCAGGGTCGGTGGGATGTTATTTAAGCGCAACTCCCTAACCGCCCCGTCGCGTCGCTAATATCGATGTTCTGCTTGATGACCTTTAGCTTGATATTGTTCTTAACACAGTGCTCCACCACCTGGGTGAAGACTTGCAAAGACCTCGCGATCCGGTCGATCGCCCAAACCACGAATGTGTCCCCTGACTCAAGAGAATTGAGCAAATCCCAAAAAAACACTCGATCTTCAGAGCTGACGCCACCGCTTACAAAGTCACGCGTAATATTTTCGACCGGCACGCCATGAGCGACTAAATCATCAATCTGGATTTTGTGATCTTGCTGCTCAGTTGAGCACCGAACATAGCCAAAAATAGAAGCCATAAAAAGATACCCTTTACGGACACCTGTAAGACTGGTGAAACCGTCCTGGCTGCAAATGTCTATACAAGGAGAACCTTATTTATCTGCATTTATCTCCGCTTCCCTTGGCTCTGGAAATGCTTGGGTTTAAACTTTTTATATGTAAATATTTTTTCAAACTTCGTAATGAACGTATGTGCAGATTCAAACTTCGCCCTTAATATCAGTAAAGATATCGTTGCTATCGAGTTCTATGGCTAATCGATTGCAAGGGGGCCGGCTCCCCTGTACGAAATCAGAGACGGCGATTAGTCTGTAGACGATCAAATTTGAGTCCATCATTTCTGTACTCTTTTCCTATTGCCGCGCATGCGAAGTCGAAATTCTCGAAACGTTCCGCCGATTAATGAAAATATTCGGTTCCCCGAAATTCGCCTGATTGGGGCTGATGGTGCGCAGTTAGGGATTGTGGCCCCCAGTGAGGCATTGCAGATGGCTGAGGAGCAAGACCTTGACTTAGTGCTGGTCAGTGACAAAGCTAATCCGCCGGTTTGCCGCATTATTAATTACGGCAAATATAAGTTTGAACAAGAAAAGCGCGCCCGCGAAGCCCGTAAGCGCCAGCACAATGCCGAAGTCAAAGAAGTAAAGATGCGCTACAAAATCGACAACCATGACTACAACGTGCGCGTCAAGAATGCCCACCGCTTTTTGAAGTCGGGCGATAAGGTCAAGGCGACGGTGATGTTCCGAGGGCGAGAAATTCAGCATTCTGATCTGGCAGAAAAGCTGTTGCAACGCATGGCCGGTGATTTAGAAGAAGTTGCCGAAATTCAACAGGCGCCAAAACGGGAAGGTCGGAATATGATGATGCTGTTGTCGCCTAAAAAGTAGCCCTGGGCTGACTTGGTGGGCGATCGCACTCAGCCAGCTTCCAGCATCTAGCGTATGAAATCGAGTCGGACTACCTCACCGTCGCTGTCTCAGTGGCAGCAAAAGTTGCTGCGCATTATTAATCTGCGTCCCAACGAAGCGGAACGGACCTTTTTGATGTTCGTGTTTTACACCGCCACTTCCATGGGGATTTTGTGGTTAGAAGTCAGCTCTGCAGCCTTGTTTTTGGATGAGTATGGTCCCGATTCGCTGCCGTGGATTTACATCTTTAGTGCTGGGGTCGGGTTTGGGCTCAGCGTTATTTATTCTTGGCTGCAGAAGTTTTTTCCCCTGCGTTGGGTAATTGTGATCATTGCGGTGTTGATGGCCGTGCCGGTGTTGCTGTTCCGCTGGGGACTGGCAATTGAGCCGCTGTTGCCGTACACCATTTTTGCGATGCGGCTATGGATGGAAGCCATCTATGGGCTGAATGATCTGAATGTTTCCATCACGGCCAATCAGCTCTTTAACATTCGAGAAATTAAGCGCACCTTTCCTATCGTTAGCAGCGGCAACTTGGTGGCGGACGTCCTGAGTGGATTCTCGGTATTTTTTCTCGTGACCTTTGTCGGGCTCAAAAACGTCCTGCTGCTGTCATTCTTGATTATGCTGGCTGGCTCAGGTGTGTTGTTAATGATCAGCCGCAACTATGAGCACGCCTTTCCCGATTCACTGCAGCAGCAGGCAGAGGCTGGGCAGGACGATCACAAAGCCCAGCGATCGCGAGGCACCCTGGGTCAATACGTGATCATGTTGTTCAGCTTTTTTGTGCTGGCGCAGATTGTGATGTATCTCATCGAGTTTGAGTATTTGACGCAGCTCGAAATGAATTTGGAAGTCGATGAAATCGCCGCGTTTTTGGGCATTTTTAGCGGTCTACTTGGCCTGATTGAACTGCTAACCCAGTGGTTTACCTCTAGTCGACTCATCGAGCGGCAGGGGGTGTTTGCGGTGCTGTCGATTTTGCCCTTAGTGATTGTGGGGGTCAGCCTCATGACCATGATTGGCGGCTTTCCGGCCCTATTGGGGGGCACGGCGTTGTTCTTTGGCCTGGTAATCCTAAAGTTTTTTGATGAGTGGCTGCGCTACACCTTGGTGGCGAGTACCCGTCCGGTGCTATTTCAACCGATTCCAGATAGTGAGCGCACCCTGTTTCAATCGCTGGTGGGCGGCATTGCCGAGCCCCTGGCCATGGGCGGCACTGGGGTATTCATTTTGTTTGTGATTGCCTGGGCCGATTTTCTCGGCTTTGAAAGTCAGTTGCTGCAGGCCCAGTTCTTTTTAGGGGTGATCACCTTTTTAGCGGTGGTCTGGCTCGTGGCGATTTTGTTGCTGCGATCGCAGTATTTAGAGTTGCTGGTCAAGAGTGCGCAGCGAGGTCTCCTGAGTAGCACCGAGGCCAACCTGCGCGCCCTGCGCAAAGCCTTTGTCGAACAGCTCGAAAAGCCTGGTTCTGAAGCGGCTAAGCGCTCTTGTATTGAGTTGCTTTCCCAGCTTGATCCGCGTAGTGTGGGCGAAGTCCTCGCTCCGCGCCTGACGACGTTGCCTTTATCACTCCGGCGGCAAAGCCTAGAAGCGATGCTGGAATATCCTGACCGCGAGCATGCCGATAGGGTGCGGCAGTTGGCCACGGTTGAACAACCGCCAGAAATCTTAGCGCTGGCATTACGTTACGTTTGGATTACGGACGAAAGCCCTGACATCGATCATTTGCAGCCCTATCTCAACCCCGACATCGACCCCGTTGTGCGGAGTACAGCCGCCTCTCTGATGCTCAAACATGGGAATGCCCGAGAGAAAAATGAGGCCGTCAACACCCTCCGCCAAATGCTCACCCACGAACATGAACGCGAGCGCGTCATGGGTTGCCGAGCGCTGGGGGAAGCCGATTATTTACAATCCCTCCGGTTGTATATTCCCAACCTTTTGCAAGACGAATCGTTACGCGTACGCCGCTCTCTATTAGAAGCGATCGCCGCCACCAACCTGGAGGAGTACTACCCATCGTTGATGAAAGCCTTGCAGTACAAGTCGACTCGAGAAGCGGCCAGCCAAGCCCTCACGCGACTCGGCAATGATGCTCTAGCCATGCTGGAAGAAGTTGCCCTCGACCCCTATCGCCCTGACAGCTTGCGCAACCAAGCTTGGCAGGCAATTGGCAACATGGGGAGTAATGAAGCGATCGACTGTCTGCTACAAAACCTGATTACCAGTTGGGGCAGCACTCGACGCACTCTACTGCGCATTTTACTGCGCATGGTGCAAGAAACCGGCTTTAAGCGTAACCAAGGGATTGATGCCGCACTGGACCGCTTTGGTCGAGACGGGGTCGAAGATTTGATTAATCAGGAACTCACCTTTATCGGTCAAGTCTATGGGGCGCTTTTAGACTTGGGCGACACGACTCTAGAAGGGCGCGAGGCCAATTTGTTGCAGCGCGCCCTCGAAGAATTACAAGGAGACGCGATCGAGCGCATCTTTATGCTGTTGCGCTTCATTTCTCCGCCCGCCGCGATTCAGGCCGCTCAGGTGAGTTGGCAGGGGGGCACTTCTTCCAATCGCGCTCGTGGGATCGAAATTTTGGACAATACCCTCGATATTCCTAGCAAGCGGGCCATTTTGACCATCCTCGATCGCCGCAGCTGGGCCGAAAAAGTCGACGTTCTCAGGGAAGGCAATCTGTTTGTTTATCGGCAAATGAGGCCCAGCGATCGCCTCCGCTATTTGCTCGATCTGCGCTATTTCCTGTCCGATTGGGCCTTGGCCTGTTGTTTTCACGTAGCCCGCGCCCAACGCTGGAGCCTCAGCGCTGAAAATACCGTTGCCTGCCTCAAACATCCCACCGGGTTTGTGCGAGAGGCCGTGCTGTCTTATCTGAAAGTTGCTTCGCCGCGCGTCTTGCGAGAACTATTGCCACTCATGCGTAACGATCCCAACGAGTTGGTCACCAATCAAGTTGAACAACTCATGGCTGACTTTCAAATGGTCTAGATACCGTCTAGAAATCTAATACAGCTGTAAGTGTTTGTGAAAGTAGTCCCTAAGAGTGGCCAAAATACCTCACATCAGGAACTGGGTCTGTGGAAGAAAGACTGAAGTCTCCTGCAGTTCTTAATAGAGACTGGGTTCTTGAGACATTAATCTCTTAGAACACTTTAGGAGATTTACAGGAAAGAATTTACCGCTTGTAGGGTGTCATTAGTGAAGCGTAATGCACCGCCGAATGCGTATGTTCATTGACAGAAATCTCCTTAAGCGGGGCCACAGTTAGAGATTGAGAGTCTGCTGCTACTTGAGCACGGGAAACACCTTTGTAATATTTGACGTCTTACCAACAAGTACCCTGTCGCGACTGCCCTATGCTGCAGAACTAAAGCATACTCTTGATTCTACTGAAAAATGGACTAATGCAAATCCTTTGAAAATTCCGTATATTTACTGAATTCCGAGATATGTCCTGATGCTGATAGGACTTTATGAATAAACGATTGGTCTGGGTAAGTAGGCAGGCGTTATTAAATTGCAAATGATGTAGGTTGCGGTTGAGGAACGAAACCCAACGCTCGCAAGGATTTCGTCACCATAAATTCGTTCTACAAAAGATTCAACCCACCTACTTAGTTGCAAGTTGATGATTAGTCTATTCAAATTTTTATGAACCTGGATATTGCTTGGAATCGGCTCTCTGCACGCTTGGCTAAGCGAGATATACATCATACGATTGGTCGCTTCAACACAGTACGAAAGACGTATAGCTTACTGCAAAAGGGATTTCAAATTTCTAATAGCTCTTATCATCGGAGTCGACTAAATCTACAAGAGAAATCATTATTTCCTAATAATTCACCTGAACAATTTGCTCAGAAAATCAGGCAGAGAAGTGTTGCTTTTGGCTTACAGCTAACCTGTGATAAAGTGGCTGAAATCCATGAGTACGCTTGTCAAAATTTCCTCTACGAACCGGGATTTGAAGAAAAATTCAAAATTGAGGATGTTGTTCAAGGGCGTTTATCAAATGGTCGCAATGTTATGCGCGGGCTCGTAGAAGATCCAGGTGCTTGTCCGGCAATTGATCAAATAGCAAGAGATCCACTCTTAATGGAGATTGCTCGACAGTATTTAGGATATTGGCCTTCAAAAGTAACTCATCATTTAACCTGGACATTTGTGTCCAAACTGCCAGAACCGGAGCAGCGCGATCGCTTCTTGCCGCTGAGTTATCACTATGATGTGGCAGGCTACAATTTCATCTCTACTTACTTCTATATTACCGATATGGATCGGTTGTCAGGTGCCCATGTCATGATTGAGCAATCGCATGTACGCAAACCATTCCATACTTTATTTGCCCCGTGGTCAGGCCGACAGACAGACGAGCAAATCCTGAGTTATTACGGATCAGATTTAGAGATTTTAATCGAAGGCAAAGCTGGCTATGGTTTTGTTCAAGACCCTTCTTGCTTTCACAAGTTACTGCCACCCGCGACTAATAATCGCCTTATTTTTCAAGTGCGCTATGCCTAATGAATTGGAGCTTACAAGGGCCTATTGGTATCATCTTAAAGTGGCTATCTAACGGGTTCAATCAATATGAATTTAATAGATACTTCATGTTGAATGACTGCGCTATCTTGATAGGCCTAAAAAGTCTTAATCACATTTATAAATTCACATTTAATCAGACATCATACATAGCCGTTGCTAATTAAATGTGATGATTGCGTGTTGATTTTTTCTAATTGTAGACTGGATTTAATTCATGCATCATAGTGGTGAATATCGTATCGATTTTCGCGATTTACAGGTTGATAAAATTGATACATTAATTTCCTGTCACTGATGTCTAAATCTCATTTTTCAGTACTAGTTAAAGACCAGTCACCTTCTCTAGAGAAATATCTCAAGCCAACATTCCATAGGCATCGTGTGGATGGAGTTTTGTGCGCTGAAATTCTGCCACAAAACATGACCTTGGCGCTAGGTGCAAATGCTGAATACTTTGGTCATGCAGAATGGGCACGCCTATACTTTGATGCGTGTCATCGAGATCAGGCATTCATTAGTCGCTGGCGAGAAGTCGTTGGTGATTGGGATGACAAAGTCGTTGTTGACATTGGCTGTGGTCCAGGTAACGTTTTTGCTTCGCTGGGTGGGCGTCCTCGTCAACTAATTGGTGTCGATATTAGCTTGGCAGGACTCAAGATGGCTGCCAAATTGGGCTATGAACCTTTGCTGGCAGATGCTCAAGCTCTGCCATTGCGCTCAGCGATCGCAGATGTTGTAGTCATGAATGCGACTCTGCATCACTGTGACGATATGACCAGCGTTTTGCGGGAAGCCGCGCGAGTAGTCAAACCTGGGGGCATTTTGGTTTGTGATCACGATCCGCAAATCACCGCTTGGCACTTTCAAGGTGTTGCCCGACTTCTGTGGGAACTGCGGTTGCCGCTGTACCGGTTGATTCACCGAGGTGGGCATGCCTCCATGCAAGAGCAGCGGTGTGGGTTAGCGAGTGAGGTGCATCATCGACCTGGAGACGGTCTAACCGAGGCGTTTTACCATTCTGTGTTGACGCCGATAGGCTTTTCGACTCAGGTGTACCCTCACAATCAAACCTTAGGAGCGGCGATTTTCACTGGGCAAATGGGGCGTGCTGCTTGGAAATATCGTTGGGCGCAGCGTTTGTCGGGGATTAACCCAAATTCGCGTGAGGCGTCTTTGTCGCTGATGTGTGTAGCGCGCCGATTGCACTAGCTACCTATAACCTTAATGGTTCGCCTCTACGCATTCCAGCTTCTCCGGTATGCTGTCGAATCATGGGTACTGTTGGAGTGTTGCCTATGCAACCAGAGGGGGTTTCTTTCCCAAGTCGGCAAGTGACTTTGACGGGTGACATTGTGTTGGCATACCGAGACGTCGGTATCGGTCAACCAATTGTGATGTTGCATGGTTTGGCTGATCACAGTCTAGTCTGGCAAGAACTAGCTCAACATTTGAGCGATCGCTATCGCTGCCTGGCGCCCGACCTGCGCGGTCACGGTGACAGCCGCCAGCCAGCCGCCGCCGACTATGCCTCTGGTTTGTTAGCTGACGATTTAGAGCAGTACTGTCAACGGTTGCAGTTAAGCACAGTGGTGGTAGTCGCTCACTCTTGGGCGGCTAAGCTGGCCTTGCTGTGGGCCCGTCAATACCCAGAACGAGTCGGGAACCTAATTCTCGTCGATCCGTTTTTTGTGAATCGATTGCCGGCGGTATTTCGTCCCACGTTTCCCATCCTTTACCGGACCTTACCGTTTCTCAAAGTAATGGGGCCATTTCCAAAGCTTGAGCAGGCAACGGCAGTCGCCCAGCAACTCAAACAATATCGAGGTTGGAGTGAATTACAACAGACCGTCTTCTACACGGGGATGCAACAGCAAACCGATGGTCAGTGGCGGAGTAAGTTTGAGATCGCGGCCCGCAATGGCGTGTTCGCTGACATCCTCAAAACAGCGGGCCTGACCGCCCCACTGGCAACGCCCACCGCCCTGCTGCTGCCTCAACAAGGACTCAATCGTATGGCTTGGCAAATCAAGCCATATCACCAGCACCTAACTCAGCTACAAACCCACACCATTCCCGGCAATCACTGGCCCCATTTAGTCGAGCCAGCGGCCTTTAATCAATCGGTCGCGGCGATATTAGCCCAATTCGATTCGCCTAAGAGTTAATTGATCAAGCGCCCTTTAAAGCGCCCTACAGATAATTCTGAAAACGGTTTCAGTGTTTCCTCCTCATCTTTGAAATACATAGCCATCCGCCCTCCGGTCAGGATAGTTCAATGCTCTGAAATGCCCATATTGTAGGCTTCTCAATTTCGCATTCCGCCCGCTCAATTCCGCATTCTGCTATAGCCCAAAAGCCTTTATCTGAACGGCTTTCACACAGTTTATAAAGCACTGCGAATGCCAGTTTCATCAGGCAACTTGTAGGCTAGGGGTGATACCTTTGCCAGGTGCCTTATGAATGCCATCCCTGTGACGCAAACCCATCCCTACGTGCAGTTGGCCAACTGGATCTTTCGGCCGCTGGAGTACATGCATGCCAACTATCAGCGCTATGGTGATCTATTTTTTGCTCGCTGGGGCCTGTTTGAGTGGATCTTTATTAACCATCCGCAAGCACTCAAAACTATGCTCAGTCAAGATTTGGGGCCAGCCATCAGTGCCCCTGGAGAGGTGAATGAACTCTTAAGGCCAGTGTTGGGTGAAAATTCAGTCATTTTGCAAACGGGCAGTCAACATCGTCAACGGCGCAAGTTGATCATGCCGCCCTTTCATGGAGAGCGACTCAAGGTATATGCCGAGTTGATTCGCCAAATCACGCTGGCGGCGATGGATGATTTACGACCAGGGCAAGCTCTACAGGCCCGCCAGTTAACCCAAAAAATTACCATGCGGGTGATTTTGCAAGCGGTGTTTGGGCTGCACGAGGGCGATCGCTTTCGGCGGTTAGAGCAACTGCTAGCAGAACGATTGGATATGGTCAGCAAACCGCTGGCTTCCACGGTGGTCTTTTTTCCCCTCCTCAGAAAGGATTATGGCAGTTGGAGTCCGGGGGCCAAGATTGCGCGCCTGTCAGCCGAGATTGACGAGCTACTCTACGCCGAGATTCGCGAACGCCGGGCCGCAGTCGATGCCGCTAACAGCGATGTCCTGTCGCTGCTCATTATGGCGCAGGATGAAGCGGGCAATGGGTTATCGGATGAGGAACTGCACGATGAACTGATTACGCTGCTGATAGCGGGTCATGAAACGACCGCAACTGCGATCGCTTGGGGAATGCACTGGGCCCATCATCACCCCCACATTCGGCAGACCATTCGGGATGAAATCGCCACTGCCCATGCCAGCGATGAGGCCATAGCCATGACGAAGCTGCCTTATTTAGAGGCCACTTGTCATGAAATCCTGCGCATTTATCCGGTGGCGATGCTGACCTTCCCTCGTGTTGTGCATGAACCGATTGAACTGCTAGGCCATGCCATTGCCCCTGGCACCCTATTAGTCGGCTGTATTTACCTGCTACATCACCGCGAAGACTTGTACCCACAACCGTCGGCGTTTCGCCCCGAACGGTTTCTCGAACGACAATATTCGGCATTTGAGTTTGTGCCCTTTGGCGGTGGGGCGCGGCGGTGTATCGGCTACGCCCTGGCCATGTATGAACTCAAAATCATTCTCGGAACGCTACTGACTCACTATGACTTTGCCCTGGCGAGCGATCGCCCAGCGACGCCGGAACGGCGGGGCGTCACCCTCGGCATGAAAAATGGGGTAGAGATGGTCTTCCACGGTCAGCGGCAACGCTCTGCCCCGGCCTTGGTTTAGCGAGTTCATTCCCCGGCTGGGGAACCCCCAAACCGGCTGAATTGAATTTTTTGCTGTCGACTCCAGGGCTCTTGCTTAATACTGGATCAAGTAGCGTTCTTGTCATCTGGTCAAAGCCATGCAGCAGATCAAGCGACGGTGGGAATGGATCGTGGTTAGTATGCTGGTTTGGGGCGGCATTGCCGGACTGGCCTGTTCGGCGACAGCGCCGAGTACATCGAACTCAGATGCCAAAGCTGAACCATCCCTTGAGGCGGCTGTAGATGCCGCGATATCACCCAAACCGCAGGCTGAAAAAGCGCCGCTGACCCAAGCCTTTGAAGCGGCGATGACCGCAGCGCAGTTAGCCCAATCAGCGACGACGGCTAACGAGTGGAGTGCCGTTGCCATGGTTTGGTCAGAAGCCATTCAAGCGCTGCAAGCAGTGCCGGTGGATAGTCCAGAATGGCTCTTTGCCCAACGTAAAACTCGAGAGTATTTGAACAACCAAGCGATCGCCTTACAACGGGTAGAAGAATCGGCCCGGCTCGCGATTTTTCCGCCCCTAGGCAATGATGTCCTAGACGAGCAGTTAGCGCTCTATTGGTCTTATCTGGCGACCTTTGACACCCCTGACATCATGATTATCGGGAGTTCACGCGCCCTCCAAGGCATGAATCCGCAAATTTTGCAGCAGCGCCTCGCTCAGCAGGGGTATACCGACCTTAAGGTATATAACTTTGCGGTGAATGGGGCCACGGCTCAGGTCGTTAGCTTTATTTTGCGGCAGTTACTAACCCCAGACCAGATGCCGAAAATGATTATCTGGGCCGGGGGCTCTCGCTCATTTAACAGTGGGCGGTACGATCGCACCTTTGCCAAAATTTTGGAATCGCCCGGTTATGCGGCTGTGCAGGCGGGCGATCGCCCCACTTTTGCCTCCTCAAACCAATTGGCCGCTACCTTAGAGACGACTGGTGAGGCGTCAATGATGACTAGCCGCGACAAGGCCAGAGCCCTGCCAGTAAGCCGGATCAATGGCTATGGCTTTTTAGCTGTCAACGAGGTGTTTGAGCCCAGCCGCTACTATCTGAGTTTTCCCAGGGTGCCGGGAGCCTATGATGATGCCTATCAGGACTTTAATTTGGCGGGGGTACAAGCCGTCTCTACACAGGCGATCGCCGCGTTTGCTCGCACCAACGGCATTCCCCTAGTATTCGTCAATTTGCCCCTTAGTGACGATTATCTGGATGAGACTCGCGCGGTTTATGAGCAACAGTTTCAGCAATTTTTGGCTCGGGAAGCGCAAGCGGGCGGTTTTGTCTTGGTCGATTTGCTCCGCGAGTGGCCAGGGCAAAACAATCTGTTTGCCGACCCTAGTCATCTCAACCGGATTGGTGCCGCCCAAGTCGCTATTCGCGTTTCAGAGGATGATTTGATTCCCTGGGAAGTATTGAC
The DNA here is from genome assembly GCA_039185935.1 of Cyanobacteria bacterium P01_F01_bin.56. Classification (GTDB taxonomy): domain Bacteria; phylum Cyanobacteriota; class Cyanobacteriia; order Phormidesmidales; family Phormidesmidaceae; genus Halomicronema. Next base: position 15,758 of record JBCDAJ010000040.1, on the reverse strand, counting down.
TGATGAGGCCACCTTAGCCGCTGATGAGCCCCCCGTCAGCCCCAAAGATTCTGAATAGACTTCTTGCGTCAATGCTGAACGCCTTGTTGTACTGTTTATCAGCTGTCAGCTTCATCGCTAGATTGTCTGCCAGCCGCGGGGCGCACATCAGTATCGGCCTCAGGAACGGCGTCTTCTGTCGCTGGTGAGTCTGAATCACTCGGATTTTCGGGTGCCTCTGTCTCTGGGGGAGCAGGTTCGGCTGAGTCTGTTTCAGACGATTGAGCATCTTGAGGTTGGCCACTTGGCAACAGGCCAGGGCGATTGCCTCGGCTGAGCACCACATAAAGGTCGTAGCGCAAACGCTGTTCATCTAAGACCGTTGACGTCACGCCTAAAGCTTCGATCGCAGATAAGACACTCTGATTGTCAGCGGGCCAGTCTGGCATAAACAAACTGCCTTCGGTCTGAGTGAGCGCTTTGAAATTCACAAAGAAATAGCCATTGTTAGGGTAAGGCGCATCTCCCGTTGTGAGTTGGAATAGTGGCGATCGCGCCAAAGAGCGACGAGGTTTGGGCACAATCGCCCCATCTGTGCCCGCCCCCAGCGTCAGGAAAGCGATGCTGCTATCTAACCAACCCCGCGACAGCATCGTCGACTCAAAGGGTGAAGTCCAGCGAACCAGCTCAATTTCGCCTTCGGGTTCACTGCTAATGGTGAAACGATAACGGTTTGCCACCACCTCATCCAGTTTGGCAAAAGCTTGCTCGGCTTCTGGACGATTGTTTACCTGCACGAGGGCTACCAAACTCGGATTCGGCAAGGCAATGGCATCATCCTTCGCCGTTGCCCTCTCCGGCGGCACCAGAGCAAGGGCAAATTCTCCCTGCATCCAAGGCATCAGGTCTTCTTCCAGCGTGAGCCCGGTGCCGTTTTGCAGTGCTAACGATAAATTATCGGGATTGAGCGCGGTCAAAGCGCCCCAGTTGCGTCGCTCGCTCAAATCTTGCCAAAACTGTTGAAAGTTGCCTCCAGAGGCAAATACCAGCGTGTCGCGAGGCACGTATTCTGGCAGTTGGGCGGGCACATTGGTATCGACGTAAGTGCGATCGCTATCTTCACCAAACCAACTGGTGCTGCGAATCTGTAAGCCTTGGGTTTCGAGGGCGATCGTCGCTGCCAACCCCCGACTTTCTTGAAAACTCTCAATCAAGGTGGCGGGCAAAGCCGGCTGTGAGGTCTGAGCGAGTAGCTGGGTCGCAGCAGGAATATTGACGTAGACTTTGCTGAACGTCTGGGTTACCCCAATATGCTCAAACGAGCGGCGATATCCCGCCACATCAGCCAGGTTTTTACCCCCTTTGTAGGCATCAATGGCCTGCTGGGCCACGGCCTCGTCCTCAGCCACAAAAATCAGTCGCGTTCCCAATAAACCCACAAATACCGCATCTGTAGCCTCAGTATTAGGTGGCGTAATTTGATTCAGAGTGACGCCGCGATATTCTATCGAGTTGCTGTTAGTGGTTGCCAACAGCAACGATTGAGCCGAAGTTTGGGCGGCGTCAAGATCGGCGATTGGCAATAGCAAGAGGCGCTTTTGTCCGCCCAGGACCATTGACCCAGGCTCAGTTTCGGCGACCGCTTCGGATGGAGGAATCCAGGCTATGGTCACCTCAGGGCCAACCCACGGGGCAATATCGGCGCTAAAGGAAACATCATATTGGTCGAGCCAGCGATCGCGCCATTGCGCTAACTGTTGGTCAACGTTGGTTTGGGTTTCGTCCGTACCAAATTGGCGCACCTGTTGCCACTGTTCTGGATTCGTCGAGAGGGTGACCGCCGCCACCGCTGTTTGGGGCACGGCTTTGACGCCAGCGGGCAGGCCCCAAGCCTGCAGCGTCCGCCATCGCAAACCAGCGTAGGTCAGAGCGCCAGCAGCTAGCAGTAGACAAGTGGTGCCAAGCGTAATAAAGAGAGGCGGTTTTTTGACAAACATAGTGACTGCAACAACAGCAGTTGATGAATCGCAACCCAAGCGTTCTGCGGTTTCAGGCAAAGCTATTTTATGGGGCCTCACCAGCAGTAGGAAGGCTGATTAGGCCAGAAAAGCTGAGCCACCTTAACAGGCTTGAAACCGGAAGCAAAAGCTAAGGCGTAGCACTCAAGAGACAACAGCTCTGACACTTTAGCAAACACTTTTCAGAATGATGCACTCTTGATCAGCGGAGTTTTAGAGTTTTTGTGGACAGACCGTAATTACGCTGTAAACTCAGCTCCTTGATGGATCACAGCGGGGGATCAAACCTCCGTCAATATAAGGTGAAAAACTTAATTTCCGCTGTAGCTATACTGCTGCCATTAGGGAGTCGCGCTTAAATAACATCCCACTTACCCTGCCACCCATCCACGCTGCCACAGTCTTATCCGGGTACTTTATTTTCAAGCCGATCCCTTAATTTTCGAGGGCGTCTTGAGTTGGGTCGCAATTGAGTTGGGTCGCAATTTGGGTATATCCACGGCCGTGCTGGCCAATAGTCAACACAAAAAGTTCGTGAATCTACGCTATTTTGAAATTCTCTGCCGAACTTGTCGAAAACTTTATCCTTATAGTGCTCAGCTTCTGCTAATTTTTATGTCGGTTAGGGGATACTACGGCTACGTTTGTAATCACTCTTGACAAATTGCCATCAAGCCAAGACTTACTACTCATTTGGAGCTGAATTTTTATGGTCAGCAGCGCAACTTTCATCGCGTCGTCTCAGCGGCCATCACTGCTCTTGAGAGGGCAAGCACGCTCGCAGTCGGAACGTGAAGTTGAGGCTTTGCGCCGGGGACGAGTGTTAGTTGAGACGACGGCACACGGCATGATGGGTGGGGCCGTCAACGCCAAGATGTATGTCCAAGCTAGCCGGGCTGATTTGTGGGCCCAACTTACCCAATACTCTCGTTGGGCTGAGTTTTTCCCAAATATTAGCCGCAGCGAAGTTTTAGCTTCGGCAGGCAATGTCCACCGGCTCTACCAGGTTGGGCGCAAGGCCTTTTTGGCGATCGCGGCTGAAGTCGAAATTCACCTCAAGGTTTACGAAGACGCTTACCACAGCCTGCAATTTCGCCTGGAAAAGGGCACCTTTAGAGACTTTGCGGCCGACCTGACCCTACAAGACTGGCAAAATGGCACTTTGCTGACCTATGCCGTCCAGGCGACGCCTTTGCTCCCAGTGCCGAGCTTTTTAATCGAACAGGGGATGCGGCAAGACCTACCCGGCAATATGGAGCATATGCGAAAAGTGCTTTGCCGGTAGGGCAAAGCCTACCTATTTACTGAGGGTGGAGCCAGCGTAGGAGAGGTCCTGAGATGGCCTTAAACTGCGCTCCTAGCCGCGGTTTTTGATGGTCATGACCTGCACAATCTGTAGGGCAGTGTCTCCGGGAATTTCCAGGATGCGATACAAATCGTCCAAGAAGGCTTGCTCTTGAGACGTCACCGTGCCGTCTGACAATACGAGATCAGTCGCGATCGCAAAGGCCGTTTCTCGTAAGTCTGGGGGTAATTGCGCTTTGGCTAAATCGATCAGCTTACTGGGACCTTGTAGCTTGAGCACCGACAACAACTTGTCAAACATGCGGTGCATCACTTCATGGGAGTAGCTTTGAAACAAATGCATGCGTTCTAACATGTGGGTCATGTCACGCCCCTCTTGATCAGAGAGATACCCATCGGCAGCAATTGCAACCAACGCTACGGCAGCAAAGGCCTCTTCTGGTTTCAGTTCAATTTGCTGCTCAGCCTGCTCTTCATTGAATACGCTATCAAATAAGCCCATATATCCCGAAAGTCCCCTGTTGTGAACCCTTCCCATGATGACTCAGGTTGCCCAGAACTCGCCAGTTTTTACGGAGTTGTTACAGGGAAAAAGAGGCGCAACCCGCTGACGAAAAGTGAGCCGTAACTATCGTCCAAACCAAAGGGAGAGCGTCACGAATAAGGGCCCTAAAATCAGCCCTGGCAAGAACGAGGCGATGCGGACTTTAGCCACCTCTAACAGACCCAGGCCCAGACCAATGATCATCATGCCGCCGATGCCGGTGCTGAGTAACACCGCTGGGTTAGTCGTGGGATCAACAATCACCGCCGATAGGCTACCGGCTAGCAAGGATAACCCACCTTGAATAAACAAAATGGTAAAGGTCGAAAACCCGACCCCAAGCCCGTAAGAACCGGTCAGGGCGATTGAGGCCAACCCATCCATCACCGCTTTTAAGGTCAGCAGTGTGTTGTCCCCTGAGAGCCCGTTGTTGAGGCTACCCAAAACGGTCATGGGACCGATGCAAAACAGTAAACTCGCGGCGACAAAGCCTTCGGTAAAGCGGCCTCCCCCCTTGACCCGAGCTTTGAGGGTATCGCCAATGGCAATAAGCTTTTCTTCAATCTGCCACCATTCCCCCAGTAGGCCCCCCATCACTAACGCCAGTAGCCCCAAAATCACCCCATCAATCGGGCCAGCTTCCACTTCAAACAGGCTGCGCGACATGGCAAACCCAATCACCAGCGTCAGTAATCCCAATGCTTGGGTAATGATTTGCTGCATCGCTAAGGGCAAATGCTGGCGTAACAAGAGTCCTAATCCTGATCCCACGAGCACCGTAGCAACATTGATCCAGGTGCCACTAGTGCGCGCCCAAAAGTCCAACATATTGATCTCTTTAAGAAAATGCCTTCCCCGTATTGTCACAGGGAAGGCACCGCACGAAGAACGTTAAGCAAACAAAACTGGGCCGTATTGATGAGCCTACCCAGCCGTAGCAATCTGATTGAGCAGTTGACTCGACCGTTGCCAGAGCTCCTCCCACCAAGGGGTTGAGTCAGGTTCGTCCACCGGGCGCACCCCCACTGCAGGCAACTGACGGCGAATGTCGTTGATGTTCCAGCCGGTAAGTCGGGCCAGGGTCTGGGCTTCTTGCTCAAAGCGCGCCGGTAGCGATCGCCGATAGTCGCGCCCAGCCGGACAACTTGCCGCTCCTAAAAAGGGCTGCTGCATCACATAGCGACCCTGGAAAAATGCCTGATTGTTGGTCTGTTGAAAGGCCAAATCTTCGGGAAACTTGTTGCGCGAGTAGCGTACGTGCAGGCGGGTGACGAACACATTGGTATCCCAAGGAGAACTGTCTGGCGCTACCCAAAATACGCCTGCTTGGCGCAGTTCTTCGGCATTCAGTGGTTCGGCAGAGCAGGGATCACATCCCGCCATGCTCCAGGCATATTCTAAAAAGGCGACTTCCTTGTTTTCGCGCTCGTAGCTGCGGTCAAACATCGCGCTGTAAAACTCGCCAAACTGTTCCTCCACAAAGGTCGGAATATTTTCGTTAGATGGAATTTTGACCGTGCGATAGTTGGTCAACTCCACCTGACCGTCAGGCGTTAACAGATAGGCAACGAGGTCCTGGTCGCCCTGGGCGTTCATCATGCCCAGGCGAATCGGTAGCATAAAGCGGGGTGATTCATAGGCGATTTGCAAAGGCCGCAATTGTTGAAAGCCAGCGCGATCGAACTCGTCCAAATTGACCTTGGCGACGAAAAACTTGAGCCCTTGACGAATGTAAGGTTGCAGCAGCTCGCTCGCCCCTCGGGGAATGTTGTAGCCATTTTGAATCAGCCAGGTTTCTAGCCCATCTGACTCTTCGGCACTGAGAATGACAATTTCGTATTCGCCGACGGCAAATTGCGCTTCTACCGTCACCCCCAAGGCATCATCCGTGGCCCCACCGCGTGTCATCGCCGACGGCGCAGCGGGAATCGCCCCCACCTCCGCTTCACTAAAAACACGGATCGGGGCACAAGGATCAGGATCAAAATATTCCACCAGGCGGGGAGCACTGAAGTCATCGAGCCGCTGCACAATCGCTGGATCGCCCACATTTACCTGGCTTTCCTGCAGTACGGTGGGCACCGGCACCACCATGGCAAAATCCGCCACCTCGCCCTGATAATCATTGGCCATCGTGAGGACGGTGCGATCGCTATCCCGCGCAATAATGACCTGTGACGCCTCGTTATACAAACTCGTGTCGGCCTTGGCTACATAAAAGCCACAAAAGGCCAAAGCTTTGGGAGTTAAAACCAGGAAGGCAGCGATCGCCCCCAATACTCCCATCCAAATAGAACGCTGTTTCACCATAGGATTTCTCTCTGTCCAGGCGTAGTGGTCAAAAAGTAGTTGCTTCAAACGGGGGAACCGTCACGCACAGTTCCCTGCAATCAATGCGAGGTAGATGTGATTGGGGGTTAAGGCGATGTGGGTGGATAGCGCAATCGCCAGACTGCTGGCGCCGGCATCTCGACTTCGGCACTGATGCGCCGCCGAATGCTGTCGATATCTCGTCCCGTCAACCGAGCCAGATTTTGCGATTCCCGCTCGAACTGTTCCGGCACTTCACGGGTGATGTATTCCGAATAAACCTCGCGTAACTCACGGCGAAACTCTTGAACATCTTCGTTGCCTACTATCCCAGGATTGTAATCAAGGTAGTCATTAAACCAATCCACACACCTTTGCGCCTCCGCCTCAACGAAAGGATGATGCATCACATAGCGCCCTTGAAACAGGCCGCGATTGTTCGTTTCCTGAAAGGTCAAATCTTCGGGAAACTTGTCGCGGGTATAGCGCACATGCAGGCGCGTGATGAAAACATTGATGTTGCGAAATTCGGCGTTTTCTGGCAGCCAAAAAACACCGGCCTGCCGCATTTCTTCGACACTGGGCGGAGCCGCCGCGCAGGGGTCACAGCCGCGCAAATCCCAGGCGTATTCTAAAAAGGCGACATTGCGGCCCTGCTGGTCATAGCTGCGCTGAAAGGTTTCGCTGTAGAACTGACCAAACTCATCTTTCACAAACAGCGGAATATCGAGATTACTGGGAATCTCAACGGTGCGATAATTGGTGATCTCGACCTGACCATTGGGGGTGAGCAGATAGACCAGCAGATCTTGAGGACCCTGGGCATTCACCATGCCGAGGCGAATCGGCAGCATAAACTGGGGCGATTCGTAGGCAATTTGTAGGGGACGCAGGCGCTGATAGCCTGACTGGTCAAACGCCTCTAAATTCACCCTGGCGACGAAGAATTTCATGCCCTGACGAATGTAGGCTCCCAAAACCTCCTGTGACCCAGCCGGGATTTGATAATCGTTTTGCCGGAGCCAGGTTTCTAGCCCGTTTGATTCTTCGGCACTGAGGATGAGAATGTCATACTCGCCTGCTGAAAATGAAGCCTCAACAGTGACACCTAACAGCGTTTCAGAATCGCTAGCATCTATGGCTCCCGTTGCAATTAGGCTACGTATATCCTGAGCTATCTCATTCTCTGGAAGCTGAATTGCCGCTCTAATGAGTGCATCAAAGCAGGGATTTTCATCAAAGTATTCCACCAGTCTGGGAGCGCTAAAGACATCAAGACGATCCAAAATCGTGGGCTCCGCCACGTTGACCTGCTCTTGCTGAATGACCGTCGGCACGGGCACGACCAGCGCAAAATCCTGAACCTCTCCTTGATAATCATTCGCCATCGTCAAGACGGTGCGATCGCCATCCCGCGCGATCGCCACTTGAGACGCCTGGTTATACAAACTGGTGTCGGCCCGAGCGACATAAAATCCACAAAAGGCAAAGGCTGGGGTCGCAAACAGTAGACACGCGATCGCGGCAATTAATCCCGCCGCTAGGGGGCGCAAACGACTCATAACGTTGGCTCAAAATCGACAAAACGGACAACACTCGGTGCATTCGGATCATCAAGTTGCGCCTTGACGGATTTCAGGCGCTGGCTTGATTTACCCAGCGATGGGCGATCGCGATCGCCCACCTTTCCACACAAAGCGGTCAGATTCCCAAAGGCGGTCGAGGGCGATCGTCAGCGGTGACAGCAAAAATAGCGCCCAAAACACGGCGGTTGAAAGGTAAAAATAATTCCGCAAGACAAACGTCAACCCAGCAATGCTCAGCGCCCAAATCAGTCGCGCCGGACGCGCATTGGGAATCGATCGCGGATCCGTCACCATAAACAGGGCAAACAGCAATAGTGACCCGCTGGACAAACGATGTAGCCACACATCCCACGTCCAACCCAGGTAGAGGTTGCGGAATGCTTCCAGCAGGGCATAGCTGCCCAAAAATGCCGCCGTGGTATCCCAACGTCCCACCCGCTTGAGCACCATGCCCCCAGCGCCGATAAAAATCAGCGCATACCAAATCTCTTCGCCCCATTGCCCTGGCGACACCCAAGCATCGTGGGTAAAACTCAGGGCGGCAATAATGCCGATGTTGGCGGGGTTAAAAAAATGCTTGCCGTCCACTTTGCAGAGAAATTTGCTCGCGATCGCTACAAACGTAGCCAGTGCCATCGTGGGCAAATGATCAACCCGCAGCAGTAAGCTGAGCCCTAAAGCTGAAATGAGAGGGCTGCGCCAGTTGAACGAGAAGTTGGCTGCAGCCAGTTGCCAACGAGAAATTCTGGAAGCTGGGGAAACAGCCGCCGGCAGCAGGAGTTCCCCAGTTTGAGCCTGGCCGATAGAGAGATAGCTATGCCAGAGAGAAAATATCGTTTGGGTCAGAATCGCGGTGGCGATCGCCACTCCAATCACCTCGGGTTTCAGCGTCCAATCACGGGTCGCTAACCCTAAACACAAAAATAGCGATAAAAACAAAATCTGATAGTCACGGGCATCTCGCAACACAAGCCAGACCTCCAATCAGCTCAATAGCATGCTGCTAGTATGACGGCGGTTGCCAGCAATCAGTTGCCCCGTTTCAGCTTCTGTAACGAAATAGAGCAGCCTCAAAACTTGGAATTACAAAGCCTTTTTCTCCTCAGTGACAGATTCAGATGTTTGTCTATACATATAAGCCGTACTTATTTGGTCCAATTGCTTAGATATTTAAGCTAAAAATCAGCTTAGACTTACCAAATTAGTAGGCTACTTTCATCAGATCTGATAATTGGTATCGCCGCAGTAATCTCTTAGCATTTCGTTGCATAATCCTGATTTAGGATTAGTCCGTTGCTTATGTGCATCTACTCATGCCCCTTCCAGTCCTCGGTGCATCCCTCACCGCCTATCGAGAGTCATCCGAACCGATCTTTAAAGCACAGAATATTGGGGAACAACAGGTCTTAGCAGTTCTGAATGCTCGCGATATTCTTCACGTGGCTTTGGCACAATCACCGCAGCTTGACACCTATTGCCTCAAGGAAATCCATCACCTCGATCGCCAACTTAAAGAGCACGCGACTGACCTAGTTGCCCAGCTAGACTTTGGGGCCTATCGCCAAAGCTTTCCCAAAGTGCCAGAGCAATGGTGGTGGTTTCTAGATGAAGCCTTAGAGACACCCAAAAAGCATCCTAGTGATTGGGTGTTCAAAGGAGCGACTACGTTGGCTTGGGCCATCAGCATTGGACTGTTGGTGAATATCAGCGGGCGATTTTTATTCGGTGGGGCCGGAGTCGCAGGGTTGTCCGCGATCGCGCTTTCTAACCTACTAACATTACTGAAGGCCCGTAGTGACCTAACCGATGCCGGTAACGAAGGCGTCCAGTTGCTATTTGATCGCTTCGCGCTATCAAAGCCTCAACAGATTCGCTTTCGGTTTGGCACTACGGCTTTACTGGCAGGGTCACTATTTGCCTTTTGGCTAACGTTGCCCGCTATTGCCAGACATTACAACGATTGGGGAGTGAAACTCCATGACGCGGGTAAGTTGGGCTCAGCTGAGCAAAACTACGAACGGGCTATCTCCCTTGACCCAGACAATTTAGACGCCCACTACAACCTCGGAATTCTTTACGAAGATATTCAAGAGTTAGACAAAGCGGAAACCCAATACTTGATTGCGGCGCGAGGGGATTTCCCAGAGGCTTATAACAATTTAGCTCGTTTATATCTGCAATCACCTGACAACAACTTGAATAAGTCCTTGGCGCTGTTGAGTCAGGGGCTAAGGCTAGCCGATGGGCAAGAAAGTTTCCCAGAGACTGAATTCAGTCTCTACAAAAACTTAGGCTGGGCCTTGCTACAGCAAGAAGAATACTCATTTGCAGCAACTGCTCTCGATGAGGCCATCTCAATCTATGAGCAATTGCCAAGTTCTGAACAAGAGTTTGTTGCTAACCCTGGCTCAGCCTACTGTTTGGGCGCTCAAGTTCGAGAGACCTTGGGAGATCAAGATGTGTTGCCGGTTTGGCAGCGCTGTTGTCAGTTAGGTGATCGCAGCGTTCCTGAAGAGAATGTTTGGCTAACGATGGCTCATGACCGTTTTGATACAGCAGGACTCAATTACGAGGATGTATGTCGCACAAACGCTTTACCGCTCTAATTCAGGCAATGGTGTTAACCTTTGGCACTGCCGTGGCAATCGCTCAACCGGTGCAAAGTGCCATCGGCACTCAAGCCCCCAATATTGTCGAAGCCAATCTTCAGGCTAGTTTTTTAGACTTCATTTTCCCCAATCGCAAAGCGCGTACCCGAGGTTCAAGAAGACCATCTCGACCAATCGTCAATGTCTCGCTGCCCCACGTCCTCAGTCCCCGCAACACGGCTCTATTCGGAACTAATTCTCTGACTGTGCAGTGGCATCCTGTTGCCGGGGCGACGTCATATACCGTTGAGATTACGGGCAAAGATGTTGAATGGACAGCTGAAGTGACTGAGACTAAGGCAATCTTCGACGAACTAAAGTCTTTAGCACCAAACTATCGCTACACCATGGTCATCACTGCTGATAATGGGATCTCGTCTGAGTCAGGAGAGCCCGTTGGGTTTACACTGCTGCCTGAAACTGAGAGCGATCGCGTCAACACCCAAGTAGATGCCATTAAGGCAGAGCAACGAGAGCCTGATGAAGAGGCCCTGGCGATCGCCCTAGAATACTTTGAGTTTGAACACAGTGACCCTGATTGGCAAAGCTACGCCCTCAACCAAGCCGCCATCGATGTGTTAGAAGCCAGAATCGAGGCGGGTACAGAAGATAGCCGAGTTTACTTACTGCAGGCCGATACGTATCTCAGAATCGGCTTGCCCCTATTGGCTCAAGAGCGCTACGAAGAAGCGTTGACCTCTGCCCAAGCAGCAGGACAAGCGGAATGGCAAGCCGAGAGTTACTGGGGTCTGGCGGATGTGGCGCAGGGGCAAACGGAATATGCCGATGCTCTTGACCACTTACAAATGGCCCAAGAGCTTTATGAAACCTTAGGCAACCTTGAACAGGCGACAGAACTGCAGACCCAGATTGCCGCATTAGAAATGCAGTTGCCCCAATCAGCTTCTGAACAGTAGGCATCAACCCTCTGTACCAAGACCTCGTCACGCTCATAGCAAATCTCTCTACCAGGCAAACATCATGGTGCATCTCGCTTTTCGATTGCGGTATCAATTGCCCTATGCGCTGGCCTTGGCCGGTCTGTTTACGAATTTACCCATCAGCATGGTCAACCCCAGCGCTACCGCATCGGTGCAGGTGGCTCAGCAGGCTACTCGCACTCTGCAAACAGTTACCGGTAGGCTAGACGAAACGTCCTGGGTATTCGAAGATTCCGGCCACTACTACGAGCCCTACGATTTTGAAGGCACGGCTGGAGAAACGATTGTTATCGATCTCACCAGCAATGATTTTGATACTCACTTAATACTGACAGGCCCCACCGGAGAATGGATTGCTGAAAATGACGATAATGGCACTGGAGGGACGAACTCCCGCATTATCCTGACGCTGACGACAACTGGGCCTAACACTATCTTTGTTAGCAGCTCTGACGGCGGAGAGGCCGGTGCCTACCAGCTGGCATTACGAGCAGCAACCGCCGCAGAGCAAGAGCTAGCGCAGACAGATCTACTTAATGCTGATTCGTGGAATTCTGACGAGGAGATTTCACAGTTAGAACAAGAACTAGCGACTCTTGAGCAACAGCTAGATACCAATGAACCTCTTGACCTTCACAGCCTCTATGAGTTGGCCTTTTGGTATCGTTCGTTAGAGCGCTACGAGGAAGCAGAAGCTGTCCTGCTGCGCGCCATAGCCGACTATCCCGATATCACCGATAGTTTTTATCGTTTGGCCGATCTGTACGAGTTGTTGGGCCGTTATGACGAGGTGGCAGCTCTGCATCAGCGCGCCGAGGCTATTGATGAGCAGAACTATCAGGAATACAGGCAAGAAGATGCAATACGGTCCGAGACGGTTTTCAGCGCAGAAGATATTGCGATCGCAGAGCAAGAACTGGTCACCGATGAGCAACGCTTTGGTCCTAACCACCCCAATATCGTTGCCAGCCTCAGCCAGCTAGCCCGGATGTACCAAGGGACAGGGCGCTATGGGGAAGCAGAAATTCTCTATCGGCGCGCTCTAGAAATTAATGAGCAAGCTTTAGGCTCCGACCATTCTGACACCATTGTCAGCCTTCTTGATTTGGCTGATTTTTATGAGGCTTTAGGGCGTTATAGGGAGGCAGAACCCTTCTATCAGCGTGCGCTAGAAATTAGTGGGCAACAAATAGACCCCAACGACTTCGAGGCCATCGTCAGTAGCGATTATTACTACACAATATTTCTGACACTAGCTGGGCTGTACCAGTCGATGAGGCGCTATGACGAGGCCGAAACCTTCTATCGGCGTTCCCTGGAAATTAGTGAACAAGTCGCCTATGACGGCCCTGATGATCCCGATATTGTCTACAGTCTCGATAGTTTGGCCGGGTTGTACCAGGCAATGGGCCGCTATGACGAGGCCGAAACCCTCTTTCGACGAGCCCTAACCATTAATGAGCAAGCCTACGGCGATGATCCCGATTACACCGTCTACAGCCTCAGTAATTTAGCCCGGCTGTATCAGACGATGCGCCGTTATGACGAGGCCGAAACTCTCTATCAGCGCGCTCTAGAGATTCGCGAGGAACAGCTAGGTGCCAACCATATCTATGTTGCTAATAGCTTTAGTGACCTTGCCAAGCTATATCAGTCGGCGGACCGCTATGACGAGGCCGAATCTCGGTATCGGCAAGCCTTAGAACTCCGTAAGCAAGAACTCGGTTCCAACCATCCTCATGTTGCTGATAACCTCAATGATCTAGCCTGGCTACACCAGTCACTGGGCCGCTATGACAAGGCAGAACCCCTCTACCGTCAGGCTCTAGAGATTCGTGAGCAAACTTTAGGCTCCGATCATCGCCGTACCGCTGCTAACCTTGATAATTTGGCCTATCTGTATTGGTTGATGGGCCGCCATGAAGATGCCGAACTCCTCTATCGACAAGCTTTGGAGAGTTTCGGGCAAGCTCTAGGCCCCGACCATCCCGAAACCGGTGCCAGCCTCAATAATTTGGCCATACTGTACCAGTCGATCGAGCGCTATGACGAGGCAGACACTCTTTTGCTGCGCGCCCTAGAAATAAGTGAGCAGGCCTATGGCTCTGACCATATTGAGGTCGCCACCAACCTCAATAATTTGGCCGATTTGTATCGGTTGATGGAGCGCTTTGAAGAAGCAATTTCCCTTGCCGAACGATCTTTAGAGGTTAGAGAGCAGCAGCTAGGCCCCGACCATCCCGATGTTGCCAGCAGTCTCTATGCTTTAGCTGGGGTGTATCGCTCTCTGAATCGTTACGAGGCGGCGGAATCTCTCTATCAGCGTTCCTTGGCGATTCGTGAACAAACCTTTGGTTCTGACCACCCTGTCACTGCCGATAACCTCATCAATCTGGCTGGTCTATACAATGCCCAAGGCCAGCCCCAAGCGGCCCTCGACAACTTGAAACGGGGAATGGCCAATCAAGAAGTCGTCTTTAGCCGTAATCTGTTAGGGGGTTCTGATGCCCAAAAACGCGCCTACCTAAACACACGAACATGGACGGTTGATACCACTGTCACGCTACATCTTAATAGCCTGCCGACTGATGCAGACGCAGCGCACCTCGCATTCACGACTCTGTTGCAACGCAAAAGCCGCGTACTCGATCTGTTTACCAATTTGCAGGCTCAATTGGCTGATGATCCTAAAGCCGCAGCACTTTTGGATGAGTTGAATGCAGTCAATACTCAACTTGCCAACCTCGCCGTGAACTCACCGTCTGAGGATTCTGAAAATCATCAAACCCAGACCAAATCCCTTCAAGACCAGATCACTAGCCTTGAAGACCAGCTCAGCCGTCGCAGTGCTGATTTTGCCAATGTGACCGCTTCGCCATCTGTTGCTGAGATTCAGGCTGCCTTACCCCCAGCGACCACTCTGGTCGAGTTCACTCGCTATCGACCGGTTAACCCCACCGGTCCAATCCAGCAGCGGTATGGTGACGATCACTATGCCGCCTATATCCTGCAGCCCAATGGCACAATTCAGGGTGTCGATTTAGGGCCAGCGGCCACCATTGATACTGCGGTGAAGGCGTTATCTCAAAGCTTGGCGTCACCCGAAACATCGTCCGGTCAGCTCAAAGCCGACGCCCAAGATCTAGAAAAGTTGGTCATGGCCCCAGTACGGGAGTTGCTGGGAGATACCACCACCGTCTTCCTCTCTCCAGCGGGTGCCCTCAACTTGATTCCCTTCGAAGCCTTAGTCGATGAGGCTGGTGACTATCTGGTGGAAACTTATCAGTTTCGGTATCTCAGCTCGGGTCGCGACTTACTGCGGCTAGAAAATACCCCTGCTAGTAACAATCCAGCTGTGTTGGTAGGCAACCCGATTTACGGTCGCCCGGGCGAATTGGTCGCGCAAGCCGACACCCGAGCGATCGACTTTGACAAACGTCTCTTCCCCGCGCTATCAGGTACTCAAGCTGAAGTTGATGAAATTGCCCTTAAGTTGCCGGGGGCTGAGGTCTACACCCAAACAAATGCTACTGAAGCGCTGATCAAGCAGCAGTCTCAGCCCAGCATCTTGCACATCGCAACCCACGGCTTCTTTGAGCCAACCGAAGAGACGCTCAATCCGCTGCTGCAGTCGGGTCTAATTCTGGCAGGGGCGGCGGCAGAGGGCCAGAGTGGCCCTGACCAAGATGGCATTTTGACCGCCCTGGAAGTCACCGGCATGAACCTGAGCGGGACTCAGCTCGTGGTGCTCTCGGCCTGTCAAACAGGACTGGGAGAGCTAGCGGCAGGCGAAGGGGTCTATGGCTTGCGTCGGGCTTTCGTATTGGCGGGCAGTCAAAGTCAGGTGATTAGCTTGTGGAAGGTGGATGACGTCGCCACCCAAGAGCTGATGGTCGATTACTACGATCGCCTCCTCTCTGGCACTCCCCGCGATGCTTCCCTACGGGAAACCCAACTGGCATTCCTCGAAATTGAAGAGTACGATCATCCCTATTATTGGGCGGCCTTTATCGGCTCTGGTGATTGGCGCCCTCTGCAGCAATAAGTTGCTGATTCAGCAAGTTCGACAAACTAATTGAGCATCCCTATAGATTGGCGCTCATCAGCTAGGTGGCTATCGATGTAAAGTGACTGCTCATGCCCTAAGCGAAAAGCGTATCCCTTAATCTAAGCCTTTGCGGGTGACAAGGCGAGTCTAAAGTAGGCTGGACAAAGCTTTGAGAAAATAGAGAGGCAAAAAAATAGGGAAGCTTTCAGGCCTCCCCCAATAAAATATAGCGGTGTGCAAGCTTATGCAGTACGCTCATTTGTACTGTTCTGGTAGCCCCTATGCGTCCCCACTCCGCCGATTTACGTCAGCGCATCGTCACCCTTTACGAGCAAGGAGAAGGGTCGATTCGGCAACTCGCCAAGCGTTTTCAAGTCAG
>JBCDAJ010000039.1:0-45165 GCA_039185935.1 Cyanobacteria bacterium P01_F01_bin.56 | reverse complement strand
GAAAACCTCACCTAACCTCTCCTTGGCAAGGAGAGGAACCAGAGTCTAGCTAAGCCTCTCCTTAAGAAGGAGAGGTGCCGCAGGCGGTGAGGTCGCACAAGATGTCAAAACTCCACTTCTGAATCTGGATAAGGTTTAAAGGCGATCGCCCAAGAGTTAGTTTCAGCCCCGGCAACTATTTAGAAAAGTTTAAAAGAACGGCCAAATTTCTTTTCATATTATCAAGGTCGATGTTCGCGGCAAGATTTATTTCAACAATGAGTTAAGTATGGTGAATATGAAATAGAATTTTGCCAGTTAATCTAATAGCTGAATTCAACGTAGCTTGTGTATTCAACCGATTCTGCGTGTTTGCTGCACTTATTTAGACATGGCTTTCTCGTATGCGTTGGATGCTCAACGACTACAGTTATTCATTGAAGAGTAAATTCTATGAAATTCCTACAAATAAAAGCCTCCTGGCTAGGCGATTTTTGTTGCGCTGGAGTAATTACTTTCGGGCCGGGATTCCTCCTCTTCACTTTGCCAGTATTTGCTCAATCAATCACCTCGGCAGCAGATGGCACAGGTACCGTTGTTACCGTTGACGGTCACCAATTACTGATAGAAGGCGGTGCTCTTTCTGGAGATGGGGCCAATTTATTTCACAGCTTTGCTCAGTTTGATCTCTCCTCTCAGCAAACGGCTAATTTTATCACCCGACCAGAAATTCAAAATATTTTAGGTCGGGTTGTTGGCGGCAATCCTTCCATTATTGATGGTCTGCTACAAGTTACAGGCGGTAACTCCAATCTATATTTCATTAATCCAGGAGGCATTATCTTTGGGCCAAATGCACTCTTAAATGTATCTGGAAGCTTTACCGCAACAACGGCAGATCGAATCGGTTTTGAGGGAGATTGGCTTAACTCAGTGGGTGACAATGATTATCAAGCTTTGATCGGTTCTCCTAATCGTTTTTCTTTCCTGAATTCTCAGCCGGGAGCCATTATTAATGCGGGCAACTTAAGCGTTAATTCAGATGCGAATCTTAGCCTGATTGGGGGAACTGTTATCAACATCGGCACCATTGAAGCGCCAGAGGGTGATGTTACCTTAGCGGCGATTCCTGGCGAGAATGTGGTGCGCATTTCCCAAGAGGGCCGGATTCTGAGTTTAGAGGTTCCTACAGAATCCTTGGCTGGGGGCATTACGCCCACTGACCTGCCTGGATTATTGACTGGTTCCTCCCTATCCGGAACAGATCTCGAGATCACGGTAGATGGCATCGCCGCGATTGGTGAAACGATTATCCAATCCGGAGATATCGTGATTGGCGGCGCAGTTTCTGGAGACACGGTTAGCCTCAATGCCGCTAATCACGTTACGCCCCTGGCATCTGAGACGTCTAGGGTCCTCACGGGGGATGGCACTTATAGCGCTCCTACCGTCAGGCTATTTCCCAAAAGTGCTGCTGCTGCCACCGCCTATGTCTTTATTGATGCCACCGTTGCCGATTATGAAACCTTGCTCTATGGCGGACAGCCGGGAACGATCTCGGTTGTCGTGACCCCAGAGGAAAACGGCATTACTAAAATCACGGGTACTTTACACGGCGTCACTGGCGTTGATGCTCTGCATATCTTGTCTGAAGGCAACCAGGGTAACTTTTGGTTAGGAAATAGTTTTGTCAGTGGTGATAACGTCGAGCAATATAGTGCCGACCTGCAGAGTTGGGGGCATTCCCTCACAAACTTAGCTGACATCCTGATTTATGCCTGTTTTACGGCCTTGGGCTTAGAAGGAGAAGCCCTTGTGCAAGCTATCAGTGATTTGACCGGGGCCGATGTGGCCGCTTCTACGACCCTAACTGGGAGTCCTGCCCTAGGTGGCGATTGGGGGCTGGAAGCCAGTACTGGCAATATTGAATCAGGCTTAGCGTTTCGACAAGCCAGCCTGAATGCCTATGAAGATACGCTTGCCGTGATCACGGTTACCAGTAACTTGGACAATACTCTGACTGATGGTCAGGTCACGCTGCGAGAAGCCATTAATGCCGCGAATAATGACGCCGATGGGCCGGACACAATGGCCACTGGAGTATTTGGCGATGACGAAGTCCGCTTTGCGGCCAATATGACCATCAACCTGGGCGGGACAGCACTGTCAATTGATGATAACGCCGGCGACTTAACCATTGATGGACAAGCGAATCAGGTCATCGTTGATGGTTCGGCCACGAGCACTGTCTTTGTTATTAATAATTTAGGTGGCAGTGCAGATGTCACCTTTCGGAATTTGACGATTCAGAATGGCAATATTGGCGGCAATGGCGGGGGCATTCTCAACAACAGCAACGCCGCAACCGTGACCCTTGAGAACGCGACCGTGACGGGTAACACTGCCGGAACCGGAGGGGGTATTCACAGTCAGAACGGTAATGTGAACTTAATCAATAGCACCATTTCTGGCAATGTTGCGACTGGAAGTGGAGGGGGCATTTACGCTTCGGGTGGAACGATTACCAATTCCACCATTACCAACAATACGGCTGGTGCTGAGGGGTTTGGCAATGGGGGAGGGATCTACAGCGCCGCCTCGATCGCCATCCAGAACAGCATTATTGCAGGTAATGTTGATGATAATGCCGTCCCTAGTGACCACCCAGATGTCTCCGGTACGTTTGTCGACAATGGCAATAATCTAATCGGCATCAGTGACGGTAGCGCGAACTTTACTACCAGTACCTTGGTAGGCACTTCTGCAAACCCCGTTGACCCCGTTTTGGCACCTCTCGGGGACTCCGGTGGGTTGACCCAAACTCATGTGCCGCTACCGGGGAGTCCGGCGATTGATGCTGGTGCCGATATCGCCACCATTCCCACCGACCAAAGGGGTCAACCCAGGAACAATGGCTCTTACGACATTGGGGCCGTGGAAGTCAGTGCCGACCTGGCAGTGAACCAAACAGTGAGCAATACGAATCCCAGTCCGGGTGATAGCATTACGGTCACAATATTGGTCACGAATAACGGTCCTGATGCAGTAGGAGATATTTCCTTGAACAATCTCTTACCGGCTGGCCTTACCCTGACGAATGCCACTCCTAGCTCGGGAAGCTATAACCCCAGCACAGGAGATTGGACAATAGGAAGCTTGGATGGCAATTTTGACGTGATTCCTGAAGGGGCTACCGCCAGCCTAAGTCTCACGGCGACCGTTGACACCAATGCCAGCGGTACCCTGACGAATACAGTTCAAGGGCTGACTGGGCTGGGAGAAGATGCCAATCCAGTGGACAATGCCACCGTCGCTGACATCGTGATTGCTGCTACCAGCACGACCACTCCCATTTTGGCAACTCCCAGCATGACTAATTCCATTGATATTTTGGAAACTTTATGCTCACCGAGGCCATTGCTACCTAGCGAGCTAAGCCATGGCTCATTGATTAATATCCGACTTGTTGGTACCCAAGGGGAAAGCTATTGGTTGAACTGCCAATTCCCTCTTTCGTCCTTTGGTGATTTGGAAAGCTGGGAAGATGAGGGGCTTCTAGAAATAGAGTGATTTTTAGGAGCGATCGCCCCCACAACAGTTATGTAGGATTCAGTGACTTCATCTCTGAGCGCTTCACGGTGTTCAGACCTTACGCAACTTTCTTGAATTGCCTGACCACAAGGAACCCAACTCTGAGTATATTCTCCAACTATCGAATTGAAGCGATCGCAACTCGTCAACCGGGCTTAAAGCTCTCACGATTCCGGGAATATGAAGAGCGTATGGCTTTAGCGTTTCGTAGTAGCAACGCTTCAGTTGCTGTATCGAACGGGACAAAGCTCGGGGCGGCGGTGGCGAGATCTCGGTGCTACAGTTGAACAGACTTACCTCAAGGTGCAAAACCTAGACGCGACATCGTGATCTTCCCAATTGGAGGATTGCTGGTTGTATTGCGTGTCAGCAGCCGACATTGATGAGGACAGGATGATGATTTGGCGCTCCAGCATGATGGCCCTTGGGCTAGCGTTATTGCCGCTGTCTGAGGTAGCTGCCAGCGCTGTGGACTGGACTGCGATCGCCGCTTCGTCATCGACCCGCATTGCTGAGGTTCGGGACGGGTCTCTCGCCCAAACGCCCACCTCCCCCGCTGATCGTGATCAGCTTGAGGCGGGCCTGCTCCAGTTGCACCCGGACATTGTGGCGGTGCGGCCGGGTTCCTCAACCTCTCTATATGAGGATGGTACGGAGTTCACTAAATGGTCACCTGCCATTACCCTCCGCGCTGGCCTATCGATTGAAGCACAACAGGCGATCGCGCTGACGGCAGCCGAATACGTCATCGATTTCCAGGTCGAAAAATCCGGGTCTTTGATTACCCCCAATCTTGACTCTCCCGTTTATGGCGGCATCGTTTTATTTGTTGAGATCGAGGACGATCGCTATCCCCAAGTCGATTTCATCAATTTCACCGTGCTCAGTCGCAGCCCCGAAGCGGTCGAAATTTCCCTCCGCATTGTGACCGAGGATGACTATACCGAGACCGTCGTGGCGCGGTTTGCCGAGGGACAATTTACGGCGATCGCGGCCGACCAGCCGAACCCAGCGGAAACCGCAGCTACGCTGCTCGACACTGGCTTTACCCAGCTCTATCAAACAGGAGATCTTGCTGCTGCGGAAGCATCATTTGACGCCGCCCGACAACTCTTTCGAGAACTATCTGATGTCAGTGGTGAATACGACGCCCTGCGGGGATTAGTTGTGGTTTATGACCAAACCAATCGCACCCTAGAAGGAACCCAACTATTGCAGCGGCAGTCAGAAATTGCCCAGTCATTGGTTGATCCTCTAAAGCTGCGGGCCGTTGCTGGAGATTTGCAGTGTCGCGCTGAATGGGACGCCGCGATCGCCAACTACCGGGAAGCCCGCGATTTTTATCGGCGTAATCGGCCCGACGTGTTTAATCTGCGAGAAGCTCGTAGCGTGCTCGATCAAGAAGTGACCACGCTGGCATCGATGGCGCAAACCTACATTAGAGCCGGGCAACTGGACGAAGCCGAGGGGGTGCTGCGGGAGGCGATCGCCCTGCTTGATCAGATTTTGGCCAATGCCCAGCGGCATCAAGGCGATGACGATTTCGATGCCGATGAAGACATCCGGGAATTGACCGAATGGTATAGCGACCCGTTTAGCAGCACGAATCTCTATCAGATGTTGCAGCATGTGCTCATTCGTCAGGGGCGTACTGATGAAGCGCTCGTCGCGATTGAGCAGGGACGCACTCAAGGGTTAGAAGAACTGTGGGCCGTTAAACAACCTGGAGAACGGCTGAGCCCGCCGAGCTTGGCGGAGATGAAAGCGATCGCCCGGCAGCAAGATGCCACCCTCGTTACCTACAGCTTCGATACCTTTATTGATAGCTGTGGTGGCGACATCACCTCACCCCAATTACTCACGTGGGTTATTACGCCGACCGGAGACTTGCAGTTTCACCAACAATCTGTCGAATTGTCGGCCTTACCCAACTCGCCTGACGATGTGCAAAACCTGGTGGAAAATACCCGTTTGGCGCTGGGTGCCCGAGGCATCAGCATTATTGCCGCGAATCCAGAAAGCTCCTTGCGAGGCAACGATACCGAAGTGCCCTATTTGCGATCGCTGCACCAGCTCTTGATCGACCCCATCGCCGCTACGCTCAGCACCGACCCCAGCGATCGCGTCATTTTTATCCCGGATTTTGTGCTGTTTATGGTGCCGTTTCCCGCTTTGCAAGCGGCTGATGGCACCTATCTGGTAGAACGGCATACCCCCCTCACCGCCCCCTCGATTCAAGCGTTGTCGCTAACGGCGCAGTCCCGGCAGCGATCGCTGCCGGCCCGTAGCAACCCGCTAATCGTAGGCAATCCCACGTATGCCCCGATCCGTCTCCGGGACCGGCAGCTCGAGCTTGATCCGTTGCCCTGGGCCGAACAAGAGGCTCGCCAGATTGCAGAATTGTTAGGGACGGAGCCCTTACTCGGTGATGCCGCTACCAAAACGGCGATTTTGCAGCAATTTTCCGAAGCTAGCGTGATGCACTTTGCGACCCATGGTCTGTTGGAAGGTGTGACCCCCTTTGACCTCCCTGGGGCGATCGCCGTTGCCCAGTCGACAGGAAGGCAAACTGACTTTATTGACCTGCCCTACAATCAGCGGCAAGTGTCTTTCTCCGATCTCGGCCTCATCGACACCAACGAGATTTTGCTTTTCCGGCTGCAGGCCGAATTAGTTGTCCTCAGTGCCTGCAATACGGGTGGCGGCGATCTCACCGGCGATGGCGTCAACGGTCTCTCACGCGCCTTCATTGCCTCTGGGGTGCCCAGCGTCATCGTGTCTTTGTGGTCAGTGCCCGATGGCCCCACGGGGCAGCTGATGACAACCTTTTATGAAGAATGGCTCGGCGGTAGCGATAAAGCCACGGCCCTGCGGACGGCCATGCTGGCAACCATGGCCGCTTACCCGGACCCAATCAATTGGGCTGCTTTTACCCTGATTGGCGAAGCTGAGTAGGTCTTTATCCATCGGGTGATGGCAGCGTAGCGGCAACTAGACCGCAGCGATGTGGAACATGGCAAAAATAAATTGATATCAGCCTCGACACCACGATCCCCCTCCGGGGTGGCTTCGCCAACGACTGCCTGAATGCACCTCATACACCTCGTTTCGGTTCTCAGCCAGACGTATGAGGCCGTATCACAGCTCCCTGTGAGCAAGAACACACTTTTGAGCCAGGAAGACGGCCGAAAGTGGCTGTTTCTATCAATAACAACGCACACACCATGGGGCTCTCACCATGAAACCTTCACGCCTCGGCCAGTCCTACGAAAAGCCTGCATCTGCTGTTAAGGCCACTGACATGAGTAAAGCTGATAGCCAAGCTTTTTATGAACTATTTTCTGAGATTAGGTCGCTTTCGGAAGAAATTGAAGCAGTTAAGACTAACTTACGAAAGGGTGTCTAAAGACATTTGTCTAACTTCAGTCAACAGATTTCATGCTCTCTCACACAACTTTCTGACCGCACAACTCTGTTTCAACTTCTCGCCACCATGCAACTCTCTTGCCTCGGCAAGCCTTGCCCCGTAAGCAGTACAACGCTCATCAACGTCAGCAGCCCGCTTCTGAACTGACCTATCGCGGCGTTCGTTATAGCCGCTAGGCCCCACCCAACTGTTCTCCTCCTGCTCAACTCAACTCGACAGCACCATCCCCTGCACCCATTACGGTGTAGGGGATTTTTTTGATGGCTCTGAGCGCTTCTCGACTTCTCCTTCCTTGGTTCCCAAGAAGCTCTCGATTGCTTTCTATGGTGTGTCTAAAGCAAGGGCAAGCACTTATGAGTCCTGGCTGAATGGGTTCCTCAGCTTTCTCAGGTAGGGATTAAGGTCCGCTTATTTTCCCATCAGAGGCCGTTCAGGGATGCCCTCCACTATAGAAATCAAGATGATTCAGTCGCCAACGCGACCAAGGAGTTCAAACCATGAAACGCATTGCATTAGCCCTCACTGCATTGACCGCTGTTTCTCTCGCGATTCCCGTTCCGGGAGGCTTCGCCAACGCTCCCGCTAGCTACGCCGCTCCTGACTTTGACGAACTGCGTCAAGAAAACCTTGACAAAGATGCCACTAACTTCGACCAGCTACGCCGCGAGAACCTTGAGAAAGATGCGGTTCACAGCATTCAAGTCAAAGGCATTAATTTCGACGAACTGCGCCGCGAGAACTTAGATAAGGACGCCGTTAATTTTGACGAACTCCGTCGTGAAAATCTCGACAAAGATGCGGTCTATGAGGTGCTGGCAAAAGGTATCGACTTCGACGAACTACGCCGCGAGAACTTAGATAAAGACGCCGTTGATTTTGACGAGCTGCGCCAAGAGAATTTAGACAAGGATGCCGCTATCAGCATCTTGGCGGCCATTGACTTCGATGAACTCCGTCAAGAAAACCTGGAAAAGGATGCGGTCAACTTTGACGAGTTGCGCCGGGAGAACCTCGAAAAAGACGCCATCGCTTAAGCTTTCACCTTTCCTACCGACGACGTTCCCATACACACACTTCAGCCCCCTTAATGAATTTCGTTGAGGGGGTTTTATTCAAGCTTGGGGCCCGAACTCCGCGAGAGTCAATCATCTTTTGGGCTCCAGGGGCTCTGGTCTGCAAAGACTCAGAGCCTTTTTCTGTCTTGCCTGGATGATGATGTGATCTGCCTCATGCAACACTCATGGCTCCCATCACCGGGCACTTCTGTTTGCGACACGACACGACTCCGGAATTATCACCGGCCCATCGCTACTCGTATCACCCACCGAATCGAGCTTTCACGAGACTATTAATTCATCGAACGACCCCCTCCTCGAAACGGAGCCCCCACCATGCAACATCTCTCTTCTAACCAAACGACTCAACGTCAATTTGAAGCTGAAATGGTTCCTGGTGGTTTCGGGATACAAACCCAGTCTCGCCCGCGCCTTACCACCAAGTGGAATGTTGCTGAAGACGGCAAACTGACTTGCCAGTGGATTTGATGACGACCAGCACAATGGAGCTCCCATCATGCAACTTTCTTCTCCTCAGACACTCTCTCAACCAACCCGCTGGCCAGAATCAGCCGCTTGCAATTGGTGGGAGCGTATCGGTGATGATGAGATTAATATTTCGCAGGTAATGGATTGCCATGGCCAAAACTGGTGGCAAGTTTATAACCCCCAGACTCATGAATTGAAGTGGATGGTCTCAGAGGAAGAAGTCTTACTCTGGCTCGATACCGTTAATCACCTGAATTCCCCTCAACCAACCCGCAGTCCGTCTCCCGCAAGCAGTTCCACGTGAGCCAGCGTCAGCGTCCCACTTCTGAAATGACCTATCGAGGCGTTCGTTACGCTGCTTAAGTCAACCGCTTTCTCTCTCTTCTAAATAGCCAGACAGCATGTTCCCCGGCCCCTCACCCTTCCTTGTGGTGAGGGGTCTTTTTTATTGCAAAGTGAAAACATGGCTTTAGTTGTCAGGGATGGGTGAATTTTCACACCTAAATGGAACTGATGCCAATGGTGGCGGTTTCACCTACCCCTATATGAGACTGATACATTGTCAGAGTGACATTACAGCCGATAGTGGCCGGTTGGTTTATGGCCCTCAGCCTGAGTATCGGGCTGAGCCTCTGCCCTCGAAAAATTCGAATTGGCACCCTTTAGCAAGCTGACAGCCGGTAAGCTTGACGATCGCAGCTGGAATGAAGCTTAGGGATCGGCTTGAAAATAAAGTACCCGGACAAGACTGTGGCAGGGTGGATGGGTAGCAGGGGCGGTGGGATGTTATTTAAGCGCAACTCCCTTAGCTCACGGAGCAACTGTCTTGGTCGCAGATGACCGTAGCGGGTGCTGCACTCTCAGGCACAATCGTAAATCCCCCCACACTGATATGAGAGAGGCCATATTGCTCTTTTAAGACCTGATTGAAACTCGCAATAATATCAGGCAACTGGGCTTCCAAAACGGCCCGGATTTGATCGGCTTCTGGGGGCGGATTTCCTACTGTTTCAACGGCCATAGCGCTGCATTATCAAGTTCATTATTTTTAGTGTAAGGGGCAGCCAGCACTTAATCAGAGAACTGCACAGTTTGACATATTTCCGAGCGCAGCCTCTGGAGGGATGGCAGAAACGCCACCGCCATTCACCTCGTCCATAAAGATGGTTGATGCGATATCACAGCTCCCCGTGAGCAAGAACACACTTTTGGGCCAGGAAGCTGACCGAAACCGGCTGTTTCTATCAACAACAACGTACACACAAATGATGGAGCCCCCACCATGCAACTCTCTTTCCTCGGTCAGTCCTACGAAGTATCCACTCCCGCGATCGAAGCTACTGAAACCAGCGAGACCCTCACTTTCCGGGGGAAGTCTTATGCTCAAAAGCAATACAACGTTCATCAACGTCAGCAGCCCGCTTCTGAAATGACCTATCGCGGCGTTCGTTACTCTGCCTAAATTCACGTTCTCCTATTCTCGATTTTCCGAGAAAAGGAAATCCCCTTGCCTCTGCGGTAAGGGGATTCTTTTTAGACTGCAAAGTAGCAAAGATTCGGTAGTCAGTTTGGGGCTGAAGGCAATACCGGCAGACCCATGTCCTTATCAAGCGTTGATTAAGCCTCCTGTTGGGCTATGTCCTCATTTGCCCTTTGCCAACGCTTGAAGCCAGCCAACACCAGACTACTGCTAATGCCCAGCAACCCAAGGATCGAAGTGGGCTCTGGCACACGCGCAACTTGGGCAAACTGCCCAGTCTCATTTAAAGGCGTAGCAGGCTGACCGTTAGGCGGCAGGTACTCTACGCCAACTCGTCCATCATCAACCAATTGCTGAGTAGTGAAAGGGGGGAAAGAAACGTCCTCATGGCTAGAAAAGCCGATTGGAAAGCCAAAATCGTCTCTCCAATCATCAATGTGTAGATGAGGAGTGCTGCTGCGTGGTGGCTTTGACCAAAAGCTTAAGCTAGATTCTTCGGCCTCACTAATGTCATTTCCACTTTCTCTATCGTAGTTTATGGCACCTAGGCTAAGACCGTCAGGCTCGTTGTAGCTTCCAACTTGAAGAATCTCTTGAGTGCTGGTGTCAAAGTTAAAGTTGACGCCGGGATCAAGATGGTTGTCTTCATAGGTTCTTAGCAACGCTCCATCTGGCGCAAAGAAGGAAATATCCAGAAAATCTAAATCTTCAGTCCTGACAATTCCGTCAGTGTAGTCCTGGGTTGCATCGTAGCCAAACGCTCCCGAAACCTGGAATCCCGCAATTTGCCCAGTCCAGTCAAAAGTAAAAGTGATCGCTTCGGCCCGGGCTGGAATCGCTAAACTCAGCGCCAGACCCATCAGCAGACTTTTTTTCAGCGTGGGGGACATAGATCCAAAATCTCCAAAGAAAATAATGGTGTTGACGGCTTTCAAAACTGATTCGCAACTACAATCAGACCCTTATCGGTCTAAAAAGACATCCGCTTTACTGATGCACGTATATAAGTTCTCAACTAATTTCGATCTGAGATTATCGACCATCCAGCAGACATCAACATACCAGGAAGGATCACCGGTACTAAAGATGTATGCAATTTCAGGTTGATAAATCTTCGCCATTAGAATACTACTACTTACTTACCTGCTTAATGCAAATTTTTTTCAATAACGAGCGATCGCCCTTACGTGTATACACTGGCGGTACCCGCGCCGCTTGAAAGCGATTCACCTCCGGTGAGGCTTCGCCAACGTCAAACGCCTCGCGATTGAACTGGGGTACCTGCAGCACTGCCTGAGCGAAGGTCGCCAGGATGCTCATTTAGAGACTGCAGCTGTCAGCATCGATACCGCGATACTCCTCCGGGGTGGCTTCGCCAACGACTGCTTGAGCGAACATCTTACGCCGTAGAGGTCTTTAGTTTTTCCTGCCGGCCAAGGCTTCTGAGGCCATGCCTACACGAAGCCTCGCGCTAATCTGAATATTGACTGAACTGCGGCTGAAGCCCGCTCTGGGAAGTCTTATCTGGGGATAACGTAACCCCTCGTCAGGCTAGCTACATTGAAGATATTCAAACGGAATACTTCATTCCAAGCAAGGAGTTAGTACCCATGACCAACACCAATCAGCAAACCAACGAGCACATTTCTGAGCAAGCGCTGACGCAAGTTTCTGGGGGCGTTAACTTCGATCAACTCCGTCGCGAAAACCTCGATAAAGACGCGATTGATTTTGACGAACTGCGCCGGGAAAATCTCGACAAAGATGCCATTGCGGATGAGCAACTGACTCAGGTTGCGGGCGGCGTCAACTTTGACCAACTCCGTCGTGAAAACCTTGAAAAGGATGCGGTCGACTTTGACGAACTGCGTCGCGAGAATTTAGAGAAAGACGCCACCGCTTAAGCATTCACGCTTCCGGCTGACGACGTTCCCATTCACACACACCAGCCCCCTGAATGAATCTCGTTGAGGGGGCTTTATTCAAGCTTGGTGCCCGAACTCCTCAAGAGTTAATCATCTTTATGGGCTCCAGGGGCTCTGGTCTGCAAAGATTCAGAGCCTTTTCCTGTCATACCCAGTGGGTCGTGTGATTTGCCTCATTCCTATTAGCTCTTTCAATCACTTTGAAAGCTCGTCCGTGACACGGCTCCACTCAAGCATTATCACCGCTCTGTGAATACCCACATCACTCACTAAATCAGGAATTCACGAGACGATTAACTCATCGAACAAAACACACCCAATGCCACGGAGCCCCCACCATGCAACTCTCTTTCCTCGGTCAGTCCTACAACGCTTCTACTCCTGCTATCGAAGCTATCGCTACCAGCGAAACGGCGACTTTCCTCGGCAAGCCTTACGCGCGCAAACAGTACAACATTCATCAACTTCAGCAGCCTACTTCTGAAATGACCTATCGCGGGGTTCGTTACAGCCGCTAGGCCCAATCCAGTTTTTCTCCTCCTGCTCAACTCAAGTAGACAGTTCCATCCCCTCTACCAGTAACGGTAGAGGGGATTTTTATGGCCAAGAGAAACGATAGATACAGCAAGCCGCCGTTTGATCAGGCCATCCCAAACCACTGAAACCTTTATTTAGCCAGCATTTCAATTCTGACTTCCGCACTTTGACTTCCGCATTCTGCTATATGGTTTATCTTGACCAAGCTTCATCTGGCCCCCTTGCCCTTTATGGTCGGAGCGCAATAGAGAGGATTGACAGGCCTGCCTGCGCTAAGGGATTAGCTTGAAAATAAAATACCCGGACAAGACTGTGGCAGGGTGAATGGGTCGCAGGGTAAATGGGATGTTATTTAAGCGCGACTCCCTAAGCGCTTGTGGCTTCCGAGGGGCCAGCATACATAAATACTCAAATAGGTTTAATACAGCGTCAATTAAGTTTTTCACCTTTATTGACGGAGGTTTGATCCCCCAACCCCCTTAAAAAGGGGGCATCCCCATCCAGGGATTGAGTAGCCCCTTTTCTAAGGGGGCGGCGGCAGCGGGGGATCGAACTACAACCGCTGTGATCCTCAAGGAACCTGGTTTCCAGAGTATTTAGTTACAGCAGAAGAAAAATTCTGATCGTTAGCGAGCCGATAAGCCGAGCTGTCCCATCTATGAGGCTGGGTAGTGTCTCTGTCAAAGCGCTGATATAAAGCGCTGATATAGCAATCCGCAATCAGGTCAGGATAGCTGTAATTTCTGGAATGACCCTACCGTTGGCGTTCTTATTCCGAACTCTGCATTGTGTAAAATTTTCAACACAGGGTTTGTGTTGCTTTTAAGCTATGCAGCCGAAGCCTCCGGAACTCAACTAGGCGGCGTTAAACAACGCTCTCCTGAATCTAGTTGCGACAGTATTACTGCAGCTTCAAGGCAGGTTGGCCTACAGTTCGCCAAAGCCCTTTTTCTTTTTGCCCTTCTTCTTTTTCTTTTTGCCGCCGCCCATGCCAGGGTAACCGCGAAATCCGGCTTGAGGCATGCCGCCGCCCATACCTGGAAAACCGCCGCCCATGCCGGGGAAACCGCCATCCCCCATACCGGGCATGCCCATCTGGCCAGAGCCCATTTGCTGCATCATCGATCGCATCTTCTGAAAGTCGCTGACCAGCTTGCTCACATCCTTGTCTTGATACCCGGCACCACGGGCAATGCGTCGCCGACGACTGGGGGAGCCCGAGAGTAACTCAGGATTTTTGCGCTCCTCCTTGGTCATGGAGTTAATCATGGCTTCGACCCGGCGCAGTTGTGTTTCGCCTTGCTGCAGTTGGTCGTCAGAGATTTTGCCCGACATCCCCGGAATCATTTTCATGATGCCGCCCAGGGAGCCCATATTTTTCATCAGCCGGGTCTGCTTTAAGAAGTCATCAAAGTCGAACCTGGCTTCGAGAATTTTGGCCTGAAGTTTTTCCGCATCAGCGATATCGACGGCTTCTTGGGCTTTTTCTACCAGGGTCAGAACATCGCCCATACCCAGAATGCGGGAGGCCATGCGATCTGGGTAAAAGGGCTGCAGTGCCTCGACCTTCTCACCGACCCCGATGAACTTAATCGGCTTACCGGAAATTTGCCGCACCGAAAGGGCCGCCCCCCCTCGGGAGTCACCGTCCATTTTGGTGAGAATGGCTCCGGTAATCCCAATTTCGTCATGAAAGGTTCGGGTCAAATTTGCCGCTTCTTGACCGGTCATCGCGTCGACGACCAGCAAGACTTCATCGGGCTGAACGGTGTCTTTGATCTGCGCCAGTTCCGCCATCATTTTGGGGTCGATTTGCAAACGTCCGGCCGTGTCCACAATGACGGTATCTACGCCTGCTTCGCGGGCTTGGGCAACACCTTGGCGAGCAATCTCGACCGGATTTGCATCCGTGCCCATCTCAAAGACGGGAATGTCAATCTGTTTGCCCAGAGTGATCAGCTGATCTACTGCTGCCGGACGATAGACGTCGGTGGCGACCATCATGGCCGATCGCGATTCTTTGCGCAGATGCAAGGCGAGCTTGGCGGTGGCGGTAGTTTTACCCGTACCTTGCAACCCCGCCATCAAAATGACGGTGGGAGCAGTTTCTGCCTGGGCTAAAGGGGCGTTGGTTTCCCCCATGAGCTTGGTGAGCTCGTCATTCACAATTTTGATGAACTGCTGACCCGGATTAATGCCAGAAACAACCTCTGCTCCCTGAGCTTGCTCCTGTACCTCAGCGACAAAGGCTTTGACGACCTGTAGGTTAACGTCCGCTTCTAACAGCGCGCGACGCACATCTCGTAACGCCTCCTGAATATTGGCTTCACTGATTTTGTCCTGACCTCGGAGTTTTTTCCAGGCCGATTCAAATCGTTCAGAGAGGGCTTCAAACATAGGTAAATTTGCTGCAGTTTAGCGGAAAGGAAAGTCAAAGTCAGGCAAAATGGAGAGTATCTTGCCACTTTGCAATTTATTTTTCAGAACTTTCATTGTAAAGGGTTGTCGTCTTGGCGACTTCTCAAGTGCAGGCGGGTTTCTGGAAAATCGCTGTCAGATCTTGAAGCCTGCAGCGTGGGTTAGCCAGTCGGCAAAGGGGCCAAGGTGCATCAGGGTGTTCAGCTTCAGCGTCAATTACAGAAATTTCGCGGCTTTTCCCAGTTGTTTGAGCAGTCACCTGGGTGGGCCCACACTGAGCGCCAGAGGGGCACCACTATGGCTGATGGCCAATCACAGCAAGCTTTGCAGTCCGTTCCCACGACTGTGCCGAGTTGGTGGTCGGTGCTAGAACAGCACAGCCGCCTGCTAGTAGCGGCAATCGATATTTCTAATCATCGCATCGAGTGGACGAGCGATCGCTTTCGCCGACTCGTGGGCATGATTGACGCGCCACCGACCCTGGGAGACACCGTCCTCAAGCGACTCACCCCAGACGATCAGCTTTGGGTCCGCGAACGCATTCGTCGTCACATTTTGCACGCGATTTTAACCGAGTGGTATCAGCGGTCTGATCTGCTGCCCTCTCGCTGGCTCCATGAATCTCTGATTGTGGCGGTGAGCCCCCTGCAGGGAGATCGCGCCCGCTTTGTGGAATTCACTGTGAGCAGCGACCGCCTCCAACTGCGATCGTTGGAGCCGGCAGTAGGAGCGGCCCTTGATCGGTGCTGGTCAGAAACCCCCAGCCCTAATGAGGTCTTGCCGCAGCTGAATGATCCCCATTCTCCTTTGCAGGCGGTGCTGCAACTGCTCAATCCTCAAACCTACCGGGCCAGCGGCATTGTGTTAATTGAAGGCATGGATGTCAGCGATCGCGAAGTCACCCAACGCCTGATGCATCTTTTGTTAGATCGAGAATCGATTTTGACGCCGCCCCGGTTTCGGGAAGCCAACAGCTTGCTCAAGCGCCTGTTTCGCGCCACCGATAGCCTCATTCTCACTGCCGAAGGAGGCAACGCTGCCCTTTATCTCGATCTCGATCAGCCGGAGTGGACCACCCAGCCGCTGCCCAACAACTCTGTACAGCAATCAGTCTTATTCAAAGCCGCTTCACAAGGCCAAGTATTGAACCTGCGCGAGTTGCCCACCACAGGACTCTCGACCTGTGAGCAATTGCTCCGAGAACGGGGAGCAAAATCGCTATTGGTGTTACCCCTGGTGACCAAATCAGGACACCTTGATGAGGCCCAGCAACTGTTGGGGGTCGTCGGCCTGATTAGCGATCAACCGGATGCTTTCGACACGATTGATGAGCACAATGGCAAGACCTTAGCTCCGGCCCTCACGATTGCCATGCGCCAGAGCGTTAACGAGCGCTTTACCCACGTTCATGAGTCTGTGCGGTGGCGGTTTGAAGAAGAGGCCGAACGCCGCAGTTTAGGGCTACCGCCAGCGCCGATCACCTTTCGTGATGTGTATCCGCTGTATGGTATTTCTGACATTCGTGGGTCGTCTAACGAACGCAATCGGGCGATTCAGCAAGATTTGCTAACGCAGTTTCGGTTGGCTTTGGCGATCGCGAAAGCCGTGGGCAATACCCTCAACACAGCCTTTGCCAGCCAGCTTCGAGATGACCTGCAAGAAAAAATTGAGCAGTTGCAGCAAGGCGTCACCGTCGATGCCGAAATCACCCTTTTGCGATATCTGCAGGAAAACTTAGAAGCCCATTTCGACTTTTTCAAAACCTGTGGCGCGGCGGTGGTAGAGGCGATCGCTAGCTACGAAGCGGCCAAAGACGACCAACATGATTGCGTGTATGACGCGCGGTTGCTCTATGACCAGACCGTGCAGAACATTAACCTCTCCCTGCGCGACACGTGGCATAAATGGCAACACACCATGCAGCAGGTATCTCCCCATTACTGCGATATTGAATCGACTGACGGCATTGACCACATGATTTATGCCGGTAGTGCTATTGATCGACAGTTCTCTCCTTTTCATTTGCGGAGCTTGCGCTATGAGCAGCTACGAGCCGTTTGCGATTGTGCCCGTACCGGCTTTCGTCTCAAAGCCGAACACACCACCGAAATGGATCTCACCCATCTCGTGCTAGTGCAGGACAGCACGGTAGACATTACCCATGATGAAAGCACCGAACGGTTGTTTGATGTCAGAGGCACCCGTGACACCCGCTACGAAATCGTGAAAAAGCGCATCGATAAAGCCCTCGATACTGCCACCCAAGATCGCATTACTCAACCCGGCTGCCTGACACTGGTGTACTCCACCGATGAGGAATGGAAGGAATATCAAGAATACCTGCGCTATCTACAACGCGAAGGCTGGGTCGGCACCGCCATTGAGCAAGGTGCCGTCGAACCGCTGCAAGGTGTCACCGGACTGAAATTTGCCCGCGTCGTAGTGCTTGAAGCTTGAGTCAGAAGCATTGTGAACTTCTCGGCACTAACCAAGCAGGCTCTAAAAAGAACTTAGGGAGTCGCGCTTAAATAACATCCCACCTACCCTGCTACCCATCCACCCCGCCACAGTCTTATTCGGGTACTTTATTTTCAAGCCGCTCCCTTACCTTAGTGGAGCTGTTCAACTTGTTCCATTATAGCGGCATGCAGGCTAATCAAGCACAGGGGGATTCCACACACAAAGGCATCGAAGCTTGAGAGTGTACTTAACCAAAGTGAACACCGCTATATCTGGACGAGCAAGGCTTTCGGCATAACGAAGTCCAAGGATCGTGACTCAGACAGCTTTCTGATTCCAAACTCCGCATTCAGAACCCTGCATTCTGCTATGGACATCCCTATGAATGGGCCTGCGACTTCACTCGGCTCTTAATGCTGACAAGCGAAGCGAAGTTGCAATTGGAGACGTTGGGGGTGCTACTGAGCTGCAGAACCCTTAGGGAGTTGCGCTTAGATCACATCCCATCGACCCTGCTACCCATGCCCCCTGCCATAGTCTTGTCCGGGTACTTGATTTTTAAGCTAATCCCTTACTGCTCCTGCATCAGCCGGAGATAGTTTTGTCGCAGTTGGACATGGCTTTCGGTGATCCGTTCTGAGAGGTGCTTCTCTACCTGGCACAACTCCTGCCAAAACGTTGCCGATCGCTGCGTCGTCACATATTCACGCCATAGCATCTGCAGCATCGCTGCCGTTTGAGGATCTTTATCCTGTAGGGTCTCTAGGACTTCGTTGAATGTCGCATGGGCTTGCTCATTGGAGTCGCTATCTTGGGCGAGACTGATCGCGTTTTCTAAAGCTTTAACAGGAGATTGTGACAGGGGCTTATTCATGAAACAGATTTTTTGAGGACAACTAAAAAAGCTTTAAGGCCGAAATGCTCTAAGGCTTCTTATACAATGCTTGAAAAGAGTATACAGATCGATAACTTTCTTATCTATGGGCAAGCACCGTATTCTTTCAGGTATTCAACCGACGGGCAACCTGCACCTCGGCAACTATTTGGGTGCCATTCGGAATTGGGTCACGCTACAAGAGGAATACGACAGCTTCTTGTTCATGGCAGATTTGCACGCTATTACCGTGCCTCATGACTCCAAAGTGCTGGCTGAGAATACCTACAGGGCAGCCGCAACGTATTTGGCGTGCGGGATTGATCCACAGAAGTCAACTATTTTTGTACAATCCCACATTCCAGCTCATAGCGAGTTGGCCTGGTTGTTTAATTGCGTTACTCCCTTGAACTGGCTAGAACGCATGATTCAGTTCAAAGAGAAAGCCGTCAAACAGGGCGAAAATGTAACCGTTGGGTTGTTTGACTATCCAGTTTTGCAGGCGGCAGATATTTTGCTGTACGAACCTGACCTGGTGCCCGTGGGCGAAGACCAAAAGCAGCATGTAGAGTTAACGCGCGACATCGTCAATCGCTTCAATTTTCAATACGGCAGTGAAGAGAAGCCCATCATTAAAGTGCCAGAACCCATGATTCAAAAGGCCGGGGCACGGGTGATGAGTCTGACAGATGGCACTAAAAAGATGTCAAAATCGGACCCGTCAGAGATGAGTCGGATTGATTTAGTTGACCCTCCAGAGTTAATTCAAAAAAAGATCAAGCGATGCAAGAGCGATCCGGTGCGAGGGTTAGAGTTTAACAATATCGATCGCCCCGAATGCCATAACTTACTCACCCTGTATATGCTGCTCTCGGGGCAAACTAAGGAAGCCGTTACTCGGGAATGTGCCGAGATGGGATGGGGACAATTTAAGCCGCTGTTGGCTGAGACAACGGTAGCGGCTCTGAAACCCATTCAAGATAAATTTCAGGCTTTGATGGACGATCGCACTTATCTTGAATCCATCTTGCGTGAAGGGCGAGAAAAGGCCGAAGCGATCGCGCTACAAACCCTACACAAAGCCAAAACGGCTCTAGGGTATTCTCAACCACTCTAAAGTGTCCCAAGCCCTTGGTTAATTGGGGGATGTCATGAGTCGCAGGATATACTAACAAGATACTTTTGCTTGACTTTTGTGCTCAATACGAAAACTCTTTTTTACTGAATCACGTTTGATGTTACCGACCGATTCCCCGATTACTCACGCATTCCCGACCTCAAATTTTCAAACAGCGGCGGCGGCCGGTGACTTTTTGATTACGGCAGAGGTGATGCCCCCGAAGGGCGGGGACATTAATCATATGGTCGAGATGGCCCAGCAACTACGAGGGCGGGTACACGCTGTGAACGTCACCGATGGCAGTCGGGCGGTGATGCGCATGTCGTCCATGGCCGCTGCCGCAGTATTGAAACAACGAGGCATTGAGCCAATTTGTCAGATGGCCTGCCGCGATCGCAATCGCATTGCTCTCCAAGCCGACCTCTTAGGTGCCTATGCTCTTGGCATCCGCAATGTTTTGGCGCTGACGGGTGACCCGGTAAAGGTGGGCGACCAAAAAGAGGCGCGTCCAGTGTTTGATTTAGAATCGGTCCGGCTACTTCAGCTGATTCGTCAGTTGAACTGCGGGCTAGACGCTTGCGAGCGTCCGTTACCTGATCAACCGATTCGATTATTTGCCGGGGCCGCGATCGACCCTCAGTGCCGCAGTTGGTTAGCCTTACAACGTCGCTTTGCCAAAAAACTTGAGGCGGGGGCTCAGTTCTTTCAAAGCCAGCTTATCGACGACTTTGAGCGGTTAGAAAAGTTCATGGATCAGATTGCCGCTGGATGCGGGAAGCCCATTTTGGCCGGCATCTTTTTACTAAAGTCAGCCAAAAATGCTCAGTTCATTAACCGCAACGTTCCAGGCGTGAACATTCCTGATCACATTATTCAGCGGCTCGCTGATGCGAAGGAGCCGCTGCGAGAGGGGGTGAAAATTGCCGCAGAGCAAGTTAAAGCCGCTCAAACTCTCTGTCAGGGGGTGCACGTAATGGCCATTCGCAGAGAAGACCTAATTCCAGAAATTTTGGATTTAGCGGGCATTAGTCCACTACAGACCGCCGCACCAGTGACCCAACGCGAACCAGCAGAGTTCTCGAGATTATGATTCGGTTGCTCAAAATTCTGTGGCAATGAGGGGTCGCCAATAGCCAAGGCCCGCACAATCATGTCACACAACTCCTTTGGCCATATCGAAAAGTGAGTTTGCCGGAGTGACCAGACAGTCAGATGCCCGGTATTAGGGGTAGTAATGCCCATCGGGCATGACGGTGGTGCGATCGCACCTCGCCTCAGCGATATTAACGTTAGAAGCCCGAAAGAGTGTTGCCCCCACTAAACAGGTGTCATGCATCTGCACATTAGATAGCTCGGCCCCAGTCAGATCAGTCCCAGTTAGGTCAGCCCCAGTCAGGTCAGCCCCAGTCAGGTCAGCCCCAGTTAGATTACAGTTGATAAGGTTTGCTCGCCGTAGGCAGCTATAGCGTAGGTCAGCTCGTGAGAGATTGACTCCACTTAGTTGCCCCCGGCTGAGGTCACTATTGGAAAGTTTGGCATCACAAAGGTTACCCTGCTTGATGACAATATCTTGCAAGTTTGCTCGACTCAAATTGCTGTAGGGTAAGTAAGCATTACCAATGACTGCTGCAGATAATTTAATATCTCGTAAATCACATTGAAACGCATCTGCTTGCGTAATAACAACTTCTTGAAATTGGCGTTCACCGGATTGGTAACGGGATAATAGATCCTTAAAATTCAAACTCTTCATATAGCTCAAAACTTGATTGAATGCTGATTAAGCCTTAGAAAAACCGAACCTTTACAGGACTTTAAGAAAACCTTGATATCTTGGCTTAGCCACACTTTCGCCACTAACTATGGCGCTCTAGGGTAAAGAAGCTACGCTCATGATGCGGCAATAATTTCGACAGCCAGATAAAAGAACGCTCTAGCGAACAATAGCGCTCGCTAAAAGCTGAATTGTTCAAGGTAAAAACCTAAGTACCTGAGATTTGACACAGGTAACTCCAGACAGGCAAGCGTTCAGTACCTACAGATGGAAAAACCTTTTCGGAAATCGCTTCCTCTCATGGGTGTTACGAGT
The DNA here is from genome assembly GCA_039185935.1 of Cyanobacteria bacterium P01_F01_bin.56. Classification (GTDB taxonomy): domain Bacteria; phylum Cyanobacteriota; class Cyanobacteriia; order Phormidesmidales; family Phormidesmidaceae; genus Halomicronema. The sequence continues at coordinate 23,721 of JBCDAJ010000039.1, read as the reverse complement.
CGTGCCCTCCATGAAACTTAGTTAACAGTTGTTAAGTTACAGCGTTTTGCCTCTTAATCTAACGGTCTTAAAGATGTCTTTTGATTTATTTGGGAATCCTGCTCAGTGCTGACAACATGTAATAAAAAAAGATCGACAGATAAAAAATGATCGGCACTTCCAGCCATGAATAATCAGATTACTTATCACGCAGACTGATTTTTCTGGGTTGCTTTGCCTCAATAGATTTATCTGCGTCTGAGTAAAAAAGTGAAATTTATATAAGCAATTAGATTTGCTAATTTGAGTCTTGCAGTGAGTTGATTTCTAGATGGCGCAAGCTCTTGTTACTTTTCTAGACTAGGTGTAGCAATCGGCAATTAAATCAGGACAGTTGTGATTTCTGGAATGACCACATGGTCATCGTTCTTATTCAGAATTCCACATTCTGCCATCCCCTTGGCTGCTGACGGTGGCCTGCTGGAAAACTCTCAACGCGCCAATCCTAGGGCGCCTTTTGCCAGCCGCCTTAGTCTATTTTCAGGCCATAGGATGTGTTCAGCAGAGAATCACAATAGACGTAACGGAGTTTTGTTGCTTCGTTGCAAGTGGCCATTCAAGGGGGTAGACAGATACTATTAATCAAACTGTAGAGTGTCTGCGAAAACGCCTATTCTCGGATCCCTGAATCGATCTCGATCGGGTCCTACGCGAGCCAAAGCTGAAAGATTATGAGCTTTTCTAATTCTGTTGCAGAACATTTTCACGATCGCACCAAATACAGCCCTGATTCCATTGCTCGAGCCGCTGGAGGCATGCAAGGGCCGCAGCCAGAGCCTTTTAAGACCTATCGCCTGGGCACTGAGCTTGATCTCAAGCCTTACCTAGACGAATCGAAAGTTGACGTTCAAGCCTCAAATAACGAGCGAGCTTGGGCGCGACTGTCGCACTTTCTGATTAACGTCTATGGCTTGACCGGCCAGCTTCAAACTCGTTCGGGGGAGAACTTTTACCTGCGGGCCGCCCCCTCTGCTGGGGGGTTGTATCCTACCGAAATTTATCTGGTGTCGCGGGGCAATCAGCTTTTACCTGCGGGGTTATACAACTACCAGGTTCGTACTCATGCCCTGTGGCGGTTTTGGGAAGATCACGCTTGGCAAGCCTTACAAGAGGCGTGTTTTTGGCACCCAGCGCTGGAAACCACGCAAATCGCGGTTGTTCTAACCAGTGTCTTTTATCGTTCGGCTTGGCGATATCAAGATCGCGCCTATCGCCGGATCTGTTTGGATGCCGGGCATATACTAGGAAACTTAGAACTGGCGGGCTCACTTGTTGACTATCGCCCGCACTTGATTGGCGGCTACGTAGACCCAGCCATCAATCGATTGCTGTATTTGGATACTGAAGCAGAAAGTGCGATCGCCGTGGCGGCTCTGGCAGATTTACTACAGGTCGAGCAAAATTTACCCCATTTAACGACTACTCAACCCAGCCTGCCATTAGTAGAGCTACCGCGCTTACCCGATGGTGAGTTGTTAACGTTCATTCACCAAGCCACCTCTATTGCCCAAGACAACAACTTCCGGTGGAGTAGTCGTCGGCAGAGTCTGTCAGACCAAGCGGGGCCTGCCCCTGCGGCGCTCCCTGATGACAAGTACAACTTCTCATTTTGCCTCAAAGTTTCAACATTGACGTCCCCAATCAATTGGGACGACCGCCTACAAGGCTTAGAAAGAACGATTCTTCGACGTCGCTCGACTCGGGTGTTTAGTAGAGAGCCTCTGACCCGAGAAGAACTCAGCGCCGTTTTAGATTTTGTTTACCAACCACACCATTACATCGACCAGGGTTTAGATGGTGATCCGGACTACTGCGATATCAGTTTGATCCAGACTTTTGTCGCGGTTTCCAGCATCAATGGCTTGGATGCCGGCTGCTACTACTACGCCCCTTTTAATCAAGAGTTACGACAAATCCGCTTCAAGAACTTTCAAGCCGAGTTGCAGTATCTTTGTCTGGGTCAAAACTTGGGCCATGATGCGGGAGCCGTCATTTTTCACACGGCTGACTTAAAAGCCGCGATCGCACGCCATGGCGAGCGCGCCTATCGTTACCTGCATCTGGATGCCGGACATCTAGGACAGCGGCTCAATTTAGCGGCGATTCGATTAGGGTTAGGCGTGAGCGGCATTGGGGGCTTTTTTGATGATCAGGTCAACGATGTGCTGGGCATTCCTGAAGATGAAGCCGTCTTATATGTGACAACACTCGGCCGCCCGGTAACTTCAACTGCTAGATGAGAAATCGCGGCTCAATCAACTGGCAACCGCTGACTCACTAGATGCACTGACCCCAGATCAAAGTAAGCTGATCTAGGAACAGTGCAATCGAGTTTCTTTCTCACATGGTCACAATTAACGAAAACTATTTGAAGTTAAAGGCAGGCTACCTCTTTCCGGAAATTGCCCGTCGGGTCAACGCGTTTGCTGATGCCAATCCCGATGCACCGATCATTAAACTGGGTATTGGCGATGTGACTGAGCCCCTTCCCGAAGCGTGTCGCAGTGCGATGATCCAAGCGGTTGAAGAAATGGGCGATCGCGACTCTTTCAAAGGATACGGCCCCGAACAGGGTTATGAGTTTTTGCGCGAAAAGATTGTTCGCTATGACTTTCAGTCTCGCGGTTGTGACATCACTGCTGACGAAATTTTTATCTCTGATGGTTCCAAATGTGACTGCGGCAACATTCTCGACATTTTTGGCCACAACAACACGATTGCCGTCACTGACCCCGTTTATCCCGTCTATGTCGACACCAACGTAATGGCCGGACACACCGGACCTGGCAAAGAAGACGGCACGTACGAAGGGCTCATTTACTTACCGATTTCAGCAGCCAATGATTTTACGGCGGAGATTCCCAGCAGTAAGGTTGATCTCATCTATCTCTGTTTTCCTAATAACCCTACTGGGGCAGCAGCTACCCGCGAATATTTACAACGATGGGTCGACTATGCCCATACCCATGGTTCACTGTTGCTATTTGATACAGCCTACGAGGCTTACATTACCGAAGACGATATTCCCCACTCAATTTATGAGATTCCGGGGGCGCGAGATTGTGCGATCGAATTTCGCTCCTTTTCCAAGAATGCTGGCTTTACGGGAACCCGTTGCGCTTTTACCGTAGTGCCTAAAACGATTCGAGTTAAAGCTTCAGATGGCACAGAAGTCGATTTGCATCGGCTATGGAATCGTCGCCAAGCTACCAAATTCAACGGGGTGTCTTACATTGTGCAGCGGGGTGCCGCAGCAGTTTACACCGAAGCCGGACAAAAGCAGGTGCGTCAGCTCATCGAGTTTTATCTGGAAAATGCCCGCATTATCCGCGAAAAACTTTCTGAGGCAGGGATTCAGACCTATGGCGGAGTTAATGCCCCTTACGTCTGGGTGAAAACGCCCCACGGCCTCTCTAGCTGGGATTTCTTCGATAAACTGCTTCATGCTTGCAATGTCGTGGGTACTCCGGGCTCTGGGTTTGGCGCTGCCGGAGAGGGTTATTTCCGGATTTCAGCATTTAATAGCCGGGAAAATGTGGAAACGGCCATGCAGCGGATTATTGAGAAATTCAAAGCTTGACTTTTAGCCTCAAAGACTGGATGTATTGCAAATGTTTGAGGCTGCTTAGATTTAAATCAAAAAAGGAGCTAGTGTTCACTAGCTCCTTTTTTGATTTACCTGTGCTCACAATCAGAGCACCCACACAAGCGGGTTAAGCCGCCTTAGCACGCTTCTGCCAAGCTAGCGCCCCACCAATGATGGTGAAGCCAAGTACAAATGCGGGCTCAGGTACCCGAGCGGCATCAGTACCGACAAACTTCCAGTCAGGACCATTGAATCCACTCTCGCTAAAGAAGCGAATAGACTCAACAGCACCGCTCTCTATCCCGAGGTCAGAGAAAATGTTGATCCCGAGAGAGCCGACTTCCTGGGCTTCGTCAATCTCAGTGGTGTCAATGGAATAACCCGCATCATTCCACAGATTGCGGGTGATTGTGAGCTTCTCACCAATCTCATTGCCAGCAGCATCTAATGCAACGATGCCCAAGTCGCTGTTCTTACCTCTTTCCCAAATCAAGAGGTTGTCAATGGCACTACCAAATTTCAAATCAATGGTGAATGCTCCATCATCTTCGGTGTCGATGATGTGGTTAAGGTTGTTAGTGCTCAGATTAGCAACGACTGCTTCAGCATCCTCTTCACTTTCACTGAGATTATTCTGTACTACGCCGCCAGTTGCGTTATCCCCCTTATCGGCACTAGCTGCACCTGAATTACTGGTGTCTTCTTCAACCGAGTCGTTGTAAGTGATCTCGGCACCAACAACAAAAGAGAACTCCTCGATGATTTCGTCGCCAATTTGTACAGACTTCAACAAGATGTCACCGGTGGGTGCATCATTCTGAAAGTAAGTGGTCTCAAAATCGAACCCAACTGCGGAAGCGTTACCCGTACCGAAACTTGAGACTAGTGCACCCGTGGCAAGACCCGTTGCCACAGCGATTTTCGAAACAGAAAGAGACATGGTTGTTACCCGAATACGACTGTCACAATTCTGAAGATAACGGTTCAAAATTGCTGAGACGACAGCGATGTCACCTATTCGAGAATTTTCATACCTTACATTCCCTTCATTAAATTCTTGGATGGCAGTAGGTCTAGACAACTAATTGGTAGCTTGTGATACCAATTAAAGCTCGTCTGATATTCGCTCATGCTTGTAGATAAAGGCTCAGAATCCTGATTAGGTGAAGCGATTCGAAACGTTTGAAAGGGCGAGGCGGATATGAATTGTGAATCGGTCCGTAGATTTCCTGAGGCCCTTTAGGCCCTCCGCACTATTGCCGACACCGTGATCCAGTGCACAAGAATAGGTGGTTTTAATCCCTTCCATCGAGGGTAGTTAATCTCCTTCAATGGGGATTTCTAGAGTGGGGTTGCTACTAACTATGCTATGGGTGTTTCTTTGGGTTTGGCGTTGTGCTTTGCCTACATCGTAGGTTTGCTATCGAGTCCGATCGCGGGTTACTTACAATTTGGGAGTCTCGCGATTCCCTGGTCAGGCATTATCGGACTCGGGGCACTCGTCGGATGGGGTTGCTTCGCACCCCGACGTTGGCGATTAGGTTGGCAAGTAGCCCAGTGGTGCAGCTTGGGCGTTGTCATCTTATTGGCGGCGACCTACATGACCGCCAGAGCGCCAGTTGCTGGTTCGCAAGACATCAGTGCCTATGTAGAACGAGCTGACGCGATCGCTGCCGACCAAGTCATTGTGGGTAGAGCGATCGAAGACCCTCGATTGAACCGTGACTCAAAGGGGCGGTTTTTGGTGGCGGTGAAACAGTTGCAAGTGCTGGATGCTGAGGGCACAACGACCTTTCAAATTCCTGTCCAAGGCCGAGTGTATGTGACGGCACCTCTGCTCCAAGTCACGGGTTTGCACTCGGGACAGCGGATAAAAGCCAGAGGGCATCTCTATCGCCCTCAACCAGCCATGAACCCCAATGGCTTCGACTTTCAAACATATCTGGCACAAAGGGGAGCATTTACCGGCCTGGTTGCAGAAGAGCTACGGTTTAACGAGGCAACGGGTTGGGGACTCTGGCAGCTCCGTCAACGCATTGTTCGCACTCAGGTGCGAGCGCTGGGCAGTCCTTTAGGGCAACTCGTGAGTGCCATGGCCTTGGGGCACAGAGCGGTTGACTTGCCCATGGCGATTCAAGCAGTGTTTGGGCGAGTTGGGCTTGCTCACACGATTGCGGCCTCTGGATTTCATGTATCGCTGCTGCTGGGAATAGTGTTAGCTGCAGGGCGCTCTCGCTCTGGCAAAACTCTATTCATCATTGGCTCTGGAGTGTTGATCAGTTACGTTGCGCTGACCGGGGCACCGACCAGCGTCATTCGAGCGGCGTTGATGGGTGTGGCGACCCTGATGGGTCTGGCTATGGAGCGCAAAGTCATACCTACCGGAGCTTTACTGGTCGCTGCGACGCTCATGTTGTTGTTCAACCCCCATTGGCTTTGGCATGTCAGTTTTCAGCTCAGTGTTATGGCCACTTGGGGACTAATTGTCACCGTGCCAGTGCTAATGCGCTATTTCGACGGGCTCCCTGTGATGGTCGCATCTTTAATTGCAGTGCCAATGGCCGCCACCCTATGGACACTGCCACTGACGCTATATCATTTCAACGTTTTGGCGGGGTTGGGTGTGGCGCTGAACGTAGTTGCCATGCCGCTAGTGACTATTGTCAGTCTTGGTGGCATCGTGAGCAGTGCTTTGGCCATTGTTTTGCCGTGGGTCGGCAGCATGATGGCCAGCTTGCTTTACTACCCAGCCACCATGCTGCTGTGGTTAGCCCAGGCTAGCAGTCACTTGCCTGGTAGTGCGATCGCTATTGGTCAGATTTCTCTATGGCAACTCGTTGGATTGTACGGTGTCTTATTGGGTCTTTGGGGTGGGGCATGGTTGGTGCGAAACCATCATCATGTGCTCAAACCTCTATTGGCGATCGCCTTCCTCGCGATCATCCTCTGTCCAATGGGATGGCGTTGGTTGACGCAAGAGCAAATTACAGTGCTGGCCGCTGGCAATGAGTTGATTTGGGTGCAACAAGATCATGGTCACACGACATTGATCAATAGTGGCGATGCGAAAACAGCTTTTTATACGGTTGAGCCATTTTTGACGCAAGCCGGTGTCAATCAAATCGAGTCAGCGATCGCACTCCCGTTTAGCCCTGACTATCAGAGCGGTTGGCAAGATCTCTTAGCGCATATTCCCACTAAACACCTCTACAGTTCAGATCCAACCTCAGCAGAACTCGCCTCAAATAGTCAATTTCATTTACTGGAGGCGGGTACTAGTACACCTCTCCGAAAGCTCACTGTGCAACTGTTAGGGGCCGAAAATCCGATTGTGCGTTTGAGCGGTCAACCAAGTTGGTTGCTGCTACCTGACCTCCCACTGGCAACGCAGGATCACTTAGCAAAGGCAGGGGCAGCGCTGCAGAGCCAGGTACTCGTTTGGTCTGGCAGTGAACTCAGTGCGGCACTTTTAGAGGTCGTTAATCCAGAAACCATTATCTGTTACGGGTCAGACTTGCCAGCATCGACAGAACGAGACCTGCAGCAAAGAGGCGTTAGCGTATTTTGGACACGGCGAGACGGAGCAATTACCTGGCAGCCCCAGCAAGGATTTCAAAGCTATCTCACAGCCAAGCACCATACCTCCTATTTCTAAAGGTACGTATCTAATCGTCTAAAGGTAAAGACACAGCGAGTAGGGCTGCCTGGGTGCGATCGCGGAGTCCCAGGCGCCCTAAAATATTGGTCACGTGATTTTTGACCGTCCCCTCTGGGAGAAATAAGGTTTGGGCAATTTCGCGATTACTAGCGCCCTGACCAATCAGTGCCAGCACTTCTCGCTCGCGGGGTGTCAGTTCTTCAAAACCAGGCAGAATCTTCGGCTTTGGGGGACAGTATCTGGGGCATCATCATCTTGGGCAGAATGCCCGGACCAAATTGAGCATAGCCACGATGGACCGTCCGGATAGCCTGAGCCACTTCTTCAGATGGGGTGTCTTTGAGTAGATAGCCCACGGCCCCTACCTGGACGGCTTGCTGCACCAGTTCCTCCTCCTCAAAGGTGGTGACCACAAGCACTTTCCTTGTCGAGGATTGACGTAATAGTTCACGAGTAGCCGCAATACCATCCATCACCGGCATGCGGATATCCATCAGGACGACATCAACAGCAAACGACCCTTAATAAGCGTCTTGAAGCTCGTAAAAGTCAGGCGAAATGTAATCCTTACGAAGGGGCCAACCTACCCAATCTTCAGGCATTAACAATCGCTTGAGATTAGGATGTCCTTCGTAGACGATGCCGTACATGTCATAGCTTTCACGCTCTTGCCAGTCGGCAGCCTTCCAGATCCAATAAACCGATGGAACTTTGGGATTCTCTCGCGGAAGGAAGACCTTGACGCGGACCTCTTCAGGATCGGTAGCATCATCACTCAGCTTGACCAAGTGATAAAAACTCACCAACTGCTTACCGGGCCCCTCATCATAAGCACCCTGGCATTGCAGGTAGTTAAACCCATAAGCAAAAAGGGCAGTCGACACTGGAATCAAGAACTGTGGCTCCACAGTAAGGACCTCAATTCCCAGATGATCAGGGGCCAAGGACTCATGCCCAAAACCATTTTCCGTTAACCACGTGGAAACAGAGCCTGCCTCGATGATAGAACTTTCTGCAGCCGGCGTTCCTGGATTGACATCTGCCTCAGCCATTCACTTTCTCCTGCTTTGCTGCCGCCAAAGAAGGTTCTATCGACATCCCCATTGCCGCCATTAATTCCTTAGGAGGAGCCTCATGAGTACCCGTCTGCAGGTATTTGCCGGTCAAAATGGGTGACACTGACTGCATCTGGTGCTTGACGGTGTGGTAACGATGAGTCTGAGCGATCGCGGCCTGGTCAATCCAAGACTCTGCGGCAATTTTTTTCCGCAACTTAATAATGGCGTCAAAGATTGCCTCTGGCCTAGGAGGACAGCCGGGAATGTAAACATCCACTGGAATCAGCTTATCTACACCGCGAACTGCGGTCGGAGAATCCATGCTGAACATGCCACCCGTAATCGTACAAGCGCCCATCGCAATCACGTACTTTGGATCAGGCATCTGTTCATAGAGACGCACGAGGGCAGGAGCCATCTTCATTGTGACCGTGCCAGCAGCAATAATCAGATCGGCCTGCCGGGGAGAGGCCCGTGGGGCTAGACCAAAACGGTCAAAGTCAAATCGTGAGCCCAACATGGCCGCGAATTCAATAAAGCAACAGGCTGTGCCATACAACAGCGGAAACAGACTAGACAAGCGAGTCCAGTTGTACAAGTCATCCACTGTGGTCAAGATGACATTCTCGGAAAGATCTTGAGTCACCGTAGGAATGCCAACGGGATTTGCTAGCCGCTCGTCAGGAGCCAGCATTTGAATCTTTCCTTCAGGATTCATGACCATTCCAACGCTCCTTTTCGCCATGCGTACACCAAACCAATTACAAGAATCGCAACGAAGATCAAGGCTTCAATAAATGCCAGCAGCCCCAACTTACTGAAGGCAACTGCCCACGGATACAAAAACACCGTCTCGACATCAAAGATGACGAACACCAAAGCAAACATGTAGTAGCGAATGTTGAACTGAATCCAGGCTCCACCAATAGGTTCCATGCCTGATTCGTAGGTGGTTCTACGGCTAGGTCCTTGACGCTTTGATCTCAGGAAGTAAGCAACTCCTAATGCCAAGATCGGCACTGAGCCACAAAGAAGGGTAGAGACCAGTAGGTATTCGTACCCGTTTAAGACAAACACTGCGAATCCTCACTCACGATCATGCACAGCATTCCACTGTACATACCTCCATAATAGTTTACATTTGCCTGAACTTCAGGCCGTTCTCAGAAGCTCAGTGTTTTACAGTTCCCATGTGGTTTATTAGGTAGCCCTATACCTAACCTGGTGGTTTGAGAGAATTCCTTAACGGCAGTCGTTCCAATGGACAAAGCTGAGATAAAGTTCTACGCCATGTCATAATTAGTAACAATTATTTCATTTTTCTAGGATTCAGTACTTGGTTGGTTTTGACAAACTGGCCTGCTGATTGTGTGTAAAGCCGTTAAGGGGAGTTAGGGATGTCAACTGAGCCCAATCCACAAGCTGATCCAATTGACTTGGAGGATGATCAAGTGGCTACTGGGAGCACTGCGGCATCGGCCATTGAAGCTAGTGCAGAGGCTGTATCAGAGCCGGAAGAACCATTAACTCCGCAGGATATGGATCGCTTTGAATGCTTGGCCTGCGGTTACACCTATGAGCCAGTCAAAGGCGATGACCGCAGCAATATTCCGTCCGGGGTGATGTTTCAAGAGGTGCCGCTAAATTGGCGATGCCCAGTCTGCGGTGCCCAAAAAAAGCGCTTTGCCAGTGTGGGACCAGCTGGGACGCCATCGGGTTTCAAAGAGAACCTCAATTACGGGCTAGGCGTTAACACGCTCACTCCTGGACAGAAAAACATTCTGATTTTTAGCGCGCTGGCGGCGGGTTTTTTATTTTTTCTTAGTCTCTACGGTTTGCGATGATGCCTGGTGCGTATGGCGACGGTATGAGCTTTGATGTTGTTATGGCTTAAGGATGTTGAGCTGGCATGGGTAGTTTATTAGGTCATTTACGAAAGTTTGGGGCAATTGTTGCGATCGCGTTTCTGTGTTTTGGCTGCAGCAGTGCATTTCTGCCAAATCTGGAAGATAATCCTTGGGAAGTGGTGCACCTAGATACAGAAGCGACCTTCTCAGATATTGCCTTCACTGGCGATGCTGAGCATGGTTGGTTGGTTGGTAGCCGCAATACTCTGATGGAAACCCTTGACGGTGGCAGAACCTGGTCACCGCGAGCGCTCGATTTAGGTGAGCAAGGCTTTACCTTTACCTCAGTTAGTTTCGTGGGGGATGAAGGCTGGGTGGCAGGTCAGCCGCAGATTCTGTTGCATACGACTAACGGCGGAGACACGTGGGAGCGGGTCCCCCTCAGTGATAAGTTGCCTGGTAAGCCATTCCTCATTACAGCCTTGGCTACGCAGGAAGCAGAGCTAGCGACTGATGTCGGCGCGATTTATCGGACGCGGGATGGCGGTCAAAACTGGAAGGGTTTAGTACTGGGCGCTGTTGGTGTCGTGCGCAATATGAGCCGCAGTCCGGAGGGGAGTTATGCGGCAGTGTCTTCACGCGGTAACTTTTACTCTTTGTGGACCCCTGGGGAATTAGAGTGGCAACCCTACAACCGCGAAAGTTCTCGCCGTTTACAGAGCATTGGCTTTGACCAAAATGGTGGGCTATGGCTTTTAGAGCGGGGTGGGCAAATTCAGTTTTCTCTGACGGGTGAAGAGAATGACTGGCAGGAGCCGATTACTCCCGAGCTGGCCAGCAGTTGGGGCTTTTTGGATGCCGCTTTTCGGACTCCTGAAGAACTCTGGGTTTCAGGTGGCAGTGGCACGCTCTATTTCAGTCCTGATGATGGTTTGACCTGGTTTAAGGATGCAGATGTCGATCAGGTGCCCTCTAATCTCTACAAGATTGTGTTTAAGACACCAGAGCAAGGATTTATCTTGGGCCAGAATGGCTATCTGCTGCGATATGCAGGCTCGCAGGCCGTTTGAATACGGTGGCTGGTGAGCGGCAACTTAGGATCTAACTTGTGATGGATTCCTGAGTTCCGTATCATTAAGTAATATGATCGATACACACGTTACATGAGAGGTAGATATGGCAGGTGATACCGGCGAACGGCCATTTGGCGACATTATTACCAGTATTCGCTATTGGGTCATTCACAGCGTTACAATTCCCGCTCTGTTTATTGCTGGTTGGCTCTTTGTGAGCACTGGCTTGGCTTACGATGCTTTTGGTACACCTCGTCCTAATGAGTATTACCAGAGCAACCAAATGGAGCTACCGATTGTGTCTGACCGCTATGAGGCAGAGCAACAGATTAAAGAATTTTTGGGCCAGTAAGGTTTCTGCAAGGCCTCGATGACACGTTATTGCATTTGAGAAAGTTGGTAACAAGAACATGGTAAATACTCCAAACGAACCTACGGTTTATCCCATTTTTACGGTGCGGTGGCTAGCCGTACATACTCTCGGCGTTCCAAGCGTTTTCTTTTTAGGCGCGATCGCCGCTATGCAGTTTATTCAACGATAGGAGCAGATCAGTGGAACGGAAGCAAAATCCGAATAAGCAACCAGTTGAACTCAATCGGACATCCTTATATTTAGGTTTGTTGTTAGTGTTTGTTACTGGCCTGTTGTTTTCCAGCTATTTCTTCAATTAAGCCGGGAGAAGTGATCTGTCTTGGAAGGCTTTGTGCTGTTGTTGTGTTGATTAGTTTTTAAGTGGGAGGCATTGAGATGATTAAGAACGGAAAAATTCCTCTGTGGATTGTGGCAACCGTTGCTGGCACTGGCGTACTGGTTGTGGTTGGCTTGTTCTTTTATGGTGCGTATGCGGGCGTGGGGTCTGCTGTATAAAGCTGAGGCATCACCTCGTACCCAAGCTATGCTTTACGGCGGCTGCTAAGTCTATTAGCAGTCGCTTTTTATAATGGATATCAATTACAGCAAGCCGCACTTTAATCAGGTCCTCTCAAATGGTTGAAACCGATATTTGATCGGCATTCAATGCCGCATTCCTTCCTCCGCATTCCGCATTCTGCTAGGTCAGCCACCTAAGCCATATTCAAGAAATGAGCGATCGCGGTGTGGCTGGCATCTCTCAATCCTCTAACGGTGATTTATTCAGCTCAAGGGGCCAGCCCGTAACTTGAATTGGTATTGGGTCAAAAATTCTTCATTCAGGGGGTGCTGTTCTCCCCGATGCCGTCTGAACAGCATGGCAAAGGCCCCAGCTCCTAAACCAGACTGTGGCCATAGCCGATAACAAGGCAACTGTGTTAAGTGCGACTGATAAGAGGCCAGAGCGTCTACTTTTATCCCTTGAAAATCGGGAAACCGCTTGAGAAACCATTGACAGACTTGTTCATTTTCTGCGGGCGCATAGGTGCAGGTTGAGTAGAGCAGATAGCCCTCTGACTCGACGAGTTGCGCCGCCTGGGCCAAGATTCGCTTTTGCCGATTGGCATTACGGTTAAGGGTCACTTTATGGAAGCATCCCGGCACATCCTGACCTTTGGCTAACAAAGACTGCCCAGAACAGGGGGCATCGACCAAGACGAGTTGGGCAGAGTGAGGCAAATGCGTCGCTAGGGTAGCGGGATCCTGGTTTAAAACGATCGCTTCCATCACTCCGCAGCGCTTCAAGTTAGCAATCAAAATTTTGACTCGTTTACGAATTACCTCGTTGCATAGCAACTGCTTCGGTTGCAGCATGACCCAGGCACATAAGCTCTTGCCACCGGGAGCCGCGCAGAGATCGATCGCGACTTTAATCGGTTCCGTAATTGCCTGCAGCAGCGACGCTGCAAATACCGACGAGAAGTCTAAGCAATAGTAATTGCCTTGCGCATGAAGGGGATGCCGTCCAGGGCGTAGGTCATGGGCTAACCGATCAACCTGAGGCGGTTGCCAAGGCAAAGGCGGCAATACTGACCAGGCCAAATCAACCGGTTGGGGCTTAGTCCATAACAGGGTAGGGGCAAACGGTGACGGCACCAATAGCGCCTGTATGAAGGCTGTGCGATCGCCCTCATCAACAAAGAGCTTCTGGGCCAGTTTGAGTAATTGTTTAGAAGGCTCGCCCATCTAAAAATTGGGGTATCAAAACGACTTGTCTCAGGACTGAGGCAAAAGTCCCCTCAATGCCTCAGTCCTGGAGGATGCTGAATCCGATTTCTCCAGTATTGGGGCTGCAGGGGCCAAAATATGATTTAACCGCGTAAGTCCTGTTGGTTGTCAGCAGGACTGCCCTTATCAGCCCCTGAGACACGTTAACAATCCATGGGTTTGTGCGTTCAAAAGCATTTACGAATCATAATTACGCGCACGGCTGACAAACCCATTAAACTGTAAAGAGATGTAAAACCGTCATTCTCATGTTCACGACTTGGCTCGATAACAATAGCTGGCTATGGGAAATCGCTGATCAAAAGATTCTCGTTGACCCCTGGTTGATTGGCTCTCTGACCTTTAGCAATGCTTCCTGGCTATTTAAAGGTGAAAAAAAGCAGCCACAATCGCTGCCTGATGATGTTGACTTCATTTTGTTGACCCAAGGTTTAGAAGACCATGCTCATCCAGCCACATTGCAGGCTCTCGATAAGTCAATTCCTGTGGTGGGGTCACCGAATGCCGCAAAGGTGGTGCGAGAGTTGGGCTTTACTGATGTGACAGTGCTCAACCATGGAGAGGCCACAAGCCTCGGTGGCGTGACCGTAAAAGCCGTCCCGGGTTCTCCTATTGGCCCCACGCTGTTAGAAAATGGCTATATCGTTACGGAAATGGCCACCGGATTTAAGCTGTTTTACGAGCCCCACGGCTATCACCAAAAGGAGTTGCAGCAAGAAGCCCCGGTCGATGTTGTGTTAACCCCGATGCTGACGTTGTCGTTGCCTTTGGTTGGCCCGATCATTCGCGGCCTCAAAAGTGCTGATGAGTTAGCTGATTGGCTAGAGCCTCAGGTGATGTTGCCAACAACTGATGCCCAAGAAACAATCTATGAAGGGTTGCTGGTATCCATTCTCAAAGCTTCTGGTGGGGCGGAACAACTCCGTGAACAGCTAGCGGCTAGGGGAAAGTCCATTCAAGTCTTGGCACCGGCGGTAGGCGATCGCTTAGAGCTGCCCTTAACGCCTCGTCCAGTGACGGTTACAGCCTAACGACAACCGAGGGAATCGCGAGTAGCCACCCTGGTTTGAGAGTTGACTCCAGTGGCGATTTTGCAGAGCTGCTGCATTTGTGCCCCATCTAGTAAAGCGCCCGAAAAGTCAGCGCCCGTGATGTTGGCATCATCAAAAGTGGAGCGCAGCATAATGGTGTCGACCAAAATCGCGTCTGAGAAATCAGCGCCAGTGAAGTTTGACGAATCTAACATGCCCGTTGAGAAATCAACGCCATGAAAATTAGTCGCCCGAGCAACAGAAGCACTGAAAATAGCCCCTCGTGCATCGGCTCCAGTGAAATTGGCCTCCGATATATTGGCGTTAGAAAACTCTGCTGCTTGCAGTTGCTCTCCTTGAAAATCCTGCCCTCGCAGCTCTGCATTGCTGAAAGACAGTGGGAGCGGATAGTCTTGTGCCATCGCGAGGGACGGCATCCAGACCAGACTCATGACTCCTACGGTGAGTACCATGAGCAATCGTTGCACTATGACCATAGGTTTTTCCAAAAAATCAGCGGCTATAAGGTTCAGAATAATCAATCTAAAGCACTCTTTTCCAGGAGTTGATGGGACTTTCTCAAATTGCTGGCATGAATTGATGCCCTGAGACCATCTTGGCCATCAAGCGCGAAACTGCAGGGTTAAGGACAGCCGTTGATGGATTTGACGAGCAACTATCTCGGGTTTGATTGTCCCAACTCATGCCTGACAGATCTAGGGCCGGGCGGCGTAAATTTGCACACGGTTTCCAAAGGGTGGGGGAGTAGAGAGTTAGGGGGAGCCTAAAAGCGATAAGGGTAGGGCGGTTTCCGCCACTGAGCACTAGCAGGGGCAAGAGACTTCTGCTCACGAGTAGTGGAACGGGGAGAAGCTTGAAGGGGTCTTGACGTCTGGCTTTCAACGTTTGGCAAAAGGCTAGAGATGTCGTGCTCTGCGCTGATTGTCGGCGGGGCCAAGGCAAAATTCATCGACCTTCCAGAAAAGTCGCATATGGCGTTGATAGAGAGCGCGATAGCCAGGAGCTTTGCTATGTCTTCGTAGCAGCACGGCATGACCCAGGTGTCCTTATTTCTTGGCTAACCCTTTTCCGGTCGCCATTACCCTTTAGGATAGGCAGATGTAGTGACTGTCGTTCCTCTAGCTAGTATTCAGGATGGATATCAAACCAGGCTTTGTCAGCACCGTTGGCAATACTCCCCTCATTCGGCTCAACAGTTTTAGTGAAGAAACGGGGTGCGAAATTCTTGGCAAAGCGGAGTTTCTGAATCCGGGTGGCTCAGTCAAGGATCGAGCGGCGCTCTTCATCATTCAAGACGCCGAGAAGCGTGGGTTACTGCAGCCCGGTGGCACTGTTGTTGAAGGCACGGCTGGCAATACGGGTATTGGCTTGGCCCACATCTGCAATGCCAAGGGCTATAAATGCCTCATCATCATTTCTGACACACAGTCTCAGGAAAAAATGGACATGCTGCGTACCCTAGGTGCAGAAGTGCGTCCCGTGCCGGCCGTGCCATACAAAAATCCCAACAATTACGTCAAGGTTTCAGCCCGCATTGCGGAAGAGACGCCAAATGCTGTTTGGGCCAATCAGTTCGATAATCTGGCTAACCGCCAGGCTCACTATGAAACAACGGGGCCTGAGATTTGGGCGCAAACGGCGGGCAAAGTGGACGCTTGGGTGGCGGCAACGGGTACCGGGGGCACCTATGCCGGTGCGGCAATGTTCTTTAAAGACAAAAATCCCAACGTGCGCTGTGTAGTGGCTGACCCGATGGGTAGTGGCCTCTATAGCTATGTCAAAACCGGTGAAATCAGCTCATCCGGCAACTCTATTACCGAGGGCATTGGCAATGGTCGGGTAACGGCAAATATGGCAGGGGCACCTGCCGATGATGCCATTCAGGTAACGGATCCTGAGGCGCTGCGAACGGTTTATCAGTTGCTGTACAAAGATGGCTTGTTTATGGGTGGCTCGGTTGGCATCAATGTCGGTGCCGCGGTGAAGTTGGCGAAGCAGATGGGGCCTGGCCACACGATTGTGACGATTTTATGTGATAGCGGTGCCCGCTATCAGTCTCGCTTGTTTAGTCAAGACTGGCTTAAGCAAAAGGAGCTGTGGTCAGACGAACTGTTGCCAGAAAATTTTCAGTCTTGATGCTGGGCAAAGGTTTTGAGTTCATTAGGGGCGATCGCGCCATGCTCAGTGACCACAGCAGTAATGAGCTCGGCAGGAGTGATATCCGCTAGGGGATTGTAGGTTTCTACTTCCTCAGGGCACGTGATGGTATCTCCTAATTGGCAGATATCACTGCCCTGGCCCTGGGCAATTTCCAGTCCTGCAGCGGTGGCTAAGCTGAAATCTACTGTTGATAACGGGGCAGCGACTAAAAAAGGCAGGTTGTGTGCCTTCGCCGCTAGGGCAAGTGCATAGGTGCCAATTTTATTCACCGTGTCGCCATTTGCCGCGATGCGATCGGCCCCAACCACTACAGCGTCTACCATGCCGCGCTTCATACAGTGGGCGGCCATACTATCGGTCACAATCGTGACGGGAATGTTTTCTTGTACACATTCCCAAGCTGTTAAGCGTGATCCCTGCAGCCAAGGCCGGGTTTCGCCCGCAATGACTCTGGCTAGTCGCGACTCTTGCCAAGCCGTTCTAACAATGCCCAGCGAAGTGCCAAAGCCAGAGGTGGCTAACGCCCCATGATTGCAATGGGTATAAAGGGTCAATTTAGCCGGAGCGGCGGGCAAGGCAGCCAACCCATGCTGGCCGATCGCGACACAAATGTCCCAATCATCTTGCTGAATTTTTTGGGCAGTCTTGAGCAGCCCTGCCTTGAGTTCATTGACCGGGGCATGACTTTGACGAACTTGCTTAACCAAGTAGTCTATCGACCAGAGCAGATTTGCTTTGTCGGGCCGGACACTCTTGAGCTGCTCGGCGATCGCCTCTAACCGTTCTAAGAAGGCCGTGCGATTATCGGTTTGAATCGCTGTTGCGCCGAGGTATAAGCCATAGGCCGCTGCCATCCCAAGTGCTGGCCCACCACGGACAATGCGAGCGGCGATGGCTGTCAAAATATCTTCACACCGATTAATCGAAACGACGGTAGAGTCTTTTGGCAATTTTCTTTGGTCGATGAGCAGGA
This sequence comes from Cyanobacteria bacterium P01_F01_bin.56, assembly GCA_039185935.1. Classification (GTDB taxonomy): domain Bacteria; phylum Cyanobacteriota; class Cyanobacteriia; order Phormidesmidales; family Phormidesmidaceae; genus Halomicronema. Next base: position 6,135 of record JBCDAJ010000039.1, on the reverse strand, counting down.
CGTGATTATCTTGCCAAAGGACGGGATATACGTGAGTTTCTGAAACTTGAGCCATAAGAGTCTACGGATGGGGCTAGAACATAAGCTGAACAACTGCCCAGACACCACCGCGATCGCCAGCAAGAGGCATTAGCTCAACCAAATTATTCTGATCTTATATGGAATTTGTTGATGCTGTAATGATGCGCCACAAAGGTTGGTCATTAAGTGGTGAGGTCGTGAGTCAGCCGTGGCGATGGCAGAGCGCGGAATTCAGAGTCTCCTTTGGGAAGGGCAGAGCCCTACAGCTTTCAGAAATGAGCTCCTGGCTGAATGAGAGCGTTGAAGATCGCTAGTTTCCTCAGTTTCGCCGCCTGGATGGCCACTCGTTTAACTGCCTTAAAGTGATGCTAGAGCAACCGTCTGACTCGGCCAGCAGGGGTGAACCTCACCGCCTGCGGCACCTCTCTTCTATTTTAAGGAAAGGCTCGGATACCAGCGAGGACAAGCAGCTAACCTCCACTGACGGGGATGTTGACTACGCTGTGGCCATTTGGGTTTCTTGGCGGAGGTATGCCTGAATGAAGGGGTCTAACTCGCCGTCCATCACATCACTAACGGCAGTTGTTTCTTCATTAGTGCGGAGGTCTTTCACCATTTGGTAAGGATGAAAAACGTAGTTGCGGATTTGATTACCCCAGGCCGCTTCGACCATGTCGCCCCGAATCTCAGCAATGGCTTGGGCCTGCTGCTCTTGAGCAATGATGAGTAATCGCGCCTTGAGCAGAGCCATGGCTTTTTCGCGGTTTTGTAGCTGCGATCGCTCTTGGGTACAGCGCACCGAAATCCTTGTGGGAAGGTGGGTAATGCGGACGGCAGTTTCTACCTTGTTCACGTTTTGCCCCCCAGCTCCACCCGAGCGCGAGGTTTTGATCTCCAAGTCTTTTTCGGGAATATCGACTTCAATCGACTGATCCAAAATGGGCATTACCTCCACTCCGGCAAAACTGGTCTGGCGCTTGCCATTAGCGTTAAACGGAGAGATGCGGACAAGACGATGAGTCCCTTTTTCTGCTTTGAGGTAGCCAAAGGCATAGCGTCCCTGAATTTCCAAAGTGGCAGACTTGAGTCCGGCTTCGTCACCCTCAGACTGTTCGACCAAGGCGACCTTGTAACCTTGTGATTCGGCCCAGCGAGTATACATGCGCAACAGCATTTCGGCCCAGTCTTGGGCGTCTGTGCCCCCCGCTCCGGCATTGATGGTTAATACGGCCCCACTCTTGTCATAAGGGCCCGACAACATTTGCTGCAGTTCCCAGAGATCGAGAGCCCGCATCATCTCCAATAAGGTTGCCTGAGCTTCCGCAAATAGGGTTTCGTCAGTGTCTTCTTCCAGCAATTCCAAAATAGTTTCGGCATCTTCGAGCTGCGATCGCCAGGTTTCTAGTTGCTCAAGTTGAGCTTTGTGATCGTTGAGTTCCTGCAGGATCTGTTGCGCCTGTTCCTGATTGTCCCAAAGCTCTGGCTGGGCAGCTTGCTGCTCTAAATCTTGAATTTTTGCAGTCGTGGCATCAACGTCAAAGATACTCCTGAGCATTGCCCAGGCGGTCGGTGAGCGTGGCGAGGTCGCGCTTGAGGTCGGTCGTTTCCAACATGATTTGTGGTGAGGTGGAGTGAACTCTCATGCTAGGGCGATCGCGCCCAATCAGCAACTTTCCGCTGACGGCAGCAGCAATTCTCAACAACGGTGCGCAAATCCTGGTCTGGCTCTTATCCTCCAACCCCTTTGCCCCATATTTTGGAGTGGGACGAGGAACGGGGGCGAAGTCTTTTTTTCAAGCCTGTAAGAAGAATTTAGGGTAAGAGCTGAAAGGTGACAGGTGCTCTATCCATCCTGGCTAGAGAGCGCCATGGGAAATCGACAATATCAACAAGACTTTTATCGTTCGAATAACTCTCTCATATGATAAAAAAGCAAGAAACGGTCGATGATTCTCCAATTTTTCGAGACCTAAAGCGGTATAGCCTGTATCTTTGGACACAGCAAAACTGCACCTTGAATTCTAATGCTCGATGGCAGAAGTTACCCTGCCACTTTAGTCTCTAGCTTCCCTTGGCTACGGCTCCTCTGTCTAGAAAACGGTGTGTAAATTTACGTCACACGATACTAGTCAAGGCAACTCAATCTAGTTTGGACAATCTGATTTCGCTGATCAAAGAGGTGATAACAGCTCCATATTAGCCCGTTTTTCAAGAGCCAAAAACTATGAGACGTAATCTCAAATCAATTAAATTTTGATTTCCAAACCATGTTCTTTTACAATCTTTACTAATTCTTCATCGGTTTAATCATGACTCAAACCCCTTTTGTGAGGGGTCAAACCCCCTATGGAGACTGTCAATTCTTTTCGGAAAATTCATTCGAAAAGGCATCATCTTTAATTCTGCATTTGTTAACCTTTGACAGAATAGAGTTCGAAGAATGGCTTCCGAAGGCCAATCTTTAAGTTGGTTAATTTGATGCTGGTTTTGATAAGTCTCACTGCTACCAATGGAGAATTATAGAGCTAGCAATATATAAGTGGTTGGGGTGTCTACTATGCAGAGGGTTTTGGTCGTTGGGGAAAATTCAATCCAGCAAAGGAAAGTTTGTGCAGCCCTCAACCTAGATAAAAGAATTCAACTGACGACCGTTAATTGGCGCCAAGTTAATTCCAGAAATTTCAAGGCTTTTCAGCAAGCTGATCTAATTGTTTTAGAGGACACTTCTAAACGAGAAGGGCCAGCCATGACGGAGTTCCTGATCGCCTCACTCAAAAAAACGGCATTGCCCATCATCTTGCTACCCTCGACTGACAAAGGTTTAGACATAGATGATGAACCCCTTGTCATTAACTTGACCGAAGATAGTATTGCCAAGCCAGGCTTAGCGGCACTGATTAATCAAATTCGAGGACAGTATGCGGTGGGCTTGCCGATGTATAACGAACCGGCTCAGGCTCAGCCACCTTCTACCGTGAATGCAGAAGCCGCCGCGTTGAACCCGTCGCCGCTGGGGCAGGCGCTGCCTGACGGTGATGAATTAGCCGCGACCCAGCGTTCGGCGGCACAAGAGTTATCGGCCGCGCCCCGTCAAGCCCCCCAGCGTCCTGAAATGTCTGGCAAGGTGATGGCGGCGTTGACCGCCATGAGGCGCATTTCTAAGCAGCTACGAGAGCCATTGTCGAATATGAACCTGGCAATTTACATGCTAGGGCAAGCGCGATCAATTGAAGAGCGCGATCGCTATGTCAAACTTCTGCGCGAAGAGTATCAGCGAGAGTTACAGCTCGTCACTGAACTCGAAAATCTCCATAGCAGCCTAGAGACGATTCTGTAGTTTCAGAACGCTGTCGTTGCCGGTGCCAGACGTTGGCTCAATAGGTTGGCACCAGGTTTAGATCAAGGGCCAACTGAACATAGTGCGTTTCTGACGGTAGAGGTTCTAGATTCGACAGTGCCAACCCCAGTAAACGGATTTTTTCCTGCGGATCGACATGCTGATGCAGCAAGGCTGTTCCCAAGGTCATGATTTTGTCGGTTTCACGAATGGGGGCCGTTTGGGTATGGCTGCGAGTCACTTGACGATAATTACCGTACTTGACTTTGAGCGTTAGCGTATATCCACCGCGATGCTGCTCTTGGGCTCGCTGCCCGACCCGCTGAGCGATCGCGCTAAGGGCTGCCAGCATTTGCGATCGCGTTTCTAAATCTGGAGAAAAGGATTTTTCGGCCCCAATTGATTTGCGGATGCGATTGGGGTTAACGACACGGTCATCTTGTCCCCTGGCTACCCGATAGTAAAATCGCCCAACTTTGCCAAATTTTTGCACCAGGTCAGTTTCTGACCACTGTTTTAGCTCAGCCCCGGTTTGAATCCCGAGTTGGTGCATTTTGTTAGCAGTTACTCGACCAATGCCGTGAAATTTGTCGATCGGTAACGTCTCTATAAAAGCCGCAGCCTGCTCGGGTCGAATGACGTAGAGACCATTGGGCTTGTTCATGCCAGAGGCAATTTTGGCAAGGAATTTATTGATGGAAACTCCGGCTGAAGCGGTCAGCTGAGTCTCTTGATGAATATCGTGACGAATTGCTTGGGCGATCGCGATCGCCGAGCTTTCCTCAACTAAATTTTGAGTGACATCGAGATAGGCTTCATCGAGTGAGAGAGGCTCAATTAACTCGGTATAGCGGGCAAAAATGTCTCGAACTTGGTGAGAGACCTCTCGATAAACGTCAAACCGAGGTTTCACAAAAATGACGTGGGGGCACCGCTGACGCGCGATCCGCGCCGGTAGCGCCGAGCGAATACCAAACTTACGGGCTTCATAACTTGCCGCAGCGACCGCCCCTCGCTGCTCTGGGGTACCACCCACCACAATCGGCTTACCGCGATAGGCCGGTTCATCGCGCTGCTCTACCGAGGCGTAAAAGGCATCCATATCGACATGGATGATTTTGCGTAAAGATGGCCTATCCGAATGCGGCATCGGCTGCACACCGAAACAACGTGGCTGTCCTTAAACCCTTAGGGTCAATTATCGCTTACGTAGCCAGTCAGTGAGGGCTAATTTAGAAATGATGGGTTTACGATTTCAATATCTGAAGAGAGATACCGGATCTGACGGATTCGTTAGATGGGACTGACCAGATGACTGCCGCAATCGCTAGCTGCTTCTAAACGCTTTTGGCGTCACGCCAGTAATTTGACGAAATTTTTTTGTTAGGTGGCTGTGGCTGCTAAATCCACAGTCTAGGGCGATGTCAATGATGGCGCGATCGCCCTGTTTCAAAAGGGTCTTCGCTCGCTCGACTCGCTGCTGAATCACGTATTGATGGGGCGAAAGGCCGATTGACTGTTTGAACATACGCCCAAAATGGAACGGACTCATGTTCAGCAATCCGGCCAGATCAGCCAGCTTGATATCCCCAGCTAAACCGGTATCGATGTAGTCGAGTATCTGATTTAGCTGATACGTGGGTAAACCACCTTCATAAGTTGGCAACTGGGCCGAGGTTGTCCCGTAGTTGTGCAGCAGCTGCACCGCCAACACATTGGCCAGTGAGTCTAAATACAGCGCACCGTTGGGTTGACTTTGCTGTATCTCTGCCAGTACCAGTGTCGAGATCGCTTCCATCTGCTGCTGGCGACTTTGAAAGGTCGGGACTAAGGTGAGGCGATCGCCATCCTTTCCCAAGGTTTCCTCTGCCACCCGCTTTAGGAATGCATCGGGAAGCTGAATCTGCAAGCAATTTTCATCTCCTTCCCACCGGACAAATAGCGGTGTATTGGCAGGGGTAATCAACATATCGCCGTGGCGATATAGTCCGGTATGGGTTTTCCCATCCTGTTTTTGTAAGTAAGGTTGGGGACGCGAGGTGAGATTCACAAACAGTGTGTGGGCCGCTGCCGCATAGAAATCGCCTTCCCCTGGCGGAAATCGCAGTTGTTCAATCTGGATCGTCTCGGTTCCCAGGATTAGAGTTGACTCGCTTGAGTGCGAATCCTCAGGAAAGGCATCGGCTGGCTGGGATTGTTCAAGCGCCATCGGTTCAAGGCAGCGTCAGTGCTAATCGCGATCGCCTGGCAATGCCTTACCTGGACATCTCAGACTTTTCTTTGCAAGTTGAAATTTCCCTCAATCTTAGGCGTTACCTTGCGGTCTCACAAGTCGCCGCAAGAAAGTGACAACCCCGCAAGAAATGGCAAGCGCCGCCCAGTCAGTCTTCGTAGGCTATGGATGTCTTCATTGAGGAATCAATCCATGAAACTCGTAATCTTTGGTGCAACTGGTACCGTTGGCCGTCAGGTCGTTCAGCAAGCTTTGGCACAGGGCCACACCGTCACCGCCTTTGCCCGCAATCTGACCAAGCTCAATATCCAACATTCTCAACTCAGTGTCGCCCAAGGAGATGTGATGGATGACGCGGCAGTGGAGCAGGCCATTCGAGGGCAAGATGCCGTGGTCTGTGTATTGGGTGCGGGCAAACAGTTAAAGAGCACCATTCGCTCAGCGGGCACCCAACAAATTATCCAGGCGATGGAAAAAGTCGGACTGCGTCGACTGATCTGCCTATCCACCATAGGCACGGGCGATAGCTGGAGCAATCTGGACT
>JBCDAJ010000038.1:0-45386 GCA_039185935.1 Cyanobacteria bacterium P01_F01_bin.56 | reverse complement strand
GTTGGCGCTGTACCAAAAACGACGCTAGCCAATACGCTTAAAAAGTATATCTAAGTTTGCCTCGACAAAGTCAGCATTCTTAGTTTAGAAGACTGAGCTTTCAAGATGTGAATGGCCTTGTTCCTGAGGAACAAGGCCATTGTGAGTTTTAGGAAACCTTGTCAGGGCTTCAAGGTCAGCAAAACTTAGCGCCGTTGGAGGCTCTTGCTCAGTCGATCAGCCATCACTACAGTTAGCTTTGAGAGGTTAGGGATGAGCTTGAAAATAAAATGCCCGGACAAGACTGTGGCCGGGTGGATGGGTCGCAGGGTAAATGGGATGTTATTTAAGCGCGACTCCCTTAATGGGGCTGAAGCAGATCGTCATTGCCAAATCTTCTCCCGCGTTCTATGAACTTGGCTGCTGCCGTCGCAACAACACTGGCACAATAGATAACACAGCCAAGAAACTCAGCGCCAAAGTTAGAGGCCATAACCCTTTGCCTTGAAGGGCCTCTAGACCGGCGAGGCCAATCCAGGTGTAAGCTACTGTGCCAGGAGCAATGCCGACTAAGGTGCCCCAAAAAAATGCACTCACCGGGGCCGACGTTAGACCAAACAGAAAATTCACCAAATTAAATGGCGACAGCGGCGCAAATCGTACTGCCAACACGCAATTAAAGGAGTGAGTATCCATTAATTTATCAATGTTGCGATAGATTTTGTGCCTAGCAAAACGCTGACGAAACCAGTCTTGCAGCAGATAACGAGCCACCCAAAAAGCGGCAGTGGCTCCAGCCGTCGCTCCAATAAGTGACCAAAGCGACCCCCACCAGAGACCAAACTTCGCCCCCCCAAAGAGCACCAATAGCGTTGCTGGAATGCCCACCATGGTGGCTAAGATGTGGGCAACCAAAAACGCCGGTACGGCCCAGGGTCCCAAGGATGAGAATGTGCCGATCAAAGCTTCTGGATCAAAGAATAGGGGAAGATATCGTAAGCACAGAGCAAGGATTAAACCCAACAGCAATAGCAGCCAGAAATAACCTTTGCGAAAGACTGTGCTCATGATAGTTGGAAGCGAGATCAATAGTTACGAGATCGAAGCAATGGAGGCGAGTTTGAGCGAGACAGCGGCAGCCTGAAGCAATCACAAGACACCTTCAGGACGGCCAAGCGGCAGCGGATGTTTGAGCCGATCAGGCAGACATGGCTTCACCGTTGTCTTCGCTGACACTGGGCACAGAGTCTTTGAGGGCCTTGCGAGCAATGCGGGTAACGTAGACGGTCACAGCGACAGTCGCAATGAAAGCCACAATCCGAATCGTCCAGGTAATCGTCGGGTTACTGGGCGTTTCACCCGCCCCTAAGGTAGCGAGGTTACCGGCTAAAGACCCCAGGTAGACGTACATAATCGTGCCAGGAATAATGCCGGTTGTGCCCAATACGTAGTCTTTTAAAGAAACTTTGGTGAGTCCTAAGGCATAGTTGAGCAGGTTAAATGGAAACGCCGGAGACAGACGAATCAAGAAAATAATTTTGCGACCTTCGCGGGCGATCGCCTCATCAATCGCCTTGAATTTTACATTGCTCGCGACCTTGCGACTGACCCAATCACGGGCAATGTAGCGCCCCACTAAGAAAGCCGCCGTGGCTCCCAGCATGGCTCCTACAAAGACATAGAGTGACCCTTTGACCACGCCAAAGACCACCCCTGCGCCTAGGGTTACGACCGAAGCAGGAATAAATGCCACGGTCACAATCACGTACAGCGCGATAAACGCGATCGGCGCGATCACGCCCAAACTATCAACCCAAGCTAGGGCATCGACCAGCCAACCCTGGATTTGCCCCACAAAACCTGGTCCTGACTCTGTCGCAGTTGTCTGCGCTAGAGCTGGCAGTATCGGTATCAATACCATCGCCAGCATGGTTAATCCACTCAATTGCAACCAACGGTGAGACCGTCGTCTTAAGCTTACGGGAAGTTGGTAGTGAAGAAAGTTCATGGGTTTGTCCTGGATGGAAATACAACAGTCAAGCGGCAGTCAAAACAACGAAAGCGGTGAACAATGAGCCGGGCGACGAGCAATCAGTATCAAATAGTTGTCAACCCAGGCGGCTTTTAATCGGGCTAGTCGGTTAAGGCTCCCCCGCAACTGGAGCCACTACCCGCTGTACAGCCGTAGCAATATGAACGCGTCTGCACAGTCGCGATCGCGTCAAGGGAACCGGCCACCAGCAAAGTCTCTAAAGTAATGGGACGACCATCGGGAGTCTGGGCCGGAATCCCGGTCATCTGGTTAAAGTCACAGTCGTAAACATTGCCCTCATAATCAATAGATAACTCTCTACGACACATCAGCCCTGACACATTGGCCGAATTGTGATTAGCGGCTAGAAACTCGGTATACGAGGTCAACAGCCCTCGATGCGCGAGCTGAAAGCGAGTGCGCCCAATCGGCAAATTGGTAATGGTCAACAAATTATTGAAGGCAATACCAAATTGCTGAGCTAAATAGGTTTTATAGTCATCTTCTAAAGCCGCTTGGCTCGGTGTCAGTCGAAAGTTTGCATCTTTAGGCACCGGGGGGTTATACACCAAATCTAAAATCAAGTTGGGAGCCTGACCGTATCCCAACGCGTTTAACTGTTGAATGGCGCAAATTGAGCTGTCATATACCCCCTGACCACGCATGCTGTCAACATTATCTTGCAGATAACAGGGCAACGACGCCACCACCCGGACCTGGTGTTGAGCAAAGTACTCGGGTAAGTCTTCAAACCCGGCTTCAAAGAAGATGGTGAGGTTAGAGCGGACGATAATTTCTTTCCCCAATGCGTGTGCTCGCTCCACTAAGGGTCGAAAACCATAGTTCATCTCAGGAGCACCACCGGTTAAATCCACCGTGCGAATTTGCGGAAAGCGATCGAGCATTTCCAGTAGTTGTGCGAGCACCACTGAGGATAATTCTTCGGTGCGGTGGGGACCGGCTTCGACATGACAATGACTGCAGGCAAGATTACAGCGGCGTCCCAAATTAATCTGCAGCACTTGAATGCTCTGCTTCGTCAGCGGACTCCCTAAAGCCGCCTCAAAAGACAGGTCAGAGGCTGAGATTTGGGGACTTTCAGACGATAAAACCATAAGTTAAAACCGTATAACGACTGAAGCTGTAGTGGGTGGTGAACCAACTTGCCTATTTACAATGACATTCTCTGCCAACAAAATTTGTTTCTTCATAAGTCATTAAATCGGTCTGAGCTGAATATTCCCTGAGAACAATGAATGAACTAACTGAACTCAAAAATCAGCATTTTCTCAGGAACGGTTGTTAACTTGATAACCAGTAATTCTGAACAGACACATGTCCTGGTTGCACCGCCAATCTTCTAAAGTTTTGCAGTCGTTGGATATTAACTCCATCCGCTTTCGGTTGACGGCAGGGGTGGTGCTAGCTTCTGTGTTGACGATTGGTAGCGTCGCCATTTGGCTCAACTGGCAACTGCAGCAAATTTTATTGACCAGTCAGCAAGACGCTGTAGCAGAATTATCACGACGGTTTAGAGAAGATGTGCAGCTCTATACAGACATGATGCAGACCCAGGAGGCGGTGCAAAAGGTCATTGACCATCGGGCTCTTGGCGACACCGCAATTTGGGTACAAACTTCCAATAACACTGTTTTTGCCAAGTCAGAGACGCTCTCAATGGGGTCATGGCAGGCCGCCGGACTCACCGACTTTTTGCAAACGATGTCACCAGAGCCGCACATTGGCCTAGTCGATGTTGGTGAGCGATCGCTAGCGGTCTGCGTTGGCCCGCTGATCATTGCCGGTGAAACGCTCGGGACGCTCTACGTTGTTGCTGATGTGACCCAAGAGCACCAAGCTTATCTCGCGATGACCCACAGATTAATGGTGATTACGGGTAGTGCGATTGTCGTGCTAGCAGGGCTGATAGCAGTGTACGTGGGGCGATCGCTACAGCCAGTCAAAAGCTTAAGTCAAGAAGTTATGGGCGTCACTGCCGAATCGCTCAATGCGACTCGCCTCGAACTTGACAGAGCCCCGACAGAAGTCAAAGAATTGGCCCATGCCTTTGACCATACGCTCGAACGGCTAGCGCAATCTTGGGAACAGCAGCGACGCTTGGTGGGTGACGTTTCCCATGAATTGCGGACGCCCCTCACCCTCGTACAAGGCTATTTGCAAAGTACGCTGCGCCGCTGTCAAACCCTGACTGAGGTGCAACGCGATGGCTTAGAAATCGCGGCTGGCGAAGCCGATCGCACCATTCAAATTTTGAATGACCTCCTTGTGTTAGCCCGCGCCAAAATGGGGCACTTGCAAATCTCCGTAGAGCGACTCGACCTCAAACAGGTGGTGTTAGATGCGGTGATGGCAACTGACCCAGCCGGCGATCGCATTGAGGTCGATATCAAGGTTGCCCCGCTGTGGGTCAGGGGCGATACCAATGCCTTGCGACAGGTGTTGATCAACCTGATGGAAAATGCGCTGAACTATTCATCACCCGACACCACGGTGATATTGCATGTCTTTCAGCAGGCTAATGAGGCCGTCATTCAAGTGTGCGATCAGGGCAAGGGCATTCCCCTGGCTGACCAATCAGAAATTTTTCAGCCCTTTTATCGAGTCAATGTCGATCGCTCGCGCGCTACCGGCGGCACTGGTTTAGGATTAGCCATTGTGCAAACGCTGTTGACGCAAATGCGAGGGAGCGTTAACGTGCAATCGGCTCCGGGTACTGGTAGCACCTTTACAATTAAATTGCCCCTCACTCAAGGAGTGTGACCTCATGAATCCGAAAATTCTACTCATTGAAGATGAGGAAAAGCTTGCCAAATTTGTAGAAATGGAGCTGGGCTATGAATCCTATGACGTGACGGTGGCAAACGATGGCTTATCAGGGCTGATGGCCGCCCGCGATGCGGAACCAGATTTGGTGCTGCTGGACTGGATGATGCCGGGCCTGACCGGCGTAGAAGTGTGTCGTCGTCTCCGGGCCACGGGCTTTAAGGAACCGATCATTCTTATGACCGCCAAGGATGACGTCGCTGATCGGGTGGCCGGGCTCGATGCCGGGGCTGATGATTATGTCGTCAAGCCGTTTAGTATTGAAGAGCTGTTGGCCCGCGTACGCGCCCACCTGCGTCGCAATCAACCCCAAGAGGTAGACGCGCTGCAGTTTCAAAATCTCATACTCAACCGCAAGACCCGCGAGGTCAAGCGGGGCGATCGCGAGATCGAACTCACCGCCAAAGAATTTGACCTGCTGGATTATTTGATGACCCATCCCCGTCAGGTACTCACCCGCGATCGCATCTTGGAAGAAGTATGGGGCTATGACTTTATGGGCGACTCCAATATCATTGAAGTCTACATTCGCTACCTGCGCCTGAAGCTCGAAGCCGAAGGCGAAAAGCGCCTGATCCAAACTGTACGCGGCGTCGGCTATGTGTTGAAAGACTAGCCTTGAAAGGGTGGCAAAGCAGCAGACAAAAGTGTAAGGTAGCCTGACTAGCTAGCAGTTTCGACCAGCTTGATCAGCTTTCACTGGCCTGCAGAGCATATACAACCGGCATCACATCCTGGCACGTGTATAAAGCTAGTTAGCGGCCACTGGCAGCACCGACTGCGTTTGCAAGAAATGGCCAAGCAAATATAGCGACCCGCATAGCACTCTCACCGTATTGGGATCAACGATCGCCCCAGCCAAACCCGCTGCTAGCGTCTCGTAAGGGGTGCAGGCTGCCAACTCAGGACAGACTTGTAGCGCGATCGCTTGCAGAGCGGCGGGAGCCATTGTGGCATGACCCGGCACCGGTACGAGATGTAGGCGATCGCCAGGCCGCAGGAGGGCCGCAAAGACATCCGCATGATCTTTGGTCGATAACATGCCCATCAACCAGGTGGTGGCGGCAGGCAAAGGCACTGAGAGTCCAACCTGCTGCAGCCGCGTAACTTCTCCAAGCACTAAGTTCGGGCGCTGCAAATCATCCCGATACTGCCGTAAAGCAGCGGCAGCGGCAGGATTATGTGCCCCATCAGTCAGCCAGGGATAGGGTTTGCTGTCGGGGGCCTGCCAATTGAGCCACTGCAATCGCCCTGGCCATTGCGCCTGCGCCAGCCCCGTTTGAATGGCCGCATCGGTGATCTGCCAGCCCTGATCGCGCAAAGCGTAGAGGGTGGCGATCGCGATCGCTGAATTAACCCGCTGATGTGGCCCCAACAAGGGCAATTGATAGCGCAACGGCGCTTGGCCGGGTTGATCAGGGGGATACTTGGCCCCGCCAGTCGCCTCTAGTTCGGCGATCGCGGGGCGAATGAGCGTAGCCCCAACTGCTTGGGCGCGTTTTAGGACAACGGTTTCGGCGGCCTCTGGCAAAGGTCCCACCACCGCCGGGCATTGCGCTTTTAACACCCCCGCTTTTTCGCCAGCGATGTCGGCCAGGGTCGGCCCTAGACGCTGCCAATGTTCTCGGCTCAGGGACGTAATCACAGACACCAAGGGCGCATCCACAACGTTAGTGGCGTCTAATCGCCCTCCCAAACCGACCTCAATCACCGCCACATCGACGGCCTGTTGGGCAAAATATAGCCAGGCGGCAGCAGTGATGACCTCAAACTGGGTGGGGGTTTCCGCATCGGGGGCGATCGCCGCTTCCACCATTGCCAAAGTCATGGCCAAAGCTGCCGGCGCGATTGGCTGGCCGTTCAGACAAATGCGCTCGCACCAACTCACGAGGTGAGGTGAAGTATACCGACCCACCCGATATCCAGCTGCCGTCAGCACTGATGACAGATACGCGCAGACCGAACCTTTGCCATTGGTCCCAGCCACATGAATGATCGGGACTTGATGATGCGGATTCTCCAAGTCAGACAGCAAGCGCTGAATCCGCTCTAACCCCAAGTGAACCCCAAAGCGACCATATTGCTCTAACCGCTGAGTGATACCTTGCTCTATGGTCTCTAAAGGCATAAATACTTAGCTTTGCTTTGCGTCAACCATCCACATGGGTAAATCAAAACCCCTGCCCTGTGAGACATCTCTCGTCTCCCCAGGCAGGAGTTTCTAGAGCCCAATCAGATCACCCGCTAAACGGCTTCCGTGTTTTGCTCGCCCGTCCGAATACGAATAATTTCATCAACTGGCGTAACAAAGATTTTGCCGTCTCCGATCTCACCAGTGCGGGCAGCCGCAATAATTTTCTCGGTGACCATGGCAACTTGATCTTCGTCAACCACGATTTCAATTTTCAGTTTTTGCAAAAATTCAACGGTGTATTCTGAACCTCGATAACGCTCAGTTTGCCCCTTTTGACGACCAAAGCCTCGCACCTCTGATACGGTCATGCCCACGATCCCAGCATTCACCAGAGCAATTTTCACTTCATCTAGCTTAAAGGGGCGAATAATCGCTTCGATTTTCTTCATCATTTTTAGGCTCTACACGACCACTGCAAATATGCAGTGCAGCCCTATGTCTAACGAGGGCTACGGACACAATACTGTAAATTTCACTACATTTTGCTCCATATTGTGAGATTTTGCTTGGCATCTTGTCACCATTAACCGACCCGGCGGTGAGTGAATACTCCTATAAAAATTCTCGCAAACCCCATGACTTGAACTATGGGATCCGCGAGAATACTTAGGAGATTTTCAAGCCAACTCAACGCTTGAGGAGTGGGCGCATAATCAAAAAGCCTGCCCCAAATGCCGATACCACCACCACCAAAATTGTGGTGGCTAACCACAAGTTACTGAGGTCAGATCGCGACACGACTTTGGTCAGCGGCCGCCCCTCATCCGGTTGCTCGGTAAACAGACGGTAGGATTTGGCATCTGGGGCCGATTGTTCGCGATCGCGGTTCTTACTCTTCGGGTGCGGCACAATCGCACTGTTCACCCGATGTTTAGTCTTGCTGTGGCGATGGCGTCCTTTGCCGTGAGCCCCCCCGTGAGCCGGGGCCGCAGCAGTGAGCGGCAGCGGTTGCGGTACCGACATCTGGGGAGGGGTGGGGACGTCTACCGGAGCACGCTGAACCGGCGGCTGGGGCACCGACAATAATTCCTCTGGGGAGTCGATCACTTCATCGATGGGGGGGGCGATGGGGGCCGATGTCGGCGCTACCGGATACGTTTCGGCGGGCATGATGCCGGCGAAATGGCCTAGCTGCTCCGCTGATTTCACAAACCGCTGAATCTCGGTACGCAACAGTTGATTTTGCCGCAGGAGATCTTGGTTTTGTTGCGTCAGGGCATCCAAAGTGGATTGAGTCGTCTTGAGTTCGGCTGACAACTCTCGGTACACCGAAATCGGTACCGAAGGCGCATAGCCAGAAGGCGTAACCGGTCGTCCAGGCTCTGGCACGGTATACAGTTGGGAGTCTGAGTTAAGGGGAGCGTTCATTTAAAATGGATCCCGGAAAAACGCAATAAACCAACCATCGTCACGCCGAAAATATCCGTACAGAAGGCTTCAGTTTGACGATGCAAAAAATAAGGAATTCAACTATGGCTGATTCCGCCCAAAGCGTATCGCAAAAACTTAAAATTGCAACTGTTTTACACAATTTCTCGGAAAAGCATCTAGCCATTTTCCAATACTCGTTTGCTAGAACGGCACTATGGATCGGTGCGGCAGGTCCAGAGGCCCCAACCAAAAACCGGCAGCAAGAGTTTAGAAAATCGGCATCACTTTGATAAGCGCAATGCATGCGCTGACAGCAGCCTTAGAGTGCCATTCCTAGACAGCAAGAAGACTGCGTTATCTGGTTAGTCTAAAGCTGATTTTTCCAAAAGAGATTTAGCGAGAAGCCGAGGGATCAAATTGCGCGATCGCATCAGTAAGCGTGGCATCTGCTGTCACGGTATCCTCTAATTCCCTTGCCGTATTGAGGGGGGCATACACTCGCGGTGCTGGCATCCCCGGTGAGAGATCAGTCGCAGTGACAGGAGCTTGGCTCAGTGACAGATCGTGATCATCCCCTGGTAAAACGCTCATCGGGCCGACCAGAGGCTCGCTATAGGGGCCAATGGCATCGTTAGAAACCGGTGTCGGCGTCTCAACGGCCTGGGGTTCAGTCGACTTGAGCGGCGCCGCTGGGCTGGGCTCTGGTGCCGGGGTTGAAATCTCGATCTCGTCGAGCCGTAACTGATGGTGATGATTGTCGTCCAGCTCATCTTGAGGGCGGGAGAAAGGCCAGATCTTGCGCGGTGGCGTAGTCGATGGTTTCACGCTGCTGGGTAAACGAGACTCTGGTTCGTAAATTGTGTTTGGGCTTTCTTTGGGTCCCCAATCTTGCAACAACTCGTCGGGGAAGTCTTCGATTTCAATATCGAGTTCATCTTCAGCGCTGTCGAGGGCTGGGGCGGGCGTTGTCGTGGTTGGGGCGTTGGGCTCTGAGGGGGCCGTTTCCGCTGGAGCTACCGGCTCTGGAACGGCGTCCTCGGTCGGTACAGGCTCAGTTACCTCGGGTGTGGTCAGGGGCATCGCCTCGACCGGTTCCTCAGTCGTAAAGCCCGCATCATCAGGAATCACTGGAGCCGTATCTGCTCCGGTTGGTCGCACATTCAGCACTACCGAGGGGGGCAGGGGTTCTCGAAATGCTTCGGAAGCAGCTTGAATTTTTTGTAAGATGCGATCGCCCTCAGCCCCTGTCGCTTGCTGGGGCTGACCGTTTTTCACCTGTACGGGAATCAAGTCCACCTTCATCTGCCCCGCCCGAATGGCTACTTGCAACACGGCAGTTTCTGCAGTCGGGGCCTCGGCAGCGGGGCCATACACAAAGTCCCCCAGGGAGTAGGCGATCGGGCGACCTTTATATAATTCTGCTCCCTGGAGTTGGCCAGGATGCTGACCCACCACTAAGTCAGCGCCTTGATCGATCGCGAGTTGCGCCAAGTTGGTTTGAGACTCGGCTGGACTCGCCGGTGGTTCGGTCGACCAGCGATAGTTCACGACGAGCCAATCCACTTCGTCACGAATGGCTTGAATATCTTCGATGATGTCTTTCATCGCGACAGCGTTGACCCCACTGAGGCTCTCGTCAGCGGCTAGGCTAAAGTCGCGATCGTAGCTGAGGTAGGCAATCCGTTGGCCTTTGACATCGACAATCTCGGGGCGGCGGGCTTCCCGTTTGCCGCGCCCAGCCCCCACCCGAAAAACGCCATTGCGATCAAGCGTATCGAGGGTTTCTGCCAAGCCTTGCTCACCCAAAGCCAGCGCCTGCTTACCCGTCAGGTTGACCAAGTCCACGCCGCCGTCTTTCAAGACGTTGATGGCATCGGGCCGCTGGCGTTCTAACAGCTCTTCTTCTAAAGAGGTTGCGGACCGAGCGAGGGGATCTTGCAAGTTGACCATGGCAATGTCGGCTTGGCGATAGGCTGGCAACCCCGACAGCAATTGGCCATCATATGCCAACTGGTTATAAGGCAGGCCATCAAGGTCCACATCGCCACCAAACAACAGCGTAATGGTTGGGTCTTGGGGCAGTTCTAGCCGCTCATGCTTGAGGACGCCCACCGGCTCCAGCGCCGCATTGACGACGTTAGGGCGATCGCGTTCCGGAGTACCTTTATACGCGATGGGAGTCGCCGCAGTCGCCGCTGACGGTTCAGCCGTGGGGGGCTCGGTCTGCTCCGCCAGCACGGCCTGCGGTGCCGTATGCCATGCTGGCAGTTGGGGGGGTAGGGGTTTCCCATGAGGGTCGCGCCGGGCCGACAACGGGCGATCGCTGGTATCCGTCTCAATCCGAGTTTGAAACGGCAATGACGGTTCCGATTTGCCCGACATCACCACTTCGAGCATGCAGCCAAAGACAAACGCGGCGACGGCCGACCCGGTCAACATAAACGCCCGCATGGTCTTGATCTGGTCGGCTAAAACATGCCAACTAAACCCAGGAATCATGGGCGTCGCAGAACGCTGCACCAGCGTTGGCGGTATCGCCGCAGCGGGGGAGCCTTGTCCTTGCTGCCGCTTTAACCGTTCTCGTAGAGCCGGAGTCATCACCCGAATGCGCTGCTGCCAAAGGAGCTGGCGCTCCCCAATGGGCCGCGCCACGAGATGAATGCCCTCAATCAAGGGGGAATTGAGCTGCCAGATTAAATGACAAACGTATTGTGTCAGCGGCTTTTGCAGGGGCGGGCGCTCAAATTCCAGCGTGATCTGGATGCAGCTTGGTCGCTGGTCTTGATTGACTTGAGCGTAGATACCCTCGGGAATTAATGGCTCATTGAGCCAAAGGGCGATCGCCCGAAACTGCCCAGCCGCAGCTAGCACCTTAGTCGAAAGGCCATCAGCAGACAAATTGGCGTTAGCGTTAACCATGCTGTTGCAACTTTATGTAGAGCCAGAAATCAGGCAGGTCACCCTGAGTACCTCTGAGCATCGCACACTGAAATTCGGCAGCAACAAATTTATCGTGAACGAATGGGTAGAAGCGCCAATGATGATAGCAACGATTTCATAAAAAGAAACAATTTCATCAATATTTTTAGGAGCTGTCATCATTGAGCGGTCAAATTTTTATCCGGTTAGGGCAACCATTTTGATTGATTGTGAGCCTGCAGTTGCGGTCAGCGGCTTCCCCAAGGTTCATGAGGCGATCTGACGACGTGCTCAAGGGCGCCCTTAGAGCCGTGGGCAGAGCAGCGTCTAGCTAAATCGCGCATCGGAATTGAGCAAAATTATTTGACAATGCGATCGCGGCGGGCAAGGTCAACAGCGCTACAGACCATTACGGGTCATCCCCTGGCGCGGGTCACAGGCACGAGGTGGCCCTCATCCAAGACGTGTTGAATGACATCACCAATGACCTGACGCAGCATTTTCTGATTGCCGCTGTTGTCAATTGTCACGGTCATCACATAGCGCTCATCATCAATTTTGACTGCTGTTGAACTGCCGATGACCTTGGAGTTTTGCCCCGTCTTTTCACCAATCCACGCGACCCGTTTGTTCCGAAGTTTGCTCACAGCGGTGTAGCCAAACTCCCAATCATACTGACCGACCAAGGCATCCAAAATCTCATCGGAGCCCGGCCCGTCAAAGGTGTAGATTTGCCGCATCATTTCAGTAACTTCGTTAGAGGTCATTACATTACGGCCCACGGCGCGGTTGCGAGTGGGGGCCGTGCGATCGCCAATCAATTTTGTCCGAATCTTGGTCTGCTCGTACCCCATTTCCTGCAGCGCCTGATCCATATACTGCCACCCGAGATAATCGAGTAGTTGATTCGTCGCGATATTATTGCTCTCCTTAATCATGCGTACCATCACCTCACGAATCGGGTACGTATGCTTGATGTAAATCTTGGCGCCGTTGGCATTCTCTGTCCAGTTGTGGGAGTCGATGTACATGGGGTCACCAATGTCGATGCCTTCCTCAACGACCTTTTTCATCAAGACAACCGCGACCGGCAGCTTGATTAAACTAGCCGGACTTGCGGGGGGCTGGTCGCCTTTGTAATCGAAACAAGCCCCCGTAATGTGACAAATCGTGATTCGAATCGCATGGGGACGCCCCGTCTCGTCAGCAATTTCCGCCAAAAAGGCTGACTTGAGCTCGTTAATATCTGTCTGCACGGGTCCCAAAATAGCCCTGTAGTCCTCACGTTTGGCAGCAGCCACCTCCGCCAAACTAGAGGATTCGGGAATTTGCTCAAGCTGTCGCAGGGCTGCTTGCCAGAGATATGCTTGCTGCTGCAATTCCGCCAGGGTTTCTTCCTCGTCTGCTCGTCCCGCATCGCGAGTTGCAATGCCCTGCACGGCTAACTCTTTAGCGCGAGCGAAGTTAGCATCCGCCAGCGCTTCTTGTTCTAACCGCTCCCGAGTCAACCGTACGGCCTCTGTATCCGTAAAGTAGGGCGCTAAATCAACGGTTGAGGCGGCCGCTGGCAACGCCGCCGACTCGTCGGCTCCTCCATCGCTGTTACTTTCAACCGCTACAGTAGGCGGTGTTTGCGACCACATCGCGCGCATCGTTGGCCGTAAAACGCCAATGGCCACAGTGGCGGCAATCCCTGATAGCAATCCGGCACCAAAAATGACGGCCCCCCCCGAAGGTCGGCCTGAGAAACTCTTTTTGAGACTGTCCCCTAACACCACTGCGCTCTAGCTCCTTACCGGCACACACGCTGGCTAAATTATCGCGTTTGGCGACCCCATAAGTGTCCCATGGACTACGAATTGCGAATTGTCTAGTGTCTACGTCGGCCTCCCAGTCGGCCGTGAGCCCCAAATCGACTGAGTTTTCAGCGCTCGCCCCCCCACTACATAACACCTCAGGCACAGCGCCCGGCCGGTCGACGTTGACGACTCAGCGGAACAGTGATGACGATAACGGGGTCAATCGCCCCGAACGTCATCAATCATCAGAGGTGGATTATGGAGCGTCATCGTTGGTTATGGGCTATCGGCACCGCGCTAGGACTGCAAATGACGATGATGCCGTCATCCATCGCCCACATTGCCTTTTTGCGTCAGAGTCCTTGGCTAGAAACCTTGGATGCGGCCTTGTCACAGGCTTTTCTGAATGACGTCATCATGACCCCAGTATCGACCTCGGCCCCACAGCAGACCCACACCGTCACGATTGATCGGGTTGACCGGTCGGAGCCCCACATTCTCTTGATGAAGGCATCAGCCGAGCTGTGTGGCGACATTATCATCAATGGCGATCGCGTGGCGGCATTAACCGCCAACACCACTCGATTAGATATTGCGCCCTACTTAACCGACAGCAGCAACACCAGCATTGTGATTCGGGGCACCTATTTTCCCCATGGTGCCAGAGTGCAATTACAGTTTGATAGTCCGAGCCTGGCCATTACCCAGCACATGTCGGGCAGCGGCAGCGTTGACTATCAGCTCAATCTAGAGGTTGACGAAGTCTCGACGGATAGCGCTCTCGTGGGCCCTTAGCTCAGCACCGGGCGGCGATGCTCAAGTACTCGATTAAGACAGGACTGATTCGTAACTTAAACGTAGCGCGTGAGATGAATGCGATAGCGTTCCTTTTTAGTCAGAGCGATATCGCCAATTTCGAGGCGTCCCTTGCCACGAATGGCAACTAAATCACCGGCCTTGAGGGTTTGACTGGCCTGCTTAGCAGCTTTCCAGTTGACTCGCACATCGCCGGTGCCAATCAAATCCACCATTTTGTTGCGTGACATGCCAAAGCCGGCTGAGGCGACAGCATCCAGCCTGAGAGATGCTTCCACCGTGGTCATTTCCTTTTTTTTGGGCTGTCGAACGCGCAGTTCATGCCAGTCAATTTGTCGCGTTTTAACATGCACCGATCGCACTTGGGTCAAGCTCATTGCTAAAAATTCCACCAGTTCAGGCACCACGATGGCTTGGGCACCGCGTTCGCCCAACACAATGATGTCACCAACCTTGTCGCGCACGAGGCCGGTACCCAAGAGAGCGCCCAAAAAGTCGCGATGAGTCGCGGTATCAAAGAGAAAATTGCCCGAGATATCAAGCAGCGCCAGGGGGACTTCTATTTCTGCTAACGGCAAGTCGGTACGAGCGATCGCGACTCGCTGCCGTTCGGCTTGGGGATACCCACCCCCCATCAGCAGATGCACTTCTGTCAGGCGCTGAAAAATTTCCTGAGACTCCACCAGCTCTGGGGGCGACAAAAAGTCAGTAAAGACAATCTCCCAAGTGCGAATTGCCTGTTCTGCCAGGTCTAACACCCGAGTCAGAGCCGTTGGATTTTCCACTGACTTCAGCAGGTCTTCTTTTGGCAGCATGCGATGGTTTACTCAATGGCTAATACTGTTGACAGGACTGACGCAGTCACAGTCGATTTTGGCCTCGGCATCTCCCCTACGGGGGAAACAGCTTCAACCCCCAAACTCCGAGAACTGCAGGGGCTTGTGCGTCGGTCCTATGTTTATTGAAACACGACACTATTCGTTCTTTGGTCAGAGCCGTCTGGTTAATTGAGTGGAGGGCTCACTCTACGACCAGGAAATCAAAGTAACCCGTAGAATAAGTGTGAAGTGAGAAACGTTTCCCCAGGTTGACGCAGGATGTACTTTGGACATGTTTAACAAGATGCAATGGCCTCGTTGGCGCTCCGTAATCAGTCTGTTTTTAGCGGTGATGGCAACCTGCTTAGTCGGTTGTGGTGGAGCTAACGTGGCTCAGCCGACAACCTATTCTGCCGAGCAAATAGCTCAACTAGAAATTTTTGCCCCCCGCGTCACGGAACTGCGAGATCGCTTTCCCGAGTTAGAAGACTACATTCAAAAGAAAGATTGGGTTGACATCAGTTCTTTTATTCACGGCCCTATGGGCGAACTGCGGATACGGCTAGAGCGGGTTGCCGCGCGCCTGCTGCCCCAGGCTGCGGAGCAAGCCAAGTACTATGCCGAAGAGATTGGCACCCATCTCGAAAAGCTCGATGCGGCCGCTACCGACTATAACCAAATTGTCGCGGGCAAAGAGTATCGAGAAGCGCTGGATGACTTTGATGCCTTTATTGCGTTGATTCCTGACGAGGCGGTTTAGACGCTGATGACCCGAGTTGTCATCATTGGTTGTGGCGTGGTGGGGGCGGCGATCGCCTATGAACTCAGTCGTTACCCCCAACACCACATCACGGTTTTAGAAGCCCGGCAACCTGCCCAAGGGGCCACTGGTGCAGCTTTAGGCATCGGCATGGGGGTCATCAGCCACAAAGTTAAAGGCCGTAACTGGCGCTTGCGAGAGGCCAGCCTGCGCCGATATGCCACCCTCTTGCCCGAGCTAGCAGAGATTACCGGCCAACCCGTGCCTCACAACCGTCAAGGAATTTTGAGTCTCTGTTTTGCCCCAGAGCAGCTACCGCGCTGGCACTCATTACAAGAAATTCGCCAACGCCAGGGCTGGCCGCTCGAAATCTGGACAGCGGCTCAAGTGGCTGCAGCCTGTCCGCACCTCAGCGTCGAGAAGGTTACGGCAGGCATTTATTCCCCCCAAGATTTACAAATTACCCCGACGGCTCTGACCACCGCCTTAATCACGGCTGCGGGTCAACAGGGGGCCGAACTGCACACCAACGCTGCGGTAGTTGACTTTGAGCGGGCGGGCGATCGCCTGCAGGCAGTCCAGACCGCGACCCAAACCTATGCCGCCGATTGGGTCATCATTACCGCCGGCCTGGGGAGTGAATTACTCGCCAAAACGGTGGGTCATGCTTTGCCATTAGTGCCCGTGCTAGGTCAAGGGTTGCGCATCAAAGTGCCCGCAATTTTGGGAAATGCAGCCTTTCAGCCAATCGTCAACGGCCATGATGTGCATCTAGTGCCGCTGGGCGATCGCCTCTACAGCGTCGCCGCCACCGTGGAATTTCCGCCCGAGGGAGAGCGATCGCCCTGGCCTCAAACAGCCGCCCTGGATGCCGTCTGGCACACAGCAGTTAAGTACTGTCCAGCTCTCCAAACTGGGGAAATTGTCTCGACCTGGTATGGCCTACGCCCGCGGCCTCAAGGCCAAGCGGCCCCAGTCATTCAGCCGCTAGCAGGCATCAATAATGGCATCTTAGCAACGGGACACTATCGCAACGGTGTCTTGTTAGCCCCCGCAACGGCTCAAACCGTTTGCGACCTACTGCAAACGCAATCAGCAACTGGCAGATAGTGGGTGCCCAACCGGCTGGCATCCATCGCTTGAGACCCATCAGCCGCACCAGCGAGCGGTGGCCCAATTGACGGGTGTCCACAATCGCCGCAGTCTCTGCTTACAATAGAGCCACGCTCAGCGGGGAAACCAGGTCAGTGATGCAAGATGCAATCGCCGCCGCTCTCGAAAAAAAAGACTTTCGCACTGCCGCAAAGTTGCTCCAGCAGTGGAAGCAGCAGGATGCTAAAGATCCCAAGTTTCTGCTGATGGCAGGACACTATCAAGCCGCGACCGGGCGTTGGGAGCAAGCTGAGAAGACCTATTTGGCCATCTTGCGCCAGGTCACCAGTGCCAAGGTGATGTCTCAGGCTCGACAGGGCATTCAACACGTGCAAGCCAGCGTGACTCAAGCCAAGGAGCAAGCACTAGAAACCGCCCGAGCCCAACCCGAGGGACAAGCGCCGGGATTAATGTGTTTAGAGCCCGTGACGGGCGAACAGCGTCAGACTGCCGCCCAGGGCCTGGCCAAGGTAATGGGCATTGATGCTTACATGGCGCGTTTGCAAATTCCCAGTCGCGGCTGGCGACTTTATCGGGTTGGCCCGATTGGCGATTTGCAGTATTACAGTCAAGCGTTGACGGCAGCGCAAACCCCTGCCTTTTGGGTGAAGCAGGCCGACATCAAACAGCTCCAAATCTTTCGGGTACAAAACTTTCAGCGAGTACAGTCGCAAGCTGAGGTCATTTGTACAAATGCGGAGGGTCAGGTGGGGGCGATCGCGTTTGACTGGTCTGAGGTATCGCAAATTGTGCGTGGCCAAATTCCCGTGTTTGAGTCGGTGGTCGATGTCGGTGCCTGGCGCAAACTCAAACGCGCTGAAAAAACCCAAGATTATGCTGAGGTGATTGATTTACACTGTCACGCACGGCGCTGCATTTTACGGCTGTGCGATCGCACCTACGATTTTCGGAAAGGGAACCCTTTACCCAATGCCGACGCCATTCCGGATAAGGGGCTATCCATGCGGCCACAATGGCAAGCCCTGGTGCAGTATATCCGCGCTCAAGTGCATGGCCCCATGCATGACGGATTCACCAAATTTGGTGACAACGCAATGGAGTTGATCGATCTGCTCCCGCCGCTCAATCCGCAAATCGACATTGTTCGAATGAAAGAAAGCAATTGGGATCCAGCCTTTCACCTGTATAGCGGTCTCCATTTCATTCGTTACGCTGAGGCCGCAGTAGTATAAGGCCCAGTCGGGCATCAGTTCGGCACTGTCATGGCCACCCTGCATCCTAGAGCTCCGGATTGCCATAGGCTTGAGCCATTTTTGCCTGATGCTCTTGTTCACGATGATCAAGCGCCATTTCCGCTTCTAGCTCCTTGCCCAAAAAGTAGTTGAGAAAAGTGCGAACCACCGCAATGATCGCCAGTCTGATTAAGTCCTCTGTTGTAGGTGCCACCGTTGTGGCGAGCACATCAGCTCCTAACTGAAATTCCAGCGCGATCGCTAACCACGTGCCAAATCTCAGACGAATTTGGTTAAAAGGCAACTCTTCGCCGCGGCGTTGATGTCGCCGCACGTGAATCACAAGTTGGCCAGTCTTGAGCAAACCCAAGACCACACATAACACCGAAATGGATTCCAGCAGCAGTTTGGCCCATGCCACGAACCAATTCAACACGTGTTCCCAACTGGTCATTAATTCCATTGATGATTGCTCCGTTGTGCATCTAGCTGCGGGTCAATTGTGAACGATGTTGAGCGGTCAACGTGAGCCCTTCTGGGTCAATCTGACTGACGACGAGTCAGCAAAGCCGATAGTCTTTGAATAACTTGCCGTCAACCCTTTCACCCAGGGCTTATGATTCAGTTCGTGCGCGATCGCCTCTTACCCAGCAAGCCCGCTCAACTTTTGCTTCAAACCGGCCTCAAATGGCAGCGCGATCGCTGTTCTGCCTGGGGAGCCGCGCTGTCATACTACGCACTGTTTTCGTTATTTCCGATCTTGTTAGTGGCCTTGAGCGTGTTGGGTCGAGTGCTCGGCCCAGAAGCAGCGCTAATGCAACAATTCAGCCAGTTAGAACTCAACTGGTTACCACCCGATGCTCGCGACATCGTAGAGAACACAGTGATCGCGCTTAATCGTTCTAGCACGGGAGCCGGTATTATCGGCTTTGCCCTGTTGTTGTACTCCGCCAGTACCGTGTTTGGCGTCCTCAATCAGGCCGTTGATGCCATCTGGAATGCTGATTTGGCTGGAGCAACCACCATCCCCCTACGACAAACGGTAATCAGATATCTCGTCAATCGGGCGATCGCCTTTCTCCTGGTCTTCAGCACCTGTCTCTGGTTGCTAGCCTCCTTACTCTCCCAACTTTGGGTCGAAAGCGTGGTGCGATTTGTCGATCGCTTCCAATCGTGGTTGCCTTGGCTAGACATTAATGAAATCCCGCTGTCTGAGGGCATCGACTATGGTCTATCAATGGCAACAATTGCCTGCTCCACGCTGGTTTTGCTCAAAATGTTGCCTGCGGTCCGGGTGGCTTGGCGCGATATCTGGCCCGGCGCTCTGCTCACCGCGACATTGTTCTTTTTATTGCAGTGGCTGGTCACCAACAGCATTGTCAGTATGGGTAGCCACTACGCTTCCTACGGCGTCATTGGCAGCGTGATGATTCTGCTGCTGTGGATTTATTTCACCTGTCAAATCTTTTTCTTAGGGTGTGAATTTTCCTACGTTTACTCTTGTTTGTTTGGCACTCGTCGCCACACTCTCAGGCGAAAGTCAGGATAAATATCATTTTCAACTTTCTGGCAGCCCTTTAGAACCCGGCCTTTTTCTCAAACTTGTTCACCAGAAAAAGACGGCGTTCTCACGGCCACCAGCTACGGTTAGCCCCAAGCGCGATCGCTATATCTCCAACTATACGCATGGTTGGAGACATTCAATAGGCCTCTAAAACCCTATAAATAGGCCGATTTAGCATGCGCACACGCTAGAAAAGTTAACTGCGGTGTCAGGTTTCCAACTGCGTGGGGCACAATAAGCCCGGCCCAGAAGGTGTGTCGAAAACTGACATGTTCTGGTTTTATCTGTTCCTAACAAAATCTTGATGACGCTAACGGAGCGTTAGAATCCATGAGCATTGAAAAAATTGTTGAACAAGCCTTACAAGATGGCTATTTAACTCCCGCAATGGAAGCGGAAGTCGGGCGAATTTGCGACACCGCTTCTGAACTTTCTATCGAAGAATATATGGCCCTCGATCGCCTAATGGGCGCTTTATTGACGGGCGAAGTGGTGGCTGTCCCTCGCAAACAGTTCATCAACGTGATGGAAGAGTTGGTGCTAACCGAAGCCATTGCCCGAGTCGCCGAGATTGAAGCCAGCTCAGATTCTACGCTGGATCTGGGCGATATTGCCGCTTATGCCTTAAATCGGCTACCACCGCTCTATGCCACCACAGAAGAAGGCGCTTCTTTTCAGCGCAACAATGCTAAAGCAGAGCTGTCTGCCTTGATTGCCGATCAGGTTAAAGAAGCGATCGCTCGTAACCTTAACCAACCAGACTTTTATCCTGAGCGCCACTCAATTCGCAAACCCACAAGTGGCGAGAATGTATTGGGCCAAGTCAGTGAGGTACTGCAAGACTATGCCCATAAATTTGCGCCCGAAACTCAAGGGGTGCCTAGCTAACCTCCTGACGTTAGCCCACAGCCCTTGCTCAAGCCATTGAGAGCCCCTCAGGTCAGCTCCCTGATGCGATTGGCAGCGTTCTGTAGGCGGTAGAGCCAGCTTGCTTCAACAAGCCAATGCAAGGTGTGGTGCCGTCACACCTTGCATTGGCTTTGTTAGAAGTTAACTATCTGATCTGAATCATTTCAACTGTAAACTGGCCATGATCGTTGAGGCGCCAGCTTTGTACTGCCGTCACCTGCTGAGCCGTGACTGAGAGTATGGGATAAGCATAGCCCGACCACGCTAACTGTTGATCGCGTGCTGACGGCACGGCTGGGTGATCAGGATGCGAATGGTAAAAGCCCAAAACAGTCCAGCCGCGATCGCGACATTCGCGCTGAGCAGCCAGCAATATTGACGGATCAATCCAAAAGCGATTACGTTTACTCACGGACTGAGTCTGGCGATCGCCCTCGACAAATGGATTCACCGCTTCAGTCCAGGTATTATGCACTGGCTGCACTTCTTGTACCTGAGCACAATCATTCACAACATCAAAGATACCGAGCAATAATCCACAACACTCCTCGGGATAGGTTTGCTCGGCGTGAGCAGCCATTGCCTGCATCTGTATCTGCTGAAGAATGAGGGTCACAATAATTGTGGTTAGGTTTTCATCATGCTCTAGTGTGCCGCCAAGTAAGTTTCTGAGCAATTCAGGCTGCAAAGCAGTCAGACTGACAAGTAGTATTGGTCAGATTCTGCGTGCATAACGTTTATAGTGTGTTCGTACCATCACAAAAAGCCATTGTTAGACCTAGATGTTCAGGCTATTACCTATTTTTGAAAAAGATCGATTTTGAGGATGTCGGGATTTTTCCAGTCACCCCAGATCTTGAGACACAAGCACTAATTAATAGAAAAGGGTTGTAATCGCCTCAAGCAGTCCTTTTCTGGTAACGGCTCTAAATTATCACCTATAAAGAATTCTTGTTCAAACCTTATGAAATTAACAGACTTGAGAGCTATCCTATATGATGCTTTTTGGCGATTCAAATATGTAAGTCATAGTAAATGGGAGATAGAGCCATGAGGAAAGCTTACATGCTCGGTTTAGCACTGGTTGGCAGTGTAGGTGCTTTATTGCCCTCTAAAGCGATCGCTCAAAGCCCCCAGGGAAGTGGCTGCGTCAATTTGCAAGAAGTCACTACCGGACAGACTACTATTCGAAAACAAATTAAGATTGGATTCTTGGGTCCAGGGAATATCCACACTGATTTTTCAGTCCCTTCCAACAATAACCTAACCTACTTTGAGGTCCGATTTATCCCCGAAAATGACGCCAGATATGACGTCGATATCAACTTTAGGTATGCCGATGGAGCGCAAGCAAACGTCTTTTCTGCTGATGGAGACGTCATGACAAATCAGATGTATGCGCGCTGGTTTGTGTCCCCGACTGGAGCAACTCCTTTCCTCATTAATACCAGCGTCAGCGGTGACAATAACACTGCTTATACGGTTTCAATTCGCGGTTGCACCAGTTTATAACCCTAAAATTCAAAGAAGACACTGAATAAATACCGTAAAAATTATTTTATAACGTGAGTAGCAGCAGCCCAAAAACGGGCTTTTTTACTGCTCATAAAAGTTGATTCATGCACGTTTATCGTTCATCGATTTCTGCCACTGGTGACCCCGATGTCGAACCTAAACACTTTGTTTGACCATTTGATTACGGTAGTGTAATTAGGTGGGTTGAATCTTTTGTAGAACGAGTCGATAATGACGAAACCCTTTCGAGCGTTGGGTTGCGTTCCTCAACCGCAACCTACATCATTTGCAATTTAATAACGCCTGCCTACTTACGGAACGCCGCTAATCGGTATCAATAACCCAAAGTTCGATTCTATTCAGCGTACAACGTCCACTATGGGGGACTTTTAGTAGCGAACAACATTATCGGTAAGGTGCAATCAATCGACTGGCCGCCGAATCGATTGGGGTCGGTTTATCAGTAATGGACAAAAAGAACCGCCGTCGCGATCGCGACGGCGGTTCATCAAAGTAATCAATTGTGTAGCGAATCTTGACTAGGAAACGACGAAGGCAATGGAACAAACACCCACAAGTAAGCTAGTCGCCAACACACCCAAAATAATGTAGTTGCGCTTTTCACCGGCAGTCGGCGGCTCAGCCTCATACATCTTAGGTTCAACAGCGAAGTTATTAAGCCTGCCCCCATCTTCAACGGTATAGCGCATATATTTTTTCCTTTTACTGTTTCGATTAGTATAACTTTAGCAGACAATCCTCTAAAAAATATACATTTCTTAACAGTTTTCGGAATTCCTCAAGCTTCCAGCAGAGTCAAGTCAGCTCCATGATGGCGTGAGTTGATCCTCAGCCTCATTTTATGAGCTCAAGTGCTGCCGCTTTATTGGCCCAGATGCTCTCGGAAAAAATCAACCTGAAGCTGTGCCGCTGTGCGCTGTAGCCCAATGTCAAAAATGCTGTGGCCGACGCCCTCAAATTCATACAGCGTGACCGGACTGCCATTGCTGTCGATCACATCATGGAAATTGCGGGCCATGTCGACCTGGAGAAAATCAGCCGAGCCGTGAAACATCATGGTAGCGGCAGTGACATTGCTCGCACTGTAGAGTGGCGAAATCTGCCGATAATATTCTGGCGCTTCCATGGGGGTGCGGCCTGTCAGGTACGACAGCAAGGACGAATAGCCCAGTTGCCACTCCGTAAACGCATCTAACAAGGAACATTGGGGATTGGCCGCCGCAAAGACATTAGGATATTGTGCGATCGCTTGCGCCGCAAAGTAGCCGCCATAGGAGCACCCCGATACCCCAAGTTGGTCGCGCCGCGCCCAGCGATCGCCGACGATTTGGGCCGCGATTTCAACTCCTTCGGTGATGTCAACTTGACCAAAGTTGTTGCCCTCAGCTTGCAAGCGATATAACTCGGTGCCAAACCCTTCACGACCGGCTAACGGCACTGACAAGACAGAAATGCCAAAGTTGGGTAACAGATTGAAGGGCATTTCGACTTCCGTCGCAAATTCGTTCGTCATCGAAAAGCCAGGCCCCCCCTGCTGCCAGAATACAATCGGCGCTTCGACCGGTGGAAAGGGAGCACCCGCCGGTTGAACTAAGAAACCCTCTCTCAGGCCATTGCGGGTGTTAAAGCTAACCGAGTTGACCTGGACGTTATTGGCGGCGGCGACGTCAGCATTAAGCTGGGTGATTTGCACTGGGGCCGCACTACCGTCTAGCGGCATCGAAAAGATTTCGGGCGGTTGCGTGACCGAGGAGAAGGCAAAAAACAGGGTCTGACCGTCCTGAGACACTTCCCACGATTCAGGATCGACACTGCCCGGTGGCAAGGGTAACGGAGACAGAGAGGCAGTGGCTAAGTCATACGTATAAAAGTGGCGATTAGTGCCCACCGTACTGCTAAAGAGCACCGTATCACTGTCGATAAAATCACCGGTATTTTCTAAGGGCCCTGCTAAAGCCGACTCATTGATAGTAGCCACCGGATTACCCATTAAATCCAACACTTGGTAATACGATCGCTCAGGATAAAGGTAGATAGGAAACTCTCGTCCAGTTAACTGACTCGGTTCGAGATATTTGACGAGGATGCGATCGCCAGCCGGATTTAGCCTCGCTTCTGCCAGCATGTATGCCGGCTCGGTCTCGGCTTGGAGCTGCAGCATCAACGGCTCCGCAGCGGTCAAATCGTAAACTTTGATCTCATTTTCCTGCACAAACAAGTTTTCCACCGGCGGGGTGCGGCCTAAGGCATCTTGATTAACCGGGTCTGACAAGTTAGGACTAAAGGGCGTACGTTCAAACAGTTCCCGTTCTTCTACCGACGAGGTGACGAAGGCCACCCGGTTGCCATCGGCTGACCAAGAAGGCGGCTGAATATCTAAATCAGGGGAGATACGAGCCACTTCAATGCGATCAAGCGAGCGCAGCGACACCAGATAAATCACATCTTCGTCAGCTTCGTAAACCCGCAGGGCAAAGTGCGAAAAATTGGGCGCAGCACCGAGAATTTCGCCGGACTCTTCTTCCGTCGGATAGACGGTGGTGTGGGAAACAATGCCGGTATCGCGATTGAGAGACACCAAATCCCAAGGGCCAAACAACCCCTCTTGAACAAACCGCACAGTGCGATTGTCAACCCATTGAATTGGCAAAATTGGACTGAAAACCTCATACTCCAGCACGAGAGAGTCAATCAGCTCACCGGTGTTGAGATCTAAGAACTTTACTCGCCAGTCAGTCTGGCTCAGACGATCAAGTGTGGCCACCACCAGCGTTGATCGATCAGGACTCACTTCACTCAAGATCAACGGCAGCCGCGCTGACTGTAAGGCATCTAGTGTCTCCTGTTCACTTTCCGATAGAGCCGGCAATTCAGCGCTGTCAAACCCGACTGGAATGATATCGGCAGTGGCTGCCGTCCCGATTAGCCCGATAGTGGCCAAGCTGCTCACTGTCAGCTTTAGTGCTTGCTGCACTGGAGGTTGCAAATTCAGACCCAAAAATTTCATGGTGCGATCGCAGTTGTACCAAGAGCGTCCACTGCAACGGGGTTGGGGGCGCTAACTTGTCCCGTTGTAGCCGATTTCAAAGGGAATGGCAGGATTACACATATATCTTTTTGCAAGAGAGTTTGGCATGTGGCTCACCAAGGCTGATCGATTGCAGAGCCCCTTCCCATAAAGGCATAGACTGCCTTGGAATCAGCCACTGTTCCATGTTAAGAATAAAATGATTGGCTTAACGAGATTTTTTCTCTTTCATTGTCGCTTCTTTCCGCCATGATTATTCGCCTGCGGCTAGAAAATCTATATTCTTTTAAAGCGGCGGAGCTCAGCATGGTCGCCTCAGCTGAACGTATCCACCCTCACCAGGTACATCCTGCTCGCAACCGTAATGACAACCGCTTAGTGCGCTTTGCCGCAGTTTATGGGGCTAACGCTGCCGGAAAATCTAATCTAGTCAAAGCTCTAAAGTTTGCTCAAAACTTGGTGCTGCAAGGACTGCGCCCTGAAACCAAAATTCCAGTAGAACGATTTCGACTCGACCTCGACTACGCTGTACAGCCCGCTCTTTTCGCCGTGGAGTTCAAATATCAGGGCAAGTTGTACGAGTACGGGTTTGAATGCGATCGCGACAGAATTTACCGGGAATGGCTCAACACCTTCACCCGCAAAACTGAAGAGTGTTTGTTTGAACGTCGCACCCCAGCCAAAAGCGACAAAACTGAAATTACCCTCGGTAAGTTTTCTGATGCCCTCGCTCCAGATGATCAGCAATTTCTAGAATTTGTTGCCAGAGGAACTCGCCCTAATCAGCTCTACATTCACGAATGTATTGAGCGTAATGTCGATACTTTTGCGGCTCCTTACGAGTGGTTTCGCCATGTCTTGACTGTGATCACACCGGAAAGCCATCCGCTTTCTATTGAATTTGAGCTTCAGGAAGATGAAACTATCCAGAACTTCTTTAGTCAGATTTTGAACGCTGCTGATACCGGTATTCACCGTATCATCACTCAGAATATTGAGTGGGACTCTCCAGAAGGAGAATTGATTCAAGAAGTTTTGAAGGATGATCTGAGCCGCAACCCTGGAGACATTATCTACCTACAACATGCCTCAGGCATGCGATTTACGATCGTCAATAACCCTGATGAGGAAATACCAACTTTACTTAAATTGGTGACCACTCATCTCAATGCTGACGGCCAGGAAATTTCCTTTGATATCTATGAAGAATCTGACGGCACCAAACGACTCCTTGACCTAATTCCGCTCCTCCATGAGCTAGTTTTCTCAGATGATGAGCGAGTATTTGTCGTTGATGAAATAGGCCGTAGTCTTCATCCCCAATTGGTAAAACTCTTAGTCGAACTTCACCTCAATCCAGACAACCGACAACATCCGAGCCAGCTGATTACCACCACCCACGAGACTCATCTGCTCGACTTAGACCTACTTCGCCGCGACGAAGTTTGGTTTGTGGAAAAACAGCCAGATGGTTCAAGTGATATGTACTCTCTGTACGATTTTCAGCCTCGATACGATAAAGATGTCCTGAAAGATTATCTTCAGGGACGTTATGGTGGCATTCCTTTTCTCGGTAATGCTCGTGTTCTTGGGTTGAAACCACATTAGCCCAATTCAGCTTGGTGCCTATTTTTCGAGTGATGGCGAAAAAGGATTCTTTTCAACGTCCGCGTCCCCATCGTAATCCTCGCAAGGTTTACGTGATTGCTACCGAAGGAGAAAAAACTGAAATCATCTATTTCCAATGTTTTCAGGGGAATCCCTACCGTCAAAACATCACGGTCAAACTATTGCCTACCCGTAAAGGTGACTCTGCGCCAAAACGAGTCCTTAAGCGGTTACAAAAATATGCAAAGCAAGCTCGACTTAAACCTGACGATGAACTCTGGCTCATTATCGATGTCCCTGAATGGCCGCTAGCTGATTTACAGACTGTGTATCAGGCTTGTCAACAAGAAGGATACTTCTTGGGAGCCAGCAATCCTAGCTTTGAGTTATGGCTACTGCTCCATCAGCGCAATCCTCGCACACCAC
This sequence comes from Cyanobacteria bacterium P01_F01_bin.56, assembly GCA_039185935.1. Lineage (GTDB taxonomy): Bacteria > Cyanobacteriota > Cyanobacteriia > Phormidesmidales > Phormidesmidaceae > Halomicronema. The sequence goes on along the minus strand of JBCDAJ010000038.1, from coordinate 18,438 downwards.
CCACCGAAGGCCAATGCGAAGCCGAATTAACCCGCTTGTTGAAGAAACCTTACGACAAAAGTAATTACGACCCTAGACTTCTGTTGCCGCACGTTGATGATGCCATTAGCCATGCTCGACGATTACACACCGACTCAACTGAGCCATGGCCGCAGCAGGTGGGCACTCATGTTTACTGCCTTGTCGCTAAACTTACGGCCTCCTAAATTTTGCCTATTTATAACCAAAATCGTTGGTTACTCACTAAGTACTGCAGAGTCCCTTAGGCATTAATGGTGCCGTCGGGCATGATAGTGCCTCGGAGGATAGTGCCCGTGAGTTTGACCATCACGCGATCGCCCACGGCCACCTTAGCGCCACTCAAGTCAGCCCCACTCAAATCAGCCCCACTGAGGTCAGCACCGATGAGATTAGCGCCTCGTAGGTTGGCATGGCTGAGATTTGCCTGCAGCATATTGGCGCGAAACAAATTAGCATTGCTCAGGTCGGCCCGGTTGAGATTAACGCCGTGTAAAAAAGCATCCTGCAGATCAGCATTGCTCAGGTCAGCGTTGCTCAGATTGCGACCCGAAAAATCCTTTTCTTTGAGATTGGCACCCCGCAAATTAGACCCACTGAGGTCCGGCTGTTGCCGTGATCGCTGGCTGCTGCTGGCAAAGCTAGAACTGGAATCTGATGCGGAGGAGCGATAGTTAGACGTGGCTGGCCGATAGCGAGACGCTGACGGGCGATCGCTATTAACGGTGTAGCTGGGGCCACTTTCGCGACTGCTCGAGGCAGCATTGCCAGAACCGCTAGGGCGAGGGGTGGTGTAATTATTCCACCCATCATTGGTATTGGAATGAGCAGCGCTATTGCCGCTGGGGTAACGACGGCTATAAGGCGACGAGCTCGCTCCTGTAGAACCAGCATTACTGTAGCTGTCACCGTTAGCGTTAGACGCAGAGGAAGGGCGATCGCCCGTGGTGCCATAGCTTTGATCGGGGGTGTGGTTTTCGGCTCGACGGTAGGCGCCATAGCTGCCGTAACCAGTTTGAGCATAGCGGGCTTGATAAGCCCGATAAGGATTCTGATAGGTTTGCTGAGACGACTCTGACGCCCGCCCATACGTCGAGTGCTGTCGGTAAGCAGAATCGCTGCTGGCCGCTCGACCATAGGGGCGGGTACGAGAGCGATAGCCATTGCCTGAGGCCGTACTCGCAGTATGACTATCGCTAGAAGCCGTAGTACCCACCCGAGCATGAGTGCGAAGACAATCGCGCGCCTGGTTAAACTGTTTAATTTTCTCCTGAGCCTTCTCAATAAGGCGCAAATTATCTTTTGGCAAACGATCAGGATGCCAGACAAATACGAGATCTTTATAAGCCTGGTTGACCTCTTCCATCGAAGCCCCAGGCTCTAAATCTAAGATCCGATAGGCGTTGTCTAGCTCTTGCATTAAGCTTCGCCAATGAAATGAATATTGCTGCTAGCGGATTGATGTTGGCCGCAGCGTTAAGGGACAGCTTCCTTATTTTAATGGGAAGGCGAGTGACACGATAGTAGCGCTGGGTTCAGGCTAAGCCTAGAAAGGCGAATCTGGTAGTTTTTCCGTATTCGCTTAAGTATTTGTCAAACAACTTAGTCAAAAGCATCCACAGTTGCCAGCCCATCGCGCCACAATTCTTCCCAACAAGAAGGCAACTGCATCCTAAGATACCAAGAGACACACAACGCACTTGGGAGAGCAGGATGCGAGTTTTAATCATGGGGGGTACCCGCTTTATTGGAGTCTACCTGACAAAATTACTAGTAAGTCAGGGCCACGATGTGGTGCTGTTCAACCGTGGCAACAAGCCCGCCCCCGTAGAGTCAGTCAAGACGATTCAAGGCGATCGCAAAGACGCGGCTCAACTCAAAGACGCGTTATCGAGCGAGACGTTTGACGCCATCTTTGATAACAATGGTCGCGAACTTAGCGATACTCAACCCCTGATAGAACTCTTTGGAGACAATCTGCAGCACTTTGTGTACGTGAGTTCAGCAGGGGTGTACCTAAAGTCTGACGAAATGCCTCACGTAGAAGGAGATACCGTTGATCCCAACAGTCGGCACAAAGGCAAATTTGCCACGGAAGCGTATCTAGCTGCGCAAAAAGTGCCCTTCACATCTGTGCGGCCAGTTTATATTTACGGCCCGCAAAACTATAACGATGTCGAAGCGTGGTTTTTTGATCGCATTGTGCGCGATCGCCCGTTGCCCATTCCCGGTAGTGGCATGGCGCTGACCCAAATGGGCCATGTGGCCGACTTGGCCGCTGCCATGGCTGCAGTCCTCGGCAACTCCCAAGCCCTGGGCCAGATTTACAACATCTCTGGCGACAAGGCCGTGAGCTTTGATGGGTTGGCGCGGGCCTGCGCAATGGCGGCGGGCAAAGACCCGGCCAGCCTGCAACTGGTCCACTACGAGCCCAAGGCGTTTGATTTCGGCAAGAAAAAAGCCTTTCCCATGCGCGTGCAGCACTTCTTTACAGACATCCAAAAAGCGCAGGCAGAGCTAGGGTGGGGCCCTAAATTCGACCTAGTCAGCGGCCTCAAAGACTCCTTTGAACATGACTTCATCCCCTCTGGACGCGACCAAGTCGACGCCGACTTTTCCCTGGATGAGCAGATCTTGGCCGCTAGCTGAACGGGGGTGTCACTCAGCAAGGTGCCAACGCCCTTAGGATTGGAAATTTAATAATGTGCCGGGTTTCCCCTCTCGGGAAGGGTGCCGTAGGCGAGGTGGGTTCGAACCCTCGCACTCAGGGGCAACCCACCCTGCGGCCCCTCCCAGAAGGGGAAAGGTTATCCGGCTTGGCCTCAGTCATTGATTGAATCCTCATCCCTTCAAAGAACAAATAGCGGCGCTTGACTGTTTCAAGCGCCGCTAACTTCAGCAGGCAAAATATCTGACTTTGCTCAAGCCTGGCCTAGCGCTTAAAGGCGCAAGTACCCGAGGTGATCATGGCTGAAGCAAACAGACGCTAGAGATTGTGCGAGTATTTAGCGCCCCGGTAGGTCAGCTCGACCTTGCCATGCTCTGTGGGAGGCACCGCAAACTTTTTGCGCGTCAAGCGAGCACCACGATAAGTGCCGATTTCCTCAACTGCCTGCTCATGCATGGGAGACAGGTGAGCTTCATAGTCGTGACCACGATAAGAAAGTTTCATGAGCGTCGCTCCGAATGAAGTAATTTCAAAAAAGTAAACGTAAACTGTATCTGTTTATACGATTCACTCTTTTATTATATGCAGCAGTCAACGTATTGAGTGACTTGATGCATTTATTTACCTGGCAGGACAGCGATGCCCAGCCGCCTACGGGTTCACAGCAGCCCGTCCTTGGCCTGTTTATACTGAAAAGCGTTTGCTACAGAGTACGGCAGGGAGAGGGTTGTGACCGATCGCATTTTATTTTGGCATCGTCGGGATTTGCGGATTAGTGACAACCTTGGCTTAGCCGCCGCGAGAGCGCGATCGCCCCAGGTCACAGGCGTATTTTGTCTTGATCCCAAGATTCTGGAACGGGATGACGTGGCGCCCGCTAGGGTGACTTATATGATCGGCTGTTTAGCCGCATTACAGCAGCGCTATGCCGCCGCAGGCAGCGAACTGTTGATCTTACAAACAGACCCGGTTCAAGGCCTGCCGGCGCTGGCCCAAGCGATTGCAGCCGTCGCCGTCTATTGGAATCGAGACGTCGAGCCCTACTCACGCGATCGCGATCACCAGGTTGCCGCCGCCCTCAAGGCAGCTGGCATTGAACTCAAGACCACCTTTTGGGATCAGCTGTTACAAGCACCAGGCAGCATCGTCACCAAATCCGAGCAGACGCCTTACACGGTCTACAGCCCTTTTTGGAAAAACTGGATCAAGCAAGAGAAAGCCGAACCAGTACCCACACTAGCCCACACCGAAGGATTATCTGCAGACTTGCAGACCAAGGCTAAAGCAGTGGGGACCATCGCCCTCCCGTCTGCTAAAGACTTAGGCTTTAGTTGGGCCGCTCCACTCCTGTTAGAACCGGGAGAAGGGGCCGCCCAAACCCAACTTAATGAATTCTGCAATCACGATCACTACATTGCCGAGTACGACGAACAACGCAACTTTCCTAGTGTTGAGGGCACGTCGAAACTAAGCGCCGCCTTGAAATTTGGGGCGATCGGCATTCGCACAGTTTGGGCCGCCGCGATCGCCGCAGATGACCGCTGCCGCAGTGATGAAGCCCGCAAAAACGTGCAAACCTGGCAGCAAGAGCTGGCCTGGCGAGAGTTTTACCAGCACGTCATGTACTTTTTTCCAGAGTTGGCCGACGGGCCTTACCGCCAGCCCTTTAAAGATTTTCCCTGGGTTAATAACGCCGCCCATTTTCAAGCCTGGTGTGAAGGCAAAACGGGCTATCCCATTGTGGATGCCGCGATGCGCCAACTTAACGAAACTGGGTGGATGCACAACCGTTGCCGCATGATTGTGGCCAGCTTTCTAACCAAGGACCTGATCATTGATTGGCGCTGGGGCGAAAAATATTTTATGCAAACCCTCTTTGATGGCGACCTATCTGCCAACAACGGCGGCTGGCAGTGGAGCGCCTCTAGCGGCATGGACCCCAAGCCTTTACGGATTTTCAACCCTGCCAGCCAAGCTCAAAAGTTTGATCGCGATGGTGAGTACATCCGCCAATGGTTGCCAGAAGTGCGCCACCTGGATACCGCTGAGCTAGTGACCGGCAAAATTTCCGATGGGGTGCGCGATCGCGTCGGCTATCCCCGCCCCATCGTCGATCACAAACAGCAACAGGCCCTGTTCAAAGACAAGTACAAAGCCCAGAAAAGCTGAAGCTTGAAAATTCCTCTCGCGATGAACAGCCACCTCAACATCATGAATTGACTCAACTCACCGATTGCAATCAACGAATCGAAAGAGTAGTTTTTTTGTACTATCTCTGATACAGTTAGCAAGGTTGTCAGTATATTTGATCTAGCTAAAATGTCGTTTAGCAATCCATCTGGCTCGGATCGGGATTCATCTCCGACTCATCAGCAATATTCTCATCACTACGTTGAGAACATGCAGGTGTCAAAGCCTGATTCAGGCAGCCAGAATTCGGATGCTGTCACACTTGCAGAGCCTCCAAGCTTACTTTTGCCAGCAGCGGACTATCGAGCCGGATGGCGATCGCTGAGGACAAGTCTTTTCGGGTTTGCCGCCTTAGCCGGACTCATTTGGGCCTCTGCTATGGGTTATTCCACTTTTCGGGCGGATGCTCAAGATCGGCTGAGTCCGACAGCCGAAGTGGTCGCATCAGCCCCCAAAACGCCTTGGCAATCCGCTTCCTTCCCGGTTGAAAACTTCATTGCTTACACTTCACCCTTTGGTTATCGCAACCACCCCTACGGCGGGCGTCGTTTTCACTATGGATTAGATATCGCGGCCCCGATGGGGAGCTACATTCGCGCTTGGTGGGAAGGAACCGTCATCAAAGTCTCAGACGACACGGCTTGCGGCACCGGCATTGTGGTTGAGTCTCACGGCTGGCTGCACATTTATTGCCATATGCAAGGTTACGTTGTGGTTGAAAAAGATGGCGATCGCTGGCTGGTTGATCACGATGGTGGTGTGCAGATTCGCCAGGGTGATTTAGTCACCAGTGGGCAGCGCATTGGTCGTGTCGGGATGACTGGACGCACCACCGGGCCTCACTTGCATTGGGGCATGAAATATCAGGGCAGTTGGGTCGACCCCACGGTTGTCCTCAAAGCCATGCTGGAATCTTAGCGCCCACGATCACCTATGCTCACCAGCTTGCACACAGCGTAATAACAGTTCTCCAGAATAGAGCGCGATGGATCGGCGTATAAGGCGATGGGAGCAGGGGAGGCAAAGGGAAGGTGTATAGCTGGATTGTAGAGAATTGGTATCGCAGAATTCTGAATGCGGAGTTCGGAATAAAAACGCTGATTCTGTAGTCTTTTCAGAAATTACGGCTGTCTTGATCTAAGGGCGTCGCGCTTAAATCACATCCCAACTCCCCTGCTACCCATCCACCCTGCCACAGTCTTGCCCGGGTACTTTATTTTCAAGCCGCTCCCTAATTGCAGACGACCCTATAAACCTATTGCCGATCGCAGTTTAAGATCGCTCTGGATGGCTGAAACAAACGCCCTACAAGCATGCAATTCCGTAGAACTTTCCCTTCCTAAAGGCCTGCCGACCGGCCGCACTTTGCCCTGTCAAGGCTGACCGGTGACTGATTGCTGGGGCTGCCTTAACAGCCACAGCGGCCCGAAGACATTTATGTCGACTTAATCAGCGTCTTCTGCAGTTCTAAGTCTTGGTTGAGTTTGCCGCTGCGATAACCCTCCAAGTCAAGCATGACGTAGGTAAACCCATACTCTTGGAAGGCAGCAACAAGTTGCGGTAAGTCTGTAGAGGCCACAAATGTCTGAATATCAGTGGGGAGCAGTTCGATACGGGCCACGTCGCCTGCCGATCGCACCCGCAGATTACGGATGCCTAACTGCCGTAAGTAGCGCTCGCAACGAGCCACCCGCTGAAGCTTCTCGGGCGTAATTGATTCACCATAGGGAAAGCGAGAACTCAAACAAGGTTGAGACGGTTTGTCCCACCAGGGCAGCCCTAGTGATTGCGATATCTCTCGCACTTCTAGCTTGGTAATGCCCACTTCCGCCAGCGGCGAGCGCGCGCCCCGTTCCTTGGCAGCTTGAATGCCCGGACGATAGTCACCCAGGTCGTCAGCATTCACGCCATCAACGACATAGGGATAGCCTTGCTCTAATGCCAACGGTTTCAGAGTGTCATGCAGTTCACTTTTGCAAAAGTAACAGCGATTGGCTGGATTGCTAGCGTAGTTGGGATTATCCATCTCGTGAGTCTTCACGATCTCATGAGTAATGCCAATTTCTGCCGCCTGTACCTTAGCGTCTTCTAAATCTTCGGGCATAAGAGAGGGGGAGTCGGCGGTGACCGCCAAAGCGCGATCGCCCAACATATCAAATGCCACTTTTGCCACCAGCGTACTGTCAATGCCGCCAGAGTAAGCCACCAGTGCCCGATCCATCTCGGCAAAAAGGGCCTGCAAGGCTGCTAACTTGTTCATTTTTCTGCGGTCCACTGCGTCATTATCTGACCACATTAACGAATTTTACAGCTGTTTTGAGAACGTTTAGTAGCACCCTGAGTAGTAATTATTACCGGCTATCAAAAGTCAATAATGCCTGCCAATTCCAAAAGCATTTAGCAGGATTAGCAACTAAGGAACTAAAGTTTTCGCCCCCAAGTTTCAGAGATGTGAATAAGGCTAAAAGACCAGAAATGACGCTTCTATCCAATTGCTGTCTTCAAGTTCATGCCATGTGCCGATGTCAGTGACTACGTTGCCCGTCAGTGTGACCACGGTGCCATTTGGAATAAAGCCCGCTAAGTCATTTTCAGTTCCAGGGCCTGTGAATATGAGTGCATCAGTACCGTCATTCGTTCTGACGGTTGCCTGATTTTCTCCCGGCCCTGGGTCAGGCGGGTCAGTACCACCGTCCTCATTGGGAATGGCGTCGTCGCTGTACAACACATCCTGAGTATTGGGGTCAGCCACACCGTTGACAGGTAAGTCATTTAGTCTCTGAAACTCCCGGACTGCTATCTCGGTTTCTGGCCCAAACAAGCTGTCTGCGACAACACCCCTCAGATAATCGAGGTCTTGTAAACGAATTTCCAAATCCCGGATGGCCGGATCGCGATCGCCCAGACGCCAGGTGGGTCGTTCTTCGGGTGGGAGTGTCGGTTCCTCGTTGCGGATCGCATTGTCGCTAAACAGCACTTGCTGGGTCTCGACGGTGGCCACCCCATTCACCGGCAGTCCGTTACGCTGCTGAAAGTTCCGCACGGCGGCCTCAGTGTTCTGATCAAAGAGTTCATCAGGGATGAAACCCTGAAAATAATCCAAATCTTGTAATCGCATTTCCAACCGGCGGACGTCTGGATCCCGCATGCCAATTCGTAACTCTTGATATTCGGGTGCCGGCGTATATGGATTAGCGATCGCGTCAGCGCTAAACAACCGACTATCTGTGACCTGATCGACCTCACCCGTCTGGGGCAAACCATTCCAATACTGGAAGTTTTTAACTGCTAGCTCAGTATCAGTGCCGTAATACTCGTCGGGCACAAAGTCGCTGGTGACATAACGAAGTTCTCGCAGTCGGCTTTCTACTTGAACCACACGAGGGCTGCGACTGCCAACTCGTAATATAGCGTCAGGCAGCACAGGTGTCGTGGGCTGACCAATTCGGATTAAGTTACTGGCAACCCAACTCAAATCTTCAAGCTGGGCCCAACCATGCTCATAGAATCCGGTAATGCGAATTGCCGTCCCCGGCGCCAACGTATTCACGACGGGATATCGTGTTCCTGGCCCGCTGCGAATATTCACATTGCTGCTGCTGGCGATATAAGCAATAGATGGCACCCCCTGTGGCAACTGGCCACCGATGCCGATAGGCTGATGTGAATTGATCAAATTGCCCGCTACCCAACTGCGATTGTTGAGTTGTGCCCAGCCATGCTCATAGAAACCAGTAATTGCGATGGGGGTCCCTCGCCGCAGGGTATTGACGGCTGGGTAGTGAGTCCCCGGCCCACTCCGGATGTTGACGTGAAAGCCAGGCGGCGGCGCAATGTAGACGGTGCCCGCAGGCGGAAAAATTTTGGCTTCGATTGTGGGGCTGATGAGAATGAGGGCGATCGCCCCCAACATGGCGACCCCAGACTGGCGACTCAGCGCTGCTAGACGACGCTGTGCTCTACTAGATTTCGCCGACTCTAGAGAAGCTTCGGACAATTCCCACAGATGCGAAGTTGCGAGAGAATCCACGATACGACCAGCGCTACATTTAGAGCTTACTCCAAAGCTCCTCAGCATGGCCGATTTTCCGCCATTAAGCGGAGTTTTGCAGCAATGAGCCCGACCTCAGGTGACGACACACTGGACTGGGTTAATTCATTCATCAAGCTTTTTGAGCCTGCTTGGGACCGCTATCGAGAAATAGAATTTACGATTTTTACGATTCCCTTCATAATTGCTCTCTAAAGGGGAATATACGACATGTTTGCCTGTGTGCATCCTGGTTCTCGGCAAGGGGCACTCTATATAGTCCCGATAGTGGCCTCGATGCTTGCCTCCCAGTAAAGACCCAACGGCTAGACCACTACTCAAGGTAGTTGAACTGTGAAGCCCAATTTTTATGAACCGCCTGACGACATTCCGATGGCCCAGCGGGATGGCCCAGGTCAGGCTAAGGAACGGAGTGGTTTCCGCGGTTGGCGACGCTGGCTGACCTGGTTTTTAGTCGGGTTATTGAGCGCGATCGCGGGGTTAGTCGTCTCTTGGCTCACGTATCAGGGGGCCGAAACGGCGACCTTGTCAGTGCCCTTTGAACCGATGACCGTCAGTTCACCAGGGCCGGGAGCGCGCTCTCTGGTCGAGACTGAAGCCACCTCACCGCGATCGTCACTGTTAGGGCACCTCGCCTATGAAGAAGCTGAAGTCTCTGACCTTGTGGCCATCACGGGTGATGGCGCCATTTTGATGCAGCCAGAGGCCGCTGCTCAGTTTGCAGCCATGGTGACCGCAGCGGCAGCAGAAGGCATTTACTTAATTCCAATTTCAGGTTTTCGCACCATTGAAGATCAGCAGTACCTATTTTTTGAAATCAAGGCTGAGCGCGGACAAACCGTCTCGACTCGGGCAGCAGTCAGTGCCCCGCCAGGTTACAGCGAACACCACACAGGCTATGCCATTGACATCGGCGATGCCGATCAACCCGATACCGATTTGAGCATCGCGTTTCAAGAGACTCCCGCGTTTCAATGGCTGGCAGCAAATGCCCCCCGCTACAGTTTTGAACTCTCCTTTCCTGAAGACAATGACCAGGGCGTGCAGTACGAACCGTGGCATTGGCGGTTTGTCGGTGACTCCGAGAGTTTAGAAACCTTTTACAAAGATCGTTAAGCTAGGGTAACGTCGGCAATTAATCAACGTGTCTTTGATGATGTGGCGCTAGCAGTGCTGTTTGGTCAAGGTTGATGATTGTGGCGATCGCTGGTCGAGAGGAAAGACGCTGACGATGAGTCAACTGACGCTCAATATTGTGGCCATCACCATTTTTATTGTCACCACCGGGATGTTGGTCGGCCCGTTGGTGCATCTGCCACAGGCAGTGCCCGTTGTCACCATCGCGACCCTGTTAGGGATCGCCATTCTGGACCAAACTAGCTTGCAGGGCACCATTGGCAACTTGCTGATTAATGGCGTCAATCGACTGTCTGGGGAAGAACGAGACCGGGTCTTACATCATGAAGCAGGGCACTTTTTGATTGCCTATCTGCTGGATATTCCAGTTAAGGACTATACGCTGAGCGCTTGGGAAGCTTGGAAAAAAGGATTGCCAGGTCTAGGCGGCGTGCAATTTGATACCACTGACCTAGAGGCAACCCTAAAACTTGGACAGCTCCCGGCCCAGACCTTAAACCGCTACTGCACGGTCTGGATGGCGGGCATCGCTGCCGAAAACTTAGTGTTTGGTGGAGCCCAGGGAGGGCAAGATGACCGCCAAAAATTTTCGATTCTCTGGCAGCAGTTGCAACGTCCCATGCAAGAGGGGCAGATTCGACAACGCTGGGCCGTATTGCAAGCCAAAACACTGTTAGAAAAGCATCAAGATGCTTATAAAGCCTTGGTTTCAGCCATGGATGATGATTTACCAGTGGCAGATTGTCTGGCCCTTTTGCAGCGTGAGGTCACCCCAGCCGCCCTCATAGTCGATACAACAATACCCGAAGCGTGATGTATCGCTCCCACAGTGTAATGAGTCGTGGCCGTCACCCGCGATCGCTGCGGCATTGAACTCAGTCGCCTTCAGGTGAGCGCATCCCAGCTCTGTCAATCCCTATAACGTAGTTCAGGCGAGCATCTTACCCACAAACAGAACTCACATGCCCCAGCAGGACGTACTCTTGCCGATTGCTGCAACCCTGATTTAGCGAAAGTTTTGTTTATGCACTTTGCACTCTGAACTCCCACCTCTGTAGACCCTTGCCCTTCCCCAAGGATATGCCGCACTCGGCTTTACCCGGCCCGCTCAGCTGACAGCAATTGTTGATATTCCGATCGCCCGACTAAAACTAACTGCCGCCAATGCAGACCACCTAACAAAACAGTCAGACTCCCCATCAAACTCAGGGGAATGGCAAACATGGCGATTTCGGTGGGCAGTCCCCAAACGTTGGCATTACCGGATAAAAGATCAAGACCGATCGCTAGAGACAGACTCGGAAATACCAGACAACTCACGCTACTAATCGCACTGAACCAAAACCAGCCTTTTTGGCGCTTGGTCAGTAACAAGACTTGACTGGCTACAGCTGCGAAGAAAACAGACCCAATCACCAGTAACAGACTACTGAGCAGTTGTACTGTGTAGAGTCTGGTACTAAAGACCGAGGGTTGATACAACCTGAACCAGAGCAGGAAGAGTGCTGCCATGAGCAGTAAATTGAGCCCGATCGCTAACAGGGGAGAACTGGTATCGCCCACCAGTAAGTCTTTGCCCAGGGGTAACCGGCCTTCATGGGGTAAACGAGCCGTGCGAAATCGGGCCCAGTCTTGTAGCGTTTGGCGATCGCAGGTGAGCCCCACAAGCAACACCAAGCTATAGAAGCCACTAAAGAGCCCAATGACCGCCAACAGAGGCAATAGATCATAGTCTTGAACGGTGGCGGCCGAGCCACCCAAGACAATGGCCATAAAAATCCCTGTGAGCCCATAGCTGTATCGGCGCGCCAGTAGCGATTGGCTAGGGTGCTCAAAGCGGCGTTGCAGGGCATGGCCCAAGACGATACCCCAGCCGCCAACGTGTAGCATCGTCAATATCGTGTATTCCGCAAAGTTGATCCGAAAAATCCCGAAGGCTAGATTCAGACCGCTCGGTGCCTGGGTCAGGTGATTAAAGTCAATGAAGTAGCCCGCACTGCCCACCGGTGAAAATAACAGCGCCCAGTTCAGCGCGGTCGTCGGCATGTAGCCATCCCAGATGGCGAATGCCGTCGTGCTGACTAACCACTGAAAGGCGAGTGCCCCTCCTGCCGCCAGCCAAGGGAGCAAAGAGAGCAATACCGACGCTCGGGTAGCTAATCCCAGCAGTAGCCCGACCAAATATAAGATTAGGGTCTGACTCAGGATAGCCACGTCAAACCCCAGCAAATGCATGCCATGAATGCCCGCAGAGAGGGCCGCATAAGTTTGCAACGGTACCATTGCCGCGATCGCGAGGTACAGACAAATCGGCACACCCACGAGTTTGCCACCCAAAATGGTTCCGGCTGAACGGGGACTCATCCGCAGAAAGTTCAGCGTGCCCCGGCGTTTTTCATCTACGACGTTGTTCGTCAGCAGAAAGACGCCTAACCCCATCAGAGACAACGCCATCACGCCTGAGAGGGCCATAAAAATGTCTTGATACCACAGCGGCCAGTTGACCCGATAAGACTGTTTGTCTGCAGACAATTGACATTGCCGCTGCTGACTATCAGCCACGGTTATACAGTAGCTGGGGGCATACGTTAAAAGCGCGACGCGGGGCAGCTCGACGGTAAATCGTGCTTGATTAGGACGCTCAAGGGTCAACTGAACAGTCGAGTCAACCAGGGCATGATGGCTGGGTAGTAGCTGGAAGTCAAGAGTCCCCCGGACCAGACTGGCGACATTGTCTTGGTGCACCCAAGTGTGTTCGCTCGTCCAGATCGCGTCGGGATCATTGCTGATTTTTGTCTTTGTGTCTGCCTCTAGTTGAGCGATGGATACGCCATCCAAAGCCACCAAGCGATCGCCGATCTGCAACTGCTCTAGGGCCGCCGTCCCCAGCTTGGCATCTCCCCACACGGCGTCATCCGTGGCGATGCTGCTGATAAAGAGCCCCTTGGCTTTTAAGATGCTTTGATCGGTCGCATTGGTCGGCAATACCTGAGTTTGAACTGCCAGTGGTAACTGGGCGGCATAGGACCAGTGGAGTTGAGGATAGGTATTGAGGGTCAGGTCTTGCGCTGTAATTGGGCCGGGGAGAGCACTCGCAAAACCGAACAAAATCAAGACTTGCACTAGCGCTGACAGGCCGATCGCGATGAGCACCGTTGAGCGCTTTAAGCGGCCTCTGAGTTCTCGCAGCAGTTGCGGATTCCAGTCGCCGAGCCGGTCAAGGATACGAGTAATCAGCGAGTCGATTAATTTAACGATCAACATAGGGCATCTCCAGCGCGGATGAGTTTGGAGTTCGGAGGTCGGAGTTTGGAGGTCGGAGGTCGGAGGTCAGAGGTCGGAATGCAGAGGTCGGAGTTCGGAGTTCGGAATGCAGAGTGCGGAGTTCGGAATGCAGAGTTCGAAATGCGGAGTGCGGAGTGCGGAGTTCAGAATGAGGTTCAAAATCTGAGGGGTCAAGCGTCACTCTGAGCGGGCTCGTGAGCGATAGTGAACACTCAATCACCTTAGGGAGTTGCGCTTAAATAACATCCCACCGCCCCTGCTACCCATCCACCCTGCCACAGTCTTGTCCAGGTACTTTATTTTCAAGCCGATCCCTTAGGTCGCCTGGGTATGGCCAAGTTGGCAGAAAATATCCTCCAGGCTGTCTTGAACAGGATGGAATTTGTAGAGAGGCACCTGGGCATCCATCAGCGATCGCAACAGGTCAGCGGCGTCATCCGGGGTCCCAGTAAACGTCACCATGATTTGCTGGTCAGCGGCATCGGTCACCATTTCTGCAACTAATGGGCAATGGTCCAATTCCGTCCGGAGCTCCTGCAGGTGGCCCCGGGTGCCGATGACAATCTTGGACTGACTTAACCGTTGATAGAGCGTTTCTAGGGGTGCACTTTCAACCAAAAAACCAAACTCTAAAATCCCGATCGCGGTACAGAGTTCTGCCAAGTCGCTCAGCACATGCGAAGAAATTAGAATCGTCATTCCCAGGCTATGGAGGTTACGGATCACCTGACGAAACGTTTGCCGGGCAATCGGATCAAGGCCCGATACGGGCTCATCTAGCAACAAAATTGACGGCATGTGAATCACGGTGCGCGCCAAGCCCAGCCGCTGTTTCATCCCTCGTGAGAGCGTGGTGATCAGACTCTCGCACTTATGCTCGAGATCCACCAGTTCCAAAACTTGATGGATGCTGCGGACTCGCTGTTGCCCCTTGAGGTGATACAGCCGCGCAAAATAGTCGAGATAATCCCAAACGGTGAGGTCTTCGTACAGGGGAAAGTCGTCCGGTAGATAGCCGATTTGCCGCTTGAGGTGAGCTTGAGAGCGATTGGGGTCTAAGCGCTCGCCCTGCAGCAAAATGTCTCCAATAGTGGGAGATTCGGCGATCGCCAACAAGCGAATCAGCGTCGTCTTGCCCGCACCATTGGGACCAATGAGGCCGTAAACCGACCCTGATGCAATATCTAGATCAATATCGCGTAATACCGTTTGGCGATCGAACCGCTTGGTTAACCGCCGAGTTTGAATCGCTAAAGACGCATTCATAATGTAGATAAAGTTGTATACGTCGTGACCCCTGACAGATGCACTGTCCGGATCAGCCTCGTAGACTCTAGTCGCGCGTTGCTCAAAAAGACTCGCGTTGCTCGGAGCGATGATGTGCTGCAGATTGCTGAATGCCCTGTTAATTCAGCCACCTGGATCAAGCTTCGTAATCCGTCAACCTATCTACAGCCTACCCGCGCTTTCTCAGCTTACGAACATCTACAGTCACGAACCGACGATTTCCGACTTTGCCATCCAATTTGCTACGCCAACTGGCAGATTGCCGTGACAGCGATGCGGTCTTGACACAGACGGATGGCAGACTACGGAGTGCGGCAGGCAGAGTACCCTGCGAGAAAAAGCTGTCCCGCACCAGGGAAAGGCCGGTGAAGCGTGAGTTCTAATGAGCTGGAAGGTGCTCATCTAATAACGGTGCTCTAAAATCCAACTACCCATCTTTCTCCACCGCTTCCTTTGCCCAATCGCTCTCCACTTCGATCCGTAGCGCTATTCCGGAGAAATGGTATAGCTCCAGATTGCTGTCGGGTTTGATGCCATACCCATATCCCTAACGGCGGGCAGCGTGATCCTCACCAGGAGCCGCATGCTGTCCACGACAATTCGCGTTGCCTTTACCGCGCTGTCCTGACCTAAGGGGCTACCATAACCATCAGACATTGGTCTCTCACAAGCGACGTCATCAGCATTTCATCCAGTTGGCATGCAAATCCTTTCTGTCACCCTCAAAAATTTCAAAACCCATCAGGATAAACATTTCACTTTTGCGCCCGGAACAAATGCCATTTGTGGGGAAAACGGCGCTGGCAAAACCAGCCTGCTAGAAGCGATCGCTTGGACGTTGTTCAACTACATCGGCGACTACTCCAAAGACGATCTGATTCATAACGGCAGCAGTAGTGCAGAGGTGACGGTAGAGTTCATCTCTAACCTTGACGGGCGTACCTACACAGTGCAGCGCCACACCAACAAGGGCTACACAATATTTGACCCTCAGCTCAACGAGCGTTTGCCCTATACCCGCATTAAAGATGAGGTGCTGCCCTGGCTGTGTGACCATCTCGGTGTGGCTCCGGGCACTGACTTGGGAGAGTTGTTTGCACGCACTGTGGGGGTACCGCAGGGCACATTTACCGCTGACTTTTTGCAATCCGCTGAAAACCGTAAGACGGTGTTTGACAAGGTCCTCAAGGTTGAAGAATACAAGACGGTCTACAAAGACTTGAACAGCCTTCGCCGGTTAGCGGAAGCGAAGGTCACGGCCGTAGAGACTGAAATTACTGGATATGAAGAGCAACTCGCCGGTTGGGAAGCTCTGCAAGCCCGTCACCAACAGGTCAGCACCGAGATTAGCCAAAACGAAGCCCAAATCAAAACCCTGGAAAGTCAACTGGCGACGCTGCAAAAAGAGCGCGATGCAGTGAAAGCCCAGGCTGAGCAGGTGCAACAATTGCAAGCTCAGCGCCAGCAGGCCCAGGCGCAATTCGATGGCCAACAACAGGCGATCGCCCTACTGACCCAAACCTTGAATCAAGCTCAGACCGCCGCGAAAATATGTGCCGAGACGCACTCGGCCTATCAGGCTTATCAAGCGGCTGAAACCGCATTACAGGCCTTGAATCAGCAGCAAACCGAGCGGCAGGCCTATCAAAAAAAGCAGCAGCAGTTGCAGAAAACCCTGGATACCCGCGCCGCTGATCTAACTCGGCTCAAAGTGCAACTCGAAAGCTTTGAAACCGCTGCCCAAGATATGCAGCAGTTAGCCCCTCAAGTACGCCAACAAACTGCCTGCGAAGCCCAACTCCAAGACTTGCAGCAACAGCAAACCGCCCTAGCGCAGGTGCAGGGTGAACTGCAGGCCAGTGAAAAACAGGCCCAGCAGCAAATACGGCAAGTTGAAAAACTGCAGCAGGACTTGGGGCAGTTGCAAGCGCTCGAAACGGCTGTCGCTACCTTGCCCAAGGTGGAACAGCAGCGCGATCGCCTGCAGCAGCAACTCAGCCGCATTGCGGCTGCCCGTCAGTTTGAGGCCGATCTGCAACAACTCGTGCAACGGGGTCACACTGTTTGCGATCGCCACCAATCGGACGCGACTGCAGCCCTGGAGACATTAGCGGAGCTGCAGCACAGCATTCCACTGTTATCTACGGAATCCATCACGGCATTACAATCAGCCCTGGAGTCAGGGGTGCAGGTCAATCGCGCCATCGTGGCCGACGTGGAACAGATTTTGACCGACCTCTCTGCCCAAACCGATGTTGAGCAACTGCGATCGCAGCTGCAAGAGACGCAACAGTGCCTGGCCGAACTCAGCAAACAACAAGCCACCCTTGCCACCCGCCCCGAAAAGCAGCAGCAGCTTGAACACTTGCAATCACAGCAAACCGCTTTGGCTGCCCATACCCAACAATTACAGGCTCAACTCGCCACTGGGGAAGCTTTAGCCGCTCAACTCGTCACCGTTCAGACGGCGTTAGCGCAGCTAGAAGACCCTAAAGGGCGGAGTGCCATCTTGGCTAAATCGTTAAAACAGCAAGCCAGCACCCAAAAACGCTACCGCGAAATGCAGACGGCCCAAACCGGTATTCAAAAACAAATTGACGAGCTGGGAGAGCAACTGGCAGCGTTCGCCGACTTAGAGGCAGCTATCGCGACGCATAACCAGACAAAACAAACCCAGCAAGCGGGCTACCTGCAATACCTGCAGAACGAACAAGCGGCCCAGGCAACCGCCCGATTAACGCAAGAATTAGCGACGGCTCAAAAGGCCTTGGCTACCCAGCAACAAATCCGAAACGAGGTGCAGACCGCACTTGACGCTGTCCAGGCTACCTTTGATCCACACAAGGCGCAGCAGGTTGATGCGACCTATCAGACCGTGCGTTCCGAGCGCGATCGCTTAGCGGGCAGTCTGCCCAGCCAGCAGCAAATGCAGCAGGAACTACAGCGACAGTTAGAAGACTTACAAGATACCGCCAACAAACGCGATGCGGCCCTGGAAGAACGGAAACGGCGAGAGCGGGTCAAACGCTTCATTAACTTTGCCCGCAAAGCTTATAAAGAGGCGGGTCCGCGCATTACCGAACGCTATGTGCAGCAAGTTTCTCGCGAGGGTGATCGCCTCTTCCGAGAATTGCTCAACCGGCCAAATGTGGCCCTAACGTGGACGCGAGATTACGAAATTGTGGTGCAAGAAGGCCCCAACGCTCGCCGCTTTGTGAATTTATCGGGCGGTGAGCAAATGTGTGCGGCGTTAGCCGTGCGACTGGCGCTGCTAAAAGTGTTGGCCGATATTGACATTGCCTTTTTTGATGAACCGACCACCAACATGGATCGCTCTCGACGTGAGAGTCTGGCTGAAGCGATCGCCCGCATTCGTAGCTTTAATCAGCTCTTTGTCATCAGCCATGACGACACGTTTGAAAAAGTGACTGACAATGTCATCGTGATCGAGCGCGACAGCTAACGCCACATGCTGCCGGGGAAATCAACCCGTGCTTTTGAGGCCAGCTATTTTAGGGATCAGCTTGAAAATAAGGTACCCGGACAAGACTGTGGCAGGGTAAATGGGTAGCAGGGTCGGTGGGATGTGATTTAAGCGCAACTCCCTAACCACAAATATGGCGAGCCGCCATAGATTAGAACAGTTGTAATTTCTGAAAGCACCCTTTGCGGGTGACAAGGCGAGTCTAAAGTAGGCTGGACAAAGCTTTGAGAAAATAGAGAGGCAAAAAAATAGGGAAGCTTTCAGGCCTCCCCCAATAAAATATGTTGCCTGCATCATACCAAAGTACGCTTCGGGCAC
>JBCDAJ010000037.1:0-45807 GCA_039185935.1 Cyanobacteria bacterium P01_F01_bin.56 | reverse complement strand
CGCAATTATCGCAATATTTGCAGCGAATCTCGCGAGAGTCAAACGCTATAACAACGGAGAGGGAGGGATTCGAACCCTCGGAACCTTGCGGCTCATCCGATTTCAAGTCGGACGCATTCGACCACTCTGCCACCTCTCCAGGCTTTGTTATTGTAAAACATCACTCTTCGCATTGAGGCGCTTAGCGTCTCAATTTTCGTCATTGTTGACTAACAGTTATATCCAATGAAGGGACGGCAGAGTCCTAATGCAGCTTGACTTAGGACTACGACTATCGCTTGTGCAAAGCTTTGATCAAGTCTTGACGTTCCCTCAGGGTAAGTCCGAAGAAGAAAAAGCGGACTTCTTTGACCAGTAGGGCGACGGTTAACCCCAGGCATAGGCCGAGCCCGATCGCCGCTAGTCGGTTAAAGGCCAGACCATATCGTAAAGCTGACCAAGTAAAGTAGTCGGCCAGTTGCTGCCAGGTGCGCCGCAGGCTCCAAATGCTAATGCTCCCGACAGAAGCCCACAGCACCAATACTGTCAGCCACCAACGACGCATCCAGCGTCGCCGCAGTATGAGCATGGGCTCAGTTACCAGTGGGGCTGATTCGGAAGGCACAATTATCGACTAAGGCATTTCTTCTGCGGGCTGTACGGGCTCTGCCAGGCCCGCGATCGCTTTCCCTGATTTCACCCGCCACCAGGCTAGCAGAGTGCTGGCGACAAAAATACTAGAGTACGCCCCGGCAATGAAACCGACGATTAAAGCCAGGGCAAAGAATTTAAGGGTTTCCCCCCCAAACAACACGATCGCCACCAGCGGTAAGACGGTCGTCAGAGTGGTATTAATCGAGCGGGTCAAGGTTTGGTTGACACCATCATCCACTAGCTCGTTGATATGACGGTCAGGATAGAGCTTGATATTTTCGCGGATGCGATCGTAGATCACCACCGTGTCGTTTACCGAAAAGCCCACAATCGTTAATAACGCCACGATAAACAGGCTATTAACCTCAACCTTTAGCAGTAAACCCAACCAAGCAAACAGCCCCATCGTAATGATGACGTCGTGCAAAAGCGCGACGATCGCCAACAGTGCATAGTCCAGTTGGAAGCGGATGCTGAGGTAGATCACAATGCCCGCAAACGCAACAATTAGCGCGAGCAAGCCCGAGGCAAAGAGTTGCTGACCGATTAACGGCCCGACCGAGTCAATCTGAACGGCGCGACTGTCTAAGGGCCCGATTTCCGAAGCTAGGGCAGAGCGCAGGGCGGATTCTTCATCCACGTCTAAATTGCGGGTGCGAATTGAGACGCTCTGACCGTCATTACCCGTAACTTGAATCACGCCCGTCTCCAGCCCTTGGTCAGCTAAGAGCGATCGCACCTCAGCCGGGTCAATCGCTGCGCTGCAATCGGCTACTGCACAATCCCGGGCGACCTGTAGGCGAGTGCCCCCCACAAAATCTAACCCCGGCCGTAGGGGAGCACTGAACTGCTGCAAGCTAATGATCATGCCGATCAAACTCGCGAGGATGACCAGTCCAGAAATCAGCCACCAAAACGATCGCTGTCGAGTAATATCTAACTTCATGGCTTCAAAGGTGCGGTGGACAGGCCCGGACAAAAAAGTTCTGGCTTGCGGAGTTGCGGCCAACTGAGAGACAAGAGCAGCAAAGTGCGGCTGCAGGTGACTGCCGTAAACAGACTAATCACCACGCCGATCGCAAGAGTCAGGGCAAAGCCTTTAACCAAACCCGCCCCAAACCAAAACAGCGCCGCACAGGCAATCAAGGTCGTGACGTTACTATCCAAAATGCTGGAGAAGGCTCGATAGAAGCCTGATTCGACAGAGCGATAAAGGGTCTTACCGCCTCTCAACTCTTCACGAGTGCGCTCAAAAATCAGCACATTCGCATCGACCGCCATGCCAATACTGAGAATAAAGCCAGCAATGCCCGGCAAGGTCAGTGTTACCCCAAAGACGTTGAAGGCGGCCAGCGTCAGCAGAGCATAGACCACCAAGGCCACATCGGCCAACATCCCTGGCAGGCGATAGTAAACTGCCATAAAAATTAGCACTAAGACCAGCCCCACGATCGCGGCATACAAACTGCGACGAATACTGTCTTGGCCCAGCGTCGGCCCCACAGTACGAGTTTCTACAACTCCCACCGGTAGCGGTAAGGCCCCACCCCGCAGTTGAATGGCTAAGTCGCTACTCGATTCCGCGTCAAAATTACCGGAAACAACGGCACTACCCCCCGTAATGCCCGTTTCAGCATACTGCACGTCAACCGTCGGGGCACTAATCAACCGGTTATCGAGAAAAATGCCAATACTGCGTCCAGTGCCTGCGATATCGCGGCTAATCTCAGCAAATTTATTCGCTCCAGCCGCATCAAACTGAATCACGACCTCCCAGAGGTTGCCACTTTGTCGCGGTCGAGCATAGGCATCGGTCAACCCTTGTCCCGTCAAGTCGGCTGGCGTAAATAAATCTTGAATGGCTTGATTACTGTCTTGAATCGCCTGCTGAACCGCCTGAATTTCTTGCTCAACATTTTCGCCACCCGCAGTGGCGGTGGCGTCAGTCTCAGTAGTCGCTGATTCCAACAGGGTTTGTGAACTCGTATCCGTAAGTTCTTGCAGGGCTAGCAGTTCGAGCTGATGCTGCTGCAAAATCTGATTTTCAACCTGGAACCGTTGCTCAGTGTCGGGACTTTGGGGCCGAAATTCTAGTTGGGCGGTTTCGCCGAGGACTCTTCGGGCCTGTTCTGGATTGCTCACCCCCGGCAACTGCACAAGCAACTGGTTTTGGCCTAATTGCTGTACAGAGGTTTCTGATACGCCTAACTCATTGACCCGATCAGCGATGACGCGCTGCACGGCTTCCATATCCTGCTCGGTAATGGTCGGCACTTTATCCGTCGTTTCGACTTGAAGGGTGAGTTGGGTCCCCCCGCGCAGGTCGAGCCCCAACCGGGTAGGAAGCGTGCTAACCACGACGATCGCGCCAATCACCAACCCTAAAATCAATACCAGCAGCAACCGTTGTCTGCCCATAATGTCCTTAAATTTGCAATGCCATCATTTTCTCAACTGCTTCCTCAATCTGACGAGGTTGCACAATTGTCAGACTTTCTAGTTTACCGTTGTACGGAGTCGGGATGTCTTGAGAAGACAGTCGCAATACCGGGGCATCCAGTTCGTCAAAGAAGCGATCGTTAATCGAAGCTACAATCTCAGCCCCAATGCCCCCGGTTCTCATACATTCTTCCACGATGATGACCCGGTGGGTTTTCTTGATCGAAGCACCAATCGTGTCAAAATCCAGCGGCTTGAGAGAAATCAGGTCAATAATTTCAGGATCAAAGCCTTTTTGCTCTAGCTTCTTGGCTGCTTGGGTCGCATGATGCCGCATGCGAGAGTAGGTCAAAATCGTGACATCTTTACCCGATCGCACAACTTCCGCCTGATCCAGCGGCACCAAATACTCGTGCTCTGGCAAATTTTCTTTTAGGTTGTAGAGCAGTACATGCTCAAAAAATAGCACCGGGTTATCGTCGCGAATTGCCGATTTGAGCAAGCCCTTTGCGTTGTAAGGGGTGGAGCAAGCGACGATTTTGAGCCCTGGGACGGCCTGAAAATAAGCCTCTAGCCGTTGGGAGTGCTCGGCTCCCAACTGCCGACCCACCCCACCAGGACCCCGAATCACCATGGGGATTTTGTAGTTGCCCCCAGAGGTGTACCGCAGCATCCCGGCATTATTGGCAATTTGGTTAAAGGCCAACAGCAAAAATCCCATGTTCATCCCTTCGATAATGGGACGCAGACCCGTCATCGCAGCGCCTACAGCCATGCCGGTAAAGCTGTTTTCCGCGATGGGAGTATCCAGCACTCGAAACTCGCCGTATTTTTCGTACAGTCCTTTGGTGACCTTGTAGGAACCGCCGTAAACGCCGACGTCTTCACCCAAGACAAAGACGGCGTCATCTCGGCCCATTTCTTCATCAACGGCTTCGCGGAGGGCGTTAAATAAAAGTGTGTCTGCCATGAGGTTGTGCTTCTAGAAATACAGGTCGAATGGACTGAAAAGTTACGAATCGGGGGCGATCGCCCCCGATTCACAAGGGGACGAGCCAGGCTTAGCTCTCAGCAAAGATATAGCGTCGCAATTCGCTCGGGTCGGGTTCTGGGCTCTGCTCAGCAAACGTAACGGCCTCATCCACCACAGTCTGAATCTTGTCGCGGATGGCCTTTAGCTCAGCCGCAGTCGCGAGGTCTTGACCCAACAGATAGGTTTCAAACCGTTTTAGCGGGTCGCGCGACAACCACGCTTCCTTTTCTTCTTTCGTGCGCAGTTCATCTGGATCTGCCAGAGAATGTCCTCGGAAGCGATAGGTCAAACACTCAATCAAGGTTGGCCCTTCTCCAGCTCGAGCCCGGCTAACCGCCGTTTTCGCCGCATCTCGCACAGCCAATACATCCATTCCGTCAACTTCCACACCGGTCATCCCAAAGACGCTGGCTTTCTTAAAAATTTCAGTCTGGGAACTCGCTCGTTCGTGGGCCATCCCGATCGCCCATTTGTTGTTTTCCACGACAAAGAGGATGGGCAACTTCCACAGAGCAGCCATGTTGAGGCACTCAAAGAACTGACCGTTATTCGTGGTGCCATCGCCAAAGAAGCAAGCCGTTACCTGATCGGCACTGCTGTCGCCTAGAGCCACTCGCCGGTAGTGCGACTGAAATGCCGCCCCCAGGGCTACGGGAATGCCCTCGCCAATAAAGGCAAACCCGCCGAGGAGTTGATGTTCCGCCGAGAACAAGTGCATGGAACCACCGCGCCCCTTACTGCAGCCTGTTTCTTTCCCAAACAGTTCGGCCATGACGTTGTCAGCCGGCACCCCAACACTCAAGGCATGAACGTGGTCACGATAGGTACTGCAAACATAGTCGTCCGATCGCAAACTTTTGATGACGCCAGAAGAAACGGCTTCTTGCCCGTTATAAAGGTGCACAAAGCCAAACATGCGACCCCGGTAATACATCTCGGCGCACTTATCCTCAAAGTAGCGCCCGAGCACCATGTCCTCATAAATTGTCAGCCCCTCTTCGTGGGTCAAGAGGGCATTGGCAGCATCAAATACAGGTGGGGTCCGTTCCTGGGCCATGAGCTTGACGTATCCTTACAGCAGTTCCAACTTTACAGAATAAACAAAAGTGACCGGCAATTGGGTAGTGTCTGCAATCGACAGCAATCGCAGGCGATCATGTGCTTGATCAAGGTTAGGCAACATTCCTGACCGGTAAGCTCAACAATTCTATACCTACAGCCCTTCACTAGATCGTGATGTCTGATTGAGAATGTGGAGAATTGAAGGTCTAGATTCTTAATATTGGCCTGTTAAGAACTCGATAACCGACCTATCATGAGGGTCGTTTATTGCGGTAAGGCGGCTACTGAAATCCTCTGCGTTTGAGGGCCTTTACTTCAGCGCAGACCGGCTCCTCCCTTGATATCAGGTCTGGGAAGCATCCGACGAATTGGTGAAAACTGGGCAAATAAACAAGATGGCAGTGCGAATTCCACTGGATTACTATCGAATACTTGGCTTACCCATACAGGCGACGGCGGAACAACTCAAGCAAGCCCATCGCGATCGCACGCTGCAGTTGCCCCGACGAGAATATTCTGAACTGGCGATTGAGTCTCGTAAATCACTGATTGACGAAGCTTACCGCTGGTTAGCGGATGCCGAGCGGCGGCAGAGTTATGACGCCCAGTTTTTATCGCGCACTTATACCCCCGGGGCATTAGAGGCGTTTCAATCAGAACCTGGTGATGGCAGGACGTCTGACTTTAACCCGCAAATGGGGGAAGAAACGTTGCGATCGCTCGCCGCTGATAACACCTCGTCCCCATCGCCAGAACCCTACACGCCAACCGTAGAAATCACCGATGATCAACTCGTCGGGGCCCTACTGATCCTGTTGGAACTGGGTGAATACGAACAGGCTATCCGACTGGGCCGCCCGTTTATGGCTAATGGTAGCGACACGCTAACCGGTGGTCGCTACGGTGAGCCGGAACGGGTGCAAGGCGATATTGTGCTCTCCCTGGCTCTGGCCTGTTTAGAACTCGGACGAGAACAGTGGCAGCAAAATCAATATGAAAATGCGGCTGAGTCGCTCGATACGGGATTAACTCTGCTAGTGCAGGAGCACAACTTTCCTGCTATCCAGGCCGAGTTGCAGACTGATTTATACAAACTGCGGCCCTATCGCGTATTGGAACTGGTGGCTCGTCCCCTCGAACAAGTCTCTGAGCGGCGCCAAGGCTTTCAACTCTTGAAAGCGATGTTAGAAGACCGTAACGGCATTGATGGAGCCGGGGACGATCGCTCGGGCTTAGCCACCGATGATTTCCTTCGCTTTACCCAGCAATTACGGGGATACCTCACTGCTGCCGAACAGCAAGAAATTTTTGAAAAAGAAGCCCGACGGCCCTCTGCTGTCGCGACCTATTTAGCGGTTTATGCGCTGTTGGCCCGGGGCTTTTCCTTTCACCAACCGGCTTTGGTGCAGCGGGCTAGACGGCTTTTGCAGCAAGTGGGTACCCGTCAAGATGTGCATTTAGAGCAAGCGGTTTGTGCGTTGCTGCTGGGTCAGGCCGAAGCCGCCGTGCAGGCCCTTGAACGCAGCCAAGAGTACGAGCCCTTGGCCTTTATCCGCGAGCATTCTCAGGGGGCACCAGATTTGCTCCCTGGCCTCTGTTTATATGCTGAGCGATGGCTCCGCGAAGAGGTGTTTACTCATTTTCGTGATTTGACTGACCAGCAAACCGCACTCAAAGATTATTTTGCGGATCCGCAGGTGCAGTCGTTTTTAGAGGCGATGCCGCTAACTTTGGATGCTCAGCCGCCCGCCTCTCTAGCCCATGAATCGTCGCATCCAGATGCTTCCACACCCACCGAGACGGCCTTGCCGCGATCGACATTTACGCCCCTCAATGGCCACTCCGCCCCCCCCCTGACATCGACTGAGCCTCTACCGTCTTCAACACCCTCTTTGGTTGATGAACAGTTAGTCACAGCGGGCTCTGCGGTGACCAGTAGAACACCTGCAGAGACTGAACTCACGGTGGCCGAGCGCGTATCACAACTTTCACCCGAGGGGCAGTTGCAAGGAACCCCCACCAGGGGGGGCTCAGTCACGGCATCTAGCAATGGCTACCGGCCTTCGGCGCAAGTCGTTACGCCCTCGCCTAAGCGGCCTTTGCCACCGCCCAGTCCATCGCCATCGCCCCGTTGGGGGCGGCTAGCCGCAGTCACAATCGTCGGATTACTGGCTGTAGGCACTTTTGGGGTCGTGACCGTGCGGGCGATCGCCTGGCTTAGTGGACTATTTTCTGGCCCTAAGATTCAACAGCCCGCCCTCAATATCAGCTTGTCAGAACCGCCCATCAGCTTTCCGGCAGAGTCACCGCCAGAGGCCGCCATTAGCATCACTGACGTGGCTGAGCGGACCATTGCAAATTGGTTAGAAGCGAAGCGCCAGGCGATGGGGCCAGACCACAACACCGCTGTCCTCGAAACCGTCTTGCGGGAGCCGAGCCTCGGCCAGTGGCAAAATCGGGCGGCGGGTGGAGAACGCGATAACTGGTATTACACCTTTGAGCATTCGGTCAAAGTCACCAGGGTTGATCCCGACGACCCGACCGCCGCCGCCCTCACTGTTGAAGCAGAGGTCAATGAGGTCGCTGAGTTTTTTGAGCTGGGCACTCGTAACAGTAATCATTCTTATAATTCCGAGCTCACCATGCAATATGAACTTGTGCGCGACGGCAGTGATTGGTATGTGCAGAATATGACTAAGTTGAATGAATAGTGATGGTTGGCAACTTTAATCCGCGGCTGGCATGATCAGCGGTCATTGCCTGACATCATTGTTGAAAATTGCGATCGCCCCCCAGTATGAGTGGTGAATTAAGCCATTTTGCGGTATGTTGAGCGCTTGTGTGTCAAAGCTAAGATGGTGATCCCGCTTGATTGGTGGGAGTCATTTATCCGCTTGATCACGGGTATTTTAATGTTGCTGACCTACTGAACTGAGGATATGCAAATCGACAGTCCTCCGGCGGCGTCATCGCCCTCGCTCTTAGAAACGCTCGCCAACCCTAACCTCCCGTCGCAAGATTGTCCGCGTCGCATCAGAATCGATTTAGACCTGCTAATACTGGCGATCGAATCTCTCGATGTCGCAGGCTCTGAGGCGTTGCTCAAAGTTACCGAGCAGCTTGGTCTGCAAGCCGTCATTCCCGGTCGGGTGCAGCTTTGGTTAATCCGCAGCACCAATCCTATGCGGCGACAAAGTCAGCGCGATCCTCTCTCTGTTGACCAAGCTAAGGCCCTCACCCTGGTTATTTGTTTTTTGGCCAAACGGCTGACCGTTCTGATTCGTCAACTGTTGCTGGGTTATCAGCAATTACAGGATCAAGACCTCTCCCCAGACCATCATTTTCGTCTGGCCGATTACTTGTCTCGATTTCGGAGCCTTTTTCGGGCGCGGATGAATCCCCAGCGAGCGGGGGTGATTGCCTACAGTACCGATGAAAAACTCAACGAACTCGCCCTTTTGTTGCTCACTCGCCTATTATTTTGCACTGGCACCCAAGGGCCTCAGCGCCTGTGGAATAGCCTGTTTGATGGAGAAGTCGTATGACGGCACAGCGTCAATACATTTTGCCCAACTGTAATTTGGTCATTGAGGGTTTGGTTACCGGAGAAGAGTCGGATCCCACCTCTCCGCTGACGGTAGTGCTCAATTCGGAATGCACCTTCCCAGGAACGGCTGATCGCCTGAGTGGGGGGCGAGAATTTTTAAATGCTTTGGTCAAGGCTGTTAGCGCTTATGCGCAATCTTTACTGAGTGGCGTGCCTTACCCGTTGGCAGAGACCCCAACCGCCACGCAACCCGTCACCCTGCAGCGTACCGAGCATCATCGGCATCAGCTCGTGGCAACCGTGGCCAACGCTGACGGAGCCGAAACTCAAACGGCCATTAGTCTCAATTCTGTGCAGCTTTTTGACCTAGTTGAAGCCGTCGATCAACTTTTAGCTGATACCTTTACCCTGCCAGATATGACCCTGCAGGTCGTGCCCCTCAACCGACGTCATGCGCGTCCGGCTGAGCCCATGACCAAGCGGGCGTTGCCGGCGACAGTGGGCGTATCTGCCTTGGCAGCCGCCTCCGCCCTACTCTTCATGGTGCCGGTGCCTGAGTTTGAGCCCCAACGCCGGGAAGCCAACGAACAATCAGAGCTCGAAGCACTCGTTGAAGCCGAGTCCGCAAATCTCGATAATGCTGGGGCTGCTGATCCTGGGGCTGACAGTGACGAAGCGCCGGCGACTGCAACAGCTGACGAAGATACGCCCACGGCGGATACCGATACCGACGCGGCAACGGCTGAAGACTTATCCTCAGACGATATTGAAGATGATACCGAGGCTGCGACAGCCGCGACCGAAGGGACTGTAGGTCCAGTCGCCGCTGGCATTGCCTTGGGACGCCTAGCCACTGCACCGGCGATCGCCGATGCAGACACCCTTGATGACTTGGGAGCTGAAGTGGCAACAAAGCTGGAATCAGCCCTAGAAGACCTTGCCGACGATGCGCCTCTGTCCTTTGAAGAGGTGTTGATCTACCGTATTGCGGTGTCTGAAGACGGTGAGATCTTGGGCTACAAATACGAAAACGATGCGGCGTTAGAAAATATTGATGGCACACCACTACCCCAGCTAACGTTTATTCCTGTCGATACCGAGAGTGCGGTCGATGAGCCCGTGGCTCAATTGCGAATCACATTTGAGCTCGATGGTACGGTCAAGGCCGAGCCGATTGAGGCTGCAGACGGTGAGTAAAGTGATGGCCAGAGACACCGACAATCGCATGGGGTAAAGTTGGCCTACTTGGCTGATCTAGAGAATAACCAGGCTGACAAACATCCACCCAAGAAGCCAAACAAATGTCCTTCCCAAGACACACCGGGTTGATTGGGCAGCACCCCCCACAAAAAACTGCCATAGAAAATAATCACCAGCATTGATGCTGTGATCGAGAAAGCGCTGCGGTCAAAGTAACCGCGCAACAGTAAGTAGCCAAAATAGCCAAAAACGACTCCGCTGGCACCAATATGGACTGAATTGGGAGCGCCAATCAGCCAAGTTCCTAAACCACTGGCAAAGGCAGACATGATGGTAACCGCCCAAAAGTCCTTTGCCTTGCCCAACATAATCAACCCTCCTAAGGTGACCAGCGGTAGCGTATTGGCGATTAAATGACCAAAATTGCCGTGTAAAAATGGCGCCCAGAGAATGCCTTGTAATTCATCAATCTGTCGGGGATGAATACCGTGTAGCAAGAGGCGGCCATCAAACAGTCCCACATTGGCGATGTGAATGCCCCACAATAGACTGACGATGGCAATTAGATTCCAAGCGGGATTGTAGGGCGATCGCCGGAGCGGTTGTGGGTACTGTGGCGGCATGAATATGGTGGCCAAAAAAGGACGATAAAGCCAGAACTCAAGGTTGTAGTGGCGCCAAATTGATGGTCATCTCATCCACAGTTTTTGACGGACAACACCAATAACCCTAGAAGTTTAGAGTAGCAATGTCTTATGTTGAAAGAACCTCTAGCTTTCAGCATATCGAGTTCAGGCTAACCGTGATTATTACTGAATTGTTAGCGGTTTTATCCGTCTCTGCAGCCGCCGGCTTTCGGGTCGCATTGCCGTTGTTACTCATCGGTTTACTGTCGGACGAGTTGTGGTCTCATGTCCCTGGGTTGTCAGCTCTGCCCCCGACGATGGTGGTGGGTGCTCTGGTGAGTTGGTCATTGGCAGAGTTGCTCTTTGCCACCCGGCCGTTAGTTCAGCGACTGATCCATAGTGTCGGTTTGTCGCTGAGTCCCATTGTGGGAGCGATCTCGGGCATTGCTGTAGCCCGCACCTTTCAGACGGAGGCGGTCACAACAGCCATTTTGGGCATCCTCAGTGGGCTATTAGCCCTGGTAATTCATTTAGTGCAAGTGGGCTGGATTTATCGCCTCAAGCATCCCAAAGTCTGGGTCATTTTTGCCGAAGATTTCTTGTGCGTATGTTTAGTATTGTTAGCCTTTGATGCGCCTCAACAAGGCGGCTTAATTGCTTTGCTGTTGTTGTGGTTAGCCTTACGAACATCACAGGCTTGGCGACGTTGGTACTTAGCCCAGGCCCCTCAGAGCGATCGCCGCCCGCCGCGCCGGCTCAAGCGTGAACCTGATTAAACGATTTAAAGCTGGGAGCAGCGCCACCGTGGTTCAGCGTGGCAGACGATCGCTAATATTCTGTAACAGAAGTGAATAGTGAAACTCGCTATCATTGGGAGGCCAAACCAGCACGGGAGTCCTGGCAGGATCACGAAGGATATTATCACCATGTTTAAGCCCTCGTTTCTTTGTCCCCTGGCAATTTTTAGTCGTTTAGTTATTGTGCTGACGCTCTGGGCGTTATTTTTGGTCGGCGCTAACGAGGTTCGGCGAGCTGCGGAGGGTGAGCAGACCCTGTATGACGGTATCAAGCGCTTAGCGATTTATAGCCTGGTGTTCAGAACTGAGTCTTAAGTCCCCCCTCCGGCCCGACGAAACTGCTGATGAACAGGGCTGATAAGAAGTTGGGGTGAGGCTTGATCGGTGCCACGGCTCCGCTTAGGGATCGGCTTGAAAATAAAGTACCCGGACAAGACTGTGGCAGGGTGGATGGGTAGCAGGGTCGGTGGGATGTTATTTAAGCGCAACTCCCTTAACGGGGGCGGCAAGAGCCGAACTACCGTTGAGTCACGCTTAGAGTCCTCAGCCGATTTAGCGCGGCGGCTAGCTCTAACAACCGAAAGCCAACGAACTCACCCGTCCATCGATCGCTTAGACAATCCAAACCGTAGGTAGCAATGTCCATCATCACTGCCTCCAGCGCTGCCGGGAGCGATCGTTGACCGTCAAAATAATACTGCTGTGCGTACACAATGGCTGCCGCGATCGCTTTTAACT
This sequence comes from Cyanobacteria bacterium P01_F01_bin.56, assembly GCA_039185935.1. GTDB lineage: Bacteria > Cyanobacteriota > Cyanobacteriia > Phormidesmidales > Phormidesmidaceae > Halomicronema. The sequence continues at coordinate 33,732 of JBCDAJ010000037.1, read as the reverse complement.
GGCCGGTCTCGACAAGTTGCTCAACCGCCGAGAGATCGATATCTTGGGTGCCAAACCTGATGTGATCGGTCGCGCGGACTTTAAGATTCACGCTTCGTTTGCCCTGACTCGGGTCAATGCTCTCGGCGATCACCACCCGAGGAGGCAATCGGCCAAATTCAGTGCCGCCTTCGGCCTGTCGCTCAGTTTGATCGTTCTTAGCAATTGCCTGAGCCTGCTGAGTGACGTTTTTGGGGCGATACTCGTCCAAGGCGATTACCGTATCCGCCACATCGAAATAGTCACCGCTACCTCCCATCACCAAAATAGTCGAAATCCCGTAGTCCGTGTAGAGCTGACGCACCTTATCCACAAACGGGGTAATCGGTTCTCGATCTTTGGCAATCAACGCCTGCATGCGGCGATCGCGAATCATAAAGTTAGTGGCAGACGTATCTTCATCAATCAACAGCGCCGTTGCGCCTGCTTCCACGGCTTCGATAATGCTGGCGGCTTGCGACGTGCTGCCGCTGGCATCCTGAGTGGAAAATTGCTCAGTTGAGCGCCCTTGCGGTAAATGATTGATAAAAGGTGAAATAGTGACCCCGGCCACACCTCGGCCATCTTCAGCGCGGACTTTGACCGCCGCTAAATCGGTCACTACGCGCTCTCGACCATCGCCCGGAATGTGATTGTAAACGCCCGCTTCAATTGCCCGGAGCAGGGTTGACTTGCCGTGATAGCCACCCCCCACAATTAAAGTCACCCCTTGAGGAATGCCCATGCCGGTCACGACCTGTTCATTAGCTAGGGTTAGACTCGTCCGCAAAGATGCTGGTGACTGAAACGGGACAACATCGGTTAACAGTGGTCGCTCATCGACGCCACTCTGGCGCGGCAACACGGCTCCATCGGCGACGAATGCGACTAATCGGCGATCGCGCAATTGATGGCGCAACCCCTCAGTGGCTTCAGCACAATCGCAATGCGCTTGCAAGGCGGCACTATCAAGTTGCGCATAGTCCAGCACTCTTGAGATCAGCATCGGTAACTGCTCACACAAAAGCTCGGCGGCTTGCGGCCCGGCAATGCGGCGCCCAAAGGCTGGCAAACCCACTACAAATCGCAGTTCCACCTCCTGGTCTGAAACATGAGCCGCCGTCCGAGGCAAAATTGCCTGAGATGGATGCACGATTTCAATCAAGCCGCTTTTGCCCGAGCCAGCAGAGCGAGACCGCTTCTGAACTTGGTGCTCAAATTGGCGAATCAGGAAATCTTCCAGGGCGATGCGGCGAGTAACTGTCTGATAAAGAGCCGCAGGAAATTGCGCAATTGTTTGGGGCATGACGACGCGCAAACGGCTAGGAGCGGCAAATGGGTCACCCTGCACAGCGTCAATATGCAGGGTGAAATGAGGAAACGAATGACTGCCTTGCAAAGACTTATAGGCTTTATAACCTCTGCCATCTAAGGCTTTGAGGCGATCTTGTAGAACTTGAACTGACATCTTCCAACAAAAGCTAACACTACCAATGACTAGCAGATTGATTTAAATCACACACTGATCTGATGGCCATCACCCAGAGAGCCGACGAAGATCAACCTAGAAATTTGACGTTATCACTGGAATTTCCTCCGTTCCGATTGATATTAATAATGCACCTAAAAACTTGCGCATTATGTCCATTGCATCGCCCTTATCTACCAGCGCCCACCCAAATCGCTTTGAGACCTATTTAGCTTGGCTACAGCGCCCTTTGGCGATTGCGGCTCTCGGCACTAGCCTGCTCGTCAGCACCCTTACTGCAGCCGCACCGCCGGCCGCCGCGAATACGCCTCAAAACGCTCTACCTGACGGTGTTTATGCCCTTGGCGAAAGTCCGACAGCGGGGCAATTAGGCACCACATACATGGTGATAGAAGTCTCAGCCGACACGATAACGGGTGGATTCTATCAACCCGCCTCTTCCTTTGACTGCTTTTACGGAGAAGTCGCCGGTAACGAAATGGCCCTAACGGTGATCGACAGCTATGCTCAGACTGAACATCCGTTTGCTCTGGCCCTTGGAGAACCGGCAGCTGTCGCATCACAAAATACTGTCGATAGCCAATGGATTCCGAACGGCTTTTATCTATTGCCAGAACTCAGCACAACTGACTACGAAGTTTTACAGGTGTGCGGCTTATAAAATTAGCCAATTAACTTTATTGAAATCCTCTATTGAGATACTGAAATCTTCTATTAGGTGCTAAACGGGAGAGCCTGCCATGAGTGCTCTCCCGTTTTTCATGGCAATGGCTCAGACCATCAGCTTCAGGCTTTGGCAATGCTATTCAAGACGATGTGAGGATGTTTTGAGCCGCTCAGCTCGACAACTCCACAAGCCACAAGCCCTTGCATCTCTAGAAAAGAGTTGGGGTAGCAAGCAACCAATCATCGCATTGAGCTGCTTGCCACCCACGCGAGCCACTTGCCAGTAGACAACCTAAGGATCGGGAATTTAATAATGTGCCGGTTTTCCCCTCTCGGGAGGGGTGCCGTCGGCGGGGTGGGTTCGAACCCTCGCACTCAGGGGCAACCCACCCCGCTGCCCCTCCCAGGAGGGGAAATGTTATCCGGCTTGGTCTCAGTAATTTATTTAATCCTCATCCCTAAGCCTCAAGGAGCTCAGCCGCCACTGTAATCGGTTTCAAGGCGGATACTAAAACTTGAACGCCTCGACAATACCGGCCTATCTTGCCGCGAAACTCAAATGCCGGGGGCTCCGTTTGGCCCCATTCAGTTGCTGTGAACAGCCACGTCTTGCCCCTGCGATTGCACTATAACGGGCACCTGGCGAGAGCGAGACACCAGCCAATGAGTCGGTTAGAACACCTAAACCTCGTAATCTTAAATCGCGAACGCGTAACTTTTAGATTGAGATTGCATTCCCGATTGTTCTGAGAAAAATACCTATATTGCAGCATAATTTGTTAAATTATGTAAATAACCTCTCAGCTTAAATTTTGGTCAGAGAGTATTTGCAGAAGTTTTATTTTGCGGGTATCTCTTTAGCCTGACTGGCTTTGAGCCATGCTGTGGGTTTTATTCGGCTCTCCCTACTGCCGTTTCGTAAAGTTTCTTTGTACAGTTTCTTTACAGGGGAAAAGCAGTTTCCGCAGGCGGTAGCCATTTGATGGTCAAAAGAGCCAACTATAGGAAGCCTGCTTCCTTGCACACCAGTATCCACATGGGGCTATGTTTGAGCACTTCACCAATACCGCGATCGCCGTCATTATGAAGGCCCAGGAAGAAGCTCGCCGACTACAACACAACTTTGTCGGCACCGAGCAGTTGCTTTTGGGGCTGCTCAGAGAGAACTCCAGCTTGGCAGCGGCCGTCTTGACCGAATTTGGCGTCAATCTGGCAGATGCCCGTAGCGAAGTTGAGGCCATCATTGGGCGCGGTAGCGGGAACCCGCCCTCCGAGGTGCCCTTTACCCCCAAAGTTAAGCAAGTTTTTGAAAGTGCTTTTCAAGAGGCACGCAAACTGGATGCTTCTTACATCGAGCCGGAGCACTTGCTACTGAGCCTGACTCAAAGTCGCGAAAGCGTTGCCTATCGAGTGTTAGAAAATTTAGGCGTATCGCCCAGTAAGCTGCGGACTCGCCTTATCAAAGAGTTAGGAGAAGCGGCGGCAATTCCGGCCGGCGGGCGGCAAAATCGCCGTAGTAGCGATCGCCGTAGCAAGAGCAGCAGCGTCCTCGAAGAATACAGCACTGACTTGACTCGCAAAGCTGCAGAGGGGCTGCTAGATCCCGTTATCGGCCGCGCTAAAGAGATTGAGCGAGTGGTGCAGATTTTGGGTCGCCGCACTAAAAATAATCCAGTATTGGTGGGTGAACCAGGCGTTGGTAAAACCGCTATCGCAGAAGGTTTAGCCCAGCGCATTGTCAATCAAGATGTCCCGGCAACGCTTCTCGGCAAAAAGGTGCACGCCATTGATATGGGGATGCTGGTTTCGGGTACTCGCTTTCGTGGTGACTTTGAGGAGCGCTTAACCCAGCTCTTAGACGAGGTCCGTAACGACGATGACATCATTCTCGTAATCGATGAAATTCATACCTTGGTAGGGGCTGGGTCTCTAGAAGGAGGGATGGATGCGGCCAATATGTTGAAGCCAGCCCTAGCTAGGGGAGAGATGCAGTGCATTGGGGCGACGACCTTAGACGAGTATCGTAAGCACATCGAGAAGGATGCGGCTCTAGAGCGGCGCTTTCAGCCCATTACGGTCGAGCCGCCCTCAGTTCAAGACACTATCGAAATTTTGCAGGGCATTCGTAGCCGCTACGAGCAGTTCCACAACGTGCTGCTTTCAGATGCGTCACTAAAGGCCGCAGCAGAACTTTCAGATCGATACATCAGCGATCGTCATTTGCCCGACAAGGCCATCGATTTGATTGATGAAGCCGGCTCGCGGATTAAGCTGCGCTACCAAGTTACTTACCCGTCTCTGGAAGTCAAGCAAGAACTGCGCCAAATCAATCAGGACTTGGAATCAGCGATTCGTCTTCAAGAATTCACTCAGGCGCAAGCGTTACGTAACCGCCAGCAAGAATTGTTTCAACAGATTCAAGGACCTCAACCCGAAGCTGCCGAGGCTTCACCGATGACACAGCCAGTGGTTGGCGAAGATGACATTGCAGAAATTGTGGCCTCTTGGACTGGGGTACCTGTTACTCGGATGACTGAGTCCGAAGCAGTGCAGCTCATGCATTTGGAAGAGCAACTGCACGAGCGAGTAATTGGCCAGCATGAGGCGGTTGAGGCCTCTGCTCGGGCGATTCGCCGCTCTCGTGTTAAGTTGGCCAGTCCAGACCGTCCCATTGCTAGCCTGGTCTTTTCGGGACCGACGGGTGTGGGTAAGACGGAACTCACCAAGGCGATCGCAGCGACCTTATTTGGCTCCGAAGAAGCCATGATTCGCTTAGACATGTCTGAATATATGGAGAGCTACACCGTTTCTAAACTAGTCGGTTCGCCCCCCGGATTCGTGGGTTATGACGAAGGGGGCCAATTGACCGAAGCTGTGCGCCGCAAGCCTTATTCGGTCATCTTGCTAGATGAAATTGAGAAAGCTCACCCAGATGTATTCAACATCTTGCTCCAGATTTTGGACGATGGCCGTCTGACCGACTCTAAAGGGCGTTCTGTGAGCTTCAAAAACACGCTGATCATCATGACTTCGAATATTGGTTCGCAAGTTATTGAAAAGGGTGGTGGCGGTATGGGCTTCGACACTGCTGCAACAACTGATGAAGCCACGACGCGATACAACAACATTCGCAGCTTAGTGCAAGAAGAGATGAAGCAATACTTCCGCCCTGAGTTGCTGAACCGACTGGACGAGATTATTGTCTTCCGTCAACTCACCAAGCCTGAAGTCAAAGAAATTGCTGAGCTGATGTTGGCAAACGTTAACCAGCGGCTGGCTGACCGCGATATTACGGTTGCTCTCACGTCGGCCTTCGAAGATCAGCTTGTCAGTTCTGGGTATGACCAGCGTTATGGGGCGCGCCCCATGCGTCGGGCGATCGCTCGAATGGTTGAAGATGCACTCGCCGAAGCAATCTTGGCTGGTACCGTTGAGGATGGCGACTCTGTTCTGTTGACGGTTGATGACGCTGGTGTTGTCCAGGTGCAAAGACAGCAGACACCTGCACTCGCAGGTATGAACCGTTAGCTGTGTTTGGTATTAGACCCCACCAACGGGTCTAATACTCTGAACTCTATTTGAACCTTCTCAAGCCCTTCTGCCTAAAGCTTTGAAGGGCTTTTTTAATCTCAGAAGCTTTTAAGCATCCACAGCGCCTGCACTCAAACCACAATCGAGGGAATGCATCCCTATCGTTAAGAGGATTTGACAACTAAATGATGTCAGCCACCCTAGGGTAGAACCCCAACCTTGGAAACGACGTGCAGAGTCAAACCATGAAAGCCTCTGCACGCCGTTTAGGCCGTCGCTAGCACCTGATCGCCTATTCGCTCTAGGGACGTGTCTCAGCGTGTTCCGGCACGTTCAACACCACCACGAGTACGCTGAAACCTGCTCTGGGAGATGCTTAAGGAAACGGGCCTTACAGGATTCGAACCTGTGACCGACCGCTTAGAAGGCGGTTGCTCTATCCACTGAGCTAAAGGCCCTAGTCTAGATGAGTATATAGATACTTCTGCTGATTCTATTATCTCTTCTCCTGACAAATCAGCAACCATCTGAGCGTCTTGCCCGATGAGCGCATATCATATGATGCAAAGTTTCCAGTAGTCACGCTGGGGGAACAATGACATGGGCTAATGTAAGGTATCAATAACGTGGGGTTAAAAACCCTATGCTTTCCTTATCAAAGGTTTTGCCTGCCCGATCAGAATGAGCTATCAGGCGCGATCGCACCTGAAGTTTTCTGAGCTCGACTCCACAGACACGAATCGCTGCATCATGTTCATTCTCAAGCGCCAGGATGTTGATATTAAGAATGTCCAGCTTCCTAACAAGGAGCAGCCCCTCCCGATCTTGTATTACCAGGGGCAGACTTTTCGACTGTTGAGTGTTTTTGCCTCAGCTCAAGAAGAAGAGGCGATGGCTCTGTGGCGCGACTTGACCGATAATCGGGGCAAGGCTTGTGTCCTTTTAGAAGAACCCGATCGCTTCAGCATTTGGGGCAAAATTCGCCTGGATGCCCCAGAACAAGAGATGGGGCAAGGCGCTGGGCAGCCAGCAGAGCAATCTCTGATTCAAGGTTGTTTATTAATCTTGCAGGCCCTATTTATAGATATTGAAGATTTGCTTGGGGCAAAGCAGGCTAATTTGTTTGAGGGTGAAATTACTAGCGCCTTAATGCAGTGGCGCTTTCCACAAGTGACGTCTGAAAAGGCCGTTGACAATCTATTGACGATGGATCCCCTGGCGACTCAGGTGCCCCCTTGGGAAGAACACCACCTGCAACGACTATTAGAAGAAATGCATCGGTTGGGTAAAGACTCGTTTGGGAATGCCAACTTTACAGCGCGATCGCTAGATGCTTTGGAAGACCTCTCTAACAACGAACGCAAGCTGTTTATTAAGTGGTTATCGATGTCGCCCTCTGGCAAGTTATGGAAATAGCCAGCTCATAGCCCCCATCAACCGCGATTTGCCAGTGCCAGTTTTACACATTTCATTGCGCCGCTATCGACATTTTTTGTGGCCCAAAAATGGCCGCGACTAATGCTTGGAATTTGATGAACTTCTAGAGTTGAAAAATGCCAGCGGCACAGGCATCAGCTCTCATCTCCATGTCTAGAAATCTAGGTCTATTTCTTATGGGCGTCAGGGCGCAGCGTACAGGAATAAGAGTTTGGCAGCCCAGTGTCTTCGCACATAGCAATAACCGGAACTGTTAGCAGCCTGTTACATCTATGTAGTTAGGAGATTTACAGGAAAGAATTTACCGCTTGTAGGGTGTCATTAGCGAAGCGTAATGCACCGCCGAATGGGTATGTTCTGTCTCTCAGCTTAAGCAACGCAAACCTCAAGGATTTTGAGCTCACAATGGGAACTATAGAGCAGGTTTTGTGATTACCAATGGTCAAGTCAGCGCAAATCGCCTTACGTATTGCTAATCGCGTCTGGATTTGGTGCGCCAGTTTGAGCATATTGCGGTACAACAAAACCTACTGGGTCTATTCCGCTGCGATTTGAGCGCCCTCAACAGCGCCCTCAACAGGTTGAAACCGCCCAAACTTGTCGTGTGCTCTGAGGAGAGTATTCCATTGAGCAAGCAGTCTTCTACCTCTTCTTCTGTACTGTCAAACAAGGCCTTGATGACCATTTCAATTGGTTGGGCATTGCTGGCAATTTTTGTATTTTTGTTTTTTAGTGTGATGCCTGAAGGGGCTGACTCACGAGCAGCTTGGTACCTCAACACCATCACCATTATTGAGACAGGTGCCTTTCTGTTTGCGAGCTTTTTGTGTTTTCGCAACTGGCAAAGTAGTCAAATCGTGAGTGGTCGAGAGGTTTGGCTGTCAATTGGCATTGGCTTATTGTTGTATGCCGCTGGCAACCTCTTTTTCTATCTTTGGAATAATGTTTTTGGCCTCGATCCGTCGGTTTCTTTTGGTGACTTTTTCTATTTGCTGTCCTATGTGTTTTTGGCCATCGGCATGTTCAAGGCAGTGCTGCCGCGTCGGCTAAACCTCGATATCAAGCAGTGGGGGATCGTGGCGGTTATTGGCATCTTGGGCATCGCTTTAGCGGTGTTTCCAAGCTTTGGTGGAGAGGAAGCAGCGATCGCCCCGACGGCCTCCCCGACCTTATCGGAAATCATCGGTCTGGAAGCCCCGGCATGGGCTCAAGATCCCCCGCCGGCGGAACCCGTGCCCGCAGAACCGGCCCCCGCAGAACCACCCCCCGCAGAACCAGCCCCGGTAGAACCCCCGCCGGTAGAACCCGTGCCCGCAGAACCGGCCCCGGCAGAACCGGTGCCGGAAGACGCAGCCCCCGCAGAACCAGCTCCGGCAGAACCGGCTCCCGCAGAGTCTGCGCCTGTGGAAGCCGATGTGTCTACCAATGCTCCAGGTTGGGCCGTTGCTACCGATGCCTTTCTAGAGCCTTTTGAAGATTTTGTTGGCTATTTGTACATTGCTGGCGACTGCCTCTTGCTCGTGGTTGCGGCGACCTTGCTCGTCGCCTTTTGGGGTGGCCGATTTTCGCAGTCTTGGAAGTTGATTGCGATCGCCGCCTTTTGTCTTTATATCGCTGACATGTTTTTCGCCTATCAAGACAACTACATCGAAGGCGCAGTTTGGGAAGTCTTTTGGACGTTTTCTGCCCTGTTTTTTGGCCTGGGAGCCGTGGTCGAGAATGCGATATCCACCAGCTCTCGCCGCAATCCCCGTCGCCGACGAACCAAGTCCTAAGCTCAGCCGCCGCCTGATGGATATCAGGCATATAGCGACTCAACTCTGATGACACCTCAAGAGCCCTCTGCTAATACCGGGTCGACTCGCCTGTGCTCAGAAGCCTTTGTTGCCATTGCGACCCTCCACCTGAAGGAGCTCGCAGAGTTCTATGAAGCGCTTTTAGCACAGCCGCCATTGGCCTTCATTCCTGAGCGCTATGCAGAGTTTTCGATTGCGGGTCTCAAGCTTGGCCTATTTCAGCCCGCATCCGCTCATCAAGCAGAATTTTCTCAACCGGCTCATGCTGCAATGAGTCTATGCTTGGAGGTCACTGATTTGAATGCCGCGATCGCTCATCTTACCCAGCTAGGCTATCCTCCCTCTGGGCAACCGACCCAAGCTTCCCATGGGCGAGAGATTTACGCCTACGATCCAGACGGTAACCGCCTGATTTTGCACCAGAGCCCGCATTAGTCAAAGCTCTGAAGTGATCTCCTGTGATGGGTTCTATCGCAATCGGCAATCAGGTCAGGATAAGCTCAAATCTCTGAAGCGCCCATGTCGTAGGCTTCTCAATGCCGCATTCCGCACTCTTAATTCCGCATGCTGCTCTAGCGCTCATTGGGGTTGCTAGCAGGCGGTGATTGTTGCTGACGCTGCACCACCACCTGCCGAAAGCCGAGTACCACCAAAATATTAGAAATACTTAGAAACAGTTCGGCTGAGCCATGTAGCCAATCAACATTTGCCAGCTCTGCTCCGTAGGCTTGCTGAGCATAAATCCCAGCAGGAATTGTCACCACGACAAATACCAATAAAAAGTAGAACCCAATCAGGGCCAGACGCGGCGTTTGGCCTGATTTCGTCACAAAGTAGAGAAATCCCAAATATGGAAACAGCGACAGAGCAAACAAGTTCTGCTTATCAAAGAGCGCTTCTATCACGTTAATTTCATGCCCTCCGCTCAATAATCCTTAACCATCACGATTGTCTTGATCGGTTTATATCGGGTCACAGCCATCGCTCGCCTCACGCCGAATCTTTGGATAACGCTGACTGTCGCCAAATCCACCATGCCGCGAGACAGGCTGTCAAATTGCCCAGCACGGTCATTGCCGCCTGCATCGTGACTAACCACGACAGCGACTCGGCATTGTCAAAAAAATGCCAGGTGCAGGCACACATCGCACTCACTAGAGATGGCAGCATGCCAAACGCAAGCGCGCGCCAAGCCGTATAACCGGTCACAGTCGCAAATAGCCAAATGAACCAAATGGCGGCGATCCATTCAACCACGCTAGTGATGTGAACCATCCAGGTGGGAACTGACAGGACGTGCATCGGCTTAAAGTTGTTACGACAGAGTGTGGATGGAATGCAGATCTCAGAAAAGCTTCCAGGGAGGGCCAGTCTTACAGCAATAAAAAGTTCGTCACACAAGGGTTCTCGCGATCTGGATAGGACTCGTCAAATTACGAATTGCGATAAAACAGCAGAGTTGCCTACGGGCTCACCCTAACGCTCTGGATGCGCGAATCGTAGAGTGGCGATCGCCTCCGCTCATCATCCCCTACAAGTGGCTGTTTGCAAAACGCGGGCTCCCATTACTGACAAGAGCTGGAGGCCTTTCAGCAGTATGGTAGAAGGGCATTTGGGAAACGGGGTCAGAATGAGAGTTGTACTGTGTGGTTACTACGGCATGGGAAATGGGGGCGATGAGGCTTTATTAGCGGCCCTGTTGCAAATGCTCCCCCCTCACGTAACCCCAGTTGTGTTGTCAGGTGATCCTGACGCCACGGCCCAATGCTATGACGTCGAAGCCTATCAACGGAAATCGATCGCCGGTCTCTGGTCGGCTTTTAAAGGTGCACAGGGCTTTGTGTGGGGAGGGGGCAGTCTGATGCAAGACACCACCAGTGCGATGAACCCGATTTATTACGGGGGGCTCATGCTGTGGGCACAACTGCAGGGCCTAAAAACGATTGCCTGGGCCCAGGGCATTGGTCCCTTGCGTCGAGCTTGGGCGCGACGGTTGGCGTACAAAACCTTTTATCAATGTACGGGGGTGACGGTGCGCGATCGCGCTTCGGCAGCGCAAGCCGCCAATTGGCGCGTGCGGGCTTGGTTATCACCTGATCCAGTATGGGCACTCAGCTCAACCCCTGTGCCAGGCTTAGCGGATTTTCCAGCACCTCGGGTAGCCGTGGCTCTGCGTCACCATCCCTGGCTTACTGCTGATCGCCTGGCACAGTTGACAGAAGCCTTAGGGAATTTTCAAACGGCCACGGGGGTGAGTATCTTACTTGTGCCCTTTCAAGCTAGTAAAGATCAGTCGATTGCGGAAGCAATTGCCCCGCAGCTCTCCGGGCCTAACCAGATTTTGTCGGTGACTGACCCCCGACAATTAAAAGGGGTCTTTCGGGGTGTGGAAATGGCGATCGCGATGCGACTGCACGCCTTGATTATGGCTGCAGCAGAAGGCTGTCGCTGTTTTGCCCTCAGCTACGACCCCAAAGTCACTTATGTGGCCGAAGATTTAGCCATGCCCGGTTGGGAGATGGCCCCCGCGCCGGATGCGAGTACACCGCCAGATTTTGCCCTCGCCCCCTGGCCTGACACCTCTGCTGCCATGACGCAAGCCTGGTTGCAACACTATGCCAATGGTTTGCCAGCCTCTCCAGAGCAAATTCAGTCACGAGTTGATCGTGCCCTTATGCATCAAGAGATGCTGCAGCGGTTTTTGTCGTCTCCCTAGCGGCCAGCTAGGTGGCGTTAGCGAGCCCCGGTTAACGTCTGGTCGCCAACACGAAGCGATCGCGTCCGGCCAAATCTGATATTGACTGAATAGCTTCAAACTGGTTTGTCGCGGTGATAAGGGCCATGATTTTAGCCGCTTGTCCTTGCATATGCTCGACAAGCCAGAGACCGCCAGATTGCAAATAATCTGGTGCCGTCGTGATTAACTGGCGAATGGCGTCGAGGCCATCTTCACCCCCTGCTAGAGCCAAATGGGGTTCATGATTAACGACCTCTGGGGCCAGCGTGGGGATCATCGCCTGAGGAATATAAGGCGGATTTGAGACCATCCCAGCCAACATTCCCGGCCAGGAGCTCAGCGGCTCAAACCAGGAACCTTGGAAAAATTGGATGCGCTCGCTAAACTTGTTTTCTGCCGCATTCTGTCGTGCCATAGCCAGGGCCGCTGGGCTCACGTCGACGGCCAAAATCTGAGCGTGGGGAAAAGCTTGGGCTAGGCCCAGTGCGATCGCCCCACTACCCGTACCCAGATCAGCCCAGACGCCCCGTTTCAGAACCTCAGCTTGGGGGCTCTGCGCCACCTGCGACAGGGCAATATCGATGATTAACTCCGTTTCTGGACGGGGAATGAGAACCGCTGGCGAAACCCGCAACCGGAAATCTCGCCAGGGGGTTTGCCCCACCAACTGTTGAATCGGTACGCGATCGCGGAGGCGTTGCTGCCACCGATTTGAGAGATCGGCCAAAGTAACTTGAGAAGGCACGTCCGTGACCTGTGCCAGCGTTCCCAGGCGGAGCGATAAGGTATCAAGCTGACATAGGCCGCGTAGCAGCCAGTCCACTTCTGCCATGTCAATGTGGTGAGCACTTGCCTGGGCCTGAGACTGCGATCGCCACTCCCACAAGGTGTGACCCGAAAGCCGGTAGGGAAACTCTGTCACCCTGTTACCCTCATTCACCTACAGCACTCGCAAGACACTAGGCACGCTTTGAATATCAACTGACTCCTGTAATTCGGCCAGAGCGGCCTGAAAGTGATGTTCTTTCACCTCGTGGGTGACCACAACGATTTCGGCCGTATCGCCATGGACATCAATCTGCACCACAGACTCAATGCTGACATCGTGATTGCCAAAACAAGTACCCACTCGCCCAATCACACCGGCTTGATCTTGGGCCAACAGCCGCACATAAAAGCGACTCACAATATCTGCCATTGGGCTTACCTGGCAGTAATGCTGATGGGTACAGGCCAGGAGGGGATTTGGTGGTTCTGCTATCGCCGTCACGCTTTGAGACGGTAGCATTGCCACAATATTCAAAATATCGGCAGCAACGGCGCTGGCAGTGGGGCCTTCCCCCGCGCCCGGCCCAAAAAACATCACCTGGCCAATCGGCTCACCCTCGACCAAAATAGCGTTATAAACATCGTTGACGCTCGCGAGAGGATGATGCTTAGGCACCAAGGTGGGATGAACGCGTAGCTGGAGTTGGTCCAGCGCTTCGTTAGAAACGGGACAGGTATCACGGCGGGCGATCGCCAGTAGCTTAACCACAAATCCCAGTCGTTTGGCATAGGCAATATCAGCCGCACTGACATGCCGAATGCCCTCGCAAAACACATCGTCTAGCTTGATGTGCCCGCCAAAGGCCAACGAGGCCAAAATCGCCACTTTGTCCGCCGCATCTAACCCATCGACATCAGCCGTCGGGTCAGCTTCGGCATAGCCTAACTGCTGCGCATCTTTAAGAATCGGTTCAAAATCGCCGCCCTCTTCTTGCATGCGGGTCAGGATGTAGTTTGTGGTGCCGTTCACGATCCCCATCACCGCATCAATGCGGTTGACTCCTAGCGCTTGTTTCAGCGGTTGAATGACGGGAATTCCACCACCCACAGCGGCTTCTAGCAAGACATAGACACCGGCTGCATTGGCGGCAGTAAAAATTTCGTCGCTGTAACGGGCAATCACGGCCTTATTTGCCGTGACGACGTGCTTGCCCTGCTGGATGGCTTTGAGGATGAGCGATCGCGCCGGTTCTAAACCACCGATCAGCTCAACCACGACATCAATCGCCGGATCAGTCACAATAGCGTCTAAATCAGTGGTTAGGCGATCTTTGGGAATGTCAATATCGCGAGGCTTATCCAGCGATCTCACCCCAACTCGATAAATTTCAACAGCTTTCACCAGCGGGTGTCGTCCTGTCGGGTCGAGCAAAATTTTTGCCGTGCCCGTGCCGACCGTACCTAATCCCAACAGACCTACTTTTACCGTCACCGTTTGCTGATTCCTTTTTGAAAACCTTTACCAATGGTAGGGGATGCCGTTACGAACAAAAACCAAAAACCGGAGAAGCTCCAAAAGCCTCCCCGGTTTTTGCCAGCCAATCAACTGGCGAGTCCCCACAGTCTAGAACTCAGTCCAGCCGGTAACCTCAAACTAGCTAGTAGGTTTCTACGTGCCAGCGATGCTCTTTCTTCATCTGCTTACAGAAGTCACTCCAGTTGGCACCATTTTTCTCCGCTTCGGCGGACATCGCGGCGTCAATGCCATCTTCCATACCCTTGAGACCACACATATAAGTATGAGTCTTCGGGTCTTGAACCATTTCCCAGATGCGGGCAGCATTCTCCGCAACGCGATGTTGAATGTACATCTTGCCGCCTTCCGCGTTCTGTTGTTCACGGCTGATGGCGTAGGTCAGCTCGAAGTTATCAGGATACTTAGCCTGTAGCTCTTCTAGCTCTTCCTTGTAAAGGATGTTGGCAGAATAGGGAACGCCAAAAATCAGCCAAGCCTTGCCATGGAACTGATAGTCAGGATTCGTTGCGCGTTCAGCATCCTTAAACATGCGCCAGAGATAAGCTCGGAAAGGGGCAATTCCCGTTCCAGTTGCCAGCATGATAACCTTGGCATCCTCATCATCAGGCAATAGCATTTCCTTCCCGACTGGGCCGGTCACCTTAACCTCTGTCCCAGGCTCAAGATGGCAGAGATAGGATGAACAAACTCCGTAGATGGTTTCCCCAGTCTCAGGATCTTGATATTCCAGCTCACGGACACAGAGTGAAACCGTCTGATCGTTCATATCATCGCCGTGCTGAGTTGAGGCGATGGAATAAAGACGTAACTTATGGGCCTTGCCCTTTGCATCAGTGCCTTCGGGAATTATGCCAGCACTCTGACCTTCCAGGTAGCGATAATCGCTGCCTGACAAATCGATCTTGATATGCTGAACAATGCCAGAACCGCCTTCGCGCACGAGCGGCTCATTCGAAATCACCTTTGCCACCAGAGGGCTCTTAGGCTTGTATAGATTAGCGGGAATGGCTTTTTTCTTTGCCTTGGGTGTCGCTTGAGTCATAGACTTACCATTGTCTTGCTGGGCAGCGGCCGCAGGCACGCTCTGACCATTGACATCGTCATTGACCGGCGTGATGCTAACAATTTCACCACCCATGCGAGTGATGCGCTGCATCTCTTGATTCATCCGGCTATAGGGCACAGTGATGAATACACTACCGCTCTTACGAATGGGGTTACCCATTTTGTCGGGTTCAGCATTCTGCCGTAGCCCCTTGACTTCATACTTGAATAAGCGACTTCCCGATACAGAGATGGCGTTACCGCCGCTTACGCTTGGATTGTACATGTGCTAACTGTTGTGACTCCGAGAATCAACCTACACTGACAGGCATGCTTGCCGCCCCCTTAGCTGGAAAGTCAGAAAATAGGGTGCAACAACCTACCGCAGCGTCATTCTTATTTCCCTAGCGTATCACTGTACCGGAAAGCGCTCTGAAATCAAGCTGCCGGGGTGAACTCGACACCGGTCTGAGAGACGTTCTCAAGGGCGATCGCGAATTACCTGCTGACTACAAAATAATCGAAGATTCCGCTCAGCAGTGTGTCTTTAATCGCATTTTTATAATAATCATAGGTTTCACTACTCCAGGTCATTGCCACGGTCATTTGGCTTCAGACATCGAGCCGTAAATTACGTTAATCCTGTGCTTTGAGAATCGACGCTTCAACGCAGAGTAACCACACTACGAGAGATGTCAGCCTCAGAGCGTGATGCTTCCTTACTGTATTGAGGAAAATGTATTGAGGAAAAGTCGTCAGACCATGACATCAAAGCCTATTTCTTAGAACGCAGATAATAGTTGAGACTGAGACTTGTGAGCCGTGATACCGATTTGATACTATGACGTCTTAGTAAGGACGTTAATGATAGGAACCATCTTGTTTTAGCAAGCTTGATAACTCCAGGGAATTTAGGTTTCGTGTGAGTCATCCTATCGGTCGTCTCTGCCCCTGGCTGTTCTGGCTCAATGGCTTCGGTTAGTTGAATTTAGTACAGCATATCGACATAACCAAATTTGTCGGACTCGGCAGAGATGGGTAAGTGTTAGCAATTATGATTTCACTTCATCTCAGGTGTCCGTCATTTTAATGATTTAGGCCTACTAGCGAACGAGGGAGATGGCGACTTTGTTCAAGACTAGTGCCCAAATCTAATCTAATTATCAATTTCAGTTGTTTTCTGTTTGCTCGAGGAAAGCTATGACAAGTAAGCTGGATCGCGTGGTTTTAATTGGGGTTGCTGGCGACTCTGGATGTGGCAAGTCCACGTTCTTGAGGCGACTGGAAGACCTGTTTGGCGAGGAATTCATCACGGTCATCTGTTTGGACGACTATCACAGCCTTGATCGAAAGCAGCGCAAAGCGGCTGGTGTTACAGCTCTAAATCCGAAGGCAAACAACTTTGATTTGATGTATGAGCAAATCAAAGCACTGAAAGACGGTAATTCGATTGATAAGCCGATTTACAACCACGAGACCGGTGAACTTGATCCACCCGAGCGGGTCGACCCCAACCACATTGTGGTGATTGAAGGTCTACACCCCATGTATGACGAGCGGGTGCGTTCCTTGATTGATTTCAGCGTTTATCTCGACATTCATGACGACGTTAAGATTGCTTGGAAGATCAAGCGCGACATGGCTGAGCGCGGCCATACGTACGAAGATGTGCTGGCTTCTATCAACGCCCGTCGTCCTGACTTTGAGGCTTACATTGATGTCCAGAAGCAGTATGCAGATGTTGTAATTCAAATTCTGCCGACCAAACTGCTGCCCGATGACGAAGAGAAAAAGATTTTGCGGGTTCGTTTGCTGCAGAAAGAGGGTCTTGAAGGGTTTGACCCGGTCTACCTCTTTGATGAAGGCTCAACCATTGATTGGATTCCCTGTGGCCGTAAGCTAACTTGCTCCTTCCCCGGTATTCGGATGCATTATGGCCCTGATAGCTACTATGGCAACGAAGTTTCGGTGCTTGAAATTGATGGTCAATTTGAGCGCTTAGAAGAGCTGATTTATGTTGAGAGCCACCTGAGTAACACCTCCACCAAATATTACGGTGAGATGACTGAGTTGTTGCTTAAGCACCGCGAGTATCCTGGCTCTAACAACGGTAGCGGACTCTTCCAGGTGCTGGTGGGTCTAAAGATGCGTGAGAGTTACGAGAAGATTGTGGCGAAGACTCCTCAAGCGGTCGGCTAAGCGACCATTGCAGAGGCGATCGCGTCAGCAATCTATAGCGAAGGGATGATGAGTATACTCATCATCCCTTTTTGATGTTATGTCACCGTTCTATAAAGCCCCCGATTAGTAACCCCAGCTATTCATTTGCCCTGACCGCCACCACATCAGCCCTCGCCAGTTGCCGACAAGCCGTGCAATCCGTGAGGATTTCGGCTCTTTGCCAAATGCGACTGCTGTGTGGATGCAGCAGAACGCAGGATGCGGAGTTCGGAAGAAGCAAGCTAAGGGATCGGCTTGAAAATAAAGTACCCGGACAAGACTGTGGCAGGGTGGATGGGTAGCAGGGTCGGTGGGATGTTAAGTAGGCAGGCGTTATTAAATTGCCAATGATGTAGGTTGCGGTTGAGGAACGAAACCCAACACTCGAAAGGGTTTCGTCATCATCGAATCGTTCTACAAAAGATTCAACCCACCTACTTATTTAAGCGCAACTCCCTAACTGTATGGTCATGCCAGAAACTACAACTGTCCTGACCGAATGGTGGATCGCTGTAGTCCAAAGCCCCTGGAGAAAAAACAGCAGCGGTTGTCTTGCCATGAGACAACCGCTGTCGCAGTTCAGCCAGTTATATGACGAGCGATGACCGCTGAAACAGCGCTCTAATGGCTGTGGTGGTGATGTTCATGCCCGTGACGATGCCCGTGAGTATGCCCATGATCATGATGATGATCGTGGGCGTGGGCATGGCTGTGCATTTGGGACTGGGCGTGAGCGATCGCCAGCTCCGGATTCACCGTGAGCGCGTCGGCTGCCAGCAGATCACGAATTTGACTGTCAGCCCAATCAGCCACCATCGTTAAGAACGTCGGGTGGTCATTGACGCAGGGCATCTGGACAAAGCTGATATCCTCATGCTTTTTCCGCACGTTCTCGATAATGTGCTCAACATCCAGAAGCGTTTCATGATTTTCGGTAGCGAAGCCGATGGGCATCATGACGATCGCTTTAGCGCCCAATTCAATCAGGTTTTGGGTGGCCAGCTTGGCGTTAGGCTGAGTCCACTTGATCATGGGTGTTTGGTGATTGAGCCAGCCGACTGAAACGAGTGGATAGCGATGAATTAACCGCTCTCTTACTCGCTCATACAGCATCTGACTTTCATCGATACCAGAGGTAAAGCCCTTGGCCTCAAAAGGACAACCATGGTTCATCAACACAATGCCGATTTGCGAAGGTAAATAGGCCTGTGACAGCTCAGCGCTAATTTTTTCCTCAACCATCTGCACCATAAGGTCTAGGTACGCGGGTTGGTCAAAGAACGAGGGAATGTAGCGCACCCCTTTAACCCAGTGCTCATGACCATCACTGAGTTGGGTCAGCGCATTGTTTACCTGTTCGATAGCAATGCCGCTAGTAAAGATGGAATCAACCACTAGCAGCGGATAAATCAGCAATTTACTGAAGCCTTCAGCCTTGATTTGCTCCAGTACTTGAGCAGGCAGGTAAGGCTGGCAAAAATTAAAGGCTTTGAAAACTTTGACGCGATCGCCCCAGCGAGCTTGCAGTTCTTGCTCTACGCCCGCCCGTTGTTTCTCAAAAATAGCGTTGTGAGGTGAAATGAACTTATCGTGCTGATGACTCCATTCATGCAGATCAAACATTGCCAGCAGCTTCGCCATCGGTGGATAAACCCAGGTCGGCACCGGAGCGAACTTAGCTGTGAGCAAATTTAAAGCTTGCTCGTTGTAGTTAGCAAAGTCATCGTAGCTTTCAACCTCTCCGTATCCCATCAGGAGAACTGCAACCCGGTCATGGTCAGTTGACGAGTTCACCCCAGGAACTTTAAAGCTTGCTTGAATGTTTTGAGTAGTAGTAACCAAACCGTTTCCTCGATGATGCTTGCGAAGATTCTAACGGCACAATTGAATTAAATGCGGACTTTTTAGTGATACGTTAACATCCGTCTAGATAAACATCGGCTAACGGATGGAGGGCTCAATATTTAAGCAGAGAAGTCCTTTCACCACTTGCCAAGGACAGATTAGGAGAGGAAGATAACGACTGAATTTAAATTATTGACAACGGTCAAAAAAACTTAGGTATAAGTTTTATGACCTCTTTTATTGAAATGAAAAGTTTTCTAATAATGTCTTTTACGCTGGATTTCTGAACGGCTTTGGGATGCACGATTCAACCTATTTCAATATAATTGCGCTGCGAATTTCAGCAGTGGTATCAGCGCAATCTGAGTTTGTGGCGAGCGCACGGAAACGCTTTATGAATTTGATCGATCAACTCTGGCTCAATCCTCGGTCAGCTTGGGTTGGCACGGTGTTAGGCATTTTGTTGGTCTCAGTACCCGTCTTTTTTGAAGCTCCCTTAGTCAGAGCCGCCCCCGGCCTCAGCTTGCTGCTGACCGGGGTATGGGTAGCGAGCAGTGTGCGGCTGGGGCGACACCCCCAAACCGCTTTTGTCGGTGACTTGTTACTAGGGCTCAGTTGGAGTTGGCTCGCTGGAGCGATTTACTGGGGGTGGTTTCGGTGGGAGCCGCTGTGGCATATCCCGATTGAGTCGATTGGTTTGCCCGTGGCCCTCTGGGGGTTACATCGCGGGTGGGGCAAGGTGGGGCACTGGTTTTACCTAGGGTCGCTGTTAGGAACGGCAATTACCGACGTGTATTTCTATTGGATGCACTTGATGCCTTATTGGCGGCAATTAATGGTGGCGCCGCCTACTGAGGCCTTGGGCATTGTGCAAGCTGGGTTTCGTCAAATTCAGACCTATGAAGGGGTGGGCATGGCAGTCGTATGCGCTTCCCTGCTGCTGGCGTTGGCTTGGCAAGGCTGGCGATCGCCCCACCGTCATCTATGGATCTTTAGCGGCACTCTAGTTGGCACGCTGCTAGTTGATGGGCTGTTTGTGGTCTTAGCAAGTTTATAGTCACTGTTGTGCATAAGCTTTTAGTAGCGCCGCGCTCACAGTGATGGTCAGATTAGGTAGGCAGCGATCAGCGCCGCAGGGTTAGGGTAATTGAGTGATCGGTGCTACGGTTAAAACAGCTCACGAGATGGCAAATAGCAATTGTTTATGCCCGTCATAGAATATTCGTTCGCAAATGACTCTACAGTTATTAACAAATAGTTACAATGGATATTGAGTTCAGCTCCTAAAAGGCGAGATGACATCGATTGTGTTTGGTAATTTGCCCGTCCCTGGTCAAAGCGGCGATCGCGTCGTGAGCAAAGCTGTTACGGCGGCAATTTCAGCTTTATTCAAGCAGACTGAGAAGCTTGAGGCTATTGTGCGTGCCGAGCCGGTTGCTAAGCTCTTCCAGGGCAGTGTTGATGGTTTTGACTTCATTGGTAAAGGATTGCTGATGTACAGCGGTCTGCGCGTAGAGTCGATGGAATTCTATGTGCAGTCGGTAGCAATTGACTTTGGCGCTATCTTCAAAGGCCAAGTCAAGCTTAAGCAGTCCACTCAGGCCAATATGCGTATTGTGTTGACCGAGGCCGATCTCAATGCCTCCTTCAATACTCCCTTTTTGATTGAAAAAATGCAGCAGCTTACCTTTCGGGGTGAGCCGTTGAACTTTGACGACGTCCAGCTAAAGGTTGAAGAAGGCGGCTTGCTAAATTTGCGTAGCCAAGTTCGAGTCGGCCAGGCCTCCGAACCTCAAGCCGTGCAGTTCACGGCCCGAGTTGAGGTGCAAGAACGCCGTAGCATCCGGTTCGCCGATGTTGATTATGGCAATAGTCCAGCAAATCTAGAGCTGAGTCAGGCGCTGGTCAATCATCTCAACAACCTGTTGGACTTGGACAAGTTTGCTCTGGATGGCATGCAACTGCGTGTTGATCAGTTGCGGCTCCGCAATCAGAAGCTGACGCTGTATGGCATTGCCAACATCACGGACTTTCCTCGTCGGGCGGCACCCAAGGCCATGGCGGCCTAGAGAGACCGATACGGATTGGTCGCTAGCGCTAATCAAATTAAATAAAAATAAAGAGATAAAGTTGGCAGTGATGCAATTGCACCGCCGCTGGTCAACCCCTTTCCAGTAGAATGATTTGGGGCTTTGATCTGGTTGGTGGGTGAGATCAGAAAGGTGCCGATGACACAATTAGGGCTGTTGCAGCAACTAGGATGGACTCAAATTCGACACTTAATCAATTGAAGGCAGCGCTCCCGTCCGGGCAGTTGCCTTCTAGCTATCGCGTTTATTTCAAAAACACCCTAATTGCTCTATGCCACGCCCTCGAAGACCACATTTTGACGAGTACGGCTCAGCAGTCAGGTCAAGAGCCTCTCGTTTTGGTCACTTTCCAAGAAGGCAAATGGTACCTGCAGGAAGCTGAGCGCTATTTAGGCATTGCTCAAAAATCTGTCGAAGTCGCGATCGCGGCTTGCGCCGACAGCGGCTTTGAAAGTCACCCCACAGGGCAGCTAGACAATGTTTCTCTCGTTGAGATCTCTCGTGATGACGGTCTGGCTAATGAATGGAATCTGATTATTGTGGCTCCTGGCTATACGGCCATGGTGCTCTGCCATGAACTCTCCCCCGAAGAGTATCAGGCTGATACCCAACCTCGTAGCGATGTTGAGCGCAAATTCTATGGACTGTGGACGTTTGATCGGGCGGCAGTCGAGGCTGCCGCTTCAATTTTGATTGAGCGCATGCGGCCGTACAACGAGGCTTTGGCGGCTCGTCTTAGCACCCTACAGCAGCAAATGATTACCACCCCCGAGGCGGTGCCCATTGACTTGACGAGTGTCGTTTCACGCATTGTGAATTACTTGCAAGACAGTCAAGAGCATCTCATCACGGCTAACCGGCAAGCCCAAGAACTTTGGGAACTCGAAGGTCATGCCCTACGGGTTAATCGCAATATGGCGGCCAATAAATTGCAGGCCTTTTTGCGGATGGCTCAGCGAGTCGATGAACGGGACCGAGAGAATCCTTTGGCTTCGTTACAGGTGGCTGCCCTTGCTGAAACCCTCGGTCAAATTCTCGACCTGCCTACCATTCGCCTCCGTCGGCTGCGATTAGCGGGACTGTTGTTCCGCATTGGGTTGGCCGAAGCCCCGATCGAAGTCTTTCAGCAGCCGGCGAGTCAACTGCGAGAGTCTGAGTTAGTGACTTGGAACAACCGCGCCTATCTGGGTAGCCAGTTACTAGCGGCCATGGCTGAGTTGGAGCCCGTGCGGGTGATTGTGGGCCACCAGCTCGAAAATTGGGATGGTAGTGGCCGTCCTGATGGTTTGCGGGGAGAAGGGATTCCGTTAGAGTCGCGCATTTTACGGCTGATTGCTCACTTCCAGGAACTGACCCAGCCCCGGGGCGATCGCGACGCCCTGAGCTTGACCGATGCCCTCGAAAAATGCGTTCAACATAACGGTACTCGGTTTGACCCTGCCCTCATCGAACATTTAACGACCATTGTCCGATTAACAGAAATCGGTATGATGCAATTACCTGATCGTCCCAGCCAGTTACCGAAGGTTTGGTTGGAAGAATCGCTGTCCTCTATTACTTAATTTGCACTTGGCCTCGTTATGAATTTGTCTCCTACTTCATCCCCGGCATCACTGGACATGGCTGCCGTGCGGGCTGGCAAACACAAGAGCCTGAATGGGGCGATGCTGGCTGGGCAAGATTTATCGGGCGCTGAGTTAGTCGCCGTTAATTTGGCCAAAGCGAATCTAGCGGGGTCTAACTTGGCGGGGGCTAATCTCCGACAAAGTAGTTTGCGCTGCAATCTCCGGGGAGCTAACTTAGGCGGCGCTGATTTGGCGGGCGCAGACTTTCGCAATGCCGAGTTACAAGGCAGTACCTTAGTTGAAGCCCGATTTCAAAACACGAGTTTTGCAGGCGCTTTTATGGCTGGGGTAAACCTGAGTCAGGCCGACCTGACCGGTACCGACTTTCGCGGTGCGGATCTGCGCGGTGCAGATTTGCGTAAGGCCAAACTTGAACAGGCTGATTTCAGCAATGCCAATCTGTCAGGGGCTAATTTTGCCGACGCCAACTTAGAAGAAGCCATTTTGAATGGGGCCATTGTCCGCGGAACCAATTTCACCGGAGCTAACTTGCTTTGTGTAGAAGGCGAAGAGGTTAATTGGGAAGGCGCCTGTCTCGACGGTGCGGCTAGCGCAGGTAGTATCCTAGACAACTAGCTGCAAGTAAACCGGAGACAACGGTTTGGATCTCCCTTCCTTTATCTGGCTGTGGCGCATTGCGGCCTGGGCAATGGGCCTCACAGTGTTTTTATTTGTCTGCTTGGCAGCCCTCGGTGGTTGGCTGCGCTATCTCAGGCTACAAGGTGAAACCGTGCCCAAAGTTGAGGCTCAGACTTCACTGCTGCCAAGTTTGCGCCTGCTGCATTTCAGCCTCGGCATGGTGCTGGTGCTCACGGTGCTTCTATTACTGGCTATTGGCATTGTCGGCACTTTAGGACACTTTGGCAGTCTGGGGCATTCTCTCCATCTGCCCGCCGGGCTCACAGTGGTGACCTTAACCCTGACCTCGGCTTGGTCTGCCACACAAATCGGCCATCCTCACAAGCCTTGGGCGCGATCGCTCCATCTCACCATCAACGGCCTGTTAATGCTGGCGTTATTACTGGTCTCTTGGTCTGGCTGGATTGTTGTCCAGAAGTATTTGCCTTAAATCGGCGGCACTATTTCTGAGTTGGGGACTTTACCTGAGAGCGCTCAGTGCGCACCCAGTCAGACTGCGGCTTAACCAAAAATTTGAAATAGAGAGGGATTTTCCACAATAGGTAGCCGATCAACGAGACTAACGTGCTCAATGGAATATCCTTACGGGCAAAGCGGCACCAAGCCGCCGCGATCGCGACCAGCAAGGCTCCCCCCGAAGCTGCAGCAATGCTCGCTGGCAACCAACCCCACCCAATGAGACCGGCTACAGTTGTGAGCGCGAGTGTCAGCCCCCACAACATCACGAGTAAAGTTAGCGGTGGAATAGCGAGATCAAGCCCCAAGGCCAACAAGTCTAGCCGTGCTTGTCTCAAACTTTGCCCCAAGAGCTGCGGCACATAATCTTGCAGCACCTTGAGATGCCCATGCTCCCAGCGAGTACGTTGGCTAGTCGCCGCATGGTTGCTGTCGGGCAACTGCCCCATGACTTGCACCGTGGGATCAAACAGTGGTGGTGAGCCAGCGATCGCCAAGTCAAATCCCAGTTTCATATCTTCCACGATGTGGCCACTGGCCACATCTACCGCGGTCAACACAGACCAAGGAAACGCCATGCCAGTGCCAAATAGCAAACTGGGTAGACCGAGCTGTCGCAGGCCCAGAGGGCGAACCCAGTTCTTGACGGTAATGGCAAAAGCGGAAATCAGCGCTTTGGTACTCTTTTGATCAGGCACTGCGAATAAATACCGAGACTGGATGGGTCGCCCCGTTGCCATGGCTTTTGCTGCCAGCGTCAGTAAAGACCCTTTTGTGGTGATGCAGTCGGCATCCATCATCACCACCACATCTGGAGCGTCAGCAGACAAGGCCCGAAGGCCAAAATCTAGGGCATAGCCCTTACCCCGTCGTTGGGTATCTTGCCGTTCTAGAACCTGGGCACCAGTCGCTCTGGCTACTTGGGCGGTTGCATCTGTGCAGTTATCAGCAATTACTAGCAGCCGATCTTGAGGGCGTAGCTGCTGCTGAATGCCTTGTAAAACAGGGGTGATGGTATCGGCTTCATTGTGCGCTGGCATCAGCACAGCGACCTGGGCAGACTCTCTAAGCTGCTCGGTACTCGTTTTATTTGTCGGCAACAAAGCAGCGAGCAGGCATTCCGCCACAAAAACGCTGATGGGAATGGCCACTGCGATCGCGGCAAGTAGCAGCACGCTCTGAATCATAGATAGCAACATCACGATTAATTACCGTAAGACTAGATATAGAAAGTTCCCGCTAAGTATTAGAAAACTGCTTGGTCAAAGACTGACAGCGAGAGACGTGAACGATGAGCGATCGGCTGCAAGCGCGAAGAATCTATCGCGCCCTCATCCTACAAAAGGTTCTGGGGGTTGTATAACTGCCTCAAGTGACTTTACAAGACTTTCATAGTGGTTATCGCAATTCTTGTAAGAACTCCTCAGCGCTACAGCATTGGAGCTATCCCTCCTTCGCTGGCTGGGGCACATCATTCGCTCCAGAAACTAGTTGCGGAAACTTTGACATGGCTAGTCAGGATTCCCCTGCTGGATTCTGTCGGGCTTAGAGCTGCCTAGGAAAGACACTGATTTTATGACTGGTCGTTCTAATCTGGTGGTAATTTCTCTACAGTAAAAGAGATGTTGAATTGCGATCGCTCATGCTGATTCCTACTGCGACCGATCTTGAAAACATTTTTCAAGTAGCCAACCTATCTGTCTTGCCGTTTTGGGGCCTGATGGTGTTACTCCCCAACTGGTCAGTGACCCGTCGAGTCATGCAGTCGTACATTCCCTTTGCGGCGCTGGCTAGCCTTTATGTGTATCTCTTTGCCACGTTAGATGGAGGCATTTTAGAAGCTTTTTCTGACCCTCAACTGGAATTGACGGGGTTGGCGGACATGTTTGCTAACGCCCACGTGATGGCCCTGGGTTGGGTGCATTTTCTAGTGATGGATTTGTTCGTCGGAAGGTGGATTTACCTGCAAGGCCAAGAGAATGGTATCTTTACTCGGCATTCCCTAGCATTTTGCCTATTTGCGGGTCCATTTGGGCTATTAGTTCACTTTTTTACGGCTGCGATTACTCAACGCTTCTTCCCGGCTGACGACGACAGCACATCAGCAGAACCCTCTGCGGTATAAGGTCTGATTGACAGGCGTTCCAAGACAGGGGTTAATAAGGCACATTTAGGTTTTGTGAAGGTTGGGGTTGACCTATGGTGTCTTTAGTTTGGTCTCGTTGGCAGCAACTGCGTCGCGCTTGGTCTCGACGGCAATGGCGATCGCGCTTGCGATTTAGCGCGTTGCTGAGTGTTTGCTTTGCGTTGATTGTTGCCTGCACGAGCAGTCCGACGACCGAGATTGATGCGCCGGCGGAGTCGGCAGCTGATACCGGGAGCGATCGCATCACCATGGGGACGACGCTGACTGCTCGGACCTTAGACCCGGCCGATGCGTATGAAATCTTTCCCGGTATCTTGTTGCACAACTTGGGCGATCAGCTCTATGCCTACGAACCGGGCACGACTGATTTGATTCCTCAACTGGCAGCCGACATGCCTACCGTCAGTGATGATGGTCTGACCTACGTGATTCCCCTGCGAGAGGATGTCGTTTTTCACGATGGCACTCCCTTCAACGCTGAAGCGATGGCCTTCTCTTTAGAGCGGTTTATGCAAAATGGCGGTCGTCCCGCATTTTTATTGGCCGATCGCATTGAGTCTGTGGAAGCCACGGGGGACTATGAATTCACCATCACCCTGAACTCTCCGTTTGCGGCATTTACCGCATTGATGACCTTTTGGGGCGTCACTCCGGTGCCCCCAGATGCTTACGAAATTGCTGAGGGCAGCTTTGTCCCCGACAATTTCATTGGCACTGGCCCCTACAAGCTGGCCGCGTTCAACAGTGATTCCATCAAGCTGGACGTGAATGAAGACTACTGGGGAGAGCAGCCCGCAAACGGTGGCATTGATATTCAGATTTTCAGCAGTCCCGCCAACCTCTACAACACTTTCAAAACCAACGGTGTTGATGTTGCCTACCAAACTCTAGATCCAGACCAGATTGCGGACCTAGAACGGACCGCCGGAGAAGGCAACTGGCAGGTCATTGAAGCGGGCACAACGGTCGTCAACTACATGAGCTTGAATCAGAAAATTGAGCCGCTAAATGATGTGCGCGTACGACAGGCGATCGCCGCCATGGTTGACCGCAATTTGGTCAATGAGCGGGTTTTTCAAGGGCAGGCCGAACCCTTATACAGCCTGATTCCGACCAGCTTTGATGTGTATGAACCCGTCCTGCAGGAGGCCTACGGTGATGGCGACTTTGAACTCGCCGAACAACTCTTAAGAGAGGCGGGTTTTTCGGAAGAGAATCCGTTCAGTTTTGAAATCTGGTATCCTCAGTCCTCCAACACCCGCAGCATTGTCGCTAACACCCTTAAAGAAGCGTTTGAAACGGGCTTGCCGGGCTTGATCACCGTCACCGTGCAAACTGCCGAAAGTGCCACGCTGTGGGGCAATGTTGATAAGGGGGTCTATCCATCAGTGCTAGCCAACTGGTATCCCGACTACTACGACGTCGATACCTTTGTACAACCATTCTTAAGTTGTGAAAAAGGCTCTGAGGCGACCTTGTGTGAAGAGGGAGCGAGCCAAGGAAATGGCTCTTTTTACTACAGCGAAAAGGCCAATGAATTGGTGACGGCTCAGCAGTCGGAGCAGAACCCAGAAGCTCGTAAGGTGATCATCCAAGATATTCAGGCCCTCCTTCAGGAAGATGTCCCCTACATTCCCCTATGGCAGAACAAGGACTATGTCTTTGCCCACGACGGCATTGAGGGGGTCGCTATTCAACCGACTCAACAATTCTTGATGTGGCAAATTGGCAAGGATAGTTAGTCATTTTGATGAAGTTCTATCCCTAAAGATAGACCTTGCCCTCAGTGACCAACTCTAAGACTGGCATGATCTTGAGTTGGTTGCTCTGACTCAGCTTTGAGGTATGTTTGCCGGCTTAAGGAAAACTCTACAATGACTAAGTAGATGTCTAGACGATGGCTGCGACGCCACTGAGGAATGACCCGTGACGCTACCCTATAGGGGGCTCGTTATTGTGGAATCGGGGAAAGAAGTCCTTAAGTGTTGCGAATCAGCGCTTAAAATCAATGCGAGCCGTAGGTGGTTGCTGTGCTATGACCGTTGCTTTGAACAAAACTGATAAGGCTACTCAAATATTGAATGGTGCGCTGCAAGAATTCTTGGCGCACGGCTATGCGGGTACCAGCATGGATCGGGTGGCCACGACGGCGGGGGTCTCTAAACCCACGGTTTACAACCACTTCCAAGATAAAGAGGGCCTGTTTCGAGCGCTCGTCCAAAAAATCGCCCGTGAGCGTTTTCAAATCAAATTTAATTCAGAAACTTGCAGTGGCAAGCCGGAGGAGTCTCTGCCCCGCTTGTTGGCTTCGATGGTTAACACCATTTCGGACGACGATGATTATCACGACTTTGTGCGGTTAGTTATTGGTGAGTCAGGGCGCTTTCCAGAACTGGCGAGAACGTTTGTAACTTACCTGGCGAAACCGGGGCTGCAGCAAATGCAAGACTATTTGGAACAGCACCCAGAGTTTCGATTTGCCGATTCTCAGGCGATCGCCCAAATTATTCTCGGCTCTGCGGTCTACATGTGCTTAACTCAATGCATTTTGCATGGTCACGACATCATGCCCCTCAGCAAGGAGCATTACATTGACGCAATGGTGCGGTTAATGCTTAATTCTGCCCTCTCTGAAGCCGCTCAGGCAGCGTCAACTTCGGCCTCTGTCTCGGCTTAAGAGACGGCGGCTCGGCGACCAATCAGTGATAGGGGGATTGGGCTCGCTTTTTTATTCATCGCCCTCGTGGCGGCAACCCCTGAAATAACGCGATGGATGATGTCTGGTTTGGCCTCGCAAATTGCCTGAACAGCCGGACTGAGCTGATGCAATAAATACCTTTGCGATCGCTTGGCGTGAATTCTGACCACTTTTAGCATGGAATACGGCAATGAGGAGTCTGCCAAGGTTTCAGAATGCAGCGCTGTTTACGCAAGCGATGACTCATAAATCTTATGCGCGGGAAAATCCTCAGACGGGGGATGATAATGAACGACTCGAATTTTTGGGCGATGCGATTCTCACGTTTTTGTGTGGCGAGTTTTTGTTTGCCCGCTATCCGACCCAACCGGAGGGCGTGCTGACGCCATTGCGGGCCTCATTGGTGGATGCGACCCAACTCGGCAAGTTTGCTCAAGCACTCTCGTTGCAGACGCATGTACGGCTGGGAAAAGGGGTAGAGGGCAGCGGTGGTCGGATGAATTCGCGACTGCTGAGTAGCGCTTTTGAGGCTTTGGTGGGGGCGTACTTTTTAGATCAGCGATCGCGCATTGAACCGGTTCGTGATTTTGTCTTTCCCTTATTTGAGTCGGTCGTTGACGTGCTCGCTGATCCCACTCAAAACGTCAACGAGAAAAGTAAACTGCAGGAATGGTCGCTAGGCCAATCGGGCAACATGCCCACCTATGACATTGTGGGCGAGTCGGGGCCAGATCACGCCAAAGAATTCACTGCCGTGGTTCGCATTGACAGTCAAACATTTGGCTATGGTCAGGGACGGCGCAAACAAGATGCAGAAAAGGCGGCGGCCCGTAATGCTTTGCAGCAGCTGGGCTTGCTGTGAAAGGGGTCGTGAGTTTCAGCGCACCATCATTGATGCGCCAAAAGTTTGGGATTGCAGTTGCGTCTTAGCCACCATCTTACCGGCCTTAAAAACAGTGCGATTGGGCGTTGCTGTCGCGATCGCGGCCGAAGCAGATGCCGCCTCCAACAGCACCAAATCGGCGGTACATCCAGGTTTGACGCCGTAGTTAGTAATGCCGATGGTTTGTGCCCCCTGACGGGTCACCAGGTCGAGACACAGTTCGTGGCGGGCCGTTGTTCCTAGCTGCAAAACCTGGGCTAACAGCGTTGCTATTTTAAGGACGTCGCCATCGCCAAAGGGCGTAAACAGATTTTGAATATTGTTGGTGGCGGTGCCGACAGTAACGCCCCAATCCGCCAGCTGATGCACAGGGGCCACCCCGCGCCGCACGTTGTAGGTATCGGCCCGCGACATCATGTATAGATCAGAAGCCGGTAGCGCTAGCACAGCAATACCGGTATCTTTTAGCTCGGCCGCGATCGCGGCCAGGGGCTCTGGAGGCAACCCTGCTAGCTTGGTCATATGCCCTACACACACGCGTCCTTGCCATTGTCGCTTGCGCGTTTCGGCAATGACTAGGGGTAACTGCAACGGTTCATCGTTATCCAAAAAATCGAGATGAAAGTCGACATCACAGTCGAATTCTTGAGCGATATCAAAAATAATCTCAATATTGCGCTGGGGATTAGGATCTACATAGGGCGCAGAGCCAACGACATCGCCGCCCATCGCCATGGCTTGCCGCAACAGCGCTGCGGTACCCGGTTGCTGGGTGATGCCCTCTTGGGCAAATACGGCCAGTTGTAACGTCAGGCGATGCTGATAAGCCTGCTTGATGGGCAACAACGCGGCCATTGAGGTTAACCCTAAAATTGGATCAACCTCAACATGACTACGCATTGCCGTAATGCCGAAGGCGATCGCTTGTTCTAGAACGGTTTGAGCCCGCTGTTGAATATCTGTCGTTGTGTACTGTTCCTTGAGTCGTAACGTAGTGCTCAAGGCTTCGGCAAAATCACCGACCTGAGCCGGCGCTTGGTTCAACAAAAATGCCTTGTCTAGATGAATGTGAGCATCGACCAGCCCTGGCACCAGTAGCTGCCCTTGAGCATCAATCGTGATGTTGGCAGGTACCGGGGCGGTGGGGGTGACCGTGGCAATGGTGCCCGCTTGAATCGCGATCGCCCATAGCCCTGGAGCCCCCACCAAGGCCGCATTCTCAATTACACAATCAACAGTCATGTCATTTTCCCTCGGTCTGTTGGGCTGCAGACAATTGCGACAAAGGGCATCAATCTACCGTATTTAGGCCACGGGCAAGACTATCGTATCGGCTTTCGCCAGTCGGAGCCTGGGAACATAATGAGGTTGCTTACCTCCGGCTAATTCCAGCTCTGAGACGGCTAAATTGAACGTGGGGAAAGTACACCAAAGCCGACAAACAGGTATGGTATGAACAACGTGCACTACCGTCGGGCTCAAATCGCTTGAGCAACACCGAACGTCTTAGAACAGACGCCCCCTTGGTCAGATCCTCCGTATGCCTTATTCTGCGACAGCTACTCAGTCAAAAACTCAGACGAGTTCGCGTTCGTTTCAGTGGCCCTGGCAAAGACTACTAGCAGGTGGTTGCCTTTCACTGGTGGCGGTCATAACGGCAATTAACAGCCCTTTTTTAGCCGCCTGGGAAAAAGAGCTGCAAACGCTATTTTTTGAGCTGCGAGGCGCCAAACCCGCCCCTGCAGACATTGTGATATTGGCTATTGATGAAGAATCGTTGTCACAGGTGGAGCACTATCGCAGCGATCCCAATAAATATGCTGATTTAGAATCGATTCAACAATGGCCCTGGCAACGCGAAGCCTATGCGATCGCGATTGAACGGCTCATGGCTGCAGGCGCAAAAACCGTTTCTCTGGATTTGTTGCTATCGACTGAGAGTGCCTATGGGCCTGCCGATGACGAACGATTGACACAGGTTTTAGAGCGCTATGGCGATCGCGTCACCCTAGCGATGAAATATGACGACACACAGCTGCGGCAGGGAGCCATGCTGCAGCCGACCTTGCCGCTGGCGCAGTTCCGGCAAGCAAATGTAAAACTCGGGAACCTTAACTCTCTCTTAGAAGCTGACGGTCGCATTCATCGACAGGGGCATGCCTACTTTGAGGCGCTGGCTCGGTCGGCGATGGCGCTAGAGACAGACAGTGATCCGACGCAGTGGACGGAGCCGCTTAGTTTTGCCCAGGCCACCCTGCAAGCGGCCAATAAAACGAGTTCGTTGACACCGGGTAATTACACTCATTTTTTAGGGCCAGTACAGACTTTTGAGCACGTGCCGTTTTGGTATGTGTTGGATGCTGACCTGTGGGAGAACTATTTACAAGCGGGAGCCTTTTTTGAAGACAAAATTGTCTTGATTGGTTCAACGGCGAGTGCGCATCAAGACTTTCATCGGGTTCCTTTCGCCCAGAGTCGGGGATATCCTCTCCGGATGCCTGGGGTCGAGATTTTAGCTAATGATATTGAGACGCTGCGAGCGGGTACAGCGTTAAAAGATTTACTGCCCAGTTCTCTTGGTCGCGTGGGCTTTTTGCTGGTGGTTGGCGGCGGCTTTTGGGGGCTGCTTACCCGCAATGACCGGACGATTTATCGTCTCATGTGGACCGCGATCGCTAGCGGCGGCTGGCTGCTCATTAGCTTTGTCGGCTTTGTCGGGTTTGGGGTCTTTTTACCCACGGTGGGCGTGGCGATCGCCCTGCTGACCACCGGCGGTTGCTATGCCACAGCGGGATTAATTAGCGAACAGTTGCGCAAACAACGCTTCCGCCAAACCTTGGCACAATACGCGACCTCACCCATCGTCCAAGAAATCATCAGCCAGGAAGAAGAATTTCAAGATTTACTCGAAGCCCGACAAGCCGAAGTGGTGGGCATGATTTTAGCTGCTCGCTATCAAGTGCAAGCCTTGCTGGGCGCCGGAGGCTTTAGCGAAACCTACACCGCAGCAGACACCCTACGTCCTGGTAACCCGCTCTGCGTGGTTAAGCGATTACGCATCTTAAGCGATGATCCACAGTCACATCAACTGGCTCATCGCCTGTTTGTTTCCGAAGCCAAAACGTTAGAACGCTTAGGGCATCACCCTCAGGTTCCTCGCTTGCTGGCCCACTTTGAGACGAGTTCCTCGTTTTATCTAGTAGAGGAGCTGATCCAGGGCCATATGCTGAAAGAGGAACTGACCGCGCGACAGCCAAAATCACCCGCATGGGTCATGCACTTTTTGCTCGACATTTTGCCGATAGTCGAGTTTGTCCACAAGCAAGGGGTGATTCATCGCGATATCAAGCCTTCCAACCTGATTCGCCGGGCCGGCGACGGACGATTGGTGCTGATCGATTTTGGCTCCGTTAAAGAATTACCCAATCAACTGGCCGAAAATGAGCCCCACATGACCTCCACGATTGGGATTGGGACAAAGGGATATATGCCTAGCGAACAGTCAGCCGGCATGCCTCGCTTTAGCAGCGATCTATATGCCATTGGAATCACTGCGATCGAGGCCCTGACGGGCATTTCTCCCTATAAGCTGCAGTACGACGATCGCGGTAATGTCATTTGGCAATATCGCGTGCCCGACCTGCATCCTACTTTGGCAACTGTGATTAGCAAACTAGTGCGTTACGACTTTTCCCAACGGTATGAATCGGCCGGGGAAGTTTTGGCGGCGCTGAAAGAGATTCCGGTGACGCTACCAGATACCGTTCTTGTACATGAACATATTTCCCTAGAAATCAGCGCCCAAGGCACCGAAGATGATGACGATCGCTGGGATGAACCAACCGGCTGTTTGCCCACGGGCTGGTCAGATGCGACCGAACCCGATCACCACATCCGTTAGGTTGGGCTGACCTTGATCAGTACAGGCAAAACAGTGTGAATTTGCATCCCATTCGCAATGTGCAAAGCAGGGTGGTTTCATACTAAGAAAGAAAAAACCATTGAGAATTGGTTCGCCCAGACTCTCAAGGCCTGGGGGACGGTTCGCCAGCCTTGCCGTCGTGCCAAGGTAATGGCAAAGGAGTTTAAAATGC
The DNA here is from genome assembly GCA_039185935.1 of Cyanobacteria bacterium P01_F01_bin.56. Classification (GTDB taxonomy): domain Bacteria; phylum Cyanobacteriota; class Cyanobacteriia; order Phormidesmidales; family Phormidesmidaceae; genus Halomicronema. Next base: position 13 of record JBCDAJ010000037.1, on the reverse strand, counting down.
CCCAGGTCACTGG
>JBCDAJ010000036.1:0-46301 GCA_039185935.1 Cyanobacteria bacterium P01_F01_bin.56 | reverse complement strand
CCCTTTTAAAACGGGGCTCTACGGCATGGATCAGTTACGCTGCCGCGGCAATGAGTCACTGGGTAAACTGCTCGTCCAATATTCCAACATTCAACGAATTGCCTGCGGTCATTTGCATCGCTCAATTCAGACGCGATGGGCGAATACATTATGTACGGTGGCCCCCAGCACCGCTCATCAAGTCGCGCTCAAATTCAACGCTGACCAGCCTGCCGCATTTGTGATGGAACCGCCGGGATTTCACCTGCACTTGTGGCATCAAACCACGGGTCTCGTCACTCATACGGCTTTTATTGGCGACTTTGCGGCCTACTCGTATCGAACCCAGGAAGCGATCGCCCTGTACTCGTGATGGCAAGTGCAGGGGTGGGCAAACCATTCATCATCAGCCACTGGTGGTGTGGCGACTCAGCTAGCCAGGTTGCTTAAGGCTGTCCCCGTGACGCGGCAGAGTTGCCATTCGGGCTTGATTTCTGCGCCCATGCGCTCATAAAACGCCATCGCGGGGCGATTCCAATCCAGCACGTGCCATTCCAAGCGGCCGCACTCGCGTTCTACGGCCAATTGGCCCACCGCCTGCAAGAGGGCTTTTCCGATACCCTGACCGCGATAGTTGGGCAGCACAAAGAGATCCTCCAGATAGATTCCCGGCTGCATGAGAAAGGTCGAGTAGTTATAAAAGAACAGGGCAAAGCCAACGGACTGGTCATTTACCCGAGCTAGGAGCGCTTCGGCATAGGGGCGATCGCCAAACAGATGCTGCGCTAAATTTTCGGTTTGGCCAGTCACCTCATGAGACAATTTTTCATACTCGGCCAGGGCGTGGATTAATCGACAAATCGCCGGAATATCCTCAGGTTGGGCTGGCCCAATCGTCAGGTTCGGTACAGAGATAGCGTCAGACATGATCGTTAGCAACAGCGTTCGTAACGGCAGCGTTAAGCTTACTTTAGAAAGTTGCCACGATGGGCAGTCTGATGATGAGGCGGCGGCCCATCCGTTGATGGGTAGCGATCGCTCAGGGGGCGGCAATTCCCTGCCCCCTTGAGCGCTGCATCGGGCGCGATTATGAGCAATGCTTTTAGTAATTTAGGCTGGCGTTTACACGCTGAGCGCGAAAGCACAGAGCTACCATATATATTGTTGTAGGTAAGAAATGCTGCCCGCGGCAGTTTCTGAGGGTAATTACTAGAGACAGCCCCATGGTGGCCCAGCGAAAGTTGCACGGTTATCTGTTGCCTGTCATACAGCACAGCCGGCCCAGACACCGCAGGCTGAACGTACACCAAGGCAGTTTAGGACACGGGACAAACGAGGAGACACCAGGCGAATGAGTAAAGTTGTTGGGATTGACCTTGGGACAACCAACTCCGTGGTCTCTGTCATGGAAGGTGGCAAGCCCGTGGTCATTGCCAATGCCGAAGGCATGCGGACGACACCCTCGGTCGTTGCCTTTAGTAAAGAGGGGGAACGCCTGGTTGGGCAGATGGCGCGCCGGCAAGCGGTGCTCAATCCCCAAAATACGTTCTATGGTGTCAAGCGCTACATGGGTCGCAAGTATGGTGAACTGAACGCCGACTCCAAGCGCGTACCTTACACCATTCGCCGCGGTGACAACAATGAAGTGCGCATTCCTTGCCCCCGATTAGAGCGAGAGTTTGCCCCAGAAGAAGTCTCCGCCATGATCTTGCGGAAGCTGGCGGAAGAAGCCAGTCGCTATTTGGGACAACCGGTCACTGGGGCCGTCATTACTGTGCCCGCTTACTTCAACGATGCGCAACGGCAAGCTACTCGCAACGCCGGACGCATTGCCGGACTAGAAGTTAAGCGGATTCTCAACGAGCCCACCGCTGCCGCCCTCGCCTACGGTCTTGATCAGCAATATAGTCAAACCGTGTTGGTCTTCGACTTGGGCGGCGGCACCTTTGATGTTTCCATTTTGGATGTGGGCGATGGCGTGTTTGAAGTGCGCTCAACGGCTGGAGATACGCAACTCGGGGGCACCAACTTTGACAAAAAGATCGTGGACTGGCTCGCCGACGAATTTTTAGAAAAAGAAGGCGTGGACTTGCGGCGCGATCGCCAGTCTTTGCAGCGACTCACAGAAGCCGCAGAAAAAGCCAAAATCGAGCTGTCTGGTGTCAACGTTTCTGAAATCAATTTGCCCTTTATTACCGCAACGGCAGAGGGGCCTAAACACTTAGAGACTTCTCTTTCGCGTTCCCAGTTTGAAGGATTGTGTGGCGACTTGATGAGTCGCTTGCGGGGGCCCTTGAAACAAGCCCTCTCCGACGCCGGACTGACCCCAGACCAAATTGATGAGGTCGTGCTCGTCGGCGGGGGCAGTCGCATGCCCATGGTGCATGATTTGGTGCAGTCCCTGATTCGTCGTCCGCCCAATCAGAATGTCAATCCGGATGAAGTTGTGGCCGTTGGTGCAGCAATTCAAGCAGGCATTCTCACCCAAGAGGTGCAAGATATTTTGCTGCTGGATGTGACGCCTCTATCCCTCGGGCTGGAAACCATCGGTGGCGTTATGAAAAAAGTGATTCCGCGGAACACCACCATCCCGGTGCGGCGATCGGATATCTTCTCCACGTCGGAAAATAACCAGACCATGGTAGAAGTGCACGTGCTGCAGGGTGAGCGAGAAATGGCCGCCGATAACAAACCCTTGGGGCGCTTTAAGCTAATGGGCATTCCCCCTGCTCCTCGGGGCGTGCCCCAGGTGCAGGTGGCCTTTGATATTGACGCCAACGGCATTCTGCAAGTCTCCGCCATGGATCGCACGACTGGACGGGAGCAAAGTCTCACCATCCAAGGCTCCGCCAGCCTCAGCGAGGCCGAAGTGCAGCAGATGATTAAGGACGCCGAGGAATATTCGGCTACGGATCGCCTGAAGCGAGAGCAGGTAGAAAAGCGGAATCGGGCCGAAGCTCTGACCTATCAAGCCGAGCGGGTCTTACGGGAAGTCGTGCTTGACTTTGGCATGCAGTTTGCCCGCGATCGCCGTCGTCGCGTTGAGCGGTTAATTCAAGAGTTGCGAGAATGTCTGGCCAACAATGATGAGCGGGGGATCGACATTACCCAGTCAGAACTGCAGGATGAAGTCTACGAACTGAATCGTGAGGCCTATCTCTACGAAGACGATACGGAAGAAACCGATTTACTGGGACAGATTGGCGGCACCCTCAAACGGACCTTTATGGGTGATGAAGACGAATTTAACCGCTATGAAGATAGCTGGTCGCGCCGTCCCGCTTGGGAAGATGATGCTTGGAACTATGATCGGCCTCGGCTGACAGGCACGCCCCCAGCCAACGACTACTACAACTCAGCGCCCCCGCCGCGCTATCAGCCCGATGCCTACAGTCCTCCCTCGCAGCAAAACGACCCCTATGGGCCGCCGCCTCGGGGCAACGACTCTTATAGTGCGCCCCCAGGACGAGACCCCTATGGATCGCCAGCCGGTAATGGCGCTAACTGGGATGAGCCGCGACCCCACAGCGGTGGCCCCTCCCGTAATCCCCAATCGGGCCCTCCCCCGACTCGTAACTATGGGGGTGATCGCTATGCCCCCAAGGCGAATCCGGCGCCGCGCTATCCTGAGCCATCTGGTTATGATGGTGCGCCCTCAGATCCTTGGCGTGATGGCGGCAATTATGGGGAGCAACGTCCCACCCCCCCCCGTGATGACCGCGACTGGAATCGGCCAGCGGCTGGCCCTCCCTCACGCCCTCCCCAAGCCCCTAACCCCCGCGACCCGATGTCTGCCCGCCCTCGGCGTGACGAGTATCCTGAGCCGCGTCGCCCCAATCGCAACGGCTATGATGAGGACTGGGGCGACGAAGATGAGTGGTTCTAAATTATCGCGCTCACGTTAGGCTTTAATCCGTTGATTGATGGACTCACAGCAGTGGGTCAATTTTGACTGCGTTTATGGAAAACTTTCGGAATTATTTTGAAATCTTAGGGGTCGACCAAAATGCCAGCGTGGCTGATATTAAACAGGCTTTTCGCCAGCAGGCCCGCAAATATCATCCGGATCTCAATCCAGGCGATAAGGCTGCTGAGGAAAAGTTCAAGCTTTTAGGCGAGGCCTATGAGGTGCTCTCAGACCCGGATCGGCGATCGCAATACGAGCAGTACAGCAGCTTTTGGCAACAAAATGGCTTTCGCCAGCGCGTTAGCAACAAGTTTTCCTTCAAAGATATTGACTTTAGTGATCTAGGCGATTTCAACTCTTTTATTGATCAGTTGTTGAATCGACGGGATGAGCCAGCCCGGACTCCGAATGACCGTGGCACCCCCGAGCCCCCCCCCGAGACTCGCTCAACTCCGCGTCAGGCGGCCGCTTCTAGAACGGCCTCTCGAACTTCCCCCGCCAACCGTCGAGATGCGGAAGCCACCCTCACGGTGCCGCTAGAGCGGGCTTATAGCGGCGGACAAGAGCGGATTCGCCTGGAAGATGGCCGGGCGATCGAAGTGGATATGCCACCCGGCATGGTGACGGGGCAGCGGATTCGCTTAAAAGGGCAGGGCATGGGTGGCGGCAACCTCTATTTGCGGATCGCGGTAGACCCTCACCCTTTGTTTAAGCTGGTGGATAACGATATTTTTTGTCGCATTCCCATCACGCCTAGCGAAGCGACGATTGGTAGCAATATCACCGTACCGACTTTGGATGGTCCTGTACAAATGGCGGTGCCGCCCGGTGTGCAGACCGGCAAACGGCTCCGCCTGGCGGGGCGCGGGTTTCCCATTGGCCGCGATCGCCGAGGTGACCAAATTATGGAAGTGGATATTGTGATGCCATCAACGATTAGCGATCGCGAACGACAGCTTTACCAAGAGTTGCGATCGCTGGAAACTTTTAACCCGCGGGCCGAGCTCCTCAAATCCTGGCAGCCCATCTCTCGCTAATGGCACGACTGAGCTGATTGGCCACTGCGATCGCCCATTTATAGGGCAGAGTCGCTAGGCTAAATACACTGTAGATGATGGTTGTAACTGGAGTAGAGGCGCTATGTTGGGGGCGATCGCGGGCGATATGATTGGCTCGGTGTACGAGTTTGACAATCACCGTAGTAAAAACTTTCCACTGTTCACCACCGCCACAACCTTTACCGACGACACCATTTTGTCTGTGGCCGTCGCTGATGTGTTGTTAAATAGCGGCGACTATGCCCAAGCATTTAAAAAATACTATCGGCGTTATCCCAACCCAGCCGGCAGCTATGGTGCTCGTTTTCACCAATGGGCGGCGGCTCCAACCGTGGCTCCTTATAACAGTTGGGGTAACGGCTCGGCCATGCGCGTGAGTCCCGTGGGGTTTGCCGGTAACTCCTTAGCGTCAGTGCTCACAGAAGCCGAGAAAACTGCCGCCGTCACCCACAACCATCCGGAAGGGATTAAAGGCGCTCAGGCCACCGCAGCGGCAATTTTTTTAGCGCGTCAAGGGCGTTCCCAAGACGATATTCGGAAATTTGTGATGGAGCAATTTGGCTACAATTTGCAACGCACTGTTGATGACATTCGCCCCGTTTACAGCTTTAATGAATCCTGCCAAGGAACGGTACCCGAAGCCATCATTGCGTTTTTAGATGCCACTGATTTTGAAGATGCCATTCGCAATGCTGTCTCGCTTGGGGGCGACTCCGATACCCTCACCTGCATTACTGGCGGTATTGCGGAAGCCTTTTACGGGGGGGTACCTGACCACATTCGTCAACCGGTGTTAGAGCGACTGGATGAACCGCTGAGAAACGTTGTAGAGGAATTTCGCGATCGCTATTGCCCGTAGAGGAACTCTGAGGCGGTCAACGAAGCGGTCGTCGTCGTCCAGTTGAATCTGCACTGGCATTTGTGCAAGGGACGTCAGCAAGTCGAGTGTTCTAATATTCTCAGAGAAATGAGGTCTATCCACAAACAAAATGCGGGCTGCTGTCGTCCCTAAAGATTGGCGGCAGACCGTTCTTTCAGATGCTCTAAAGTTCCAATACAGGTTTGAAAGTCCTCCAAATCTGGGGGATTTAATGGGCAAGCAAGATGCATGAAAGAGGTTTACATAAATTTTTCAGCTTTGGCAAGCTCGATTACTAATGAGTCGAACCAAAAGCTGTAGCCGATTCAAATTGCTGACGTTTGTCTATCCAGCGGCTACAAATCTGAGGGCACGGTAAAAAGGGCATGCCTAATCTAGAGACACTGGAGAAACCAGACACTCCAACCCCCTCAAAATTAACCTCTATTCCTAACCGGTGGCGTTGGCCATGGTTGATTGCCCCGCTAATGGGTTTATCAATTGTTTTTCACATTGCCCTACTGTTTGTACCGCTACCCATCCCCGCACCAGAAGAAGCGGCGGTCGAAGATGATGATGAGTCGGCAGCGGCAGCGGCAGCGCTCGATATTCTTAGCCTCTCTGATATTGCAGGGCCAGCACCGCCCGCTGAACCGCCACCAGAGCAATCCCCTCAACCGCTGACTGCATCACCGCCAGACGCGGTGCCGCCGCCGCCAGATCCAGCCCAAGTCCCAGAATTGCCCGTTGCTGACCAATTACCTGAGGCAACAGGGCCTGAAGAAACGCCTCCGGAGAACAGTTTTGACCCAATTCGGCAGCAAGCCTTACTTAGCCAAATTGAGGGAATTAATTCAGAGTTTGATGAGACTCAATACTTTCCCCTGTATGCGTGGAATCCGACGAGTGATAATTCTCCTGCATATCTCTCCAGTTGGGAGTCACAAAGACTGAATTGCTTCTTTAGCTCGATTGAAGGAATGACCGATCAACTCGCTCCTCGGGCTGATCGGCTCAAGTACTTGAATCTTGATTATGAATTCATTATCAACGAAGATTTACCCAGAATATTTTCCGGCCAGGAAATTTTTCAAGCGCCCAATGGATACTGCGGTGAAGACTTCTTCGTGGTTAATGAAAATGGTGCGCCTGTTGGCATCTACGTTTCTACTATCGTTGTTGGAGAAGAGGATCCACCAAACAATGTCATTCTGATATTCTGGGTTGCAGATCCTCGGTAACGATTGATTTACTTGTCGTCCTGGTGTTAGTTAATTCCTAATAGAAAGGTGCCTCAGTGTCTGGTTTTGTTCATTTTGACCTTCATAGTTTTGAGCCCTAGGAGTTATAGAAACGGTGTCTCTCCAATTGCCTAAAAAGAAACCGACTTGGTATTTCTTACTGGCGCCGATGTTACTAGCCTCAATAGGCTTGCATGCCCTCATTTTGTTTGTACCAACGGGGCCTGCCGAGGAGGATTTATTGCCACCGCCGGATCCGGAGGAAGATGGGGTGGCGGTCATCAAAATTGATGCTCCTCAAGCTAGAACGGCCACCAATGCCGGAGCCACTAATGCCGCGTCTGCCACCTCGGCTCAAGCGTCTCGGGCTGCGAGTTCAACGACTGCAGGTAGGCGGCCAGTGGCTCAACGTAGTGGCAATCGTTCCACTGATACTAATGCTCAAGGTTCAACGGGGGACATTCCCAACCTGGGCAATACGCCTGGGGTAAGCAATCCAAACCAAGGTACGCCATCCGTAGGGGGGCAGGCGACCAGCGGCATTGGCAGCACGACGGGCGATCGCACCAATAATGTTGCTGCTTCCACAGGGCCTGAGTCATTCGAGGAATACATCGAAGTTTTTGAGTCGTATAACCCGATCAAAGTTTCGACAGCAGATGCTGCCGAAACCCGTAATATCTGGCTCAATAGCTTTAGCGATCGCGGCCCTGAGTTCACCAACATAGAGATTGAACCCCTGAAGATTTTTGACCCGTTACCTTATGAAGCCAACATCTGTCTTCCTGGTACGCCTGAGGCAGCCCAACTCTTAGTGCTCGTTGATGCCGAAGGCAATCTAGAAGAAGGCCAATATCAGCCATTCCTCCAACGGACAGGATATCGGTCTTTCGATAATGCGGCTGCCGAAAAAATCAAGCAGCATGACTTTCCTGAAGCCGATATGCCCAGAGCTTTCCTGGTCGAAATTGCTGTGGACTATAAGGAAAATGACTGCGACTGGCCCCCCCAAGTGGAAAAACTGCCTGACGAATATTTCACTGTTTTAGAGAACTACACTGGGCCAACTCTGACTAGATCCACTGATAGCAAAGCGGCTCAAGAAAACTGGCTGGCCTCTCTCGCTGATAACGAGGAGATTGATTTGCCAGCGATGGATGAATTAGCGGCGGCGGATTTTGAAGACTTTGAAGACAAGGTGCCTTATCCATTAAATATTTGCCTGCCCTTGGCCCCTAAAGCTGCCAAGTTTGGGGTCGTTGTGCAGCCGGATGGCACTCTGGGCACCGAACCGGTGTTTGTGCGCTCCACTGGCTACCAAAACTTTGACGATCGCGCCCGCGAACTCGTGACAAATTTTGCCTATCCGACAGCAGACAACACCAGACTGTTGATTGTCGAAGTTCCTGTGGATTACAACGGCGACAACTGTCAGTCCCTTGACTCGGATGCCTTTGAGGTACCGACAACAACGACGCGGGTGAATAATGACGCTGCCGACACGACATCAACGACGTCGCCTAGTACAGAAGAGGGTGCGGCGATCGCTTTTGACCCAGACCAACAGGCATCACTGTTAGAGGCTGGTCGTCAACAAGTTGAGGCCAATCCGGCTGACGGTTTGAGGATTACAGCGGCATCATTAGCCATCGAGTGGCCAGAGGATATTGACCAGAGCTGCTTTTTGGCAGACATTACCGCCGATAATTTTGTCCCCGTAGACAGCGCAGCGGATGCCATTATTTTGTCTGCAAATTCTGAAAATGCAGAATTTGCACCGTTAAGGCTGTCGCGGCTTTATCAAGTTGAGTCTAGTGATGCTGGTGAATACTGTGATGCTCCATTGCTCCAACTATCTCTGAACGGCACTCCGCAGCTATTTGCGTCAATGATTCCATTTGGCAATGGCGGCGCTCATAATTTAGTTATTTTCTGGACCACTGATCCTCGGGAAACCTGATTGGCGATCTAGGTGTAAGAGTACGATACGAATAGAGGGGATTTAGGAGTGAAGGGTATTCGGTGGCCGCAGTCACTCTACCGTTGCAGTTTCTAGCTCCCCTGACACCGCTGCTCACCCGCGCTAGAGAATGGTATGCCAATCTACGTCGCCCGGCCCTAAAGGCGATCGCGATCGGTCAAGATTTCATAGCCGGTGTCTGTAACGAGCACCGTATGCTCAAACTGCGCCGAGAGGGAACGGTCGAGAGTTACGACCGTCCAGCGATCGCTGAGAGTACGCGTATGCTTGCCCCCCGCATTCAAAATGGGTTCAATAGCTAGAGTCATTCCAGACTCTAAGCGAATATTAGGCAATTGGCGGGTGCGAAAATTAAACACCGATGGTGGTTCGTGCAGGTTACGCCCCACTCCATGACCAACGTAATTTTCCACGATGCTAAAGTTTGCGGCCTTGGCAATATCTTCAATCGCCCCAGCAATATCCATCAAAGTGTTGCCTGCCTTAACTTGGTTAATGCCTGCATAGAGTGCGGCTTCCGCCGTCTCAATCAATTTCTGGGCTTCTGACGACACCTTACCAATCGGAATCGTGATACAAGAGTCGCCGTGAAACCCCTCAAAATAAGCGCCAGTATCCACCTTGAGCACATCGCCAGCTCGAATCACTTTGCGCTGGCGAGGAATGCCATGCACGACCTCATTGTTGACACAAGCACAAATACTACCGGGAAACCCATGGTATCCCTTAAAACTCGGGGTTGCCCCTAGCTCTCGAATCCGTGCCTCAGCATAGGCATCGAGGTCGGCAGTCGTCATGCCAGGTTCCACCCGCTGAGCAATTTCATAGAGAACGGTGGCTACGATCCGCGCTGCTTGGCGCATAGTCGCAATCTCATCATTACTTTTTAGTTCGATCCCTTTTACTCGACGTCGTTTAGGGTTATTTTGGGAACTTGGCCGAGAGAGGAGTTGGGACAACAAATTCATGTGATCTGATGCAATCTTAAAGAGCTGAGTATCTGCCCGGCAGTGTTACCCATCAAGATCAGCGCCCTCGCCTCAACAGGTCCTCAAAATCCTGAGAGAACGCTGAATTAAATTCCTCCGTTCGGAAGGCGAGGACTCTGACTTAGAGCAACGACAAAAGCTGTACGCTCAATGGGCCAAAACCAAATGCCGAGTCAGAAACTTACTAAAGTAGTGTAGCTTGAGACGCTATCGTTCTGTGATTGACCGCAGTCTTTAGTAATACCGATGAACTAAACCCCCTGCTTGGTCAATTATCGATGAGAGGAAAGATGCGTTAGGGGATCGGCTTGAAAATAAAGTACCCGGACAAGACTGTGGCAGGGTGGATGGGTAGCAGGGGGCGGTGGGATGTTATTTGGTGCCGGTCCCTAGGGTAAGTGCCGTTTCTGAATATGGCTGACAATTGATGTGAACTGAGGCTAGACATAAGCGAAATTCTTATCCTATTATTAAAGACTGTGCGCTTTTCCAAATATCATGAATGCCGAGCAAGCTATTCGTTCGCTAGAGGCGGACTATCTCAAAACAGACCTTCCTGAAATCTATGTGGGTGATACCATCCGCGTGGGTGTTCGCATTCAGGAAGGGGGTAAGGAACGGATTCAACCCTATGAGGGTACAGTCATCGCCAAGCGTGGCGGCGGCATCAGTGAGGCCATTACGGTTCGACGCATCTTTCAAGGGGTTGGGGTTGAGCGGGTCTTTTTAGTTCATGCACCGCGGATTGCCAATATCAAGGTTTTGCGTCGGGGTAAGGCTCGTCGGGCCAAGCTCTACTACCTGCGCGATCGCGTAGGTAAAGCAACCCGCCTAAAGCAGCGGTTTGACCGGACGATTTAAGGGCAGGGCCAGGCTATCCGTGATAGCATAAGAGCCCGCTGGGCTTCCACATGCGTCCTTAGTTCAGTTGGTAGAACGCAGGTCTCCAAAACCTGATGTCCGGGGTTCGAGTCCTCGAGGGCGCGCTGGGTGAATAGCACCAATGACCCAAAGGTTTTGCCCGCAAAATCTTTGGGTTTGGTGATGTTTTAGCGGTAAAGGATTTCTGTTAAAGCAGCCGTTGACTGGTTTCGATGTTGGACTTTATAGGGCGATCGCGTGGCTAAGAAAGAAGCTGAAAAAAAGGAAAGTGCTCCCGAGGCATCGGCAACACAGTCCACCTCAAATGCGAATGCGGTGGCTTTCTTAAAAGGCACCAAAGATGAGTTGGCAAAAGTTGTTTGGCCTTCCCGTCAGCAGCTCATTAGCGAATCTGCAGCAGTTATTTTAATGGTGAGCCTTTCAGCAACCTTGATTTATCTAATTGATCAATTGTTTGGCTGGGCATCTAGGCAGGTATTCTAAATGGTTTCAGAAGCAGACTTTAGCGCCGAGCAAGACTTCGAGCACGCTGAAGAAGGTGAAGAAGAGCGAAAGAAGAAACCGGCTCGGTGGTATGCCGTACAGGTCGCATCGGGCTGTGAAAAAAAAGTCAAAGCCAGCTTAGAACAGCGTCTGCAAACGCTTGATGTCGCTGACAGAGTATTGCAGATTGAAATTCCTCAGACACCCGTTCGGAAGGTGCGCAAGGATGGCAGCCATACCAATGTGGATGAGAAAGTCTTTCCAGGTTATGTGTTGATTCGCATGATGATGGACGACGAAGCTTGGCAGGTGATCAAAAACACCCCCCATGTGATCAACTTTGTCGGGGCTGAGCAACGTCGTGCCTATGGTCGAGGCCGCGGGCACGTGAAGCCAATGCCGCTAGGTCGAGCTGAGGTTGAGCGGATCTTCAAACAGACCCAAGAGCAGCAGCCAGTCGTCAAGGTGGATATGGAAGCGGGCGATCGCATTTCGGTGCTGTCAGGCCCCTTTAAGGACTTTGAAGGGGAAGTGATTGAAGTCAGCCCTGAGCGAAGTAAGTTGAAGGCTTTGCTCTCCATCTTCGGGCGTGATACTCCCGTAGAACTAGAGTTTAATCAGGTACAAAAAGAGAGTTGATCGATGGCAAAAAAGGTAGTTGCACTGATTAAGTTGGCGATTCCTGCTGGAAAAGCCAACCCAGCGCCGCCCATTGGCCCCGCATTGGGTCAACATGGCGTCAACATTATGGCGTTTTGCAAAGAGTACAACGCTAAAACTGCTGAGAAAGCGGGTCTGGTGGTGCCGGTAGAGATTTCGGTCTTTGAAGATCGCAGTTTTACCTTTATCCTCAAAACCCCCCCCGCCTCGGTGTTGATCAAAAAAGCGATCGGCATTGAAAAGGGGTCAGGGCAGCCTAATAAGGAAAAGGTGGGTTCGATTACCCGTGCCCAACTGAAAGAGATTGCAGAAACCAAGATGCCGGACCTTAATGCAAACGACATCGAAGCTGCAATGCGTATTGTGGAAGGTACCGCTCGCAATATGGGCGTGACCGTCGCCGACTAGGATAGAAAAAACGAGTGATGAGCGATCGCTCATCGGTTCATTTAGTGGGGGAGAAGGTTGCCTTCGTTAGTACCCCAAGGAGATTTAGATTATGGCTAAGAAAGTTTCTAAGCGACTCAAAGCTTTACTAGATAAGGTTGAAGACCGCCCGTACGAGCCGCTCGAAGCGTTGACCCTGTTAAAGGAAACCGCAACCGCTAAGTTTTCTGAGTCTGCTGAGGCCCACATTCGACTGGGTATTGATCCCAAGTACACTGACCAGCAACTGCGAACGACGGTGATTTTGCCCAAGGGTACTGGTCAGACTGTGCGAATTGCGGTGATTGCGCGTGGTGAAAAAGTGGCCGAAGCCACTAACGCAGGAGCCGATTTGTCTGGTTCTGAAGAACTGATTGATGATATTCAGAAGGGCATGATGGACTTTGATGTCCTTATGGCTACCCCAGACATGATGCCTAAGATCGCTAAACTTGGTCGCTTGCTGGGTCCCCGAGGCTTAATGCCCTCTCCTAAGGGCGGTACTGTGACAACAGACCTACCAAAGGCCATTGAAGAATTTAAGGCCGGTAAACTTGAATTCCGAGCTGATAAGAGTGGCATTGTCCATGTGCAATTTGGCAAGGCTGGTTTTGACCCCCAGGATTTGTTGACCAACTTAAAGGCACTCCAAGAATGTGTTGATCGCAATAAGCCCACGGGTGCTAAGGGACGATATTGGCGGACGATGTACGTATCTGCTACAATGGGGCCTTCAATCGAAGTTGATATTAGTGCTCTGCGTGACTACAAGTCGGCAGACGCTGAGTAGATTTAGTTTTTTGTTGTGATTTGGGATAGCGCTTCAGGGACCAGTTCAATCCTCAATTGAATCAGTAACCGAAGACAGTAGGCCATGACATAAGTCCTACCGAGGTTCAGACAAGCTTTAGCCATAGCAGCGTATTGCTTAATGCAGTAGCTACTGTGCTTTAGTTCTGAAGCCTCGGTGTTTGCCGGGGCTTTTCTCATGTTTAGTCCATTCTCATGACGCAAAAACTGAATTGACGACTGGCTCTCAACCCCAAAGGAGGTGAGACCGAAATGGGTAGAACGCTTGAAAACAAACAGGCGATTGTCGCTGAACTGCAAGAGCTTTTAAGGGAAGCTCAGCTCGCCATGGTGATTGACTTTAAAGGTCTATCAGTATCTGAGATTTCAGATTTGCGCAATCGCCTGCGGGAAAAAGGCACGATCTGTAAAGTGACCAAAAACACACTCATGCGGATTGCTGTTGAAAACGATGAAAACTGGCAGCCGATGACGCAGTTCCTTAAGGACTCGTCTGCGTTTTTGCTAGTTCAAGACGACTTGGGTGGGGCAATTAAGGCCTACCAGTCCTTCCAAAAAGACACCAAGAAAACCGAACTTCGGGGTGGTGTTATGGAAGGTCGGGCTTTGAGCATTGCTGACCTCGATGCCATTACTGAACTGCCGACGAAGGAAGAACTCATTGCCCGCATTGCGGGGGCAATCAACGCCATTCCAACCAAGCTGGCAGTGGGTACCAATGCCGTACCGAAGAAGTTGGCAGTGGGTATCAAAGAAGTTCCTTCTTCGCTGGTGCGGGCTATCAAAGCCGTATCCGAAAAAGATCAAGAAGCCGCATAGTCCTGCTTTGCGCTTGATTTGTCGGACTGTTTCATGACGTATTTTTTCGCAACTTGTACTTAGGAGAGACCTAATGTCTGCAAAAACTGATCAAATTCTCGAAGACCTGAAAACCTTGTCCTTGCTGGAAGCTTCTGAACTGGTTAAGCAGATCGAAGAAGCCTTTGGTGTTGACGCTTCTGCCTCTGGTGGCGGTGGCATGATGATGATGCCTGGCATGATGCCGGGTGCCCCGGCCGGTGGTGACGCTGAGCCTGAAGAAGAAAAGACTGAATTTGACGTGGTTCTTGAAGAAGTTCCTTCTGATAAGAAAATCGCCATTCTCAAAGTGGTGCGTGGGCTAACTGGCTTGGGTCTAAAAGAAGCTAAGGAGATCGTCGAATCTGCCCCCAAAGCCATCAAGGAAGCGGTATCTAAAGATGATGCCGAAGATGCTAAGAAGCAATTGGAAGATGCTGGTGCTAAAGTCGCTCTCAAATAATTAGCGGCTTACCTTGAAGCAGACTTAATCAATCAACCCCATAGGTACTTAGTGCCTGTGGGGTTGATTGATTGTATGAGCTTGAGGCAGAGACAACACAGTATCTAGGTGGCTGAAACTTTCCCTCATTCGAGCGCACACTTGTGCCCTCCCAAATCGGCTAAGTGACTTTGCCGAAAACTGCTAAGCAGTTGGCCGAGATCGCCGCTCATTCTGGCCGATATTATCGCTGCCAAGCGGTATCTAACTTCATATTCTTAAAGTGACGGTGAAGAGGTTCTGAGCTTTTCAGGCCCATTCAAATTCAACGACCAAATATTCTGTATCTAAAGCAGCGATCGCTTTTGACCGTCTAAGCCCTTTTTCTTAACTGCCATCATGACTCAACAATCTGTCTTGTCTGCACTCCGTGCTCTTAGTCAGCCCTTGTTCATGAGCACGCCTCTTTTAATATTGCTTCCGACCCTGCCTGCGATGGCATGGCCCGCGAACAGCCCCTTAGAAGAGCGCCGAGCTGATGATCCATCAGTATCTCTGGTCAATGGCCATGAAAGGGCTAGCACGCTTACTCAGGTTGTTGCGACGGATGTCCCTATTCCCATCGA
Organism: Cyanobacteria bacterium P01_F01_bin.56; assembly: GCA_039185935.1. Classification (GTDB taxonomy): domain Bacteria; phylum Cyanobacteriota; class Cyanobacteriia; order Phormidesmidales; family Phormidesmidaceae; genus Halomicronema. Next base: position 31,121 of record JBCDAJ010000036.1, on the reverse strand, counting down.
GACACAGCTTTTATCTGAGGTAATCTTTGAAAGCTTTGACCCCGGCAATACAGAACGAGTTGACGCTAATTTGCCCACAGTGGCTTTAGGCACCCGAGCTTATACTCCCCCCGACAACTCTCGCGTTTCTGGCGGTAACCATACCAGTGGCGGCATTCGAGGCGGATGTATGAATCGAACTGCCACACTGGCCCCCAAAGTTAACTTTATTGGGCAAACCGCCGCCGCCCGTCCCACGTTTACCTGGTTTACTTATGGTGACTACCCATCACCCATGACGTTTGAACTGTGGCAATATCAGGCTGATGGCTCACGAGAACCGATTTACCAGCAGGCCATTGGCGAGAGCCATCAAGGATTTATGACGCACACCGTGCCAGTGGGTGAAACGGCACTGGAGGCCGGACTGTATCACTGGCGAGTGACCTTGTATTGTGACGCGGCCCTGACGACATATGTATTCCATTCATCAGCCGATATGGAAGTTGTAGAGCGTCCGGCCATACTGCCAGACGCACTGCCCTCAGATACCGTTGAGCAGGCCCAGGTGTTAGCTGCAGCAGGTCTCTGGTTTGAGGCGATCGCTCTGGTCGCGGACGGTGCCACCCCTGCCGCCCAGGCATTTCGAGAAACGCTCTTGCTAGACTTGGCAGCCTATGAAGAAGACACCAATGCTACGACTGAAAGCGCCTCTAGCCGAGAATTTCGAGAAATTGCGACGCTGTCTGCCCCAGCAGAATAAAGGCCAGGCTCACGATTTAGTCCCTACAACTGCTTCGTGCTTATGGCGCGGTTGACACATCATAAGCCCGTCGTTAAGCATCGCATTCTACGGTGCAGAAATACTGCCATCTGCGGCCTCACTGAGCCCCGTCGGGCAGACTGGGACTACCGAATAGAAACCATTCGCGATGAGACAAAATCGGCCTTGGCTTCGGTCTCTAAACTTCGAGGCGAGTCGCCATCCCCTCCTGCGGTTTTTCGCTCGCGGCTTGTTTGCCCTTACTGCAGAACCTTGAGGAGACTCTGGAGAAAGCGCTCAAAGGCCACCCGCAAGTCTTTAGGTGGGTTGAACAGGCCCCATTGGCAACTCCAGACTCTGCAGTTGGGGCTCCGGGAGATTGCCCGGTGCGGGTATCAGCGACGCTGCTTACCCTCACTCACGCCCCTGCCTCAGCGCGGCCCACCCAACGCTTACGCTTCACACTGGCAACGAGTCGAGCAATATTGTCGCATTGAGTTCTCGAAAATTACAACGTTCTCACGATGAGACCACCTATACTCGGCCCAAAAAGTTTTCTGCACCAGTGAGGTCGTCGTCGTGTGACAGTGGGGGCAGCAGGCCGGTTCTAGAACCATCGTAAACTCCCAGGATAGGCGTCCTATCATCTTGACTCATTACATAGGTCTAGAACACTATCTAGTCTTTTACCAGAAAATACTTCTTGTAGTGATACAACTTCATAGCTGTGAATTTCTTAAAATGATATCTGCTGCGTCCAAAACTCGATTGACGACACCAAAATTCATAGGCAGGAATCGCCTCTTCTTCAATAAAATCTAGCCATTTCTGGAGCATTGCTTCAATCCTGAATTGACTACTTCTATGGATTCCATTCGCGATGATTTTAGAGCGAAGAATCGGGTCTTCTTTTAGCCTTAATAACGTTTCAAAAGTTTCGTTCAGAGAATTCACCTCTAAATAGTCTAGTTCATTATTTTTCAGTGATTTGAATGCTGGTTCATTACCAAGAATTGGTATCACTCCTGCCAACCAAGAATTATAAAGCTTGGTTGCAGGCTTCCACTTTCCTTGATTTTTAGTGAAGGTCTGCTTGACTTCCGAAAAACTACGAACCGCTAAAACCGCATCTATATCTGAATAAAGATCCCACTCATCAGGTTGACTGCGGATAATCCAGTTGAGTCCTATCGAGTTGAGTTTGGCTTGCCACTCAGGAGTTTGTAGCTCCTTGGCTAAACTGCCATGAGTACCAATATAAGCAATGTTTTCAAATGCATTTCCTCGCTCAACTGAACGAGTTTTTAGTCCTGGCTGTGGCCAAAGAGGAAGACAAATAGAATCTTTGATGTCTGATTGCTCATGTATACTTTGAACAAGTGTCAAGTTAGCATATGGATGAGGTGGTTTATCGCCTTTTACGTAAACTAGAATTGTCTTGTCAGTTGGTTTCTGATTGTATTCAAAGTTCTCATAGGTATAGAACAATATGCCTTCCTCAGGTATGTGATTGATTAACTTGCAAGAAAACCCAGCATCTTTGAGATATTGCCAAGTTTTTAGCATCCAGGCATTTTCTCCATCGGTGACTCCATATGATCTAGTGTTATGAAAATGCTCGCTATCTAGCATGATTTCTTTAGGAATCTTTTCGTGATTTTTAATGTAGAAATAAATGCCTGGAATTCTGTTTTTTTGCATGACTATTCTTTGTGGCTAGACATCTTACGGTCGTCTACAAGTTAATTCTTTAAGGTAAAGTCTGAAGGCTCTATCTACACGCAAGGGAGTCTTGATTTTGTTGACTTGTCATAATCGAATAGACGACATAGTGGGGTAAGAGTAAGTGCTGCGCTAGATGATGATTGAAGTTGAATATTCCCGGTTCACATTGCTCAAAAATCCACCTGGACCAACACGATTGGCCTCATGGCTTTGCCAGAAGAGTGTTCCTGAATGCTTTATTTCTAAGCATTAAAGGTTTCCTTGTCAGACTTTAAGATGCGTTTGGGGTGCGGAGATCGGCCACCTGATTCATCACTACTGGCAAAACGGGGCAAGGGGGGAGCTCGGTGAGGTTCTCCGGGTTACTCCAGGTAAAGGGGGCGGAGTGGGCGGCAGATAGCCACAATAACTGCTTGGCACGGGTCATGGCGACGTAGAGTAAGCGAAATTCTTCAGCGGTTTTCAAATTTTTAGCCTGCTGCCACGCTGTGCGTAAATCAGGAATAGGTAACGCGTTGTGCTCGGCATGGGTGTGGGCACGAATTTGGGCGCGAGCGACCTCTGGCAGGCTAAAGTCGCCAAGAAAGGTCTGCTGAGGGGGCACCCAGAGATTACCGGGGATCGTGCGCTCATGGAGGAAGGGCAGAAACACGACATTCCAGTCCAAGCCTTTGGCTTTGTGCATGGTCAGGATGGTGAGCTGTCCGGGTCGGGTGTAGCGATCGTCGCGGTCTTCGGTGTCCACCGCTTCAAATCGTTCCGAGCCCACAATTTCTTGCAGGGCTTGGATCATGGCCCGCAGCGTGTTGTCTTCGCGATTTTGTTGGGCTAGACGAGCCGCCAATTTGTCAGCGGTGGCGAGTTCGCTCTGGTTGTAGTCTAGGGTTAACCCCGCAAAGGGAATCAGGTGATAAGGGGGCAATTCAAAGCGCGATCGCAACAGCCCTGTACAAAGCCGACGCGCTTGCGCCGCCGCCTCAGACAAGGGCGACACATCTAATGGCCCCGGATACATAAATTGCTCGGGTTGTTTGGCCAGCAGATTTAGATCTTGAGACGGAATGCGCTGGCGATCGACAAAGACCCGCAGCACAGCCTTAAGTCGATCAGGCGAATGAGGCCGTTCAATAAACTGCAATATGGTCAGCATTTCTGAGGGCACATGGGTTTGGCGCTCTTGCTCGCCGACGTCATAGATTTGCAGGCCAGTGCTGAGCAGGTCGACCCCCAGCGTCTCTGGGTCATGCAAAAGCTGGTTGATGAAACGGCCCTGGCGATGCTCGCGCACCAGTATCGCCTGACTTAAGAAAGGATTGGTCTCGTGTAAGGCCAGCGATCGCTGCGCCAATAAGCGCACCGTTTCAGTCACCGTGGCGGGCCGATAAAACTCGACGCCACCCCCGATGAGAGCTGGATTTGCATTCGGTTGGGGATCATCAACCGGCACCGCCTGAATCGCCTGGGCACGAAACGGCGCCACCGTGCCAGCAAAGCCAGAGTCGTTGACCCAGGTCAGCATGGTATTAGCAGCGGCCATAATGATCGGACTGCTGCGGCCCGCCTGAGCCATCACCACGAGACGGTGTTGATGTCGGGCGCGATCGCAAAATTGATTAAAAAAGACAGGGTCTGCAGGCGTAAAGGTCGAATTGATCGCCTGATTGGGATCGCCCACCCGCACTAAATTAAGCGATGCTGTGACATTGTCGGCATCTTGCGCCAACGTTTCTAACAATTGAGTTTGCAACGGCGATGAATCTTGGGCTTCATCTTCGAATACGGCAAAAACGCGATGTTGCCAAAACCGTCGTGCTTCGTCATCAGCCAGCACTCGCAGCGCCGCCAAGATCATGTCGTCGTAGTCGATCAGATGGCGCTCTGCTAACAGCGTTTGATACTGGTCGTAGAGACCAGTTGCAATGCTCAACACGTCATAATCGGCAACTTCGTCTATCAGGCCACGGGTCACTGACGTGGCTACATGCGCTAACTCTGATGCGATCAGGCCAGAGCTTTTGGCCTCGTGAATCACAGTGGTGGCCAAGCTCGGCAAAATCTCTGTGCGCAGGGTCGATTGCCGCCGCAGCCGCTCGGTTTCTTCGCCGTCAAACTGTTGCCCTTCGATCAGTCGTTGATACAGGGTCGGATTTTCGGCGATCCAACGTTCTACGCAGGTGCGAATGAGGCGATTGTTTTGGGTCGGGGTAAGAAGCGTCAGCGTCTCTAGACTGATGCCCGACAAATCAGAATTGCGCGTGGCAATAGTGAGCGCTAGCCCATGCAGGGTATACACCACAAAGCTGTTGAGGGGATATTGCAGCGATCGCAGGTGACGCTGCACCTTGACTTTTAGATTCGCGGCGGCTGACCGGGTAAACGTCACCAACACCAACTGCCGCTTGACGTTGAGTTCGTGGCGCACGATGGCGATCGCGGCCCCAGCGGCCATGCCCGTAGACTTACCGGCTCCGGGTACCGCCGACACCGCCAGCGGCCCGCCTTGCCAGTCGGCTAACGCTTGCTGCCCCGCCCGCAGACTCGCGGCAATTTCGGTCAGTTTGGCGGTTCTGTCAGCTGCGATCGCCCCCGTCATCCTGGCCATCCTTGGTCATCATTGCCTGAGTGCCAGGGTGACGGGCCTCGACGCCACCGCTGGAATTGGCTCAATCTTAAGCGATCGCCTGGCAAATCTCCTTAAGTACACACATCTTGCCGTGAACCATAGGAATCTAAATTAGCCCTCTGTTAATCCCCACAATCCTTGGGGAGAAGACAGTTCGCGGCCCGGTACCCCACAATTTTCTCGATGTTGCTGCGCGACGGCATCGAGCTTATTCTAGAGCCGCTATCCGGGGCTCAAGGTCACGCGACGGCTGCTTGGTTCTGCCTCTGATGACCTCGACTGCATCCACGAGTTTGATGATGCCAACTTCGCTCGCACGGTCACGCCCAAGGGTAATGTGCTTTACGGAGTCGCGCTTCAATAACATCCCAACTCCTCTGCTACCCATCCACTCTGCCACAGTCTTGCCCAGGTACTTTATTTGCAAGCCGCTCCCTTAGTTGTGTCCAGAACATATCAAAGAGCTGTATCCCACTTGCTCGCGGGAGCCGGGGTTGACACCCCACTGGCATTATTTATTCATCCGCCACCGCGCCCCCCCTCATCGGAACTAACGCCCACGCTCTATGCGTCCATTCATTTATCCACCCATCCTGATTGCGGATTCACGGAGCGAGCCCCTGTAGAGCTTTTTAGGCTGTTCCATGCTTTGCCGGGGTCTGCTGTTCTCAATCGCTTATGAAACAACGTCTGCCCATCCATCTTATTGCCACGTTCACGGCGCTGCTGACTACTACTGCCGTGGCGATTCCCCTATACCCTACGCTGATGGCGCTGGCCGATCAGATTCGCACCTATGGCGTCGATGGGCGCGATGGGCGCGATGGCCGGGACGGACGTTCCGGTCAGGACGGGAGATCGCAGAGTGTACGAGCGGATGGGGCCCCTGTGCGAGTTGAGGCGATTGGCGAGCTCGGTCAAGATGGCGAAGATGGCGATCGCGGCGATCGTCCTGCTTGCCCGGCCCAACCCGAAGATGTGCGCTATGACCTGCAGGCTCCCGACGGGGGCGCTGGTGGCGCTGGGGGCGATGGCGGGCAAGGCGGTCAGGGCGGCGATGTCACGATTTACTACACCAACTCAGCGCAACTGCGACAGGTCTTGGTGAATGCCATGGGAGGACTGCCGGGTCGCGGTGGCCGGGGCGGCGTGGGGGCCGATGGGTGTCGCTGTGACGATCGCCGTTGGCGCGTGCAAGTCTGCCGCGATGGCACCTGCACCGAAGAGAGTTACGACTGTCGTGATGGCGACCCTGGCGACTATGGTCGGGATGGCCGCGATGGGGCCGCTGGCGGCGTTGGCCAAGTCTGGTTAGTCAATCAGGCAAATCCGCTCTCTGCAGATCAACCGACCCTCACCCAGCCGCTGGAATTCTTTTTGCGGCAGCCCGTGTCATTGTCGAAACATCAATGGGAAACACGACGTGGGGCCGGGGCCTTGTTAGCAACGGGATCAACGGTGGATGACACGTATAACCAATACCTGGGGCGATTAGAAGCCGAGGCCCAAATTGTTTGGCAGGCAGAGCGATCGCCCACGACCTTTCTCGCGTTATCGCCCACGATTACCTTGATGGATACTGGCAACTTACAGCTGGACTTTCCCGATAACTATTGGATTGATGGTCGCACTGAGCAGTCTGGGAATCTAACGACGTATACCGTTGACTACATTGTGCGGGCCGATGAAGTGACAAATTTTGCCTGGGGTAACCAAACTGGCCGAGGCGATGACTTCGCCGTCACGGTGATTGATCTGGGCCAAGAGTCGGCCTTCGTCAATACTCAGTTTGAGTTGGTCTATCGCACGACCGACGACGACCCCCGTAGCAATCGCCGGGTCCGCTATGAAGAGCAATATTCAGGCCCACTCCCAGCTGATGTGGTGATTCAAGATCAAAATCGATTTGTCCTCAATTTGGGGCAATTGCCTATTAGCGATCGCTACTTTCGACGAGGGACCAACGCTCAGGTCGAGCTCCGCATCGGGCGATCGCTCGGCCCCAACGCCGCCACGATCACCTTGGATTGGGAAGGTCAGCTATAGCCAAGTGCAGCATTCTGCATACAGAGCACAGATTTGTCGGGCTGACTGGTACGGCGCCGCATAAATGTGCATACCGCATTGATCGTGGTAACCCTCATGCTTTCATTGGACTCAAATGAGTCTGCAATGGCCCTGACTTTTGTTGCTGTCTATATCGCGTAGACCCAGCGAGCGCGGTAGCCCCGAGCGTCGATGTGAGTGAACTCTGAGGCACTGGCCAGGCCACCTCGCGCGCCCCACCAATTATCCAACTTGGCGTAAACCTCATGGGGATGGATGCCCGCCACGACAAAATTGACGCCATCGCCAGTGAGGTGACGGGAGCTTTTGGTACCGCCCACGCGTAAATTTGTCGCCGGATCACGATACCAAGACGTGATTTCCATGGGTTGATTGCCCAAGAGGACGCGAATTTCTTCTAAGGCTTCGGCGATATGGATCATGCCGTAAACGACATCGACACTGACGGGGATGCGGGTGCTGCCGTGGGTAGCCTGAGCCCAAGTAAAGTAGCCTCCCGCAATGATGGGGTCGTTGCTGTAATAGGTGCCGTGGAACCCTGGTAAGTTGAGCAATTCACCGCGATCGCCCGTTTGCACTTGACCGGCTGAATTGCTGTCTTGGGGCTGGTTGTGGGGTTCTGTGCCTTCTACTTCGACATCGGGGGCAAAGGCATACCAAGTGAAGCGATCGCTGTCACCGAGGGGGGTATCCGCCAGGGTGATTTGCAAGTAATTCCCTTCGATTGCGTCGTAGGACTGCAGGGCCAAGGTCGTTTGTTTAGGGACAAACGCTTTTTCGGCAGCAGACAAGTGGCTAGAGAGGCTCGGCTTAGCCTTGAGCACCGTGTCAGTAACGGCCTTCAGCATAATCTGTTGGCCCATAATTTTAATCGCTGCGATGCTGGCAAACCAGACGTTTGAGCTGATATTCCCTAGTTGAGGGTTGACCAGAGTCAGTTTCAAGTAGTCGCTACCCGCTGCCGTGTACGACAGCAACTCTAGTTCAGTCCCGGCAGCTACGAAGGCCTTTTCCTCATCACTCAAGTCGCTCGCTAGCACCGGGCGCTGCTTAAAGATCGTGTCTTGGAGTACCGTTGCCGTCACGCTGCCCCCTTCTAAATCAATATCTGACTGCGCTACATACCAAATCAAGCCGGTTTGCTCAGTAAGAGCCGCATCGGCCAACTCTAGCCGCAGGTGACGCTCAGCGGCCTCAGCAAAGAACTTCAGTTCGTATTCGCTGCCACTGGGTACAAACACTTTGTCAGAGTCTTGCAGTTCGCTTGACAAAACAGGTTGTGACTTAAACAGCGTATCGTTCTTAACTTTAGCCTTCATAATCCATGTTTCTCATCGCAGTTGACCAAGACAGCCACTGCGGTCAGTGGGGCAAAGATGAATGGGCGTCTGGAGTTTGGCGATCGCTCCCAGCACTTGCCTAATCTCGGTAATTGCACCTGTCTGCCTTCGGAATTGCCCATAAATTCGAAATCGCCCATAAATTAGGTCGTTCGAGCCACAGGTGATTATGCCGCAGCATACCCAGAACGGCGAGAAAAACACCGCCGAAAGGCTGTTATGTCAAGCTTTTTAATATTCCGTGACGATTGTCCGAGGCGGGTTGGTCGGCGGTTTATCTAGCCCAGGTTATGCTCAAAACCAGCCGCCGGTTAATCGTTAGGTAGCAATTATTTAGATAGCAGCTAGAGGCAGGACATGAACAGTGATGCGCGGTCTAGATTCAAAACAACTTGAGGGCAGGAATGGCCTGAATCATCTCAGCGGTGGCTATTTCTGTCCAGCCACCTTCAGTCCGACGTCCTTGTAAAAGAATAAATCGCAAAGCAAATTGGTTTGGCAATCCCTCGACTTCCAGCCAGATATGAGCGGTTTCTTGCTCACAGGCGATACGCTCTTCAGCCATCAGCTCTGCCGAGAGCGATCGCACCGTGTCAGCCAGTTGCAGCGCCAGCCGACAGAAGTCGGAAAACTCGGCCTCGGTGAGTTCTACCGCCCAGCGATCGCCGCCCACGAGGCCATTAAAAACGCTGGCGTCTGGGTCATATCCCAAACGCCAGCCCACACCTTCTTTTAAGTGACGCACGACTGCCTATTCGCCGATAATTTCTGGCTGAGTCAGCTCGTCCGACATTTCAATAATGGCCCGCAACACTGGCTTCATCCGAGGATCGTCATAAGCTTCGAATTCTTCAAATCGGCGGCGTTGTGCCCGGTTGGCAACCTGAACTGTAATCCGATATCGATTAGAGGCTGCGTTGATCAAATCTTCTTGCCGCCGCATCAACTGCTGACTATCAAAGGGAGAAGTGTTTCTAAGCATAAAGCCTGCTTTCTAAGCGTTTAGATGCTTAGTATATCAAAAAGTTCTTCAGGGGCTGTCCACATTTGTTTGTCAAGTCTGGGGGCATCCCAGTTTTGCAGCCTTCACCTTCTCTCAGTTTTTGGGCAAGGGGTTGGGGGAATAAAGGCCCAACCCTGGGATTTGAAAAATCGGGGCACACTCTCAAGTCTCGCCAGTGAAGAGGCGATCGCCGCTCCCTCATCTAACCCGTTGAGGGATTGATCGATTGCGATTATCGGTTTTGCGCGACAATAGCACCAGCTTGGTCGTAAGGAATGCCCGCCCATGCCCGAGGAAATTAACTCGTCAGATATGCCGCCGTCCCCTGAGGAAGCTCCTGAGGCCACCGCCGCCGAATGGACGGATGACAGCATCGCTCAGCCCCTAGAGATACCAACATCGACAGATACCACTTCCTCAGCGACCAATGAGCAGGATGAGGCTGTCCAGGATTGTGACGATGAAGCTGTCGTCACGGCAGCGGAATTCGCTGAGGCTGAGTGGACGGACGATACCAGTTATCAAACCTTGGAAACATCAACCGCAGAGACTGACATCGCCTCTTCAACGGTTCCTGAAGGGGATGAAGCACCCCAGGGACCGGAAAATGCTGCTGAGTCCACCGAGGCTGAGTGGACCGATGACAGCAGTTATCAAACCTTGGAAACACCAGTAACAGAGACTGACACGGTTTCCTCAGCAACGGACGAATGGGATGAGGCGATTCAAGAATGGGATGATGAACTGGCCGAACTCCCGGAACCCGCGCCCCAAACAACCACGACTAAAGAAGCTTTGAGCTGGATACAACCGGCTTGGCAAAAGTTTAGACGCCTGTGGCAACGGCTGATCGTTGGCGTCCGCAATCGTATTCCAGCGGCGGCAAAACTCTCTGATAGCGCTCTCAGCGGCATTCTTGTGGGTATTTTGGTGCTGTTGCTCATGCTGCTGAATAGTGTTCGTCAACCCTCTGTCGGCGCGAGCCCGACAAGTCTTGCGCCGACAGAGGTGCCGGCTCTGGACGCCGGGGATGTTGATCGCATTGCCCAAATTCAGACCCAGATGACCGACAGCTCGATTTTGAATGCCCAGCGGGTAATTGACTCAGTGCAGGCTGACTTTCGGCAAAATCAATTGACCTTAGTGTTCAACGGCGATTGGTATCGACTTTCAGACTATGACCAAACGCAACTGGCCCAAGCACTCATGCAACAGTCTCAGGAGCTTGCCTTCACCGATTTGGAGTTGGTGACCTCAACGGGTGAACTGCTGGCGCGATCGCCCGTTGTCGGCAACAACATGGTGATTTTGCAGCGCGAGCAGACACCAGAGGTGCCTAAACCTGAGCGCCCTCGCTATCGTCTAACGATTGATCGCTAGCTGCCTTCGATTCTGGTTTAGAAACCGCCCTTGAGGACTCAGTGCTTCGTCTCATTCAGTCGATTCAGGATTATATAAGGGGGGTGGGTTAATCAGATCTAGTCGGTTCATCCCCCACACTAAGCCAATCGCCAGCACGCCTCCGATGGCAAATCCCGTCAGTAATAGACCGACAATAAAATTACGCAGCCAGCGTTTGTCTGCTTCAAACTGAGAGCGACTTGCTGGCGATAGCTCAAAAGCTGAATCATCTTGTTGCCAACGACTTTGCTGGCCTTGAAACTCGGCCTCAATATCATTGGCGTCGGGTAGCGGGTCGCGGTTGGAATTATGAAATGGGGGCTGTTGCATAGATGTAGCGAAGGGTAGAGCGCAAAGTTTAGAGTTCGGAGTGCGGAATTCAGCGGGCGGAATTCAGTGTGCAAACAAGCAACTCTGAATTATCTTTGCCAAGCTGGAGAGAGTGATATCCCTCAAACATGGTCGACTATTTCAGTTTAATGGGAAGGGCCAGCGCCCCTTACTTTTCTCGGACTTACGCAAAAGCCCCCTCGATCCCCCAACTTTGAAGGATGTTGAATCCGATTTCCCCAGATTTGGGGATACGGGGGCCAAAATCAGATTCAACTGCGTAAGTTCTATTTTCATTTTGAACAGGATTCTCAGTCACAAACTCTGCAGTAGAGAAACTTAATTTTCCGATGAGCGCTACCGTCATTTGCCCAATCCCGGCCTTGCTAGCACTCGGTGGCAGAAGTCGCCCTACCGTTTCAGTTTCTAGCTCCCCTGGCACCGCTGCGCCCCGGCTTTAGAGATCGGCAAATTTACGCTGCACGGTATCAATTTCCCTGCCCCCTCATCACTGACCTTCCCCGCCTTCCAGACCAATGACAGTCTTATCCTTGCTGGACCTCAGCCCCGACCCACAGTACTCGCACTGTCGAACCAGCGGCAATTTCGGTCACGCCAATGGGGACGACGGCCAGAGCCTGAGTTCCGGCCATGTTAATTAAATTGCCAGAGCTATGATTGCCCTGAGCAAGGCTAAATTCAAAGCCAGAGGGCGTGGTGTACAACTGTCCCCAGAGATAGGTTTCACGCTTGCCGCCCGCTTTAAGATCCTGCCGCGATCGCGCGACGACAAAGGGAGCCGCCCAGTTATCGCTCCGCCCCGCTAGTTTTCGTATTGCCGGTGCGACAAAGCGCCAAAAACTCACCAATGCCGAAACCGGATTACCCGGCAAGCCAAAATATAGGAGCGGCGCTGAATCGCCCTTAACGGTTGCGACTGTCAAGGGTTTACCCGGCTTTACCGCCACCGAGCGAATGTGTAGAGTCGCCCCTACATCACTCAAGATTTGGTCTACATAGTCGTAATCTCCGACCGAGACGCCCCCCGATGAGAGAATCATGTCGGCTTCTGCGATCGCCGTGGTGATCGCTTGCTTCAGCGCCTCTGGATGATCGGGAACAATGCCCTGACACAGGGGGATACCGCCCATCTGCTGCACCAGCGCTGCCAAGGCGTACTGGTTAGAATCAACAATCTGCCCTGGTTGTAGGGGCGACTCTGGTGAAACCAACTCATTACCGGTGGAGAGAATCGCCACGCGGGGCTGACGATAAACTGTGACCTGGGGACGTTGCACCGCCGCGAGAATCGCTACTTCTGTCGCGGTTACCACACTGCCTACCGATAACAGTCGCTCTCCGGCTCGTTGATAGCTGCCCTGTTCTCGCACAAAGGCTCGGGGATGGCTGGCTGTACGCACCTGGACGCGATCGCCTTGACGTTGGGTCTCTTCCTGCATGACGACCGCATCGGCTCCTGGCGGCATCATGGCCCCGGTAAAAATGCGAGCCGCCTGGCCTGCTTCGAGCGATTTCTGCGGCGGTTGCCCAGCGGGAATTTCTTCTACAACTGAGAGTTCAACTGGGGTGGTAGCGGTCGCCTGGCGGATATCTTCGTAGCGCACGGCATAACCATCCATCGCCGAGTTATCCCAGTGGGGAAAGTCGGTTGGGCTCACGACCGACTCTGACAAGATGCGTCCTGGCGCTTGGAGTAAGGTGAGCGTTTCACAATCGCGCCGCGAATCCAGCGGCACAACCAAGTTCAAAATCTGAGCTTCGGCAGTATCAGCAGGAATCATAAAACTCCGTAGAAGTTTCCCTTCGCCATCCTAACAGGGGACCTTGGTCTCGTCTGGCTGGCTAAGACACATCTCACAATGACGACGAAACCTGAACACAAGGCACACTCAACTGCGTCATCCGCACACATAGTTGAATATGTTGTGGCCATTCGGGCTGCCGAATCCAGGCGCGATCGCTTTCGCAAGCCATCACCACGAAGTCAGGCACATGCTCAGGCTGCTGCTTTAACCGTACCGTTCCGCCGGGACGCACAACCAAAGAGGGCATAGACCACCTCACTGGAAATCCACGATGGCAATCTAACATAAAAACAGTATTTTTGTACTATAAACTGATTATTGGCAGGACTTTTGCGATTGAATCCGACTTTGGCCCCGGCATCCCTCATGCTGGAATCGGATTCAATATCGCCAAATTGGGGGAATTCAGGAGGCTTTTGCCCAGGTTCTAATGAGGTGAAAGTCAACTTTGCGGGGCGCTTCATTAATATTGGGACATCCGATTCTAGGATTTTGGGCGGCTGTAGAAACTTTGGGTCATGACAGAAAATGATGAGTAACTGTGCTAACGTCTCGCTCATCTCTTACGCTGACACATAGGTCTCTTGAGTCAATAGCGAGTACTGGTTTTATGACTGCGATCGCCCCCGTGCCCACCTTGGCCGATACACTACGCGCCCGCCGTGAACGCTTGGCCGCTCTCATTAACTTTCCGGTGGTGCTGTGGTCAGGGCAGTCGAGGTCCCGCAACTTTCCGGCCAATACCTATCCCTTTCGAGCCAGTAGCCATTTCCTTTACTTGGCGGGTCTACCGCTCGTGCAGGCCGCGATTCGATTAGACGGAGCCCGCCTCACACTGTATGTAGATGAGTCAACCCCAGCGGCGGCACTTTGGCATGGCCCAACGCCGTCACGGACAGAGCTGGCGACAGCGATGGGGGCCGATGCGGCCTATCCCCTCAGTGAACTGGATGAACATTTAGACGGAGTAGCGACCCTCCTGGTGCAAGATGAGACAACGGCAGCGGCGCAACTGACCGAGCGGGGACTCGTCAATCCAACACAAGATCGAGCCCTGGCCGACGCTCTGGTGCAGTTGCGGCTGACTCATGATGACGCCGCGATCGCGGAAATTCGTAAGGCGGCTCAAGTGTCAGTGCAGGCCCACCGCGCGGGCATGGCTGCCACCCAGGCAGGGCAATCTGAAGCCACTGTGCGGGCCGCGATGGAAGCAGTAATTATCGCGGCAGGCATGACGACGGCTTACAACAGCATTGTCACTGTCCATGGCGAAGTCTTACACAACGAGCATTATCATCACGTCTTGCAGTCAGGGGATTTACTATTAGCAGACGTGGGGGCCGAAGCGTCGACGGGGTGGGCGTCAGATGTTACGCGCACCTGGCCCGTCACGGGCAACTTTTCACCGACCCAGCGTGACCTGTATGACTTGGTGCTAGCGGCCCACGATGCTTGTATTGAGATGGCGCAACCAGGGGTGGAATACCGGGATCTGCATTTGCTGGCCAGCCGAGTCTTGGCCGAGGGCTTAGTTGATTTAGGGATCTTGCGCGGCGCTCCTGAATCTTTGGTGGAGCAAGATGCCCATGCGGTGTTCTTTCCCCATGGCATCGGTCATTTGTTAGGGCTAGATGTTCACGATATGGAGGATTTGGGAGATTTAGCGGGCTACGCTCCCGGCCGCACCCGCAGCGATCGCTTTGGACTCGGCTTTTTGCGGCTTGATCGCCCTTTGCAGGCGGGCATGGTCGTCACGATTGAGCCGGGCTTTTACCAAGTACCGGCCATTTTGCAAGATCCCCAAAACCGCGATCGCTACGCTGCGGTGGTGAACTGGGAGCGATTAGCCCAATTTCAAGATGTGCGAGGAATTCGCATTGAAGACGATGTGTTGATTACATCGACTGGTTGCGAGGTATTGACTGCGTCTCTTCCTAGCCAAGCGAGCGAAATTGAGCGGATAGTGAAACCCTAAGATGGTTTTATAAAGAGAAAGTGGAGAATGCGACACAAGAGATAAGGAACCCAGTAATCTCCCTTGTAATATGTGAAACAATAATCACACTCGACTATGGTTAGCACTCCACCAGTCACCCCACAAACAACCGTGCCCTATCCCTACCAGTATCAGGCTCCGGAACTGCAACACGATCGCGTCTTAGCGGCGATCGATGTCGGCACCAACTCGATACACATGGTGGTGGTCAAAATCAAATCTTCCCTGCCAGCGTTCACCATCATTGACCGAGAGAAGGAAACCGTTCGTTTAGGCGACTTTGCCGCCGATAGTAATCTGTCAGCAGAAGCCATGGAGCGCGGCGTTGCTGCCCTCAAGCGATGTCGAGCGATCGCCGAAAGCTTAAAGGCTGAAGATATTGCAGCTGTTGCCACCAGCGCCGTTCGCGAAGCCAAAAACGGTCATGACTTTCTAGAACGGGTACAAAAAGAAGTTGGCCTCGCCGTCAATCTCATCTCGGGTACTGAGGAAGCCCGTCGTATTTACCTGGGTGTCTTGTCTGGCATGGAGTTTCACAATCGACCCCATGCGATTATTGATATCGGTGGCGGCTCGACCGAGCTGCTGCTTGGCACGGGAGAGCCGCATCGCTTTTTGAGCAGTACCAAAGTCGGCGCTGTCCGCTTGACTGCAGGCTTTGTTACCACCGATCCAATCAGCGATAAAGAATTCACCTACCTCACCGCCTACGTCCGTGGTCGGATGGAGCCCGCTGTTGAAGACCTCAAGCGGACACTAGAGCCTGGAGAATCGCTGCGACTCGTCGGCACCTCGGGCACGATTGAATGCGTCGCCGCCTTGATTGCCCACGATCGCTTGGGCTTCGTGCCTGAACCGCTAAACGGTTTTCAGTTCACCCTAGAGGAACTGCAGGCTTGGACAGATAAGCTCCGGAAGCTAAACCTAGAAGCGCGGCTTGACTTGCCGGAAATGTCGACTCGCCGAGCAGAGATTATCGTGGCAGGGGCCATCATTTTGCAAGAAACGATGGTCATGCTGGGGGTAGATAGCCTGACCATTTGTGAACGAGCGCTACGAGAAGGCGTTGTGGTTGACTGGATGCTCACTCAGGGCCTGATCGAAGACCGGATGCAGTTTCAGCGATCGGTACGAGAGCGTAGTGTGCATGCTGCAGCCGATAAATACCATGTGCCACAAGCTTCCCGAGAGCGCGTGGCAGACTTTGTGCTGGCCTTATTTGATGCCACTAAGGGACACCTACATAACTGGGGCAATGCTGAACGAGAACTGCTGTGGGCGGCCGCCATCCTGCACAATGCCGGGCACTACATCAGTCACTCTAGCCACCATAAACATTCTTACTATCTAATACGCAATAGCGAGCTACTAGGCTATACCGAAGCGGAAATTGAAATCATTGCCAACATCGCCCGCTATCACCGCAAGAGCCTACCCAAAAAGAAACATGACAACTACCGTAACCTGTCTGAAAAGCACGATCGCAGCCTAGTCAGCGAATTGAGTGCTTTGTTGCGCGTTGCTGTAGCCCTTGATCGCCGAGGCATCGGCGCAGTCGAATCAGTGAAATATTACTTTGACGGCACGAATCAAGCCCTGCATCTCGATATTCAACCGGCGTTGACTGACGATGACTGTGCCTCAGAGTTATGGAATCTAGAAGATAAAAAGCTATGGTTTGAGGGACTCTATGACGTTAAGGTAACAGCCCATCTGGAAGAACCGCTGTAGAGTTGGCAATGAGCTTTCTAAAGTGTGGCATTTGCTGCTGTTTAGATAGCAGTTACCGTTTAGATATTAATACTATAGCGATCCGCAATTAGGTCAGGACAGTTGTAATCTCTGAAAGCACTACACAGCGAGTGTTCTCATTCCGAACTACGCATCCCGCATTCTGCTATGGATATCGTTCTGAGACCTTACAGCAACCATAGGTCTCTAAAGCAACCGTACTGACTACTTAGGCTCTGTCACAGAAAGCGCATAACCTTTGGCAAACGCATGCATGAACAGTAAGAACTTTCAAGTCTCTTGCTGATAGTGCCTACACTTCCGTTGCTATCCGGCAAAAGACTTAGGTGGTGTCTAACAGGAAGAAGCTTACATGTTCGCAGCAAAGCTTATTGAGAAGCTCGCCACTCGATGCTTTTCACGCAAATACCAGAAACTCTACTAGAAGAGGGATTAAGGTTATTTATAAAGAGTACGTGTTGGCCCTAGCGCACAATCAGAGCCTTGACATAGCGGGCAGAAATCGATTCAGACCATGCAGGCAGCTAAGGTAGCTAGTACTCGCTGGCAGAAGTTGCTTTGACGTTTCAGTTTCTAGCGCCCCTAGCATCCTTGCTCCCCTACGCTCTAGAGAACGGTATGCAGATTCACTTTGTACGGTGCCAAGGTCGCTAGCCACAAGCAAGGCAATGCCGACCTCCGAATTCGATATTCTGCATTCTGCTCTGGAACTTACTCTTCGTCGTCTTCATCCTCATCATCAGTGGGATACACGAAACCTTTGGAACGACCGGTGAGTACTGACTTACCTTGAGAGAGGGCCTTTTGAGCTTGCAGCGCTGCCGTGCGCTTCCAGTGCGCTTTGCGCTGACCCCGCTTACCTTTTGAGGTTTTCTTCTTGGGAACCGCCATGACTGCTAAAAACTTGACAACCTTTCAATAGTACCATCATCTTTTAGGTTAGATGTTGCCAAATTTCAGCCCTGGATGCCTTCGTCAAGATGTGAACCTTACAGATCCAGAAGGTTGGAGGCGTTGTTGTAGTAGCGTGCCCAGTACTGAGGGTCTGGCAGAAATTCCCATTCACTACGGGTGACGGCAACTTCCATGACGGGAAGTGCAAGTCCCTGATTTTCTCCCACAATGACCAAGACGACTTCAGAGGTTAACGGGTCGGCATCAAAGCTGCGCTGTACTCCCGCACGGGCGATCGCATCACACTGACGCAAAAACGTTTCATAGCTGTCGTCTTGGTTGCGGGTGACAAATAAAGTTACCCGCGACGTGTAGGCTTGGGCCACTAGAGGAGCGCTGAGCACCGTGGTTAGGGCGATCGCAGTGACACTTCCTAACTTGATAGTGAAGTTCCAGCGAGTAGTCAGGCCTTGGCTCAGTAGTTGTTGGCTCCAACGTCCTAAAGAATGACGCCAAGATGTCATGATCACGATTCCTCCCCATGCTGCGATCGAGGGACGCAGGCACATGCAGCGCCTTAAAGTTAGCGACTGTCGCCAAAACCGTCAATCCTATTCAGCTAAAAATCTGGTTTTGTTTTAATCTTTCTTATCGGTGAAAGTTCCGAAAAGCTGACTCATCGTTAAAATGGGCATCGTCTCAGATGGTCTTAGCCGCTTGGCAGCTTCGGCTTTGCGGTGGCAGCGATCGCGCTTACTGAGGCGGCATCACTGTTGGTAACGAGTCAAGGTAAAGGGCAATTCATGGCAAATCAATGGGCTCTCCTGATCGGCATTAATCAATACAAAGCGCTGCAGCCGTTGATGTATGCGCAGCCTGATGCTGTGGAACTCCGCAACTTTTTGGTTGATGAGTTGGGCGTGCCAGTTGACCACTGTACTTTGCTTACTGACTTGTCAGCCGCGATCGAACCCCATGCCTACATGCCACTGCGACAAGAAATTGAGCATCAACTGCAAACGCTGTGTCGCGATCGCGTGCAGCCGGGCGACTTGCTCTGGGTCTTTTTTAGCGGTTGTGGCTTGACTGAGGCCAGTCAAGACTATTGGATGACGCTGGATTCAGAACCCACTAATTTGCCAGAGACCGCGATCGCGATTTCTGACATTTTCAATACTTTGAGCCAGGCTAAGACTGACCAAATTGTCTTGGCGATGGATATGAATCGCAGTCAGGGCGCAGTCGGACATCGTGATATCGGTGCCCAAACCCTCACCCTGGCACAAGACTATGGCATTACCACCTTTTTATCGTGCCAACCAGAACAGTTCTCTCACGAGACGATGTACATCCGTCACGGTTTGTTTACCAAGGCGCTGTTAGAGGGCTTGCGGTATCACGGCTGCATTACAGCGTCGCAGTTGGGCGCTTATTTAAGCGATCGCGTGCCGGAACTCTGTGAACATCACTGCCGTCCGGCTCAAAATCCAGTCATGGTGGTACCGCCCACGCAAAAATTCATGATGGTGGTGCCTGCTGAGGGGTTGGCAAACCTATCACCGACTGAGAATTTGACGGCGATAGGTAACGAAGAGTTAGCCGTTGTGCCGCCGATGACGCCCAGCGATGTGCCGCCGCCGCCTTCCTTTGAGATTGAAGATAAGCCGCCCACTGGCGATTCGCCCACTTTGCCGATGGAACCGGCCATCCCCGCTCCCCCACCGCCTCAAACCGGCGCCCTAGTGCTACAGTCATCTCCCGCAGCAGCTGAGCCCGCAGAGGCCACTGGCGGCTTTAGCGGTCTTTTAAAATGGGGAGCATTGGCCGCCGCGATCGCGTTTTTGGCAGGGGTATTTTTCCGCTTTCAGCCGCTGTTCTTGGGTGGCGAGACTCAGACAGCCAACGAATCACCTACCGACGTGGTGGATGAAGGGATTGAGGATGAAGCTGTCGCTGACGCAGAAGCTGTGCCCCCTGCAGAGGCTGCGGATGCGGATGCGGCTTCTACAGAGCCGGGAGTTATTGCTGACAATGCCGCCGAAACCCCAGTGCCGCCGCCAGAGCAGGAAGACCCCATAGAGCGGGGTAAAACGGCTCTGCAGCGAGCCCAAGAGGCGATTGCCGCCCAACGCTATGGCGAAGCCCGAGCCTGGCTGACTCAGGTGCCGCCAGAGTTGCAAAACAATACTTATCAGAACCTGTTACAGGAGGCGAACAGCGAAGTGGCAGAAGCCGCTGTGCGTAACGAGAACATCCTCAACAGTGCCCGTCAGATTATTCAGCCGACCTCAGCCTCAATGTTTAACGATGCCATTGAGCAAGCGCGACAGGTGCCTCCCGAAGATCCTTACTATGAGCAAGCTCAAGCCGACATTCAACGCTGGGGGCGGGTGATTCTCGATTTGGCTGAAGGACGAGCCGCGAGTGGCGATATTAATGGCGCGATCGCCGCCGCTCGACTAGTCCCCGAAGATCAGCTAGAGCTTTCTACCTTGGCTAATCAGCGCATTCAAGGCTGGGAGCAGCAAATCACCAATCAAACCTTAATTAGTCAGGCTCAAAACTTGCTACAGCCAGGTCAGGCGAGTAGCTACAACAATGCCGCCCGCACCCTAGAACAAATTGAGCCTGGGCAACCAAATTATGAAGCAGCTCAAGATCGCATTCAGCAATGGGGGGAAGATATTTTAGCGATCGCCCGTTCTCGTGCGGCTCAGGGCGATTTAGGCGGCGCGATTGCGGCGGCTCGCTTAGTGCCCGAAAACAGTCCAGCTTATGGCCAGGCGCTTGAGGAAATTCAGCGCTGGCAAGCCCAGTGAGCAAGGCAGTGTAGAACATAGGCAGGGCAACCATACCCTCATGCTGTCGTTATGGGCAATCGCTACATTCTGTCAGCTCTCGCGTACCAGCAGTGAGTGGCCTTCTAATCTAAATGCGATCTGCCATGAGGGAAAGGGGATTACATGAATTCATTCAAACACTGCATTACCGTGGCTTTTTCCGTGTTTGTGTGCCCCTTCTTTGCGGGGAGTGCTCGTAGTGACTTATTGCCAACCGAGCGTATTTCACAGGACGAATGGAATCGGATAGTCAGAACGAAGGAGTGTCTATCCTGTGAGATTGTTGGGCTTGAAGTTTTCGAAGTTGATCTAAGTGAAGCATCTCTTGCAGGGTCAACAATTTTCGCGTCTACAATTCTTGATTCGAATTTGTCTGGTGTAGATTTTACAAACTCTACACTGCAAGGCTCTGATCTTTCTGGCTCGAATTTAGCCCTAGCTAATTTTGAAAACTCATATTTATATGTCGCCACTTTGAGCGAGGCTAACTTAAATAGCGTCAACTTTCAAAAGACTATCTTTGAAGGTGTTTACTTTAGAGACGCGAATCTAAGCAGAGCATCTTTCGACAAAGCAAGTTTAAGTGGCGTTTTTTTCAGAGACGCTGATTTATCGGACACCAGCTTTAAAGAAGCGACTCTTCTCGGAGTAAGCTTCATTGGAACAGATTTACGGGGAGTAAATTTTGATGGGGTTTCCTTCGAAAGCGTTGTTTACAGTCTTGAAACGACATTTTCTAACAGTTTTTCTGTGCCAAGTCAGGGAATGTATTTATTAGCGCCTCACTCATCAGCCATCGGATTAGAGTTATATGGGGCTGACTTTTCAGGGCTAGATTTAACTGGAATAAATTTTAGTCACTCAGATATAAGAGGTGATTTTTCAGACGCCATACTTAATGGCGCCGTATTTGAAGATGCGAATTTGTTACGGACTGAATTTGAGAAAGCTAGTATTAATTACTCATTTTTTTGCTCTGCAAACCTGACTTTTACAAATTTGGAGGAATCAAGCTTTATAAATAGTATTTTAGTCCTAGCTAATTTTAGTTATTCTGACTTAAGCGATGCACAGCTTAGAGGAGCGGATATCAGAGGAAGCGATTTAAGTAAGGCTGTTATTCGCAACACGAACTTTCAAAGAGCTGTATATGATATTAATACTCAATTTCCAGAAGGATTTGACCCAGAAGCAGCGGGAGCCATACTTTCCGATGAAATCATTGAAGAGTGTCCACCCATACAGAGCTCTAGAAATTGAAGCACGGCTACGACGATGCTTGTCTCCAGTGCAGCATTGAAAACTTCATTCCCAAGTGCTTCCAGAAGGAAGTTTCAATTGCCCCTGCCCTGCCGCAGGATTCTATGCTCTCAAGTCTACTCGACGCCTCATAATAGAGGGACGCTAAGACACGCAAGGACCAATCGATCATTTTCATCCCGTCAGAAGTTATGAACTAAAGTCGCAAACTAAACAGACTGCAAGGTTCGAATTCTGCTAATGAAAGGTCTGAAGCAAAACTTGCCGAAACCAACAGTGCCGTATCCGACTAAGATTGCCTCCCATATATGGAAGTCGTGAGGATTGAAACGTTGACGTGCGGCGGAGATTGGGCAATCGACAGCGTCAGTCAATATATGGGAGCGATACAACGATGACAGTTTGTGACTATAGGCCCGGTCTAGAGGGGATTCCAGCGACTGAATCAGCCATTAGCTACGTTGATGGTCAACAAGGTATTTTGGAGTATCGTGGCATCCGCATTGATGATTTGGCTCAGCAAGGGACGTTTTTAGAAACGGCTTATTTGCTGATTTGGGGTGGACTGCCCACTAAGACTGAACTAGAAGAATTTGAATATGGTATCCGCCACCATCGGCGGCTTAAGTATCGCATTCGCGACATGATGAAGTGCTTCCCTGAGGGGGGGCATCCAATGGATGCCCTGCAAGCCTGTGCGGCTGCGTTGGGGCTGTTTTATTCCAAGCGGGCGCTCGACGATCCACTCTACATTCAGAAGGCCGTCGTGCGGCTGATAGCCAAAATCCCCACAATGGTAGCGGCCTTTCAGCTAATGCGTAAGGGCAATGACCCGGTGCAGCCCCGCGACGATTTAGATTATGCCGCGAACTTTCTCTACATGCTCAATGAGCAGGTGCCGGATCCGTTAGCCGCTCGCATTTTTGATATCTGTCTGACCCTCCATGCTGAGCACACGATTAACGCCTCGACTTTTTCCGCTATGGTGACAGCCTCAACCCTAACCGACCCCTACGCGGTCGTCGCCTCTGCAGTCGGAACTCTGGCTGGCCCCCTACACGGGGGAGCAAACGAGGAAGTCATCGATATGCTTGAGGCGATCGGCAGTGTGGATAATGTGCGCCCCTATATCGACAACTGCATGAAAGAGAAAAAGCGGATCATGGGCTTTGGGCATCGGGTCTACAAAGTTAAAGATCCCCGCGCCAAGATTTTGCAAAAGCTGGCTGAGCAACTCTTTGAAAAATTTGGCAGCGATGATTATTACGACATTGCTCTAGAGCTTGAGCAAGTCGTCACTGAGCGACTGGGCGACAAAGGAGTTTACCCAAACGTGGACTTCTATTCGGGCTTGGTGTATAGACGGTTAGGCATTCCCACAGATTTGTTTACGCCAGTGTTTGCGATCGCTCGTGTGGCTGGCTGGCTGGCCCACTGGAAAGAGCAAATTCGCAAAAATCGGATATTTCGTCCGACCCAAATTTATACGGGTACCCACGGTCAAAAATATGTGGCGCTGCAAGATCGACCCCAGATTTGGGACCGCGATGTCACCAATGGCAAACACCCCTAAGGGGTGCCTCCCCCCTAGGCACTTCGGCGATTAGAGCGCATATTATATGCAGTGACGATTTTCAGGAACTCCAATCCCTTCACCTGCGTGGAGGGATTTTTATTTGCTGACTTCTTAACCTTAATGCCAAAGGCTAATTCAAAGGTTGTGCTCATTCGAGCGATCGCAGGCAAGTTTTACGTTAGTGCTTCCGATGCTGATGGCTCACCGCTAGTTTCATCGATCGGCTCTAAAACCGACTCCAGAAGCGGTTGCATTTCTTCCTTTAAATAACCGGCTCGAATAAATTGGGCATAAGTATCGGCTTCGATCGCCACCAGCGATTCATTCAAGCGATCGATCAAAATCTTCGACAGCTCAGGATGATCTCGCTGCATTATCTTCATTTCGGATTGAATTTCTTCTAGCTGTCCTTCGACCAAGGCCATTTGATAATCACAATATTCTGCATCGATAGAGTTGCCCTTCTTCACATCTTTGAGTTCGTCCATGACTCGGCTCAAAGCCACACGTCGCGCAATCTTTTGCACAAACTCTTGGCGCAGGGGCTGGTCGCCCAGCAAATCAAGAAATTGCAGCAGCGGTTTAGTCGTTAAGCCCTGCACTAGCAGCGTAAAGAGCATCACCCCAAAAATAATGGCAATAATATCTTCTCGCTCGGCCAGAGATTCCGGAACGCTCAGCGCCAATGCCACTGAAACAGAACCGCGCAACCCTCCCCAACACAGCACGACTTGATTGGGCACTGTGATATCGGAGTCCCCCAACCAGTTGCTAAGGGCACTGAGGCTAAAAATACTGACGGCGCGCGCCACCGTCATCACTAAAATCGCAATGAGAATCGTATCCAAATTCTCAATCAAGCCATCAAATATGACCTGATCGCCAATCAGCAGAAACACAATCGAGTTGACGAAAAACGCGACAAATTCCCAAAATTCTGACACCGATAACCGCGTCCGCGGGCTCATACCAATGCGGGAGCCAAAATTACCGAGGATCAGTCCTGTGGTGACGACAGCAATCACCCCAGAACCGCCTAATTGCTCCGCCACTAGATAAGTGCCGTAGGCCGATACTAAGGTGAGGGATTGCTCAACCAATGGCAAATCAAACCGTTGGGTGAGGTAGGAAATGCCAAACCCAATCAAGCCACCAACACTGAGGCCAATGCCCACAAAAACGAGGAAGCGAGAAATCGTAACGGGAATATCAAACTGCTCGACGCCTAGCGCAATCCCCAACAGCAGGTTGTAAGCCACTACTGCAACCCCGTCGTTAAACAGACTTTCGCCTTCCATGAGGGTCGTAAGCCGTTTATCCACCCCCAGTTCTCGGAAGAGGGCCACCACCGAAACCGGGTCGGTAGCCGATAAACCAGCGCCTACTAATAATGCTGTCGCCAGAGAAGCCCCTGCAAACTGTTGCAATCCCAAAAACAGGCCGCCAACACAGATGATGACGCCGACGATCGCAAATAAGCCAATCGGCAACCAATCACGCTTCAGGTTAGACCACTTGATATTCCAGGCCGCCTCAAACAGCAACGGCGGCAAAAAGATAAATAAGATCAACTCGGGAGAGAGGTTGATTAGCCGCACATCCAGGGTCGCCAGACCAAGCCCCACGAGCAATAACAACAAAGTATAAGGAATGTTGCGTAGCCAACTGAGCGCTCTAGACAGCGTAGCGACGCCCAAAGAGACCGACAAAACCAATAAGAACTGCCGTAACCCTTCTTCAATCAACGGATCTTCGAGGGCGGCTTCGACCAGCAGCAAGGGAAAGTGCATCGCTTAAGCAGATAAACAACGACCATTCAAGACCTTACCTTATCGCTTGCTCAGCAGCATGATCCTGTGGATGCGATAAGTCTTCTTTTTCCACCGAGAGTTGGGAGAGAATAAGCCTCTTCAACATCAGTTAAGTCACAGAACGATCGCTCTATGGCAAATTGACTCCCAGAGCTGTGTCTAAATTAGATTTATGGCTATCTAGCTATCGCTGTCCGATAGGCGCAAGGAGTATTCCTCTGACTTGCCTGTCTAATTCCACCATTGCGGACTGGGCGATCGCTTTCATTTCTACGTCTTCTGTTCGAAGCATTGCTTCGAACACCGTAATTAGGTTTTCAACAACGCCACGCTTTCCAAACTGAGCAAGCCTTGTATATCCAAGTTAATTGCTCCGCGTTGCAGGCTGGACTGATGGCAAGACACCCAAGAACGGCGATCTCAAAATAACTATTCTGCTCACGCGATCGCTCCAGCAACAGTTAGCTTTTTTGCGCGGGAACAGTTTTTGGGGAGCGGTTACAACAGCGACGGACGCGAAGGCAAGCACGCGATCGCTACAAGCTCTCGCACTTTTTACGTAGCGGGCAATGCTTTAGATAGGATGGAAGCGCAATCGCTCGCGGACACGATGATATGTCACAAGACGCTTCTGTAGTCAGTATTTCACCCGACGTGATGAGCGGCACTCCGGTATTTGTGGGGACTCGAGTACCGATCACAACGCTGTTCGACTATCTCAAGGCAGGTGAATCAGTTGACGATTTTTTAGAAGGTTTTCCGACGGTCAAGCGAGAGGCGGTGGTGAGCTTGCTGGAAGAAGCAGGTAGAAGGCTGCTGAATCATGCTGCGGCTTGAGCATGAAAATCATTTTGGATGAGTGCATTGACCGCAGACTGGCAAGAGAGTTGATCGGCTACGACGTCAGCACGGTTCCCAAAATGGGCTGGGCTGGCATCAAGAACGGTCAGATGCTAGCAAGGGTTTCAGGCACATTTGACGTATTCATCACCGTTGATCGCAACCTAACTGCTGAACAAAATTTGTCAAAATTCAACGTATAGCAGAATGCGGAATTGAGAGTGCGGAATGCGGAATTGAGAAGCCTACGACATGGGCGTTTCAGAGATTTGAGCTATCCTGACCTGATTGCGGATTGCTATAGCTGTGCTTGTTTTGCAGGCACCACGAACCGGCTGGCTGATTTGAAGCCATTAGCGCCTAAGATTTTAGGCGTGTTGGCGAAGGCTCCAAAAGGTGAAGCGACTTTGATTAGCTGATATTCAAAATGCTTGTTTTTATAGTCGCCCCAACAACAACCGGTATCTTTGTTGAGGATACGGCTGAATCGATTGCTCATCAATACGAATGATTCCTCCTGCCGCACTCGGGCATCATTGCGCGTCATGTGGGAATCGTTGCGCTTAGGGAGTTGCGCTTAAATAACATCCCATCGACCCTGCTACCCATCCACCCTGCCACAGTCTTGTCCCGGTACTTTATTTTCAAGCCGATCCCTTAGCTCTGGCGCAGCTTCTGAGCTTGCTTCAGTAACGAATCTGCAAACGACAAGGCTTCCTGATCAGTTTTGCCGCCTGCAAGTTGGGCGAGCTCGTCGCGCCGCATGGTTTCATCCAGCGGTTCCACTCTGACAACTGTGCGCACTTCGTCAGACGTGTTATCGCTGGATTTTGATCGCCCCTGGCGTTTTGGGGTGTTACTGGCCAGAACGGGTTCAATCACTTCCTTGGCTACCCGAAAGTGGGCGTCGGCCATAGCGGCCACCATCGGTTGGTGAGTCACACAGAGGACTTGCTGCGATCGCCCCAACTGGTGCAGTTTTTCGGCGATCGCTTGGGCGACCCGTCCTGAAACCCCCACATCCACTTCATCAAAGACTAGGGTGTTGACCACATCCAGTTGCGAGAGACAGGCTTTTAGCGCCAAGAGGAAGCGACTCATTTCTCCTCCCGATGCCGTTTCCGCTAGAGGCTGTAAGGGTTCACCGGGGTTGGGGCTGAAAAGAAACTGAATTTTGTCTGCTCCCAGAACCGTCGGTGCCGCTGGGGAAATTGCGGCCTGAAACTGGACCCGTTCCATCGCCAATGGCTTTAACTCTTCAACCAGTTGTTTCTCTAGCGTCTTGGCTGCTTTTTGGCGTAGCTTGGTCAACTTATCACAGTCTTTTGCAAGCGCCGTTTGAGCCTGGTCGTAGGCGGCTTCAAGCGCTTCTAAAGATTGCCCCTCACCGTTCAACAGCGCCAAAGACGCCTGAATCTCCTGCACATATTCGATGAGGTCAGGCAATGTTTTGCCATATTTGCGAGTCAGTTGCTTGAGCTGGCTAATCCGAGATTGCACCTCTTGAAGCCGCTGCGGGTCCGTTTCAACGTCTTCGCCGTAGGCATTGATCTGCCGTCCGGCTTCTTCCACTTGCGCTAGGGCATCATTGACCAAATTTAGAATTGGCTCGACGGCAGTGTCGTACTGCAGCATATCTTCCAGCGTTTGAGAGGCGCGCCCCAGCAGGTCAGCCCCAGCCGCACTCTCTTGATCGCTCTCATACAACAACTGATAGACCTGGTAGCTTTGCTGCCGCAGTTCTACCGCGTGGCTTAGGCGCTGTTGTTCTTGCTCTAGCTGCGTCAACTCCTCCGGATCGGCCAACCCCACAGCGCTCAACTCTTGCCACTGATAGTCGAAGAGATCGAGCTGCTCTTGGCGCTGCCGCTCTGCCCGTTGCCGCCGCTCAAGTTGCGCCTTGGCTGCGGCCATCGCTTCATAGCGCTCAGCGACGACTTGCCGCTGTTGGGCGATCGCTTGACCACCGACGCCATCAACCCAATGCAACTGCATTTGCGGATCCCCAACTTGCAGGGTTTGGCCCTGAGCGGTAATTTCCACCAGGTGCAGGCGCAGTGCTTCAACTTGTGGCTTATTAACATTGACGCCATTTAAGCGCGAACGACTGCGGACGGTATTTTTGCCCGCCGTCAGTTCACGAACGCAGACGAGGCGATCGCCCTCTACCGGCACCTCATGGTCTTTGAGCCAGGTTCGAGTGCGATCAGTAATTGTAAAGGTCGCCTCAATGACGCCGCGTTTTTCTCCCGCGCGGATCATACGCTGACTGACTCGCCCACCCAAGACAGCATCCAGGGCATCTAGCATGATTGACTTACCGGCCCCGGTCTCGCCAGTCAGCACGTTGAGTCCGGCTTGCAATTCCAGGGCCAAGTGGTCAATTAATGCGAAGTTTTCGATCTTTAAGGCGACCAACATGGGCGATGTACACAATCCTTAGAGGGGATGGGGTGAATCAAAAATATTATCTGACGAGGTTTGGACGAACTGCAATCAACATCACTGGATATCATCTGGACATCACTGAGTGGGAGAACCGAACCAACGGCTATGACTTCCAGGATTCAAACAACAGTCCGTAGCGCCCATCACCGCTGTCAGGCCTCGAAAATCATACGACACACTTGTGGTACGACCCTTGATTCACAGTGAACTCAGATCGCTGAAGAAGGATGTTGCAGCACCTTGGAGCCTGCGCTTAATTTATCGCATACGGGTACAGATGAACCAAATGATCGAGGCGGCGGGTTTTTCCCATTCATCTTTCGGTCCGCAACTCATTACAATAGTTAAGAAAGGTAAATTGACGCGAGGTACGGGCGGTGACTCAGACCATCCAATCACCTGATACATCAGCAATCGTGAAAACTGAGAGCGTCGCCGCCGCTCAAATTGTTGCGGCTTCCCAGTCTTCTAACAAAGAGCGATCGCGGCGCAAATCTGACCCCTTCGAAGACCTCGCCTACGACCCAGAGGGGATCAATGCCTATTATCGGCATCGCTTACCGAGCGTCATTGTCCGAGTGCTGACCGTGATTTGGCCGTTATTGACGTTTGCTACTCGGGTCTGGTGGAACGGTCGTGGCGGTACCTCCGAAAAAGTGCAGCGCCGACAGGCTCAGCGCTTGCGGGAGCTATTGACTGACCTGGGTCCTGCTTACATCAAAATTGGTCAAGCGTTATCCACTCGCCCAGATCTAGTACCCCCCATTTACCTAGATGAGTTAACCCGACTGCAAGATCAACTGCCGCCCTTTCCCAACCAAGTCGCCTTTCAGTACATCGAAGAAGAATTCGGCGCGACCCCAGATGAAATTTACGATGAGCTTTCACCGAATCCAGTTGCGGCCGCCTCTTTGGGGCAGGTGTACAAAGGCAAACTCAAAACTGGCGAGACGGTTGCGGTCAAAGTTCAACGCCCTGGCTTAGCTCAGCGCATTACTCTAGATCTCTACATTCTGCGCAAGCTGGCACAGTGGGCAACGAACAATGTTGCCCAGATTCGCAGTGATCTCGTTGCCATCATGGATGAGTTTGGCGCGCGCATTTTTGAAGAAATGGACTACACCCACGAGGGCGAAAATGCCACCCGCTTTGCCGCGCTCTATGGTCATCTGCCAGACATTTACGTTCCTACTATCTACCCGGAATATACGGCTCGCCGGGTCTTGACCATGGAGTGGATTGACGGGACCAAGCTGACCAAGTTGGAAGAGTTAGCAGCGCAAGGCATCGACGCGACTCATTTAATTGATGTTGGTGTCCAGTGTTCGCTACGTCAGTTGCTAGAGCATGGCTTCTTTCATGCTGATCCGCACCCGGGCAATCTGTTGGCCATGAGCGATGGCAAATTGGCTTACCTCGACTTTGGCATGATGAGCGAGGTCAAGCCCTATCAGCGCTACGGCCTGATTGAGGCCGTCGTCCACATGGTTAATCGAGACTTTGATGGCTTGGCCGGTGACTATGTCAAGCTGGAATTCTTAACCCCTGATACCGATCTGCGGCCGATTATTCCAGCGCTGGCTGAGGTCTTCAACAATGCATTAGGCGCGAGTGTTGCCGAACTCAACTTCAAGAGCATTACGGATGAGTTTTCGGCCCTGATGTATGAATATCCCTTCCGCGTGCCCGCTTACTACGCCTTGATTATTCGATCGCTGGTCACCCTCGAAGGCATTGCGATTAACGTTGATCCAGAATTCAAGGTACTGAGCAAAGCCTATCCCTATGTCGCGAAGCGCTTGTTGACCGATCCGTCACCCGAGTTGCGTTCGTCACTGTCTGACCTGCTCTTTAGAGACGGCGAGTTTCGCTGGAATCGCTTAGAAAATCTACTCCGCAACGCCAGCGATAGCGATGACTACGACATGGAAAGGGTGCTCAACCAGAGCCTTGAGTTTCTGTTTTCCGAGCGGGGAGAATTTATTCGCGATCGCATCGCTGATGAAGTCGCGAAAGAACTTGATAACCTGGGCCATAATATGGTGCAAACCGTCCAACAAACGGTGCGAGAACGGCTCGGTTGGGAGCAGCCGGCTGGTGAGGCAACGATTACGATTCAGGCTAATGGTGGCGACAGTAATCTTGACCGCATCCTACGCATTGTCGATATTCTGCGCAATAC
The DNA here is from genome assembly GCA_039185935.1 of Cyanobacteria bacterium P01_F01_bin.56. Lineage (GTDB taxonomy): Bacteria > Cyanobacteriota > Cyanobacteriia > Phormidesmidales > Phormidesmidaceae > Halomicronema. The sequence goes on along the minus strand of JBCDAJ010000036.1, from coordinate 465 downwards.
CAAAGGCTTTGATGCCACACTACTGGCTCGACAGTTGCCACAGGTATTGGTGAAGCGAGAAACCCGCGACATGGGCCAACGCATTATGGGCAATCTTACCCAGCGGGCCGCTGCGCGCTTCATTCGCGACATTCTGCTGGCAAATACCCCGGCTAAGCAGCCGGAAATGGCCCCAGCCGCATACAAATAGCTTGCCGTACGTTGCCGACTAAAAGGTTGCGACGAGTCGCTTTTCAGCGATTGCCGCAGGCCTCTGTGGCAGCAGTCGCCACACCCTCCAGGAGCTTCTCCCCCTGGTGCTTTGGCTCCTTTGCACATTGCGAATGCAGGGTGGTTTCATACGCGAGAAGAAAAATGAGGATGGACTGAGTTGTTTCAAAATCAACAGCCCATGTCCCTCATAGAGCAATTAAAACAAATTCCTGACCATCGCCATCGCCGCGGCCAGCGCCACCCGTTATGGAT
>JBCDAJ010000035.1:0-46786 GCA_039185935.1 Cyanobacteria bacterium P01_F01_bin.56 | reverse complement strand
TATGTGCTGCTGGCGATTCCCTTCTTTATTTTGATGGGAACTATCTTGCAGCGATCGGGCCTCGCCGAAGATTTGCTGGAAACCTTTGGAATTTTGTTTGGGCGCTTGCGGGGTGGCCTCGCGATCGGCGTCATTCTGGTGGGAACGTTGCTCGCCGCAGCCACGGGCGTAGTGGGCGCAACCGTAGTTTCCATGGGCATGATTTCGCTGCCGATCATGTTGCGCTATGGCTACAGTCCCGCCCTTTCCACGGGGGTAATTGCAGCGTCGGGTACTCTAGGACAGGTGATTCCCCCTAGCGTTGTACTGATTGTGCTTGGCGACCAGCTGGGAGTATCCGTCGGCAATCTATTTTTAGGATCGCTGGTGCCGGGGTTGGCCCTGTCGAGTATGTATCTGTTGTATGTGGTCGTGGTAGCAATCTTTCAGCCCAAAAGTGCACCCGCGTTACCCGATGAAATGCTGGACATCAGCAAGGCTCAACTGGCCCTGCGAGTGTTTAAGGTGATGCTGCCACCCTTGGCACTGATCTTGATTGTGCTCGGCAGTATTTTTGCGGGGATTGCCACCCCGACGGAAGCGGGGGCCATGGGCGTCATTGGCGCATTAGTCCTGGCCGCGTTGAACCGCCGGCTAACCCTCAAAACTTTGTTTCAAGCTCTTGATGCCACCGTCGAACTGACCACTATGGTGATTGTGTTGCTGCTCGGCGCGACGCTGTTCAGTCTGGTCTTTCGTGGGGTGGGCGGTGATGCCGCAGTGGAACATTTATTGACGAACTTGCCCGGTGGTGTGGTCAGCTTTCTGTTATTCGTCAATTTGCTGGTGTTCTTTCTGGGCTTCTTTCTGGACTATTTTGAAATTGTGTTCATCATTGTCCCGCTGATGGCCCCGATCGCCCTCAACTTTGGCTTTGATCTGGTGTGGTTTGGCGTCATGCTCGGTGTGAACCTGCAGACCTCATTTTTGACCCCACCCTTCGGCTTCTCACTCTTCTATTTGCGCGGGGTTGCCCCACCCGACATTCCGACCACAAGCATTTATCGGGGGGTCATTCCCTTTATTTGCATTCAGTCGATCGGGCTATTGTTACTAATCCTGTTTCCCCAGATTGTCACCTGGGCCAGCGTTGGCTAGAGCCGGTGATGCGCCATCAACAAAAAAGGGACGCTCTGACGCAGCGTCCCCCATCCACTCAAATTCACGGTTGAATATTAGCTTTCCTGCGCGAAGGCAAAGCTATTAAAACCAAGTTCAGCGGCAGAGAACCAACGGTTGGAATCTTCTCGGAAAGTTTTCCAGGCATCAAATACTTTGCGATAGGACTCATTCTCCGAGGCAAGTTCCTCATACAGCTCAAACGCGGTGGTTTGGGCAGCACCCATAATTTCCTCCGAGAAGCGTCGTAGCTCGACCCCCTGATCGAGCAGCGATGCCATCGCCGGCGGATTGAGGGCGTCATAGCGCGCCATGATGTTGACGTGGGCCTCACTCGCAGCGGTTTTCAAGGCTTCTTGATAGGCCGTGGGGAGGTCGTTCCAGGCATCCAAATTAAAATAGAAGGAATACTGAGAACCGGGCTCCCACCAGCCGGGGTAATAATAGATCGACGCGGCCTGGTAAAGACCCAGCTTTTCATCGTCATAGGGGCCAACATATTCAGCGGCGTCAATGGTACCCAACTGCAATGCCTGGAAAATTTCGCCCCCCGGTAGGTTTTGCACGTTCACGCCGAGCCGCTCCATCACCAGCCCTCCCAGACCTGGAATGCGCATGTTAAGGCCCTGTAGGTCCGAGATTGACTCGATACCCTGGTTCCACCAGCCGCCCATTTGGGTACCGCTGTTGCCACCGGGGAAGCTAATAATGTTGAAGTCTGACAACAGCTCATGGATCAGCTCTAGACCGCCAGCTTGAAATAGCCAAGCATTTTGTTGTCGATAGTTCAGCCCGAAGGGAACAGCGGTATCAAAGGCCAGTGCTTCATTTTTACCGCGATAGTAATAAGAGTTGGTGTGTCCAGATTGGACTGTGCCCTGCTGCACGGCATCCAATACTTCTAACCCTGGCACCAGCTCCCCTGCCGCCGACAGCTCAATCTGAAACATCCCGTTGGTGAGTTCGCTCACTCGCTGAACAAACACCTCACTGCCGCCGTACACCGTATCCAAGCTGGGGGTGTAGCTAGAGGCCATGCGCCATTCGACGGCGGGATTTTCATCAGTCTGAACGACAGGACTCCCCTCCTCCGATGCCGGTTCTGTTGACTGTCCTCCACAGGCCGCGATCGCTACAGTCGTTGCGGCTCCTGCTGTGGCACTGGTAAAAAACGTTCTTCTTTTCATCCTGACTCCCAAAATAAAAACAGGAAACATCGCCTAAGATACATTAAGCAATCAACTATTAATGATTTGTTAACTTAAATACCATGTTTTCTCAACGTCAAATCGTGCTGAGACGCGGTGGTCAAAACTCAGGCTTTGGCGTCCAGATTGTAGGCAAACTCAAGCGCTGACTATCTGATTTAGCAACCCTCTATACCTTTAAATCGTGACGCTGCGATGATAAAACTTGATGCCCCTCATCAAGTTATCAAGGCGTTGGATGGCCTGTAACGACCTGGTGATGTGATTGAATCTAGTAGATCGACATCATGGTAAAGACTATTCGAAACGGCGTTTCTTCAGGTTATTATCCTGAGTGAAAACCGTAATTTACGTATACTAATGCGACCGGGTGTGCAGCAAATTCTCATCAACTGCTTGAGGTGATTTTGACCCCGATTCAAATTGCAGCATTTATCATTGCTGGCCTGTTTGCCGGCATTTTGGCCGGTTTTTTGGGGATTGGTGGCGGCACCGTTCTAGTGCCGATTTTAATCGCGCTAGGGTACTCACCCATTCAGGCGGTGGCTACCAGCAGTCTGTCGATCATCATTACATCTCTGTCTGGCAGCATTCAAAATTGGCGCATGGGCTATTTGGACTTCAAGCGAGTGCTGTTGCTGGGGTTGCCTGCAGTGATTACTGCGCAAATTGGCGTATTGGTTGCCAGCGCAATGCCTGAAGCCTGGCTACTGCTGGCCTTTGCGCTGCTACTGATGCTCAACATTTATCTGGTCGGCGTGCGCAAACAACTGGCAAAGCAATCCTCTCATGAGACGCCGGGTGAAACTGCCAAAGCGGCGATAAATCCGACTGCGGCGCGAGTGTTGACTGGAGGCATTGCCGGTTTTCTGGCCGGATTGCTGGGCATTGGCGGCGGCGTCATTATGGTGCCTTTGCAAATGCTGCTGTTGGGTGAAACGATTAAGCGGGCAATTCAGACTAGCTTGGGCGTAATTGTGCTGACCGCGATCGCCTCTACATTTGGTCACGCTCTGCAAGGCAACGTCGTATGGATGGGCGGCACGATTCTCGGCTTTGGCGGTTTGCTCGGGGCGCAACTGAGTACCCGCTTATTACCCAAGTTGCCTGATCGTGTCGTTTCCCTGCTCTTCCGTACCTTGTTAGCCGTGTTGATCTTTTATACGCTCTGGCAGGCATGGCAGTTAACCACAACGTCTTAACCGGAACTTAGGTCACAATCCTTATCGACTTGAAAAGCTTAAAGAGCATACGTAATTTTTCTGGTTCTAATGAGGCTCAAGGAATCCCAAACGGTCGAGCTTATTAACCCGTAAAGCCTGATTAGAAACAGCTCTAGAGGCCCTAAGTCGTCAGGTTTATACACTTTTGTCTAGACCTTTCTTCAAGGTTATCGCGGGTTTAAAAACGCCCCATTGATTGCTACATTACTTTTGTAAATGACTAAGTGTTTTTTATGTCATCCCTTACGCTGTCTTCTGCTAGCGAACAGGCCGTCCGAGTTGGGTTAGGAAGGGTACTGATCGTTGAAGACGAAGAGTTGATTCGCGAGACGATTGGCTTAGCCTTAGCAGAAGTTGGATTCGAAGTTTTAGTTGCAGAAGACGGTCTCTCAGCGCTGGAGATGCTAGGAGGAACCAAGAACACCACCCGTCGGTTGGTACCAGACATCGACCTAGTGATTCTGGACCTCATGCTGCCTGGCATGAATGGTTTAGATCTGTGTCGGCTTTTACGCTACCAGGGCATTGATGTTCCGATTTTGATTTTGAGTGCCAAAGGCACCGAAACTGACCGCGTCGTTGGGTTAGAAGTGGGTGCCGATGACTATTTGACCAAGCCGTTTGGCATGCGTGAGCTGATTGCTCGCTGTCGTGCTTTGCTGCGCCGTCATCGTAACTTGGGTGAGGCCGATCCTGATCCGGTTCTCCGCTTTGCAGAGGTGACCCTGAGTCCTAAGGAATGTCGGGTCTTTTTAAAGGGTGATGAAATCAATTTGTCACCAAAGGAATTTCGCATTTTAGAACTGTTTATGAGTCAGCCCAAGCGAGTTTGGTCACGGGATCAAATTATCGATCAGGTTTGGGGGCATGACTTTATGGGCGATAATAAGACGGTCGATGTCCACATTCGTTGGATTCGCGAAAAATTAGAAGAAGACCCTAGTAAGCCTCAGTATCTCAAGACCGTTCGTGGGTTTGGGTATCGTCTGGGTTAAGGGCTCGGGTGAGACAACAGTTTCCCAATTCCCAACCATCCTTAAAGAGACGTGATGTGCCATCGCGTCTCTTTTTAATGCCGACTTGTGAGCGTGGTAATAAGCATGATGACTTCGGTTAAGACTCCGATCAAATCAACATCGGGGATGGTGGTTTGCCCACATCATTTAGCGTCTAAGGCAGGAGCGCAAATTTTACGGTCTGGGGGCAATGCCGTCGATGCGGCGATCGCAACCCAAGCGGCCCTCGGAGTCGTTTATCCCCATATGACCGGCCTCGGCAGTGATGCCTTCTGGCTGATCTATGCTGCTGAAAGCAAGACTTTGCGAGGGCTAAACGGGTCGGGACGAGCCGCTGCTCAAGCAACCGGTGACTTTTATGCCCATCAGGGATGTCACACCATTCCCCAGCGCGGTCCCTTGGCGGCGGTGACCGTACCTGGAGCGGTCGATTCTTGGGCGCAGGCGCATCAAAAGTGGGGTCAACTCGCTTGGGCTGACCTCCTGCAACCGGCGATTGAGTTGGCTCAGCAAGGGTATCCCGTCACTGCGTCACAAGTGTATTGGACTCGTCGCGATCGCCCCTACCTACAGGCCGATACATCCACCAGTTGCCCCTTTCTCCCCCATGGCAACCTACCCAAAACAGGAGACACGCTGACCAATCCAGAGCTTGCGGCAACGCTCCAAACTCTGGCCACCGACGGGGCAGAGAGCTTTTATCACGGGGCGATCGCTCAGCAAATCACTGAATACCTAACATCAGTCGGCGGATTGTTGACGGCGGCAGACCTGGCGCGCCATCGTTCTGACTGGGTTGAGCCGATAACAACGACCTATCGCGGCCATCGCGTCGTCCAGTTGCCCCCCAACTCCCAAGGATTCACCGTGCTGCAAATGCTCAACCTGATTGAGCCATTTGACCTATCAGCCATCGGACACGGCACTACTGACTACTATCACTTGATGGTAGAGGCGACTAAACTGGCGTTTGCCGATCGCGATCGCTGGCTGACCGACCCTGACTTCGCCGATATCCCCATTCAAGAGTTGATTAGTAAAGCCTACAGCGCTCGGCGGCCGCCGATTCGACTTGATCGAGCCCAGCCCCAACCCTCAGCCCCGTTGGGAGGTGACACCGTTTACACTTCTGTGGTCGATGCTGCTGGCAATGCAGTTTCCATGATTCAAAGTCTCTATTTCGACTTTGGGGCGGCGATCACCATTCCCCAAGCCGGATTTGTGCTCCAAAATCGCGGCTCATTTTTCTCCCTTGATCCCCGTCACATCAATGTATTAGCCCCCCATAAGCGCACCTTCCATACCCTGATGCCGGGCATGGTGTTGCATGCGGATGGACGTCCAAGCTGGGTGCTTGGCACCATGGGCGGCGAAGGTCAGCCCCAAACCCAACTGGCCCTGCTGACGCGACTGCTCGATTACGGCTTTGACCCGCAAGCGGCGATTGACCAACCTCGCTGGCTCTGGGGCCGCACTTGGGGCGAAGCAGAAACCGGTCTCACCCTAGAAGGACGCATTTCACAAGCGGTGCAACAAGCCCTGAGCGATCGCGGTCACCCGGTGAAATCCGCCCCCGACTGGACGGAAAAAATGGGACACGCTCACATCATTCGTTGCGATGCTGCTGGGGGGTACGAGGGCGGCTGTGATCCTCGGAGTGATGGGGCGGCGATCGCTCCCTAAGGCTTAGCCGTACCCGTAGATGGGTTTGGGAGGATATAGGCAGAATTCGGAATGCGGAAGTCGGAAGTCGGAAGTCGGAATGCGGAATTCGGAATGCGGAAGTCGGAATGCGGAAACAAGAAGTCTGTTGGATCAGGGGTTCAGCAATTTGAGCTGTTTTGATCAAACGGCGGCGGCTCATATAGCAACTGGACGCAGGATCACACTTTGTCAGACTCCGTCCTGCCCATAAGACATCTCACCTTGTTCCCTGTCACCTGTTCCCTATGACCTCTGAACCCTAAATTCCTCTAGAAGTACAGACAGAACCTCCGAATCATGCCAGCCCTGATACCATGACGTGATTACGAACCACTTGAATTATGAGGAGTGCGATCGCGGTGGCTGAATCTGTTCAATTTGCCCTGGATGCGTTACCCACGCTGTTGATTGGGGCGATCACGACCCTACAGTTAACAGCAGCAGCGGTTTTTTTAGGACTGATCGGCGGCACTTTACTCGGCATGGCTCGCTTGTCTAGCTTTAAGCCTTTGCAAATTGCCAGCCGAATCTATATTGACTTCTTCCGGGGAACGCCACTCCTGGTGCAGATCTTTATGATTTATTTCGGCATCCCGGCAGTCGTTGATTTCAGCTTTAACCGATTTTTTGCCGCTATTCTGGCACTCAGTCTCAACGCAGCAGCTTATTTGGCCGAAATTGTACGGGGGGGGATCCAATCAATCGAGGCAGGGCAACGCGAAGCGTCAGAGTCTTTAGGGTTGAGCCCGCTGCAAACTATGCGCTATGTCATTTTTCCCCAAGCGTTTCGCCGCATGATTCCGCCTTTGGGTAACGAGTTCATCACCTTGCTCAAAGACACCAGTTTGGTTGCTGTTATTGGCTATGAAGAAATCCTGCGACGGGGGCAGCTGATCGTTGCCACCAACTATCGCGCCTTTGAGATTTATTTCATGGTGGCTTTGGTTTATCTGGTGCTCAACATTCTCTCGGCTCAGTTCTTCATCTGGCTTGAAAAGCAAATGGATCCGGTGCGTAAGTCAAAACGTCAGGAAGCTGCGGTCGGTGCAGAGGCACTTCAGTAATTGCCAATTTCGTCTCCGCATGGACAGGCAACGTAGTGGGTCAGGCCATCAGCAGCAGCCCTAATTTGACTTATGCCCTAGCCTTCCCGAAAGGATGCCGTCGGGCTTTGCCCCTCTCGAAGCGTATTCAATATGCCAAATTTCGCAGTGTCAGGCAGCTGGAGAATCCGATTCGGCAACAGCCGCCTCGAAGACATCGCGGACGCTGGGCAAAAATAGAGCCGCGATGAGAGTCAGGCAAAAAGCGATCGAAAAATAGACCCTGGGGGAAATTTCTTGACCCGCAAGCAAGCCCAGACCGTTATTCGCAATACACATGATCTGGAAAATAATGGAACCCGTCCATCCCCAAGGCTTGAGCTGCCAAAAACCATAGGTAACAGCCAGCCCAAACAGGCTAATCGCTAACCCCACGGCGACCAAACCTTTAAGCGATAGTGAGAGGTTTTGCAAATCTTGCGAAAACACCTGTACCGCGCCGGTAATCAGCAGTACAAGCAAGACGCCCGAAACGAGCCCTAATAAGCTAATAAATCCTTGAATGAGGGTAATCAGAATGATAGTGAGCGATCGCGACATGATGACTGTTCTCCTAGCGGTCATTAGCTCTCGTGAAGTAACGTTTTGAGTTCCCCATCGCAAGAGGGAATGCGTTTAAATTAAAAGTTATCTAGGTCTTTTTAAAGTGAACTGAAATTTCGTCTTATAGGGCGTCATCTATCGTCCAGTTAGGTGTGTTATGGCAGCTCATGATCCCCATCGTGATAATTTTTTAGCGCCTCGGAGTCGTTACTACGGTAACTTTTCGCCCGCGAATCTGGCATTCAACGCTAATTTACAAGAGTTTGCCCTGCGGGTGAACATGCTGTGTGGCTTAGAAACCGGGGGCAAAATCACCTCGAATGATGCTTATGAGCAAATCAGCAGTCTCTGGCATCAGCTGTCGGATAGCTACACGGCACTGGGGTTACGAAAAGCCGCCGATGGCGAATGAACAGCGATGCTTGACCTGGAGTCGGCACCGACGGCAGTGAGTGCGGTGCCAAGGGAGGCGAACTAATTATCGATATCTCGTATGATGCGGCCTCAGAGTTAGCTTTGGTGCAGGTCTCGCATCATGCGGTGTGGGTCTTGCATCAATTGCTGAATACCAGTCTTCCTTGCTGAAAACGCTGGCCGCGATCGCCACAGCCCGTTGCCGGGTAACCGCGGCCCTACCGCTATCAGGGTAAAATCGGACTGGCTTGCAGCAGGGGAGGGAGACATTGTGACGACACGCGTCATTTTGGTGAGACATGGACAGAGCACATTTAATCTAAAAAAACGAATTCAAGGGCAAATTGACGTTTCTGAATTGACCGAGTTAGGCATCAATCAGGCCCAACGGGTCGGGGAAACCCTCAAGGGTATTTCGTTTGACCAGGTTTATGCCAGTCCGCTAAAGCGGGCCTACAAAACCGCTGAAACTATTGTCGCGGTGCTGCAGTCCGAAATTGCCTCAACCCCTTTACCTCAAGCTATTGACGCCATCAAAGAGATTAATTTACCCCTTTGGGAAGGGCTGTCTTTTCAGGAAGCGGAGGAAAAATACCCCGACATTTATCATCTCTGGCGTCATGACCCGATTAACTGCATGATGCCGCTGGCGGATGGCACAGAGTTTTATCCAGTGCGATCGCTCTACGAACGGGCTACTCAGTTTTGGCAAGACACGCTACCTCAACATGATGGCCAAACCCTCTTGATCGTGGCTCACAGTTCGATTAATCGGGCACTGATTGCCACCGCTCTGGGGCAAGGGCCAGAAATTCATGAACAGTTGGGACAAGCTAACTGCGCCATCAGCGTGTTGAACTTTACGGGTCAGTTGAGCGACGGCGTGCAACTAGAGTCGATGAACCTCACTAGCCATATGGGGGCACCCCTGCCAGAGATGCGATCGCGTTACCAGGGTCCCCGCCTGCTGCTAGTGCGCCACGGCGAAACCGAATGGAATCGACAAAAACGCTTTCAAGGGCAAATCGATATCCCCCTCAACGACAACGGCAAGCGCCAGGGCAACCAAGCGGCAGAATTTCTCAAACCTGTGAAAATTGATGCTGCTGTCTCCAGTTCCCTTTCTCGCCCAAAAGAAACGGCAGAACTCATCTTGCAACACCATCCTGAGGTATCGCTGGCCACGACCGACGGCCTTAAGGAAATTGGGCACGGCGAGTGGGAAGGTCTCTATGAACAGGAAATCGAGTCGGGCTATCCCGGCATGCTGAAACAGTGGCAAGACCAGCCCGAAATGGTGCAAATGCCTGGAGACGGAGGCGAAACCCTAAAGCAGGTTTGGGCGCGAGCGATCGCCACTTGGAACGAAATCGTTGCTCAATACAGCGGCACTGCCGCCCCGGTCACCATTCTCGTGTCGGCCCATGATGCCATCAATAAGGCGATCCTCTGCCACGTTGTGGGTTTGGGGCCTGAGGCCTTTTGGCAATTTAAGCAGGGCAATGGAGCCGTTAGCGTGATTGACTATCCCAATGGGGTCGACAGTGCCCCGATACTCACGGCGGCCAATCTCACCATTCATCTATCGGGCAGCATCTTTGACAAAACTGCTGCTGGGGCTTTGTAAGTTCACGGGTTCAACCCATCATCATGGCTGGCACTTTACTGCGGCAAGTGCGGGTGGTTGATCCCACCACGGGCACTGACCAGATTCAAGATGTATTGATATCGGGTGATCGCTTTAGCGCGGTCGCCCCCGCCCTCGACATCAACACCGAGCATTTGGACGTCATTGACGGCACGGGTAAGGTACTCGTGCCGGGCCTCGTCGATTTATATAGCCACAGCAGTGAACCGGGCTATGAATCGCGGGAACCCCTGGCTGCTTTGATGGCGGGCGCGATCGCGGGCGGATTCACGCGGTTGGCCATTTTGCCCGACACCGACCCTGCGTTAGATAACCCCGGTGCGCTTAGACGCTTGGTCGATTTGGCCTGTGACCTTGATCAACTGCCCCAACCCTTGCTGCTGCCCTGGGCCGCTCTGACCCAGAGTGCCCAAGGGGAACAGATGACCGAACTGGCCGAGCTCGCCAGTATTCACACCTTTGCGATCGCTGGCCTCGCCGATGGCCACCCCATTGCTAACCGCGTGTTGCTGCGGCGACTGTTGGAATATACGCGCTCGCTCAAGCGGCCGCTGGCGCTCTGGCCCTGCGATCGGGCGCTTGTGGGCAACGGCATTGCTCGGGAGGGGGCGCTCGCCTTAATGGGGGGCTTACCCGGCGTGTTGGTCGCGGCCGAAACCGTTGCCCTCACCACGATTTTGGAGTTGGTGCGCGAGCTCGAAACCCCGGTTCACCTGATGCGCATTGCCACTGCCCGCGGGGTCGAATTGATTGACCAAGCCAAAGCTGCAGGTTTGCCCATTACCGCCAGCACCACCTGGATGCATCTCCTATTTTCGACCCAGGATGCCCTAACTTACGACCCGAACCTGCGCCTCGATCCGCCTTTGGGCAACCCTGTCGATCAAGAAGCGTTGATTGCTGGGGTCAAAGCAGGCATCATCGACGCGATCGCGATCGATCACAGTCCTTACACCTATGAAGAAAAAACCGTTGCCTTTGGAGATGCCCCTACCGGCGCGATCGGCCTCGAATTAGCGTTTGCGGCCCTTTGGCAAACATTTGTACAACCCGGTCTATGGACGGCGATAGAATTGCTGCAAGCCATGAGCGATCGCCCTGCCCGCATTCTGCAGCTAGCGCCGCCGCAAATTGCCGAGCGCGCCGCCGTCGAGGCGTTTCTCTTTGATCCTGAGCAGCGTTGGATAGTGGATCGGCAAACGTTGCGATCGCCCGCCATCAACACTCCATTTTGGCAGCGATCGCTCCAGGGCAAAGTGTGTCAGACCTGGCATTATCCGGCTTTGCACTAAGCTACGCTCAGCTTAAATATTCTGAAATAGCTGTAGGCTGTTGCGCAACGGCCAAACTCCACGGTTCACTTATCGAATTTTTTTGACAAGGCACTTGGCCACAGCCACCATTCACCGATTACTCTAAGGGATGAGGATTAAATAAATTACTGAGGCCAAGCCGGATAACTTTTCCCCTCGCACTCAGGGGCAGCGGGGTGGGTTGCCCCTGAGTGCGAGGGTTTGACCCACCCCGCCTACGGCACCCCTCCCGAGAGGGGAAAACTGGCACATGATTAAATTCCCGCTCCTAAGGGCAAAAGAGACTCGTGTTCTGGTCAAACAATATAGCCTGAGCACCGCTCCCTTCCAAGTGACGCATTCATTCTGGTGACCCCTACTCCTACTCCTCCGTCTACCCTCTGGCAACGGCTTTCACAGGCCAGTTGGCAACGTCGCGTGGTGCCAGGGCTAACGGTGATTGGGGTCATGGTGGTGCTGCGGCTGTTGGGGATGTTTCAAGAAATCGAGTGGAACGCTCTCGATAGCTTTTTGCGCTGGCGACCGGCAGAAACCACCAGCGATCGCCTGCTGATTGTGGGCATTAACGAAGCCGATATTCAGCAAGTGGGCACCTATCCGATTCCAGACGAGGTGCTGGCAGACCTGATTAGCGAATTACAACAGCACCAGCCTCGGGTCATTGGGCTCGATCTATTTCGAGACTTGCCTGTGGAGCCTGGGGCCGCTCAGCTCACTCAACTCATGGCCGAGTCGCCGCAGCTTTTGGGCATTGAAAAGGTGATGTCGTCAGCGGTGGCCCCTCCCCCAGCTTTACCATCAGAGCGGGTCGGGTTCAATGACTTTGCGCTTGATGATGATGGGTTTGTGCGTCGCGCCTATTTGGGTGCCTTTCCACCCGAATTTCATCCCGAGCCCGATCGCTTTCGTCTCTCCTTTCCGCTATTGCTGGCAGAAGCCTACCTGGCAGAGGACGGTTTCTCCATCCAAAATGGTCGCCGCAATTCAGAAAATATGCGTTTGGGAGACGCTGAACTGAGCCGCTTTCAACCCGATACCGGTGGATATGTGGGAACCGATGCTTCGGGCATCCAGATGTTGATCAACGTCCGCGGCGGTCGCTCACCCTTTACGGTAGTGTCGCTTTCGGCCGTGCTGGCCGGAGAAGTCGCACCTGAATTGATCCGCGATCGCATTGTGCTGATTGGGGTGACCTCTCTGAGCCAAAAAGATCTCGTCAATTCTGCAGCGGTGAATACTCTGAACCCCGGCTTGGTTTACGGCGTCGAAATGCACGCCCACATTACCAGTCAAGTCCTCAGTGCGGTGCTAGACGATCGCCCCCTGGTCAACGTATGGCCCGACATCTGGGAGTATCTGTGGATTATTGTCTGGGGTGCGATCGGAATGGCTCTGGTCGGCATTGTCTCTCGTCCCGCCTGGTATTTGCTCGCGGTCGGGCTGATTGGGCTGGGATTATTTGCCAGCAGCTATGTCGTGTTGTGGCTCGGTGGGTGGTGGTTGCCCGTGATGCCGACGCTGATTGCATTTACGCTCAATGGCTTAGTGTTGCCAGGGTTTTACCTCTATGACCAGACCCTGCGATCGCGCATTGCCGCCCGTCAGCGCGTGATCGAAGAAACCTACGACGCGATTCACAATGGCCCGCTGCAGTCCCTAGCGCTATTGCTGAAACAAAAAGACGATCTTGCTCCCACGGTGCAGGCTCAACTCGCTGATTTGAACCAAGAACTCCGCACCGTCTACAACCGTCTGCAGCAAGAATCATTACCGGTTGAAGATCAGCTGCACCTAGGGGGGGGCAAGGTGGTTGATCTGCGCGATGCCCTCCATGAAGTGCTCTACGAAGTCTACATCGCTACTTTAAAGCGTGACTTTCCCGGTTTTGCGTCGCTCAAATTTCAGGTGGTGAAATTTGAGCCCATGCAAGAAACGGGACTCCCCGCAGACGAGCGGCGATCGCTCTGTCGCCTGCTAGAAGAAATGCTCTGCAACGTGGGTAAACATGCCGTCGGAGTCAAACGGCTCACCATCTGCTGCTACGCCACTGAGACAGAAAATATCATTCGAGTTGAAGATAACGGTAAAGGCAGTCCGGCTGCCAGTCAGCCGTCGGCCCCCACCGCAGGAGGGCGAGGCACCCAGCAGGCTCAAGACCTCGCTCACCGGCTCGGCGGCACCTATCAGCGACAGTTAACCCCTCAAGGGGCTCACTGTGAACTGCGCTGGCCAACCCGATTAAACCGACCGTGGTGGAAGCGATTAGGCTCCTAAGGCAATCCCAACACCAGGCAGTCTTGGACTAAAGCATAACGACGTCCAAATTTGCTCTACCGGCAAAGTGATATGGCTGAGTACAGCATATATAGCAGAGTGCGGCATGCAGAATTCGGAGTGCGGAAATAAAAAGCCGATCATATAGGCAACCGGCCTGAAACTACTGCACGTCATTACTCTCACATGCTCAATCGACCCAAGATGCCAGAGTTTTAGCGGCACAAGTTCTGCACGTTATCGGATGTCTAAACGTACCCCACAACAACCTAGTACAAATGTGCCGAAAAAGCCGAATCCTTTAACTGAAAAAGCCAAACCCTGTAAAGGATTTGGCTTTAACGCTTTTATCTCAATCGGAGCGGCGGGATTTGAACCCACGACCCCTACTACCCCAAAGTCAAATCTAAAACGCCAAAAGCCTATGCTTGCATATGTTTCACGGCTTTAAAATTAAGTCCTCACCAGATTTTCACCAGACGACATCCACTAACTTACGTTTTTCCAACAATCTCAGCAAAAAAATCGCCCAAATAGCAGGCGATCGCTGCCGCCTCGACGTCATCCTTCTGACTCACAAAGTCCTTATTTGCGCCTCCAAGGCTTCCACCTTCTGATTCAAGCCCTTCACAGCGGCCACCAACTGCACAATGCAGCCATGGACAGCAAAGGTCAGGCGGCTATGTGGTCAATCCCCCCACGAGCGTTAATCCCAGTAACCTAGTGCAGTGTCAAAGCTTGATTTTAGGGTAGACAGAAGTCAACTTGCTTCTGGCATCATCAACTTTCATCTGCCAATCAACCCCTCGCTGAGCGTTGTTGATATCGGTTGACCAAGCGACAATTTCATCTCTGAGCGTGTCAATATCGCCAAAGCGTCTGCCGTTAACACACTGGCGTGTCATCGCGCTCAACTCGTTTTCAGCGATATTGAGCCAACTGCCGTGCTTCGGGGTATAGCAAAACTGAAGACGTCGGACTAACTGTCGGGCCCGCTCAGGTTCAAAGGCTTCATAGAAGGCCCCCTTAGTATGGGTATTGAGGTTGTCACAGACTAGTAAAACTTGCGCGCATTCGGCGTAGCGCCCTTCTAGCAAAGCGGCCACTTCTATTGCCCAGTCCATCTTGGTCCGCCGGCCTCGCGCCGTAGCTTGTCGCCAACCGCTTAGCGGTTCTGTGAACATGAAGATACTGGCCGTTCCTGCGCGTTCGTACTCGTAGTCAACTCGTTTAGGATGCTTCGCAGTAGCCTCAATCGGTTGAATAATTTCTTTGTGGAGCTGAATCGGTTGCTCGTCCATGCAGAGCACCGGACAGCTCGCGTCATAAGGTCGAGCATAGACATCCAAGACTTCTTCCATCTGCGCCACAAACTCGCTGTTGGCCTCAGGTGGAATTACCCAGTACTCGATCTTGCGGTTGCTCATCCCATTTTTTTCAGTGTCTGGCGGACGGTCTCATGACTGACTGATTCAACTATCTCCAACTCAACGACTTTACGCGCTAGCAAGCGTAATGACCAGTTGGCATAGCCCTTAGGTGGTTTGCCTAGACGCATCGCAATCACCTGCGCTTCTTGCTCCCCATCCAGTAATTTTGGCGTTGGCGCGCTCTGCCGTTGCAGGCCGTTGAGGGCAATGTTGAAACCTTGCTCTACTAAACGTTTACGGATGTTCTCAACGGTTTTTATCCGACAGCAAAAGGCTTCGGCAATGCGCTCATCAGTCCAGTTGGGTCCTAAGGCATCGGCTTTTAGCAAAATTTGAGCGCGGCGAACTTTTTGGCTACTGCCTTTGAGCTTTTTGATGACGCTTTGTAGTTCCTCGCGTTCGCATTCGCTCAGACGGACAATATATTTCTTGGGCATGGAGATAGAACTGCCTTTTACTCAACTCTACCGCTGCAACAGTGTTGTCTACCCTAATCTTTAGTCTTGACGATGCACTAGTAGCACGCTTCTTTCAGTGACGCATTACGATAGACCCATATCTCTTCAACTGATCCATGAGTGAAGAACGCCTTGACCAAATCGAAAACCGCCTCGATCGGGCAGAAGCTTTACTCGTCAGCACGGGTGAAATGATTGCCCGAGTCGCTCGTTTGTCAGAGGTCAATTCTCAGCAGATTGAGAGCAATTCTCGCGCCATCATCGATCTACATCGCA
This sequence comes from Cyanobacteria bacterium P01_F01_bin.56, assembly GCA_039185935.1. GTDB lineage: Bacteria > Cyanobacteriota > Cyanobacteriia > Phormidesmidales > Phormidesmidaceae > Halomicronema. Next base: position 31,018 of record JBCDAJ010000035.1, on the reverse strand, counting down.
CCATGGCTGATTTAGCTCTACGGTCAGCCAATGACCGCGCCGAGTTTGAGGAATGGCGTCGCACCACACAAGCCGCGCTGAATAAGATGGATCGTGTGCTCGACTACCTCATGCAGCGCGACGGCAATGACGCTCCCTGACAAGTAGCTAAACCGCTCCTACATTCCGGAGCGGTTTTTTGTTGGCTTAACGTTGCGATATCGCCACTAAATACCCGCTGCCGTTAACCGCGCTTCTAGGGCTTCCACCTTGGTGTTTAAGCCCTTCACCGCCGCCACCAATTGCACAATGCAGCCATTCACATTCACATGCTTAAAGCCGTCCGGGTCTTCATTCACTAGATAGGGGTTGATCGGCTCTAAATCCTGGGCGATGACGCCTAAAGGCACATGCCCCTCAAAGATGGTGTCCTCCCCCCAATCAAACGACACTAACGGGATTCTCAGCAGTCCGCGCAAACTGGCTCGCCACAACGCGGGCGAGTCTTTGACCTCGATGTTTTCCTTCATTCTGCTATCAGAAACATCGACATAAAGACCCGTCCAGACATTATCGACCTGCAAGCCGTAATAGCTGCCCGTCCAGTAGAGATATTTGCAGCGCCCATCGGTGTCAAGAACGGACACCTCGCCGCTGGTTGTATTGCTGTTCCTCCTCACTCGGAATGAACCACGGCTAGCGCCACTGCCCCCGGCGAAACGGCTTACGACGTGGTTATGGCTCACCGCTGCGTAGCTGTGACTATGGTTCACCGCTGCGTAGCTGTGGCCGTGGTCTACGGGGGCAAATACACTGCTCAGATTTAAGAGGGCTTGGGTATTAGATATAACGTCGCTTTCGACGTCCTGAAGCTCTGTAGCGGTAGCAAAGTCGAGCGTTCCCAGGTCAACAAAACGAATAGGGTTAGATACTGGCATGACTTACACAAAGTTAGTTTGGGTGAACTCTGGGGGCTCCTCATCTGGCCATAGCGGAATGGTGTAGTTGTTATCGGTGAAGGCGTTGCCCTGAGGGTCGATATAGCTTGAGCCGTCCGGGTCGAATCGCCTAACCAGCAGCTTTAGCTTGTACGGGTACATTCGCGTCAACCGCTTTCTAACCCGCACATCCCGATCCTTCTCCTGAGTGATCGAGAGCGTCACAATGTCAGCCGTGGACAGGGTTAACAGGTCGCGTAGCTTGTCCTCGGCTTCCAGGGCCGTCCCCCCATAGACCGCCATTTGCCGCCCATTGTCGAGATTGGCCGTGGCGCGAAACTCTCCCCAGTTGTAGGGCCGCACCGCCCGCTTTAACTCATTCCAGGTAATCACCGGCTCTAAGTCGGGAATGGTGTAGTCGGCATAGCGAGCCCGCGAGCGATCCGGGCGGGTGGTGGCCCGGCCCGGCACATCCTTAAACTGAATCGTCGCCTTGCGGCGATGCGGCTGCGCCCTCAGGAACTCGCCAATCGGCTGACCGACAATCTCTCCCACATCGCGATTACCGAGCACTCTCAGATTGGTAATCGTCTGCTGTGTCCGTTCTTTAACGTCCTGCTCTGTGCCCTCGACATAAATGCGCTCGTGGGGCGCTTCCATATCCGGCACGATGGTCACCGCCCGCGCTGCCGTCTGCCCTTTGCGCCCTTCCTGCATCTTGTACTGCTGGTAAGCCGTATCCAGCTCATTGGCGATGACGTAGCCCGCCTCAATAAAGCTATCGATGTATTCTTCGACGGCATTCTCGACAAACGCCCGGATGCGGTCACTCTCAATGCGCTCAATCTGGGTTTCCACCTCACCCGCAAAGGTCAATGTCGGGGAACCCTCTAACCCCCACTCATTGAGAATAAAATCGGCATTCTCCGGGCCAAAGTAAATCTGTAGCACCGTGGGAGGCACCCGCTTAATCAGCCCTCTGACCCGCTTGTAGCCCTCTAAAACCGTATTGTTAGCTGTTACAGAGACGGTCTGAGTAATCGCGGCTCGCAGCACCGATTGGATTTCGTCAATCGCTTCGGCAGTGGTCGCCCCCGCAATCGCCTTGGCCAAGGTCGCCCCGCCAATCACCGGCACCGCTAAGCCCAACCCATAGCCTACGCCGATACCCGTAATCCAACCCAACCCGGCCCCGGTCGCCGCTCCCCAAGTGGAAAAGAGAGCAATGTTGTTATTGCTCTGAATTGCCGCAATTTCCAAGTCCGTGGAGTTCCAGTCAAAGACGGCGATGCGGGCAGAGGTGTTCACAATCCAGCCCCAGATGCGACCAAAATTAATCTTCGACAGTCCCCACTTGATTAAGTCCCAAGCGCCCTGGGCGAGCCACCCGGTCCCCCGTGAGAGGAACGACAGCACCCGCCCGACAATGCCGTTTGGCCCCTGGTCCGCTTCACTAAAGGCTAAGGAGGTCTCAATGATGCGGATACCTTTATCCCCAATCACTTCCCGCACAGCGCGGCTCGCTAAGCTTTTAACGGCGATGGTAATAGCCATGGTTTCTCCTTACAGCCGGTCAAAGCCCTCGTGCAAGTCTTCAATGATTTCCGGCTGAATGGACTGCCCGGCGTTGTGCTTCCCAGCGTCACGGTTCATCCGCTGCAGCCAATCGCGCCACTGTTCTTTGTTGGGTATCGACAGGGCTTCATCCTGAATTAGCGTCTCAATCGCCCCCAGCAATCGGTTCGACTCGCTGGGTTTTACATAAAAGGCACTCTTGATGATGCCAGCGGCAAATTCCAGCTTGGCCAGGATGTCTAACACCGACGCTTGAGAAGCATCTTCATGGACGATGATGCGTTTTTGTGACTCTCTTAGAAAGCGCGGTAACGACTTTGATTCTTCGAGGTCAAAGTTGTAATCAACGGGCACCTCTTTCGCGTTACCTGGGTAGCCCAAAAAGGACGCATTGGCTTTGGCATAGGATTGCCCAATTAATGAGGCATTCTTGGTGGCAATGACTTCTGGAATGATTCTGAGCAGGATTTCGGTGATTAAGTCGGTATTGATTTCGGCTTGATAGACGAGCCCGAATAATTCCGCTAACGTCTCCGCCACATTGGGAAAATTCAGCTCGATTTCCTGGTTGCCTTCCTGGGTGGGGTCCGAGTCTTTGACCTGAATTTTGATGGGGAATTGCCCCATCACCGCATCTAAGTTTCTGGCCGTCCATTCCCACAATTGAGCATGATTGGCTAACTCAATTTCTTTCTCATCTTCTTGAATAAGGAGCGGCGGTGCTTTCACCGGGAACTCATCTACACCGAGTTTGGCGTAAATGGCCTCAAGCAGTTCTAAGGTTTCGTCACAACATCCCATGGCGGGTCTCGGTAAGGGTTGATTGGCAGGCGGTGGCAGGTCGATGCAGTCGCTGGATAGGTCGTACAGACCGATCGGGGGGCCATGGGGGTAAAAGTCGCGAATGGTCTTAAATCCGGCTTGTGGGTCACCGGGCGAGATACTGATGCCAAACTCAAAATCTCGATACAGACTGTCAATTTGCTCTTGGGCAAACCGGATCGCCGTACTGGAACTGGTACTGGAACAATTGAAGTCTCTGAAATAAATAAAACTGGCCGTTTCTCTTAACTCTTGGGCCAGATAAGTTCGGGTGTGGGTGTTAAATCGCCAGGTCTTTTCATCACTGACTTTGCTGCTGGGGTTGCTGTTAAAAAAGCGGTATTTGAGCCACCCATTGGCACGATTATCTTCCGCAAACCATTCCCGCACATCGCGCCCCAACGTCCCGTTTTGTCTGACGCCTAACTCGTCATAGGCGAAGATCGCCCCTGGAATCGCTTGAATGTCGTGATTCGCATGGTCGATCTGGAATTGCCGCCACGCTTGAGCAACGTGAGGGCCAGACTCACCGCTAGGCGTTCCTGTGGTCAAATATCGCGTGTAAACCGTGATGAAGGAAACACTCATCACGATGCGGGTTTGACCGGGCACCCGAAAGGGCGGCGTAAACTGCAGCTCTAAGTCTTCATGTTCTTTGGGTAGCGTGGGGCTAGGAGAAGATGCGGGGCTTTGACAGTCAGGATGGTCACTGCGATAGCAGTAGATGCCCGAAGGGCCAGAAATGCCCAGAAACGTGGGGTCAATCTGAAGGCAGGTTTCGCAGGGGTTAACGTTGACACTAGCGACGAAGCCCAGCTCTCGCACATTGAGCGGGTCAACAATATTGCCCCCGCAATACGGGCTGTTGGGCCATAGCTCACAGTTCCAGGGGTCAACGGCCTCGTTAGGCGGGCCGTACCAGTTGGAATCGCCAATTTGTTCCAGGGAGCCGTTAACGGTGGGATCTAAGTCCAAGGTGGTCGGCAGGATGGGGTTGAGGGATGAAATGGCGTTGCCTACCTCGATGGCCGTTTCGACCAGCTCGGCCCCCCGCTCCAGCTCGCGCAGCCTTCGACTCGCCTGGGTATCCGGCAAGAGATCCGGAATGTTCTGTTTGACCTTGATGCGGACGGGGGTAATGGTCATGCGGGCCTCGTCTGCTGAATGACTAAGGTGTTGTGGTACTGACTGCGGGTGAGATAGGCGTAGCGGTACAGGTCATATTCCAACCGGCCCATGGCCCATTGCTCGCGCATTTCCAACTCAAAGGCTCGCTGCGGGGCATCGCTGATGATCAGGGCTTGCATTAGTAAAACTCCGCCATCGAGAGGTTGGTATCAGCTTCGGAGCTAATCGCGGATATCAGCCCGCGATAGAGGTTGGTGCGGTTAATTTCATAGACTCCGCCACCGGGGTAGAGCACGATGCCATCGTCGGGGGTGGCAATCGGCTGATAGCTAAGCGTCACCGTGGCCGTTTCTGAGCGGTTGGTAATCACGGCCTGCTTTCTCAAGGGCGCTGCCGCCAAAACTATTTCGCTACTGGTGCCAATGATGAGAGCGTTCTCAGAGCTTTGAGTAATGAGATCGCCTTCACTGGGCAGTGAAGTGACTTCCTCTCTCGCGGCCCCGAAGATATTGACGCTATCGCCCGCCTGCATCGTCCCGTGGCCCACATCCACCACCCGCACGCCCAACATGGCGTCATTGGCCATCGCAAAGGCGGGTTGATTGCTCAGATATGAAAGCAAGTCCACGACGTAGAACGGACGGCGATTCAGCAGGGAGAAGTTAAACAGCGGCATCCAACCGCTGTAGGTATTGCGAATCAGCAGTTCCAGCTCATACCGCGCTGCGCCATATTCCAGCTCTCGCACGATTTCCGATTTGGCGGTTCTCGATGTCCCCAACGGGATATCAGGGATTTCACTTTCGGGTAGTGACTGGATATCAATGCGAGCCCGCAGGTCAGTGATAAAGCCATAGAACTTTATCGCTTGAGTGATATCAAAAGGACTTACATATCCACTGTCATAAATCACCGTAATTTGGCTCGCATTTACTGATGTAATGGGCTCGATGATTTGTACAGAACGATTGTAGATTTCTTGGGGCATTGGATTGCCTTAATTCATCTTAATCCTACTCACTTTTTACAGAACCCTTAGGGTTCTACACACAACTTACCCACACCTATAGCAACTAGGAATATGAAGGGAATAACTATGATTAAGACGTAGGCTTAAAGCACGCTTAGGAGATTTCTAAACATGGCTGATCTAACCATTCAACAAGTCATCGACAAGCTACCGGTAGGCACAGCGACCGAAACCGCTGATGATGTCACCCTTTCCCTCAAGACATTGATGGGAGAATCATCTGTACAATTCGCCGATGAAAAAGTGGCAGAGTTTTGTACAAAACTATTGGGTGCTTGTGCGTCCGCTCAAGTGGACTATAACGCCGCCAATGAAACCAATTTAACCGGCTATCCTAACCCCACTTTTGGTACCCCAACGGACGACGGCAGCGGCAACATTTTCTCTCGTCGTACTCATACCGTCTCTGTACAAGTGCCGGTTGATGTGGATGAAACTGTGGGCGTATAACTCAGTTTTTTCAAGGGGATGGATAGTCACAATCAACCCCAGTTAGCACACATTAATCAGGCAAGAAAATGGGCAAGTATGATGACAGACGGCGGGTGGCAGTCAGCCCGTTTAATAGTTCGACGATTCTCTATGGTTTTCTGACCAATATTGACGGGGGCGACAGCGCCACGTTGGGCCATCAGGATGCGGCAGTGGCGGCTCAAGGCACCGTCTTTGGGGCCAATTCTCCCAAACCGGCTAGGGCCAGTCGGAAGCGGGCCACGGGTACCACCTCAAGCTTTATTGATTGGAACTCGATTGCGGCGGCCAGACAAGCGGGCTGGTCGGTGGGAAAGGCCAGTATTCGGCGGGGTGGGCAAACCGCCAAGTCTCGGGTCGTGGCGGTGACGTTTCAGGGCATTACCTATGCCTGGAACATGCCGCTCGATACCTACAACAACATCGGCGCGGGGGACCGGCAAACGTTGGGTATTCGCGATACCGATACCAATGACACCAATTTGGTGTTTGGGGTGGATTCTCCCAAGCCGCCAAAGGCCACCTTTGATGCGGGGGAGAACCAATACACCACGTTCTACGACCCCACCAATGGCAGCTTGCCGGAGGGCTGGTCCGGGGTCTCGAACAGCCTCGATCCGACGCAGGCTCCCTAACGTGATGCAGCACAGTTCTGGCCCCTTGATTTTGCCCGGTCATCCGCTCTTTCATCGGACGACGGATACCGCCATCCCCCCGGAATGGCAGGAACTGGCGGCATCGATGGGCCAGCTGCCTAATTTCATTGTGGATGCCGCCACGGGGTTGATGCGACCGGCTCAAAACCAACAGGAGCTAGATGACTATCTCGATGGCGGGGAGTATGAGCAGCGCCTGGCGCAGATGGACACACAGCCGGAAGTTGAGCATTGGGACTTAGACCGTGGCTTGGTTGAGTGTTGGTAGGGTCACGGCAACGCGTGACTGGGTCAATGTGGGCACGATTCAGAGCAATATTCTGCGGCTGCAATACACTTTCCTTGGCCAGGTGCCGTCACGGGTGATCTATGGCGCGCTGCGAGAGCGTTACGAACTGCTTTTGTACAATTCTCGCTGGTACAACCTTTATCCCAAGTCGGGGGACTCGGAAGTGTTGGTGCTCGACCCGACGCCGGGCTTTGAGGGCACGATTTATGAGGCCCGTACGATTCAGGTCAAGCAGCGGGCGGCGGGCACTGATTGGCAAGTGCAGATCGACCAATGGGTTTAGGTGAATGATGGACGGATTGACGATCGCGGCCACGATTCTCGGCATTCTGGTCAGTGGCACCAGCTTACTGACCGGATTTGTGGGCTATTTAGCCTGGCAACGCAGCAAGACTCGCAAGGAATATGCCGCTGAGCGAGACTTTAACCACCTCAAACGCAATTATGAATCGCTGACCATCAATGTGGAGGGGCTCTGGCGACAGATGGAAGAGTTTCATCGCGATGCGCAACGACAGCTCGACCGCATTGAGGTCAAGCTATCGGATGGTCACTCTACTGGCGCTGATTGAGGCTCTACCAAATGCTGACAACGTTGCTCACTGAGCTGATGCGCTATCCCTGGGTGGCGATCTCGCTGGTAATCATTGCGGGCATCTTGCAGGCACTGGCCTGGTTCCGCATCTTGCAAAAAACGGAGCTGCCCCCGGTCTACGTCATTGTGGGGACGCTCTGCTCTTTAGGGTCGATTTTCATGGCCCCGTTGTTTGTGGTGCCGTTGGCGATCGCGGCCTTGGTGCCTTGGCCTGTAAGTCAGCCGCCATATCTCAGGCGTCGGCGCTCCAATTAAGGCTCATGGTGGTTGGCCCAACTTGAAGAAGATCTGTAACTCTCTAGAGATTCAATGGGCGACGGCTAAAACTAGGACAGTTGACCGGATGACTCATGATGTCCTGGAGCTGGAAGCGTAACGCTACCCCGAACAAAAGCCCTGAAGAGAAACAGCAGCAATACACTGAGCAAATCGCCTATGAGCTATATCAAAACCGGGTACGGTTGGGCAAGGCGGGGAATGCCCAGAGCGATTGGCAAACGGCAGAGCGCATCGTCAATAGTCCCCTAAAGACAACCCTTTTTGCTAGTCACCGACCGTTCATCAAGTTAGAGAAGCAGGTTTGGGAACCGCTGTTGAAGTGGGCTGATAACCAAGCTCTCTTAAGTCTGCTAGGGATAATCGGCAATGTGGGTCTGATTTTGGCGGTGGTGACCTATGTGGGCTCGGAGAAACAGCGGCGCGATGCCGAGGTGCGAAATGCGTGGCAAACAATCACCTCAGCTCATGGTCAGGCTGGAAGTGGCGGCAGGATAGAGGCTTTAGAGTTTTTGAACGCGTCGCCGGGAGCTAACTGGCGTCGGCGGTTTCCTTGGTTTTGTGCACCTCATCCTCTGTGTACATGGCCAGCAGAAAATCTAGATGGTATAGATCTGAGCGTGGGACCAGCAGAAACTACTACAGATACTGAGCAAAGTGATGAAATGGTAGAAGAGACTTCTAGCGATGACCACATTATTGATGCCATTGCAAGCGAAAAGTTTCTGGGAATCTATCTGAGTGGGGTTCAATTACCTAACGCGGATCTAGAGAATGCCAATTTGAAGGGTGCAGATCTAGAGAATGCCAATCTAGCAAGAACTGATCTAGGGGTTGCCAATTTAGAGGATGCGTTTCTAAGGAATGCCCATCTAGAGGAAGCGTCTCTGTGGAATGTCAACCTGAATGGTGCGTTTCTAGCGTCTGCCAATTTGGAGGGTGCGTTTCTAGGGAATGCCCATCTAGAGGAAGCGTTTCTAGGGGGTGCCAATCTAGCGAGAACTGATCTAGTGGTTGCCAATCTACGTGATGCCAATCTGCATGGTGCCAATCTGCATGGTGCCAATCTACATGATGCCAATCTAGAGGAAGCCAATCTAGAGGAAGCGTTTCTAGGGGGTGCCAATCTACATGGTGCCAATTTAAAGGGCGCAGTCCAATTAACGACAGAGCAGCTGATGTTGGCGAAACTTTGTCGAACCCATCTGCCAGCTGGTCTCCAACTACATCCCAATCGTGACTGTGAGGAATTGGGTATTGACCCGGAAACAGGGGGAAGACTGTAACGGCATAGTGTCTGCCAAATAAGGAAAGCGTCTCACTGTTCCTCTGTAATGCTGATCGCACTTTAACCTCATAACAACCTGAAGTTAGCCAAGGACTCGCGCAATCATGGAACTCCTGTTAATGCTCTTGGTGATGGCAAATGTGGAGACCGCACCGGTCAATCAATCAACGCAGGATTGTGACCTGGCTTACCCTAGTGTTTGCATTCCCTCACCACCGCCAGACCTAGACTGTGGGGATATTTCGGAAAGCAACTTCAGAGTTTATCTGTCGACTGACTCTGACGTGCCAAGCGACTTGACAGATTTCGACCCTCATCGTTTCGATGGTGATGATGATGGCATTGGGTGTGAGAGCCGATGAAGTTTCGTCCTGTCAGGGTAGCGATTGCGATCGCAGTTGGGGTGATTATCGTGCTGATGCTTTCAGTGGCTTGGTTCTACGTTTCTCACCGATATCGAATCTGGGCTAACGATGGTGTGTATTGTTTTCCGCTGAATGAGGAAGACGGTGACCACTATCTATATGGAGATGACTGCCCATAAAAGCAGCTTCACTACTAATAAGGGGGAAGGGGGGCGTAGAATCCCTTGCTATCAGTCCCTCACATTTCTGCTATGGGAATCGCCGAGTAGAAATCCCCAAAAATTAGCTGGAATTCCTATACTATCGGGTGAAAAAACTTAAAAGTCCTTAACCCTATTTTTTATGAGTACTGACATTTCCCAAGACCAATTTGACCTAGTCGAAATCTTGCAACGAGGTTCAGATATTTGGAACGATTGGAGGCAGCAAAATGCAGAAGTTTGGATAAACCTGAGCGGGGCTAATCTGAGCGGGGTTAATCTAAGCGGGGCTGATCTGAGCATGGCTAGTCTAAGCGGGGCTGATCTGAACCGGGCTGATCTGAGCATGGCTAGTCTAAGCGGGGCTGGTCTGAGCGAAGCTAATCTGAGTGGGGCTGATCTGAACCGGGCTGATCTGCGCGGGGCTGTGCTGAGCCACGCTAATCTGAGCGGGGTTAATCTAAGCGGGGCTGATATGAACCGGGCTACGCTGAGCGGGGTTAATCTAAGCGGGGCTGATCTGCGCGAAGCTAATCTGAGTGGGGCTGATCTAAGCAAGGCTGATCTGCGCGAAGCTAATCTGAGTGGGGCTGATCTGAGCGAGTCTTATCTGAACCGGGTTAATCTGAGCGGGGTTAATCTAAGCGGGACTAATCTGCGCGAAGTTGATCTGCATGGAGCGGGGCTAAGCGGGGCTGATCTGCGCGGAGCTAATCTGAGCCGGGCTGATCTGCGCGGAGCTAATCTGGGCGGGGCTAATCTGAGCCGGGTTAATTTGCACGAGACTGATCTAAGTGGTGCTGACTTGAGCGGAATTGACTTGAGGTCTGTCCGAGGCCTAAACCATGAAGATTTTGAAGCAATCTTCCAAATAAAGGTCTTTGACTCAGAGATAGATCTAGGGGCTGTTCAGGAATTATGTGCAGCTGTAGATCGATATGCTGAGGCTGCTGGATACACTGAACCGGAAACCCTTTCAGAAAAACACGGATCTTTCTTTAAGAGTATTAGGTACAAGGTCGCTAAAATCTTGACTCCTGAGGTAATAGAGGAGGCCACCCGAGAGGGAGAAGAGTTATATCGCCGTGGCAAAGAAAATCTTAAAGTGAGGTTAGAACAACCAAGCGCTGAACAAACTCAAAAGCTTACTGAAGCGACAGCTCAGCTCCTGAAGGCTGTTGAGAACTTCGACAACATCGTGCTAATGCTGGGCAAACTCATCGTTATTAAGTACACGACTTCTGATGGTCAGACTAGGACAATCGGAAGAACTGTGTCTACTGAGATCCAAAATCAACTAGAGTCTACGCCTCGTATTCTAGATGACCCCAAGGCACTGATGGTTTTCCTACAAGAGGAACAACAGATCGCCTCATCTACTGGTGTGGTGCCTACCAGGCACACATGAGGCAGGATAGATGTTGCGCCGAGAAATACACGCCGACTCCAAATTCTTGTCAATTAAGTTTGTCAAGCTTGACTGACTGTTGCCCGGTGCTAAGGCAGCTTGGGGCATGCGTCGCTACTCTTCAAATCAAGTGTGATCGCTACCAGTACAATCTGATAAAAACTGCCCCGGAATATAGGAGCGGTTAGGAAATCCGTTGACATAACCTTTTTGACGCGCCCCAGTCTACCGAACTTGCAAACTGCCGACGACACCAGAAGCCACCACCACACAGGCCAGCAGCGCCAGTAGCAACTTAGAAATCATCGCCAACGCCGCCAGCACTAGGCCGTAGACAATTGCCTCATGGGGATGACGCTGGCCATAGTCCCAAGCCCTCGCCGGTAGCTCGATCAACGTGGTGCAAACCTCGCGAATCATCAGACGTCAGTGCCCCCCTGGCGTAACCACTCAAAATCTACACTGGCATGTTGGCCCGCCACATCCGCTTGAGCGATCGCGGCCCTGGTGCCATGGCCTGTGAGTCAGCCGCCCTACCTGAAGCGTCGGCGTTCAAGTTGATGGTTTTGATGCCAGAAATCGCCTTAATCAGCCCTTGATACCATTCCTGAGCACTTATTAGGTCATGCTTCCAGGGTCAGGCCATGCTTTGCATTTTGCTCGGCAATGAAATCTTCAAAGCTGGAAAAGTGCCCTTGCTCAAAGTCATTAAGGCCCTGCTGAATGCCTTCAATGGCAGCAAAGAAGTCTTCGTCATCAAGGCTTAGGCCTAGAGTGAGGACCGCGACGGCAATGTGTTGAATGTCTTGCCCAGTGGCGTCGGCCCGTTGGCGGAGTAAGGTTTCAACTTGGGATGAGAGATCTAGAGTGAGGGTCATCAAAGTTGAGCCAACTGAATAGCACTTGAGTCAAAGGTTATTTCAATAGTGAGGCAAGCAACCTTAAACCCTTTTGGGGGCGAAGAAAGTCGCTCGTCGGATTTTGTCAGCCACACTAGCCCAGGGGCGGGAAATGACGTGTAAACTGCAGGCAGACTGAGCTTGACACCCCTTGGCAAGGAGCGATCGCTGTGTTTGATGTCCGTCAGTTTTTCCAAACGACTAACCCTGCTCGCACCCTGGACCCTGGGAAGGCAGAGGACAACAAACTCTACATCGACTTCTCGAAGGTGCGCGGGGAGCAAATTATCACCGAGATCAAGGATCTGATCACTTTCTACGAGCCCGATAATCCCACCTGCACGTTATTTACCGGGCACATTGGCTGTGGCAAATCGACTGAGTTGCTGAAACTTCGCCAAGAGTTAGAAGCAGAGGGCTTTTTCGTGGTGTATTTCGAGTCGTCCGATGACTTGGAAATGGCGGATGTGGATATTGGCGATGTGTTGCTGGCGATCGCCCGCCGCATTAGCCAAAGTTTAGACGGGATTGAGCTCGGAGAAGCCAAAGGTCTCCGAGGTCTCTTGAACGGAGCGGCCAAAATCCTCATGACGGAAATTGAACTGGAAGGCTCGGCAGAGTTCATGGGGATGGGGGTGTCTGGCAATACCGACGGAGAATTATCGTTGTCAGCGGGGATTGGCAAAATCACGGCGCGGGCCAAGAATGATGCCACCCTGCGCGATCGCTTAAATCAATTTCTCGGTCCCCAAAAAAATCATCTGGTGGACGCCATCAATGAGGAGTTGCTGAAGCCAGGGATTACCCAGCTTAAAGAACAGGGAAAAAAAGGGTTGGCGGTAATTGTCGACAATCTCGATCGCATCGATAATCGCCCCAAAGCCTTTGGCCGATCGCAGCAGGAGTATCTGTTTATCGACCAGCATGAGTGCTTGCGGAATCTGCACTGCCACAAGGTGTACACCATGCCGTTGGCGCTCAAGTTCTCTAGTGAGTACGGTTTGCTGACCGAGCGCTATATCGAAGATCCTAAGGTGCTGCCCATGGTGCCGATCAAGTTTCAGAACGGCACAGTGTGTGAAGAAGGTATGCAACGACTACAGCAAATGGTGTTGGCAAGGGCAATGCCCGACTTATTAGAGGCCGAACGGTTGCAGCATATTGATGAGTTATTTGACACTGCAGACTCACTTACTCGACTGTGCTCTGTCAGTGGGGGACATGTGCGGGATTTACTTCGGTTGCTGAACGGCTGGGTGCGCAAGGGGCGGAGCTTTCCGCTGCAACGGGCCAAGTTAGAAGAAGTCATTCGGGCGCGTCGCAACGAGATGACCTTACAGCTCTCTCAGGCTGAGTGGGAGCTCCTACGCCAAGTACGTCAACACAAACGCGTGGGGGGCGATCAGGATTATCAAACCCTGATTCACAGCCGCTTGGTATTTGAATATCGCGATCAAGGGGTGTCGTGGTTTGACGTTAACCCTATTCTTTTGGAGGCCCCGGAGTTGGGGGCGGAAGCCTAACCGTCATGATGGCAGCGCTTAATGGCTGGACTAGGGGGCTGACTGCGGTGGCCAACCGTTCACTTTCTAGAACATTCGGTACCTTTATAAATAAGTTTTTACCCGACTCGCATGAGTAACCCGAGTCCTACTGACACCTTTGAGTTTGGTGACAACACTGCCCACAATGAGGCGGCGTTGGCGGAATTGGCCAGCGCGATCGCGTTTGGTCAGGGGGCCGATACGATTACCCTGCTGCTGGTGCGCTGTAACTATGTGAAACTGCGTGATCACATGGTGACGGCCTTGCTGGAGAAGTTGCAAACAGAAGACCTCCAGGGCCCGGTGCATCTCTTGCCGTTGGCGGTGGCGGAACACAACCTTTACGCCCAGATTCATACCGTCGCACAGGAGCAGCGACCGGGGGCGGTGGTGGTGGTGGGTACTGAAACCGTAACTGCGCTGGCTCCGCTGCTAGTAGAAATGAACAAGCGGCGGGAAGATTTTCGACGCGATTTCCCCTTTCCGTTGGTGCTGTGGTTTACCGACGATGGCTATCGCCAACTGTCTGACCATGCCAATGATTTTGAGAGCATCGCCGGGGGGGAGACTATTGAGTTTCGGCTGTCGGGGGCGGCGTTGTCGCAGCAACTGCAGGCCGCCGCGCAGCGCATGTATGAGGCGTTACTGCAGACCGATGTCCTCACCACGCTGCATCGACGGTTGGAAAATCTCGACTTAGGTGATCTGCGGTCCGAGGAAGTGGCGATCGCCCTGGCCGAGTTAGAAGGGCAGAACTATCCTCTAGAGCCAGATCTCCAGGCCAGTGTGGCTTTTGCCCGCGGGCTGACTCTGCCCAATGACGAAGCCGCCGCCGTCTTTGAGGCCAATGCCACCCACTGGGCCACCCCATCGACGGATGCCCGAGCGTCCCTGAAGCAGGGACTTTCACTGTATTATTTGGGTCGCGCTCGCTACTTTGCAGCGGATAACGTCAAATATCAAGCCCCCGCTTGGGCCGCCGCCGTGCCGCCGCTAGAGCAATGCTTAACCCTTTTTGACCAGGCGCAGCGACCTGACTTGGTGGCCCAATGCATCATTCAACTGGTACGGGTGCAACACCGCTTGGGCCGGTGGGAAGAGCTAGACGTCACAGCCCAGCGCTCCTTGGCCCTGCACCAGGCGAATGGCGACGCCCCAAAACTGGCGCAGGATTACGGTTTCTTGGCGGATGTGGCGCTGCATCGGCAGCAGTGGGAACAGGCAGCAACGCTGGCTCAGCAAGCGTTAGATGCCTGCAGCGACTCCAGCTGGTGGCGCATTCTCTATCTCAAAATGCTGGCCCAGGCGACCTATGCCTTGGGGGACGTGACAGCGGCGACTACCCATTTACAAACCGCCCAGACGATGGGGGTGATGGATCATCCCCGCCTGCACAGCGACATTCTGACGCTCTTGCAGCAGTGTCTGCGCGATCAGCAGCAGTATCTAGCAGCCTTTCAGGTCAAGCGCGAACGCCTCGCGGTAGAAAAGCAATATGGCCTGCGGGCCTTTATTGGGGCAGGGCGGTTGCGGTCCCAGCGCCTGGAGCAGCGAGCTACGGTGCAGTCCCACAGGGAAACCCTGGAAGACATTGCCCCCGAGATTGCCGCCTCGGGGCGCGCCCAAGACCTGACGGAACTGCTACGACGGATTGCGGGCCGGGACGATAAGCTGCTGGTACTCCATGGGGCGTCAGGGGTAGGCAAAAGCTCTTTGGTCAACGGCGGGCTGCTCCCGGCCCTGCAGGCCCGCGCCTTAGAAAACCGCCTTAATGTGCCGGTGCTGATGCGGCAATACACGAACTGGCCGCGAGAAGTAGCTCAGCGGCTGCAGGTCGCCCTCACCACGCTGCCCCAGGTGCCCGCTGGCGTCTGGCCTGTAGATTTGACGGTGGCGGAGGATTCCCAATCCTTTGACCAGCTGATCGCATCACTACTGACGGTGCTGCAAATCTGTGAACGGGCCACCCTGCGCCCGGTGCTGATTTTTGACCAGTTTGAGGAGTTCTTTTTTGCCAATGCCAGTCCCCTAGCACGGCGCGATTTCTTTCGCTTTATTGCCGACTGTCTGGAACTCCCCGGCGCTTTAAAGATCGTCTTTTCCCTCCGGGAGGACTACCTGCACTATCTGCTGGCGGGTAAGCAAATCGTGCGTCAACAGGCTCTGCCTGCAGGTTCCATGGCCCGTTCTCAGCTCGAAGACATTTTGGGCAAGCGGGTACTGTACGAAATCGGCAACTTTGCCCCCGAGGATGCTCAAGCCATCATTCAACAGCTTGCCGCCGGGGCGCGCATGTATTTGGAACCGGCCTTGATTGCCGCCCTCGTGGCGGATCTGGCGGGGGATTTGCAAGAGGTGCGCCCCATTGAGATGCAGATTGTGGGAGCACAGTTGCAGACCGAGGGCATCCAAACCCTGAGAGCCTACCGAGAACTGGGGGAACAGCCCAAGGAAACCCTGGTGCAGCGATATCTCGAAGATGTGGTGGTGGACTGCGGGGCCGAAAATCGCCAATTGGCGGAATTGGTGCTCTTCCTCCTGACCGACGAACGCGGCACCCGCCCCCTCAAAACCCGCCCGGAACTAGTGCGAGACCTCGACGCTCTCGGGCTGGCAATCTCCCCAGCCCCCCAGCCCCCCAGCCCGGCAAATGAAAACGCTGTCACCGCCACCACTGCGTCCCCCCTTGACCTGGTGCTGAAAATCCTGGGGGGCTCCGGTATTGCCGTTCAGTTACCCGACAGCCCCGATGATCGCTACCAACTCGTCCACGACTACCTGGCAGGGGTCATCCGCGAGCGGCAAGCGCCCCAGCTAGAGGCACTGGTGGCAGAGCTAGAGCAGGAGAAACAAAAACGGCGGGAGGCTGAGGCCGGGCTGGCGGAGTTGACGGCGGCGACGGCGACAGCCCGGGTGGAACAGGCGGAGCTGACGCGCCAAAATCGGCAGGCGCGGCGATTTTTGACGGGGACGGTGGCGGTATCGACTTTTGTGGTGGGGGGAGTGCTGGCCCTCGCAACTCAGGCTGGTATTGATGCTAACCAATCACGAGCAGAGGCACTCCAGACACGGAAAATCGCCCAAGTACAACAGATCAAGGCCGACTATAACTTGGCAATGGCTGAATTTACAGTAGGGGCAGCAAACCTGCAGGTGGGGTTGGCCCAGGCCGAGGTAGAAGCGGCAGTGCAGCGGGAGGCCGAAGCAGAAGCAAGGGTCGAAGAGGCTGAAACCCGGCGGGCAGAAATTGATCAGCAGGCTAAGGCTGATGTAAAAGCAGCTCAGGCGGCAGTAAATACGGCACAAGCAGAACTCACTCTAGCCGAGCAAGCGAGCGCCGCTGCCCAGGTAGAGCTTATAGCAGCGGAAACTGCCAAGGCTGAAGCTTTGGTATTGCAGGAACTGGCTCAAGAAGGAACTACTTTGGAACGCTTGGGAACCAATGCCCGTCGTCAAGCGGACTCTGACCAGCTCGGAGCCTTAGTTACCGCCGTCGAGGTGGGCTCCACCCTCCAAACCTTGGTCAGCGACTACAACATTGCTGACTTAGCCGATTACCCTGCCACCAGCCCTATTTCGACTTTACAGTTACTGCTGAACACTCTTCAAGAAACCCATCGTTTGAGAGGGCACAGCGTCGCAGGCGTTAGGGGCGAGTTCAGCGCCGATGGCGACCAGGTAGTCACTGCCTCCAGGAACACCGCCCAGGTATGGGACTTGCACACTGGCGAGTCTACCGTCCTGGCAGGCCATACCGGCTGGGTCAACAGCGCCGAGTTCAGTGCCGATGACCAACGAATAGTTACTGCCTCCGATGACACCACCGCCCGGGTATGGGACTGGCACACCAGCAAGTCTATTGTCCTTGAAGGTCATCGCGAAGCTGTCAACAATGCCGAGTTCAGTGCTGATGGCCAACTGATAGTTACTGCCTCCGATGACACCACCGCCCGAGTGTGGGACTTTCACATCGGCAAGTCTATCGTCCTGGCAGGCCATACCGACAGTATCAACGGTGCCGAGTTCAGCGCCGATGGCGAGCGGATAGTCACCGCCTCCAATGACGGGACTGCTCGGGTTTGGGACTGGCGCACTGATGAATTTACCGTCCTCGAAGGCCATAACGACTGGGTCCTTAGCGCCAGGTTCAGTGCCGATGGCGAGCAGGTGGTCACTGGCTCCAGGGACGGCACCGTCCGAGTGTGGGATTGGCGTACTGGTGAGTCTACCGTCCTCGAAGGCTATAGTGGGTCTGTCAGCAGCGCCCAATTCAGTGCCGATGGCGAGCGGGTGCTCACTGCTTCCTTCAGCAATACCGTTGCCCGGGTGTGGAACTGGCGCACTGGTGAGTCTACTGCCCTCGAAGGCCATAGCGGAGGTGTTGAAAGTGCCGAGTTCAGCGCCGATGGCCAACTGATAGTCACCGCCTCCGATGACAATACCGCCCGAGTGTGGGACCTGGCAGGACGTGAGTTAGCAATCCTGACAGGCCATCGCAACTGGGTCAACAACGCCCAATTCAGCACCGATGGCGAACGGGTAGTCACCGCCTCCAGTGACGGGACCGTCCGGGTATGGGCCTGGCGCTCCGATAGCTCTACCATCTTTGAAGGGGGAGTCGGGGCCGAGCTCAGCGCCAATGGCGAGCGGGTAGTCACTGCCTCTGATGACAACACCGCCCAGGTATGGGACTTGCGTACCGGCGAGTCTACCGTCCTTGAAGGTCATAGCGGGGCTGTTACCAGGGCTAAGTTCAGCGCCAATGGCCAACGGGTAGTCACTTTTTCCTTAGACACTACCTTCCGGGTGTGGGACTTGCGTACTAGGGAGTCTATCGTCCTGGCAGGCGACGGCCCAACATTAAAGGCCGAGTTCAGCGCCGATGGCGAGCAGGTAGTTACGGTCTCCGATAATACCAACACCACTGCTAAGGTGTGGGACTTGAGCACTGGTGAGTCTATCGTCCTCGAAGGCCATCGCGAGGCTATCAACAGTGCCGAGTTCAGCGCCGGTGGCGAACGGGTGGTCACCGCCTCCAATGACGGGACCGTCCGGGTGTGGGACTTGCGCACTAGGGAGTCTACCACCCTGGCAGGCCATAGCTTGCCTGTCAACAGTGCCGAGTTCAGCGCCGGTGGCGAACGGGTGGTCACCGCCTCCAATGACGGGACCATCCGGGTGTGGGATTTGCGCACCGGCGATTTTACCGTTCTGGCAGGCCATAGCGGACCGATCTTCAGGGCCCAGTTCAGCGCCGATAATGAGCGAGTGGTTTCTGTTTCCTCAGGCAATACCGCCCGAGTGTGGGACTTGCGCACTGGTGAGTTTACCGTCCTGACAGGCCATAGCGACCGTGTCATTAGTGCTGAGTTCAGTGCCGATGGCGAGCGGGTGGTTACCGGCTCCTTTGACCAAACTGCCCGAGTGTGGGACCTAGCAGGGCGCGAACTAGCCGTTCTGACGGGCCATAGCAACTGGATCCTCGACGCCCAGTTCAGCGCTGATGGTAAGCGGGTAGTCACTTTTTCCTTAGACAACACCGTCCGAGTGTGGCCCGTGTCTGATTTATCGGGCTTGCTACAGCGGGCCTGTGACTGGCTGGCACCCTCCTTTGTGAGTTATCCCGATGATTTAGTGCACCTAACGCCTTGCCAAACGCCTGATCGACTACAGTTGGTGGCTAGGGTATTGGTTCGCCAGGGTGAGCAATTCGCCAAGGCTCAAAATGTGGAGGCGGCAATCTCTACATTCATCCAGGCCCAGGAACTGCATCCTGATTTAGACATCAACCCCACACAGCGGGCAACCAATCTGGCCAGTACCGTCTCATTAGTGGATGAAGGACGCGAACTAGCCCGAACAGGAGACATTGAACAGGCGATCGGTCACTATCAAGATGCTCTCGTGTTCGATGCTAATGCGGTCGACCCTGCTGACTGGAATGCCCTGTGCCGGTTTGGCAGTCTGTATGGCTATGCCCAGCAGGTGCTATCTGCCTGCGAAAGCGCTGTTGCTGGTAGTCCTTTTTCCTTTGCTTACCGCGACAGTCGCGGGGTAACCCGTGCCCTCACCGGTGATATCGAGGGCGCGATTGCTGACTTTGAGTTCTACATTCAAGAGGCTGGCGATCAGGCATTCGGTTTACCCCGTCAGCCCTGGATTGATGACCTCCGAGCTGGCATCCCCTCAAATCAGATCTTTACCCCAGCGGTGCTAGAGCAGCTCAAATCCGAGTAACCCTGCTGATCACTGCCTGCCTCTACCAACTCTCAGGAGCGAAAACTTAATCAAATGTCGTATCAGCTGAGGTCTCCAGCAACGTCCGTAGACTGCCTTGACCGCCAAATTAGCTGGCCTTAACGCTGCCTGAGGGGCATCACATCACTCTTACAAACCCACTTGTAGAACAGTGAGTAAATTATCTCAGTGAGTTGTGTGGCGAAGCGTTCGTTGCATTGTGCATATCTGCCAACCTGTCTCTAATCTCGCTGCTGTTCACTGCACCGACCTGTTTAATGCGTCCCAGTCTACCGGACTCGCAAACTGCCAACGACACCAGAAGCCACCACCACACAGGCCAGCAGCGCCAATACCAGCTGATAGACCATCGCCAACGCTGCCAGCACCAGGCCGTAAAAGATCGCTTCATAGGGATAACGCTGGCCATAGTCCCAAGCCCTGGCGGGCAGCTCGATCAATGTGTTGCCAATCGCCCGCAGCATCAGATGTCCGTGCCCCCCTGACGTAACCATTCAAAATCCACACTGGCATGTTGCCCCGCCATATCCGCCTGCGAGATCGCCCGTTGCTCATAGCCATGCAAATAACGGTTGTAAGCCTTCGTATCAATGCCCGCCTTCCGCGCACTTGCCTCATTGGCCCGACTGCCCACCACTAACCGGTCCACCAATCGCAGTAGGATTTCATCGCCAAAGGTTAGCAGACCCGCGAGCATCAGAATGACTAACCCCATGCCGATGCCATCAATATCGAGTCGCACTAATCGCCAAAACGAGAAATATTGCCCCGCCCCAAACGCGATCGCGTTTGAGCCGACATCAATCACATAGACCGAGGCAAGCACCCAAATCCACACAAAGTCTAGGGGGCCACTGCCACCAATGCCGCGAAAGGGGTTCATCCCCAATTGCTGAATGGCCCCGGAAGCTAACTGCACAATCAGGATGAGTAACGCTAAGACGATGGGTGCCTGATTCGGGAGCTGCAGTTGCCGGAAGCCCTGATAAGAAACGTACGCATCGTAGATCGTCAAACAGACCGCCGCGATAATCGCCACTGTTTTGATGAGTTGAATACGCTTGCTAGAAACTCGCTGCATCGGGGGCTGAGGGATTCTTATCCGCCCCTCTTTATCAGTTGAGTGCCGTCTATTTTCACGCTGTTTAGCCATGACTTTCCTCCCCTATGACAGCAGCAATAATCTGCTTGAGCAATTCATGCTTTTTAGAGTTCTTAGAAACCTTGAAAACATGCTGCATTAAATAATTGATAGAGACCCTTGCTCTAAGCGCATCTCTGATAATTTGCTTGGCTTGACTACTGTTGGACAGTAGACTTTCATCCCCCAAGAAATAGCCCTGCTTCGGTGCTGGTAGCCAGGCCAATTGAAACGCCGCCACCGACGCCACCGGTTCACCACCACCGGTGGTGGAATCGGTGGCCTCAACCGGTGGAATGCTGGTGGTAACTGGTGGTGGCGGCGGTGGTGATACGGCGGGGGGCACCGGTGGCGAGGCGGTCAGTCCCCATGGGTTCGGTTCCGTGATGCCCTGATACTGGGGGTATTGATGGCGCTGATAAACGTACTCTAAATTCTCATCAGTGTAGGCAGTGGGCAGTCCTGGAACGTCTGACATCGGATGATAGTCATCCGCAAAATCTTCTTTGCCGTTACGCTGCTGAAAAGCGGCATAGATAGCCGCACCAATGAGCCCTAAAACTAATAGAAAGGCTCCGCTATTGTCTGCCCCTGGCATGGCTGATTGAGCCGTGATGTCTAGGGGCTGATTTGTGGGTTCTGCTGTGTGGTTTTGATTTGGGTTTGAGGTCTCGTTGCGGTTAAAAAACCGGGCAGGGGGCGTCCCTTCCCAGTCGCAATAGTGGTTGTCAGCCATGACCCAACCTGGAGAAGTGCGGGTGTAGCTGGCTGGGTTCATGATCTGGTTTTCAAAGATGAATCGGTCACGCAACCAGTACCCCTCATAGGTCAAGGCGTCGCGTTGATAGAGCTGACGGGTGGCCCGCTCACAAGCTGGTAGCGGGTAATTGAGATGATTAGTCATAATGAACCTGCCTAATAGGGCAACCCGGCCTAGCGGTTTCAGCGCTTAGGGCCGGGTTAAAACGAACGATTTACCAGGGAATCTCGGGAAACTCCTGGTCTGGGTCATTGACGGCGATCGCGAGATATAAACTCGCCTCATCCAGCAAGTCGATCGCGACCTGGGCATGCCGATTGTGTGACAGGCGATCGCACAATCCCTCTCGCAGTCGCTCTATGGTGACGCGATGAGCACAAGCAAGTTGAACATTTTGAGGCTCAAGCCGATCGCTGCTTTGTCCCATCGGCTCCCGTATCGTGCCATCGGGCATCTGGAAAGGAAGGCTAATATAGGGGCCTAGCTCCCGCCATAGCATCTCGGCTTCCTCTGGCGTTTTGTCTGAGAGGTTATAAAACCGCTCTCCCTCATCAAGCCGATCGCCTGTGTGCCCCGCATTAGGAGTCGTATCGTTAGTTAACATTGGTTGAGCCCCCTACTCGTGTTTGTAAACCATGACCAGCGCCCAACCTGCCGACAACCATGATCAGCGCATCAGTCGTCTTGAGGCTCTGATGGTCAGCTTCGGAGATCTGACAACCGAAATTTCTAAGCTCGCTCAGAGAAACTCGTCTGATATTGAACGGTTGGAAGACAACATGGGCCGCCTGGAGAACAACATGGGCCGCCTGGAGAACAATATGGGCCGGCTGGAAAACAACATGAATGCACTGGTTCAGCAAATGAGCGCTTTGACTCGGCGGGTGGATAGTTTGGCGGCGGCGGGTGAGCGTCAAGATCGCATTCTCGACTACCTGCTCAGGCGCGAAGCTGGAGACATCGACATCGACTAGCCGATCGCCTATTGGCCCCGTCTCCGGGACTTTGTTTGTGGGTAACATTAGATGGTCTATTCCTTGGTTAGTCGGGTGGACATAGCCCCTGTCAGTAAGCCACTGCTGATGGGGGTTTTAACTTTCATTAACCAGTAGCTTTTCAAACTCTGGTTTGCACGCCTCAATCAACTGCTCAAAACGCCATTCATACAGCTCACAAAGTGCTTGAATCTTCCAAAGTGGGAGAGGGCCAGGATAGCCATTTGCTTCCCAACTTTGAAAGGTTCTAGTTCCAACTTTTATGGCCCTCGCAACTTCTTCCTGGGTAAAACCAAGCTCCATTCTGCGCTGAGAGAACATATTGTCCCCTTTCCCCTTAACGATTTTCCTTGACATAACACGCCATTAGTTGCGCGCGATTAATAGCGTGTTAGGCTTACCTTAGCACGCCATCCATCGCGTGTTGTACACCCTCACAGAGCTGCCTACCAAAGCTCATCTGTGAGTTCGATCACATTGTCTCAGCTCTTTGCTGAGCATTGAAAAGCCCCCTGGCTGCCACCAGGGGGCATCTCATCACATGCATGACGGACAACAGCGCCTATAAAGCCTGGAAACCCAGATCAGTGCAATTCATGAGTCTCATCAACTTTGTTGACTGTGCTGACTGCGCTGGCTCAAAGCGTAGTGCCAAACCACCTTCAAATCACAAGGCTTTATGCCCTGCAAGAGCAACTGCAATCCATCAAACCGATAAGAATAATGCACTTTAACCATCTTCACTGTCAATCAGCCCCAATCCGCAAAGCCGAACATCTCTTTATCGACGGCTACGCCCCCGTAGTGACCTTCTCCCTCTGTCGGCAAAGCCGTTCCGAATAATCCCAGACCCCACAAGGCATAGGCCCTGTGGGGTTCTCATTGCTGATCTTTAGAGGACAAAGAATAATGTCTACCGCTTTGCCATCAGACCCTATGGGCGCTCGCCTCTGGGAAGTGTTTGGTCGTTACCCCTGGCAATGGATTTATAAGCCCGACGGCGGCAAAACCTGGGAAACCGAGGGCCGCTATCCCCTCCGGCCCCGTGTCTTTTGGAAAAACTGGCAGGATGCCGCCCTCTCTATAGGGGTGCGCTTTGGTCATCAAACCCAATACGCTCTACTCGACATCGACAAGGGTAGCCAATACCTGAATGAACCGAAGTTAGCCGATATTCACGCAGCTCTGGAGACCATTGGCATCAATCGCACCGTTCGGCTCCGCTCATCTTTCTCTGGGGGACTGCATCTCTACATTCCCCTGCCAAACTCCGTGGCCACATTCAACCTGGCCTGTGCTCTCAAAGAATGCCTCAAGGCGTTCGATTTTGCGATCGCTGCTGGTCAGCTTGAAATCTTTCCCAACACCAAAGCCTACGGGCGCTCATGGATGAATGAGCATGTTGAGTACCAGGGTCATCGCCTGCCATTGCAACCCAGTAGCGGGGCTGTCTTGCTGAACGACAGTTGGCAACCCGTCGGCGATCGCCTGGATCGCTTTTGGTGGACGTGGGACTTTGCACAGCAATGTCAAGACATGACGCTCTTGGGTGAAGCCCTCGCCACGGCCAAAAAGAACCGTCGTAAACATCGCCGCATCTGTACCCGACTCGAACTTTGGCGCGATGACCTCCAGCACGAAATTGCGGAAGGCTGGACTGACTTTGGCCAAACTAACCACCTCCTGAAGACCATCGCCACCTTTGGCCGTGTCTTTCTCGGGCTCAAGGGCACTGACCTGGCCACTTATGTAAGCGATCGGGCGATCGGCTCCCCTGGCTATGAAAGTTTCTGCCGACATCAGCATGAAATCCACCGCAAAGCCCTGTGTTGGGCTCGCAGTGTTGAAGGCTATTACTTCCCCGCTCACGACAACGAAGGCCAGCAGAAAGGCCCACAGTATCCCCTAGAGCCTGCCCCCGATGGCAATAAGGAACGCCAATGGGACGCGACCCAACGCATCCTGAAGGCGATGCAGCTCATCCTCTCTGACGGGCGCTACAAAACCTTTGAAACCGTTACTGATTGGGCCCATGAGCTAATTGCCCTCGCCCATTGCAGCATGCGGACGCTGTATAACCACCTGGGGACTTGGCACCCCGACCACAGCGACACGCTGGCCATGTTTGAGGAAAGGTCGGTAATGCCGCACATGGCAAGGGATGTCGCCTATAAACTCCTGCCGCATGACCTTTGCAATCCTTATCGCCGCAACGAGCCAGAACCCTTGATGCCTTGGGGTATTACCGACCCTTGGGGGGGAATGAAGAGTAGTCACCCTGACGCCGCTCATAAAAAAAACTTATTCCCAGAGGTGTTTGGGGGGGCTGGGGGGAAAGAGGAGTTATCCACAGGCATCAAGGGGGTTTGACCTGTAGATAACCAGCTTGACGTTTTCACCTGCGCCGATGAGCTGCTGATATGGAGTCTGTGACTGATGCCGAGAAAATCTGAATGGAATTCACCCACTACAGCGATCCGCATCCCTGAGCATTGCGCTGAAGACTTGAAGGCGATCGCTAAACTGCTCGATCGCCCCGAATCCCTCAACTGGGATGAGTCGATAGACCCCAAAGCCCAGGCATTGCACAAGCTCTCCAGCTTCCATGCCTACGCTGAATCGCTGGTCCGTGAAATTAAACGTACAGAACAACCCACCCCCGACGAGTATCAACACCTGGTCAATGCTCTTTGGGATGCTGTGGAGCGCTACAAAGAGGCGAATTATCGGCTGTTTTGCGAGCGCATTGGGCAACCGCCCAACCGCGAGTTAGGCCGCAAGCCGATTTGTCCTCTCTTAGCCGGGTTCCAAGTGGGCGATCGCTGTGAGCTGCATGGCCACGCTGGGGAGCTGGTGATTAGTGAGGGGCCAGCAGAGGGCGATCGGAAGGTTGTCTTTGCAGCTGATCACGGCCCGCGCCAAGTCTTTAACACAACCGCCGCCGCCCACGTTCAACCCCTAACTGAGACCGTTGGACTAAAACCGGCCTAAAGCCTCCAACTGTCATACATCTAGAAACCGCATTCTCTCGTTACAGCAACTACCCCAAAACCCCAGATTTCGCGTGAGTAGTTGCGTTCTTGGGCAACACATCAAGGAGAAAAATTGCACTCGTCTGAAACCACAGAAATGATGTTGCTGCGAGCGATCGCCCTGCTGGAAGAAACCAACCAGCGGCTTAATGGCATTGAACAACGGCTCGATCAAATCGAAGCTGACATCGAACCAGAGCCCGAAATTACTGACCAGCAGACAGCCTCGCGGTTGCTTGGTTTGAGCGATCGGACCCTACAACGCCGTCGTCAACATTGGGTAGAGGGCATCCATTGGTGGAAGGAAGCCGGTAGCGATCGCCCCCTCTACAACATCCCCTTAATTCGCGACGGCCAGCGCCAGGGTTTCAACAGCCCAGCTCACTTAAATGAGTGCAAACGCTGGGCTAAGGCACAATCAAATCAGCAGAGAAGGGCCGGATAGCAGTTTCCGTAAACATAAAACCTTCACTCTCTCGTTTAATAGGGTGTGAGTGACCAGCCTAAAAACGTTTCCTGAGTGAGCAATTACATCTTTCTGAATAGATCAATCAAGAGTGTCTTAATTGATCCAAGCGAGGCAATAGATTTAGACTGCAAGTGCATCTTGAATCTTACTCCTAACAAGTGTCCAATCCTCGGTTTTTTCAATCATCATTCTCTTAACTAATTTTCTCTTAAACAATAGCTTTGGAATATTCATTGAGTATTCTTTATATAAGTCATCAATCAATCTTTTTCCACTGGCATATTTAATCCAGTCTTCTCCCCATGACGAACTATTTTCACTAAGTTCACCATTGCATTTCTCGACGAAATCATCTTTCCAAGAGTCTATATTGATATCTTGCAGCTCCGAGCTTATCTTAATCAGCCGCTCTAATAAGATATCGGACATTTCAGTGAAAGATTTTCCTTCTATCTCCTTTGCCCTTAGACCAGGGCTTGTCGGTGATAGTTCCCCATAAACATTTTTGGCCGTTAATTCAGTCAACTGTTGAAGAGCTAGCTTTTTTAATTTCTTTGTGAAAGATCCTCTAGATTCAAGCCCATTGACGCCTAAATCTTTCAATTCATCAAAAAGTATTTTGCTGCCTATTAAATAATTTTCTAAACAGTATCTATCCCATTGAAGTACTTTAACCATTTGCGAATTCTGAATCTCTGTTGGCATACGATCATAGTCAAATATAAAGCAATGAAGCCTATCTAATCTGCCTTCTGATTCTGCTTTTTGAAGAGTCTTTATCTCTTTCTCAACCTCAGATCTGCCACCCAAAGCGGTAATTCTATAGCCTGTCACTAAGTCATTAAAGCCATCTTCTAATATCTGAGTATCATGATCTCCTTCAACAAATATGTTGCCTCGCGAGAAAATGCTATCAACAGCAGAGGTTCCCAGGCGATTTAAGGCAGTAAATACCTCTTGATTATCTTGCTCATATATTTTAGTGGCATCATTATGAGATCTTAGGTGATAGACAGTACAGTCATCTCTATCGAAGGCAGAACCAAGTATTTCTCCTGAATGGGTACACAGAATCACTTGTATGTCATTCTGTTCAATAATGTCATTACTAATGAAAGGAATTATTTTTTTGCATACAGCAGGATTCAAATGTAGTTCAGGTTCATCCAAAAGTGCTATACCACCACTGGCTAATGTACGCTTGAGTAGCATAAATGTAAGTATTAAGCCTTTCTCTCCACTACTCATTCCGTCTATGTCAAACACTTGCCCTGAAGACAACTCTTCAATCAATACTGTTAGCATGCCGACAGAGGAGACGCTAAGACTTTTCATATCTTTTCCTTGAAGTAACTCTTTGAAGAGTAATCTAAAGTCACTTCTGATTTCATTATCTTGTATTCCGGAAAGCAACAAATTATTCACAATAGATTGCTTTAACCTTTGATATTTGGTGGCAGCCTGTCCAATATGAGATTGAATTTGATTGTTGGCTTCAGAAGCGCCAATCTGAATGTTTACTTCCCCTGTAGGAAAGGCTCTGTCTGCCGGGAAATAACTGAACAATGCTTGATGAGGGGGCAATCTTTTTTCAAGCATGGCAAGCATTGCTTGATTTATATGACTACTTCCTTGGATGGTTTTTATGTTGGGGTTTATTGATAGCTCAACAAATATCTTGGAAGGATTTGATGCCTCGTTCAGATGATCTTTAACTCGGTTTAAGGTGTCGCTTAACTGCCTCTTTCCTTTGTCTGAGGACATGTACTGTGTCAAAGCAAGCTGACCTTCATTTTCACTATTTCCTAGCTGCCCTTTAAGAACCTCAAGCGCCAATTGTTCTTTCGCAGAGAATAAATAATTATGCTCTTCAGTGCTTAACTCTATTGTCATCTTTACCTGTATTGTTAGTGTCACATCTCTTGCCAAAGATGAGAAGTCTAGAAATTGGCTTAGATGAGGATGATTTGACATTGCCCCCAATGAAATAAGAACCTGTTGACTCTCTTGAAAATATCTCGGCATCAATAATGCCTTTGTAAGTCGAATGGCTTCGAGTATCGTTGTCTTTCCAACAGCATTAGGGCCAACAATTACGTTGGTTGGCTTATCAAAGTCCAATTCAATATCACTTAACCCACGTAGGTTTTTGATATGCAGCTTTGTTATTTTCATTGACTTTAATCGATGCTTGATATGTTCTCAATAGTTAAATATTGTCTGTCGGGAGTCCACTTCTTCTACCCCTGATGTGTGGCATTCCAAAACCAAATTGCTCTAAAAATAGCGTTATCCAGAGTCCCCAAAGTCCATCTCAGCAGGATTTTCATCGTTGGGAGTGTCGCGACAGCGTCATGGACGATTGGTATGAAACAATCTCAAATATGGCCTTAGTAGTTGACCCAAGAATGTTTAGTTCTCTGCTTTAAAATAACCTCCGGACCCCAACTTGACCATGCGGGTTGCCTACATAACTGCGGAGAATGGTTTCCTCGCTGTTGCCTGTCACCGCCGCAATCTCCGATACTGACCACCCTTGATCGAGGGCGTGGCTACTGAACGTGTGGCGCGTGTTATAGGGCTTCCGGTAAGGTATGGCTAATTCACTCAGCAACGGAGTCCAGTAGCGTTTGCGAAAGTTATGGTCATCGATTGGACCACCGTTGGGAGCCGTGAACACGTAATCATCAGACTTACAGCCTTGTGGTTTGCGCTGCAACAACATCTCCTGAAGCTCTGGAAACAGAGTAAAAGCCCGCGCCCTGTTTGTCTTTGTGCCCTTCTGGCGACCACGCCCCCAGCTTTCACCGACCCACACCGAACTACAATCATCGGCTAGATGCTTCCACTTCAATCCCGCCGCTTCACCGGGCCTGCAACCAACCGATAGGCAGAACTGAATAAAATCTCGCCAGTGCTGGTAATTTGCCTCGCTCTCACAATAATCCAAGATTTGCCCAATCTCTTCGGTTGTAAAGGGTTTGGGCTTAGCTTTCGGCGGTACCTTCACCCGCACATCAGCCCATGGATTCTCACCAAGTAACTTTCGCTTGATCGCCCACTTCCAACAGCTTCGCAGCATCCCTATACGCTCTCTAGCGGTAATAGGTTCTAGTTGCTTAAGCAGCCAATCTCTGAAATCAAATGCTTGTTCTTCAGAAAGTGACTGAGCCGCTCTGGTTTTGAAGTATTGCTTTAAGTACCTTGTCAGACCCCGATACTTCATTAGAGAGTCCGGGTCGGGTAACGTCTTCTGTTTATAGGCGGTGTAACGTTCCCATAGCTTCACCACCGAAATAGCATTTTCACCGTGCTGGTCACGATACCTTGCGAGCGTTGGGTCAAAACTCCCAGGCGTTAATCGATCCGCCTGTAAATCGGCCTGAATGATGGCTGCCTGGCGTTGGGCCAACTCTCGATTAATCGAGCTATCCGGCAAACCCACCGCCATGGTGTAGTTCTGGCCTTGATGTCGCCACCTTAATCGCAGCCATCCCCGGTTAGCGCTAACCGAAACCGTGCCCTTACTGGATTTTGCTGTCACCACAATTTCACCAACCCGTGTCGTGTAATGGCGTAATTGTGTCGCGTTTTGTCCGCGAGAGCCAGTCGTCACCAACCAATATTCTGTTGTTTAAATAGTTCCGAAACCCTAATGGGGTAAGGGTTTCGGTTAATCGGAGCGGCGGGATTTGAACCCACGACCCCTACTACCCCAAAGTAGTGCGCTACCAAGCTGCGCTACGCCCCGGCTTACGATAAAGATGCCCAATTAAACTAGCACAAAATTGTATCGTCTCGTTTATGGCCAAGCAAAAATCCAGCAAATCTTGTGCTCAAAGCGGCTGGGTGCGGCCAGGCGTATCGGGCATGAGTATCGGGCATCCGGTAGAAAAATTTCGTTTGGTTTAATTGAGGGAGAAAAATCATAAGTAGGGCATGGGTCTGTAGAATAGAGCGGTTGTTTTCTGCTTGGCGCCTTGATAGAACGTTACACTCTGCCTGAAATGGGCGAACTTTGGGACGACCTTTATAAATACAAAACCTGGTTGCAGGTTGAGGTGGCCGTGTGTGAAGCGCAAGCAGAACTCGGCTATATTCCTCAGGAGGCGGTTGATGAAATCAAGGCAAAAGCCAACTTTGACCCGGCACGCATTTTAGAAATTGAAGCGGAAGTGCGCCACGATGTGATTGCTTTCTTAACCAGTGTCAATGAGTACGTTGGAGATGCCGGACGTTACATCCACCTCGGCATGACGAGCTCTGACATGCTAGATACAGCTTTATCACTGCAAATGGTCGAAAGCCTGAAGGTCATCAAAACCCATGTCGAAAACTTGATTCAGGCAATTCGTTATCGGGCTCAAGAGCATCGCGACACCGTCATGATTGGGCGCTCGCACGGCATTCATGCTGAGCCGATGACGTTTGGCTTCAAATTGGCAGGCTGGTTAGCCGAAATGCTGCGTCATCGCGATCGCCTCTCTCACTTAGAAGATAAGGTTGCGGTGGGCAAGATTTCTGGGGCGGTGGGTACTTACGCTAATGTCGATCCGCGCATTGAGTCTCTAGCCTGTCAGAAAATGGGGCTACGTCCCGACACGGCTTCTACTCAGGTCATTTCTCGCGACATTCACGCCGAATTTATGAACGCGCTAGCGTTATTGGCCGCTTCAATGGAGCGATTTGCCGTCGAGATTCGCAACCTGCAGCGCACTGACGTACTCGAAGTTGAGGAATTTTTCTCGAAGGGGCAAAAGGGATCTTCAGCCATGCCTCATAAGCGCAATCCAATTCGCTCTGAGCGGTTGACAGGCTGCGCCCGCATTATTCGCGGTAATGCGATGGCGGCGTTGGAAAACGTCGCCCTTTGGCACGAGCGAGACATTTCTCACAGTTC